>NZ_JBFUGI010000012.1:0-261491 GCF_056402995.1 Mesorhizobium sp. P3_A8 | reverse complement strand
GAGATTGAAGCAAAAGCGCCTTGAACAGGATCAACGGTGGCCAGGCAGCCCGACCCGGTCCACCATCGCGCAGCGGGTTGAGTAGCTTCTCGAAGCGGTACCACTTCACCAGACCTGACAATCGATCGAGTGGCGAAGAACCGCCTGCCAACTTGCCGCCCAGAAAGGCTTCCGCCAAGCTCAACTGACCCGTCTGCTTCACTGCCATCGTGATTCCCTCCGAGCGTCAATCTCAGAGAATCACAACCAGCGAATTACGCAACAGGCCCCTCGTGGGGGAGATGCCCGGCAGGGCAGAGGGGGGCGCGAAGGATCACTGCGTAGCGATGCTTGCGCCGCGCCCTGAAGCCATGAGGTAAACATTGGAAATGCCGGCGGGACAGCGCCCCCCTCTGGCCTGCCGGCCATCTCCCCCACGAGGGGGGAGATCGGCAGTTGTCCCTACAGCAACCCAGCCAGTTCCGCCTCGCGGCGCAGATTCTGCCTCGGCCTTGGGCCGATCTGCTGGATCACCAGGCCGGCGGCCAGCGAGCCGAGGTCGCCGCAGGTCTTGAGGTCGCGGCCTTGCGTGTAGCCGTGCAGGAAACCGGCGGCGTAGAGGTCGCCGGCGCCGGTCGTATCGACCAGTTCCCGGATCGCGGTCGCCTGGATGACCACGGTCTCGTCGCCGCGCACGATGACCGAGCCTTTTTCGGACCGCGTCACGGCGGCCATTCTGCAGTCCTTGCGGATCTTGGCCAGCGCCTCGTCGAAGGACGATGTCTGGTAGAGCGACTTGATTTCGTGGCTGTTGGCAAAGACGATGTCGACGGTGCCCGAGCGCATCAGGTCGAGGAACTCGTCGCGGTAGCGGTCGACGCAGAACGAATCCGACAGCGTCATCGAAACCTCGCGGCCCGCCGCGTGCGCCAGCTTCGCCGTCTGCCGGATCGCCTCCTTGGCGCGTGGCGGATCCCAGAGGTAGCCTTCGAAATAGGTGACTTTGGCGCCGGAGGCCTTGTCGGCCTCGACATCCTCCGGGCCGAGTTCGACGGCGGCACCGAGATAGGTGTTCATCGAACGCTCGCCGTCGGGCGTGACGAAAATCATCGAGCGCGCCGTCGGCGGTTCGCCCTTGAGCGGTTTGGTGTCGAAGGCGACACCCTGGGCATGGATGTCATGCGCATAGATATCGCCCAGCGCATCGTTGGAAACCTTGCCGAAGAAGGCGGCGCGTCCGCCGAAGGAGGCGACCCCGGCCGCCGTGTTGCCGGCGCTGCCGCCGGAGGCCTCGATCGCCGGGCCCATGCGGCTGTAAAGCAGTTCGGCGCGCTGCGTGTCGATGAGGTTCATCGCGCCCTTGATGATGCCGTTGGTCTCGAGGAATTCCTCCTCGCACTGGGCGATGATGTCGACAATGGCATTGCCGATGCAAAGCACGTCATAATCCGGCATCAATGTCTCCGCCAAAAACCCGAGCCGGCTTCTTGCCACGCTCGGGCGGGTCTACAGCATGACCCCGAAAATTGGCAACCGATTTTCTGTCGTCGCCCGTGTGATGGCAGCAGCCAGGCGCTACGACAATTCGACCGTGGACGAAGCATTTCTTCGCGGCGTTGCCTACAAGTCAGGCCCGACCGACCGCATCCGAAGACGGTAAGCCCATGTCCGCAAAGAACGACACGACAACCGACCTGGCGTTGCTCGGCGTGCTGGCCGTGCTGTGGGGCGCTTCCTACACCTTCATCAAGATCGGCGTCGAGACGATCCCGCCGGTCACCTTCATCGCCGCCCGCACCTTGATCGCCGGCGGCATCCTGTTCGCCATCATCCGCTGGCGTGGGCTTGCCATGCCGCGCGACGCGGCCACCTGGCGCCGTTTCGCCTTCCAGGCCTGCCTCAACAGCGTCATACCGTTCACGCTGATCGCCGCGGCCGAGCGCTCGGTCGATGCCGGCCTGGCCACCATCCTCAATTCCACCTCGCCGATTTTCACCTTCCTGCTGACGGCGCTCATCACCCGACATGAGCCGGTCACCGTGCGCAAGCTGATCGGTGTCGGCGCCGGCATAGCCGGCATCTGCCTCATTGTCGGCACCGAGGCGCTGGGTGGCATCGGTCACGAACTGTGGGCGCAGGTCGCCATCGTCGTCGCAACGATCTGCTACGCCGCTGCCGCGATCTTCGGCCGTGGCTTCAAGGGCCTCGATCCGATGCTACCGGCGGCCGGCTCGATGCTGTGCGGTGCGGTCATGCTGGTGCCGCTCAGCCTGGTGGTCGATCAGCCCTGGACGTTGACGCCCTCGACCGCATCGATCCTAGCCCTGCTTGGCCTGTCGGCGTTCTCGACGGCGATCGCCTTCGTTATCTATTTCCGCCTCATCCACACGCTGGGTTCGGTCGGCACGACGTCGCAGGCCTATCTGCGCGTGCCGATTGGCGTCGGCATCGGCGCCGTCTTCCTCGGCGAAAGCCTGGGGCCAACCGTGTGGCTCGGCATGGCCTGCGTCGTTGCAGGTGTCGCGGCCATGACCATTCCGGTCAGGAAACCTGCCTTTGCCCGATAGCGATACGTGCTTGTGCTCAAGAGCCGCGCTGCCTATCTCGTGAGCGTCCGCCTTTACGGCGCTGTCCGCTGACCTGGGGTTGAAGCACGGTGATTTTCGACGCTGCCCGCACTGCGGCCTTCGAGCTGCTCTCGCCGCCGTTTCGTGCCGTGTTCTTCAAGACGCTGGGCCTGACCGTGCTGGCGCTGGTTGCCTTGTGGTTCGGCCTGACCAGCCTTGTCGAGTGGCTGGCCCTGCCGTGGCTCCAGACCTTGTTGCCCGGCATACCGTCATGGGCCGGCTGGCTGGGCGGCATCATCGCGGCAATCGCGCTTGCCTTCGGCATGGCGCTGCTTGTTGCGCCGGTCACGGCGGTGATCGCCGGCCTGTTCCTCGACGATGTCGCCGAAGTGGTCGAGCGCACCGACTATCCACGCGACCCGCCCGGCCGTGCCATGCCGGCGCTGCGCTCGATGGTGCTGGCGATAAAGTTCCTCGGCGTCGTTATAGCAGGCAACATCTTGGCGCTCATGCTGCTGCTGGTGCCGGGCATCAACATCGCCGCCTTCTTCATCGTCAACGGCTATTTGCTCGGCCGCGAATTCTTCGAATTCGCCGCCATGCGCTTTCGCCCGGAGGACGAAGCCAGGGCCTTGCGCCGGCAGTATGCCGGCACGGTCTTCCTCGCCGGGCTGGTCATCGCGGCTTTCCTTGCCGTGCCGCTGCTCAATCTGGTGACGCCACTCTTCGCCGCCGCCATGATGGTGCATCTGCACAAGGCGGTTTCGGCGCGCGAAAGCCGCCGCTGAGGCCTTTGTTTTGCGCAATTCCCTAGGGAAAGCGCGATGCGCTTTTCCCGGGAAAACCGTGTCACACTTTTCCTGGAATTGCTTTAACCCGGGGATTTGCCGAACAGCGCCTGCAACTTGCCGAACGGCATGGCGGCGCGGGTGAAACCGAACGTGCCGTCCTGCTGGATTTCGCGCGCCGCCGTCTCCAGCATGCCGTAGGCGAAGTTGGTCAGCCATGGGCCGAGCGAAATGCGCTTCACACCAGCCATCGAAAGATCGGCGATGGTGAAACCCGGTTTCGCCATGACGTTGACCGGCTTGCCGACCGCCGAGCAGACCGTGCGCACCATCTCGACATCGCCGATCCCAGGCGCATAGAGCACGTCGGCACCGGCCTTCTCGAAGGCCTGCAGCCGCTTGATGGTGTCGTCGAGATCGGACTTGCCCCACAAGAAATTCTCGGCCCGCGCCGTGAACACGAAATCGCGTTTCAGCGCCCGCGCCGCCTCCACCGCCGCCGCGACGCGCTCGACCGCATGCGCGAAATCATAGATCGGCTTGTCGGGGTCGCCAGTGTGGTCCTCGATCGAGCAGCCGGCAAGGCCGGCCGCTTCCGCCGCGAAGATGGTTTCGGCGGCCTGCTCGGCGCTGTCGCCCTTGCCTTTCTCGAGGTCGGCCGAGACCGGCAGGTCGGTCGCCGCCGTCACCTCGCGGCAATGGTGGATCATCTGCTCGAAGGTCACGGCGCCGTCCGGCAGGCCGCGCGAAAAGGCAAAGCCGGCGCTGGTCGTCGCCAGCGCCTTGAAACCGAAGGAACCGAGCAACTTGGTCGTGCCCGGATCCCAGGGATTGGGCATGACGAAGGTCGAGGCGTGCAGGTCGCGAAAGATCTTGCCCTTGTCCATGAATGCTCCCCATCATGAATGTCGGGGCGGATGCTATCGCGCTGTCTCCGGCCGGGCAAACGAATGCGCTTGGTTCAGAAGCGTTTCTCGTTCTCTGCTGCCAATTTCTCGAACGCGTCGGAATCCGCGACGTAGCGCGCCGCCGTTTTGTCCCAGTGGTAGGTCACGGAAATGTCGGCGGAGGCGGCCTGTGGGGGCGGCTCATCACAATCCTCTTCGTTCGGCTCGGTCTTGTCGGTTATGGTGGCCTTGATCGCCGCATAGGGTTGGCCGTCGTCCAGCGACTGGAAAGCCAGGTTCTGCGAGCGTTTGTAGGCACAGACATTTTCGTCGAGCGTGTAGATGATGTCGATCAGTTCGAAACGGTCGCTACGCACCAGAATGACCGGTGTCGACAGATAACCCTGGTTCGAATTGAAATGCGTGCTGGAGATCATCAAGGCATCGTCATCTGCGCCCAGGGAGAGTTTGCCGGAGCTGCGAAAGAAGGTGAAGCGGTCGGTCGCCACATTGACTGCATCGAGCAGTTTCGGTTTGCCGGTGAGATCGTAAAGCGCCAGCACGGCATAGCCCTCGGCGCTGTCGGGTGACTCGCCGAGATCGACCAGCATGGCCAACCGGTCCTTGCCGTTGGCCTTTATCGCAAATAGGGCGGCGCTGAAAACGCTGGTTGCTTCCGGCGGCGAGGTGTCATTGTCGGGGCCGGCGATGTGCCGCATCTCGATCGGCGAGGAGCCGACAAAATAATCATCCTTCGCCGTCAAATCCGGGATGAACATCCGGACAAGATCGGCATAGGTGGTATCGGCGTGGCCAACGATGGATTTGCCGAGGTCCGGATTGGCGGCGTGTTCAGCGCCAGCCGTGCCCCACAGCAATGGCAGCAGCAGGCAGGCAAAGGCGAGGCGATGCAAAAATCCTGACATGCTGATTGTCGTCCCCGGCCGCAAGCACCCGCAAAGCTAGCATAGCTTGTAGAACCGTACAGCTCGCCCTTCAAACCCGGGCAATCAGTGGATCGGCACCAGCCCCGCCAGTTCGCGCATGTCGTCGAACAGGATGCCGCCGGCCTGGATCAGGCCATCGCGGTCGGAATAGGGGTCGCCGTGATAGGAGAACACCCGCATGCCGGCGGCTATGCCGGCTTGTGTGCCGGCGACGCTGTCCTCGATGACGATGCAGTCGGCGGGCGCGAAGCCCATGGTCTTGGCCGCATGCAGGAACAGGTCCGGGAACGGTTTGCCGCGTCCGACCATGGTCGAGGAAAACATCGCGTGTTCGAACAGCGGCAACAGCCCGGTCTGGCCGAGCGTGATGTGCATCTTCGAAATCCTGGCCGAGGTGGCGACGCAATAGGGGATGCCGGCCGCGCGGACCGCCTCGATGAACTCCCGCACATAGGGAATCGCCTCGACGCCATGAGAAAACAGGTCCGGCAGGCCGGCGTTCCAGCGATCGACGAAATCGGCGCCGAGCCGAACGTCGGTCGTCTCCTCGATTTCCTTCTGCACCGAGAGCATGCTGCGGCCGGAGAAATTCTTGCGGCAATATTCGAAGTTTGTCGGATAGCCGGCCGCGCTCAGCCATTCGGCAAGGCGCCGGTTGGCCAAGTTCTCCGTGTCGACCAGAATGCCGTCGCAGTCGAAGATCACAAGTTTGGGTATTGGCATCAGGCGGTGCCGGTCGATCCGAACCCGCCCGAGCCCCGCGCTGTGCCGCCGGCGAGCGAACGCTCTTCGACGGCCGCCTGCGTTACAACAGCGAAAACGATCTGGGCGATGCGCATGCCGCGCGTCACCGCAAAATCCTCGTCGCCGAGATTGATCAGCAGCACCTTCACCTCGCCGCGATAGTCGCTGTCGACCGTGCCGGGCGAATTGAGGACGGTGAGGCCGTGTTTGAAAGCAAGGCCGGAGCGTGGCCGCACCTGGCCTTCCATGCCTTCGGGGATTTCCAGGATCAGCCCGGTCGGCACCAGGGCGCGTTTGCCCGGCAGGATCAGCAGCGGCCGGTCGTCGGGCACAGCCGCACGCAGATCCATGCCGGCGGCGCCGGTGCTTTCATAGGCGGGGAGGGGTAGTCCTTCAGCGTGCGGCAATCTGACGAAGCCGACAGTCGGACCGATGACGGAGGAGTTTTGGAGGGCTGCGCGCATAAAATCGATCCTATCGGCGCGATTGCCGATTCGGTCAATTCGCCCACACCGCTATCAACGGCTTTCTTTCAGGCATCACTATGACCCGAGCACATCTCAGCGCAGTTCCATCGGAACCACCGTCGTCTCCTTGATCTCCTCCATCACGAAGGAGGCGGAAACGTCCGACAACGCGACCTTGGCGATCAGCCGCTGATAGAGCCGGTCATAGGCCTTCACGTCGGCAACGCGGGCACGCAAGACATAGTCGAGGTCGCCGGACATCCGGTAAACGCCGGTGATCTCGGGAAAACCGGTCACCGCCGCCCGGAATTTCTGCAGCCAGTCCGGATCATGGTTGGACGTGCGGATCAGGATGAACACCGACAGGCCAAGCCCGAGCTTTTCGGCATCGACCAGCGCCACGCGGCCGGTGATGACGCCATCCTCCTCCAGCCGCTTGACGCGACGCCAGCAGGCATTGCGCGACAGCGCCACGCGTTCCGACAGCTGGTCGACCGACAAGGTGCCGTCGCGTTGCAATTCGGCAAGCAGTTTTCGGTCTATTTCGTCGATATCCAGCGCCATATTGGGATAAATGTCCCATGGAGCGGCAATATACAAGGATATTTTGAGACCGATGAACCGGCGAAGCGTGTCAGGATACTCACTATCGGAACGCAAGCGCTGAAGGGGACCTCAATGTCGCTCGCAAGGATCTTCACGTCTCATCCGGCCAAGGTTGGCGAAACCTATTTCGGCCATATGGGTTTTGCCGCCTGGTTCTCCTCGCGTTTGCTGATGGCGGCGGGCGCCGCACTCATTCACGCTTTCTTGCCGTTTCTGTTTGAGACTACCGCCAGCCGAATCGTCCGCGAGCTTTACGAGCGGACGCACAACAGAGGCACACACGCGACCAAGGAGCCCATGGCTCTTCCGGATCGCGCCTAGAGGACGACAGAAGCGATGTGCCGGTGGGCGGCCTATCTCGGTGAAGCGGTCTTTCTCGAAGACATTCTGACCGCGCCCTGTCACTCGCTGATCGCTCAGAGCCATTGCGCCCAGGAAGCAAAGTCGCCGACCAATGGCGACGGTTTTGGCCTTGCCTGGTATGGCGACCGGCCCGAGCCTGGTCTCTACCGCGATATCCTGCCGGCCTGGTCCGATCCCAATCTGAAGAGCCTGTGCCGGCAGATCAAATCCGGCCTCTTCCTCGCCCATGTGCGGGCCTCGACCGGCGGCGCCACCAGCCGCATGAACTGCCATCCTTTCATCTCCGGTCCCTGGTCGTTCATGCACAACGGCCAGATCGGCGGCTTCGAGAAAATCCGCCGGGCGCTTGAGAATTCGCTGTCCGACGCCGTCTTCGACCAGCGCGAAGGCACCACCGATTCCGAACTGTTTTTTCTGCTGATGATCGACGAGGGGTTGGCTGGCGACCCGCAAGGTGCCGTGTCGCGCGCGACCAGTCGCGTGCTCGAAGCCTCGCGCCGGGCCGGCCTCGAACCGGCGCTGAAACTGACTGCCGCCTTCTCGGACGGGCAGGCGCTGCACGCGGTGCGCTACGCCAGCGACGCCCACGCGCCGACGCTCTACACTTCCGTCTTGCGCAGGGGCGGCCGCTGCATCGTCTCCGAGCCGTTTGATCGCGAAGGCGGCGACTGGCAGGCGATCCCGCCATCGAGCTTCGTCACTATGACTACGGATGGGATCAGCATTCGGCCGTTCGCGCCGGCATCGGCCAGACTGGCACTGGCAGTCTAATCGCAAATTGCGGCGACGCCGCGGGACAGCGCCCCCCTCTGTCCTGCCGGACATCTCCCCCTCAAGTGGGGAGATTGGCAGTTTCGCTTACCGCGCCATTCTTTCAACGTCTGAGATTGGGCGAAAGCCGTCATGACATCTGATCTCCCCACTTGAGGGGGAGATGTCCGGCAGGACAGAGGGGGGGCCGACGTAGAACGCCGACCTCGCTGGCGCAATTCCAATCAAACGCGGCTAATCTTCCGATGCTCAACTCCGCTTGAAGTCGCGCCGCCGCCCGCCATCTTGATTGGGCAAGTGCGGCCAAGCCGGAGCATGATCATGGACCTCGCCTTCTCCTCAACCACCGATCTCGCCACCGCCATCGCCCGTCGCAAAATCTCCGCCGTCGAAGCGCTCGACGCCCATCTGGCGCAGATCGACCGGCACAACGATGGCGTTAACGCCGTCATCTTGCTCGACAGGGAAGGCGCGTACGAAGGCGCTGGACAGGCCGACGCGACACTCGCACGCGGCGCCACGCCCGGACCGCTGCACGGCGTTCCCTTCACGCTGAAGGACACGCACGAAACCGGTGGCATGAAAACCACGGTCGGTTTCCCGCCCTTCGCCGACTATGTCGCCAAACACGACAGCCCGGTCGTTGCCAGGCTTAAAGCGGCTGGCGGTGTGCTGATGGCCAAGACCAATGTCGCGACCCTGCTGTCCGACTGGCAGTCGAACAATCCGCTGTTCGGCCGCACCAACAATCCCTGGAACCTTGAGCGCACCGCGGGCGGCTCCAGCGGCGGTGCTGCAGCGGCGGTCGCGGCCGGGATGACGCCATTCGATGTCGGCACCGACATGCAGGATTCGATCCGCCTGCCCGCCGCCTTCTGCGGTGTCTATGGCTTGAAACCAACGGAACATCGCATCTCGCTGGCCGGCGCCTTCCCCGATCCGGGTGGTGCGGCGCGCAGCGTGCGGCTGATGTCCTGCCTCGGACCGCTGGCACGTAGCGTGGACGATCTGTCGTTGATCTATCGGATCATCGCCGGGCCGGACGGACGCGACACCAATCTGGCGCCGGTGCCTGTCGAGGCCATGCCTAAGCTCGACCTCAAGGCACTGCGCATCGCCTTCGCACCGTCCTTCCCCGGTTTCCTGGTGGCCGGCGACATCAGCGCCGCGGTCGAAAATCTGGCAAACCAGCTGCAATTGGCAGGCGCGATCGTCGAGGAAGCGAATCTGCCCAAGCTCGATCTGCACGACGATCTTGCGCAAGGCGGCGCGCTGATCGGCATGATGATGGAAGCCGCGCAGCCCGAACCGCTGGAGCAGCCGACGTCAGTCTCGCGCTGGTTCGAAGCTCTCGCCCACCGCGACAAATCCATTCTCGCCTGGGAACAGTTCTTCGAAAACTGGGATGCGCTGCTCTGCCCGGTCGCCATGACCACGGCCTTCCCGCATTGCGCGCCGGGCACGCTGATCAAGGTCGACGGCAAGGACCAAAGCTACCGGATGCTGCCGGCCTATGGCGCCGTCTTCAACTACAGCGGCCATCCCGCGCTTTCCATCCCGTGCGGAGAAGATCGCGACGGCCTGCCGATCGGCTTGCAACTGGTCGGCAAGCGCTGGTCGGAATCCCGGCTGCTTGGTATTGCGGCGGCGATGGAGCCGTTCAGCGGCGGCTTCCGCCGCCCGCCCGGCTACTGAGCGAAGCGCGACAACCCATAGGGCGCCAGCAACGGGTCGCGCTCGCCGCCAAGAATCTCCCTTGTGGCAAACAGGCCGACGGCCGGCGCCAGCGTGATGCCGGAATGCATCACCGCGACATAGAGGCCGTCCATGCCTTCGGCACGGCCGATGATCGGAAAACCGTCGATCGGCTTGGGGCGGTAGCCGATGGTGTGGAAATCCAGTTCCAGCCCCTCGGCATCGCGCAACGCTGCCTTCGCCACCGCGAACACGTCGCGCGTGGTCGCTTCGGGGTTCTCGCCGGGATCGCCGCCGGCGAAATCCGAGCCGGCGATGATGCGGCCCTCGGCGGTCTGGCGCATGTGCAGCCTCTCGGCGTGCACCAGCCCGTTCAGCAGCCTTTTGTATGGCCGCGAATGGACGATCAGGCCAGATGGCGTCTCGATCGGCAGGCTGATCCCGGCCGTCGCGGCAATGGCCGGGGCGCCGACGCCAGCCGCGATCACCACCTCGTCGGCGGCAATCAGTCCATGCGATGTGTCCACGCCGGTAATCTTGCCGCCGGCCTGGGCCAGCGCCGAAACCGTGCTGGCAATGACCCGCGCGCCGTGCCGTTCGGCATCCGCGAGCAGGGTCCTGGCCGTCGCAACCGGCTCGGCCACGCCTTCTTCCGCAACATAAACGGCGAATTCTGGAGGCTCTACGAGATTAGGCTCGATTTGCGCCGCCCGCTCACGGCCAACGCGTTCGATGCCGTAGCCCCATGAAGAGTGTTCGGCCGCATAGGCTTCGAGCCGGTCGGGCGGCAGGTCCCAGCACAGCCCGCCGCACCAGGCGAGCGGCAGCCCGGGCAGCACATCTGCCAGCCGTCTCCACTCGGCCATGGCGCGGGTGCGCAGCCGGAAATAGACTTCGGGATTTCCCCAGCTGGCATTGATCCAGGCGAAGGAGTTGGGTGTGGCGACGCCGCCCGCACCGCTTTCGGAAACGACCGTCACCTGTGCACCGGCTCTGGTCAGATGCCAGGCGATCGAGGCACCGATGATACCGGCACCGATGACGATGACCTTTTTCGCCGCGGCCATGCCCGCTCCTCCGTCTCGTGATTCCAAGGGATGTTCATCCAAGTGGCATTCCTACGGCTGCTTGCCAATGTCGAAATGCACTTAGGCTTGATGGAGCGGCATCCGGCGGCGTCCGCGCTGCCGGAGCGGTCGACAGCCCGGCACTACGCTGCTAGAAGCCCGGCCTGTCACACGGAAATCCCAGAGAATGGCCGAAACAATACCAGAGGAAGTGGCGCGTCGCCGCACTTTCGCGATCATCGCGCACCCGGACGCCGGCAAGACCACGCTCACCGAAAAGCTGCTGCTGTTCGGCGGCGCCATCCAGCTTGCCGGCGAGGTCAAGGCCAAGAAGGACAAGATCCAGACCCGCTCCGACTGGATGAAGATCGAGCGCGAGCGCGGCATTTCGGTCGTCACCTCGGTGATGACCTTCGAGTACGAAGACAATGTCTTCAATCTGCTCGACACGCCCGGCCACGAGGACTTCGCCGACGATACCTACCGCACGCTGTCGGCGGTCGATAGCGCCGTCATGGTCATCGACGCCGCCAAGGGCATCGAGCCGCGCACGCTGAAACTGTTCGAGGTCTGCCGGCTGCGCGACATCCCGATCATCACTTTCGTCAACAAGATGGACCGCGAAAGCCGCGATCCCTTCGAGATCCTGGACGAGATCGAGCAGAAGCTGGCGCTGGATACAGCGCCCATCACCTGGCCGATCGGCCGCGGCAAGAATTTCTCCGGCACCTATCATCTGGCGCTGAACGCCGTACGCAGGGGCGACGACGAGAAGGAGCGCACGCCGGTCAACGGCCCCGATTCCAACCGCGTCGCCGGCCTGCTGCCGGAAAACGAGCGCGAGGCCTTCATCGAGGAGCTCGAGCTCGCGCGCGAAGCGTGCAGACCCCTAGACATAGAAGCCTTTCGCGAGGGCCATCTGACGCCGGTCTATTTCGGCTCGGCGCTGCGCAATTATGGCGTGCGCGACCTGATCGAGGCGCTCGGCGCCTTCGGCCCGCCGCCGCGCGCGCAGGAGGCCGACACTCGCAAGGTCGAGGCGACGGAGGACAAGATGACGTCCTTCGTCTTCAAGATCCAGGCCAATATGGACCCCAACCACAGAGACCGCATCGCGTTCGTGCGCGTCTGTTCGGGCAAGCTCGAGCGCGGCATGAAGGCCAAGCTGGTGCGCACAGGCAAGCCGATGAGCCTGTCGGCGCCGCAGTTCTTCTTCGCCCGCACCCGCGTCACTGCGGACGAAGCCTTTGCCGGCGACGTCGTCGGCATCCCCAACCACGGCACGCTGCGCATCGGCGACACGCTGACCGAGGGCGAGGAGATTCTTTTCAGAGGCGTGCCGAATTTCGCCCCGGAAATCCTGCGCCGCGTCCGCCTCGGCGACGCGATGAAGGCGAAGAAACTCAAGGAAGCGCTACACCAGATGGCCGAGGAGGGCGTCGTGCAGTTGTTCTCGCCCGAGGACGGCTCGCCGGCCATCGTCGGTGTCGTCGGCGCCCTGCAGCTCGACGTCTTGAAGGAGCGGCTGAATTTCGAATACACGCTGCCGGTCGAATTCGAGATGTCGCGCTTTTCCGTCTGCCGCTGGATTTCGGCCGACGACAAGGCGGAGACGCTTCGCTTCATCGAGGCGCATCGCGGCGACATTGCCAGGGATCTCGACAACGATCCGGTGTTTTTGGCCCAGCACGCTTTCTCGCTGAATTACGAGGCCGAACGCTGGAAAGCCATCCGCTTCGCCACCATCAAGGACTATCAGGTCCGCGACCAGGCGGCATAGGCGCCTCTTCCTTCTCCCCGTTCACGGGGAGAAGGTGCCCGAAGGGATGAGGGGCAGCGCCGGGGTTGAAGGCTTCTCTCAGCCTCTGGCCGCCTCTTCGATCTTGGCAATGTCGATCTTGCTCATCTGCATCATCGCTGACATCACCCGGCCGGCCTTGGCCCGGTCCGGATCACTGAGCAGGCGCGGCAGCTGTTCCGGCACGACCTGCCAGGAGACGCCGAACTTGTCCTTCAGCCAGCTGCATTGCGACGGTTCGCCGCCACCTTCGATCAGCTTGTCCCAGAAATAATCGACCTCTTCCTGCGTCTTGCAGTCGATCGACTGTGACATCGCCTCGTTGAACTTGAATTGCGGTCCGCCGTTGAGCGCCTGGAACTGCACGCCGTCGAGTTCGAACGTGGTCACCAGCGCTTTGCCTTCATCGGCGTGGCCTTCGGGCCAACGCATCACGCTCAGCACCTTCGAATTCTTGAAGATGGACACGTAGAAATTCATCGCCTCTTCGGCCTGGTTGTCGAACCACAGGCAGGTGGTGATCTTTTGCATGTCGTGCTCCTCCGTTTGCTCTTTGCTATCGCGGTGAAACGGCTGACTCCGAGAATGGTGCCATTTCCGTGCCGTCTACCCAAGGACGGCCGTGCGGCACGCAATCCGACAGGGGTGTGCAATTTATTCAAGGCTCTCGTTTTCGAGGAATCTGGCGCATTGCAAAATTGTGGCCAGACCATACTTGCGCGTCTATAACGCTTGCGGTCCGAATTCAGCTCCGCCGCGCCATTCCTTGGCTGCGGCCAGCCACCAAGGAAAAAACATGCCCGCCTATCGCTCCCGCACCACCACCCATGGCCGCAACATGGCCGGCGCCCGCGGCCTCTGGCGCGCCACCGGCATGAAGGACTCGGATTTCGGCAAGCCGATCATCGCGGTGGTCAACTCCTTCACCCAGTTCGTGCCGGGCCATGTCCATTTGAAGGATCTTGGCCAGCTGGTGGCGCGCGAGATTGAAAAGGCCGGCGGCGTCGCCAAGGAATTCAACACCATCGCCGTCGATGACGGCATCGCCATGGGCCATGACGGCATGCTCTATTCGCTGCCGTCGCGCGAACTGATTGCCGATTCCGTCGAATACATGGTCAATGCGCACTGCGCCGACGCCATGGTTTGCATCTCCAACTGCGACAAGATCACTCCCGGCATGCTGATGGCCTCGCTGCGCCTCAACATCCCAACCGTGTTCGTCTCCGGCGGGCCGATGGAGGCCGGTAAGGTGGTGCTGGCCGGCAAGACCCAGGCGCTTGACCTCGTCGACGCCATGGTGGCGGCCGCCGACGACAAGATTTCCGACGAGGACGTCAAGATCATCGAGCGCTCGGCCTGCCCGACCTGCGGCTCCTGCTCGGGCATGTTCACCGCCAATTCGATGAATTGCCTGACCGAGGCGCTCGGCCTGTCGCTGCCGGGCAACGGCTCGACGCTGGCCACGCACGCCGACCGCAAGCGGCTGTTCGTCGAGGCCGGCCATCTCATCGTCGATCTCGCCCAGCGCTATTACGAGCAGGATGACGAGACGGCACTGCCGCGCAGCATTGCATCGAAGGGCGCTTTCGAAAACGCCATGACGCTCGACATCGCCATGGGCGGCTCGACCAACACGGTGCTGCACATCCTGGCCGCCGCGCATGAGGGCGAGGTCGACTTCACCATGGAGGATATCGACCGGTTGTCGCGCCGTGTTCCGGTGCTCTGCAAGGTGGCGCCGGCCAAGTCCGACGTGCACATGGAAGACGTCCATCGTGCCGGCGGCATTATGGCCATCCTCGGCCAGCTCGATAATGCCGGGCTGCTCAACCGCGATCTGCCGACGGTGCACACCGCGAGCCTCGGCGAGGCGCTTGATCATTGGGATATTTCGCGCACTTCCAGCCAGAGTGTCCGCGATTTCTTCCTTGCCGCACCGGGCGGCGTGCCGACCCAGGTCGCCTTCAGCCAGGATCGCCGCTGGGACGATCTCGACCTTGACCGCGAGAAAGGTGTCATTCGCTCGGCGCAGACGCCATTCTCCAGAGATGGCGGCCTTGCCGTGCTGAAAGGCAATCTGGCGGTCGACGGCTGCATCGTGAAGACCGCCGGCGTCGACGAGTCGATCCTGAAATTCACCGGCCCGGCGCGGGTCTTCGAGAGCCAGGACGCCTCGGTCAAGGCAATCCTGTCGAACGAGATCAAGGCTGGCGATGTCGTCGTCATCCGCTATGAAGGCCCGCGCGGCGGCCCCGGCATGCAGGAAATGCTCTATCCGACCAGCTATCTGAAGTCGAAAGGCCTCGGCAAGGCCTGCGCACTCGTTACCGACGGTCGCTTCTCCGGCGGCACGTCGGGCCTGTCGATCGGCCATGCGTCGCCGGAAGCCGCCGAAGGCGGTGTGATCGGGCTGGTGCAGGAAGGTGACACGATCGAGATCGACATCCCCAACCGCACCATCCGTCTCGCCGTCAGCGACGAGGAGCTTGCCAGCCGCCGGGCCGTGATGGACGCCAAGGGTGCGTTGGCCTGGAAGCCCGAGGAAAAGCGCAAGCGCAAGGTGACAACGGCACTGCGCGCCTACGCCGCCTTCGCCACCAGCGCCGACAAGGGCGCGGTGAGGCACGTGCCGGAGTGAGGTCTGCGCCAGCCCCCTCATCCGACCGCTACGCGGCCACCTTCTCCCCGGCGGGGAGAAGAGGAGAGCGCTGGCGTTTACGACCTCTTCTCCCCTCGGGGAGAAGGTGGCCCGAAGGGCCGGATGAGGGGGCTTGGCTCCGACATCCGGAAAACACCCTTCACGGCATCAACTGATATTCATAAAGCTTCTGGTAAAGCCCGCCCTGCCTGAGCAGCGCCCGGTGCGCTCCGCTTTCCACCACCTTGCCGCCCTCCAGCACCACGATGGTGTCGGCCTGGTGCACGGTCGACAGGCGGTGGGCGATGACGATCGTCGTGCGGCCTTCGGTCAGCTGCTGCAGCGCCTCGCGGAACAGCGCTTCGGATTCGGCGTCGAGCGCACTGGTCGCTTCGTCGAGCAGCAGGATTTCGGCATCGCGCAGCATGGCGCGCGCGATCGAGATGCGCTGGCGCTGGCCGCCCGACAGCAGGCCGCCATTCTCGCCAACATCCGTCTCATAGCCCTTCGCTTGCGCCATGATAAAGTCATGCGCGTTGGCCGCCTTGGCGGCGGCGATCACCTCTTCATCGGTCGCGCCCTCGCGCCCGAGCCGGATGTTGTGCATGATGGTGCCGGCAAACAGGAACGTGTCCTGGCTGACATAGGCGATCTTTTCCCTGAGCGAGGCGAGCGTGGCATGGGAAATGTCCTGGCCGTCAAGCAGCACCTTGCCGCTCTTCGGGTCGTACATGCGCATGATCAGGTTCAGGATGGTCGACTTGCCGCCGCCTGAAGGCCCGACCAGCGCCGTCATCTTGCCGGGCGCAAGGGTCAGGTCGAACCCTTCGAGCACCGGCGGGCCATCCTGGTAGGCGAAGCTGACGGCATCGAACCGGATTTCGCCGGGCCCGGCCCGAAGCGGCTTTGCATCGTGCTTCTCGGCCAGCGTCAGCGGCGTGTCGGCGAGCTGGAACATCATGCGCACGCCGACAATGCCGCTTTCCAAGGAGATCCGGACGCGTGCGAGGCGCTTGGCCGGTTCATAGGCCAGCAGCAGCGCTGCGATGAAGGCCATGATGTTGCCCGGCATCTGGCCGCCCTGCAGGACCAGGAAGCCGCTGACCATCACGGCGCCGGCGATCGCCAGGCCGGCCAGCGTCTCCATCACCGGGCTGGTTACGGCCTCCAGCGCAGCGATGTTGTTGGCCCGATCCTCGACATCAGCCACTGCCTTGTACATGCGCTTGCGCATCAAGCCTTCGAGGTTGAAGGATTTGACCACACGCACGCCGATCGCGGTTTCCTGCATGACCTGAATGATCTGGCCGACCGAACGGAATTCCATCGCGGCGAATTTGCGCACGCGCTTCAGAATGCGGTTGACGCCATAGATGGCCAGCGGCCCGACGACGAAGCAGATCAGCGACAGCGCCGGCTGCTGCCAGACCATGACCCCAATCAGGGCAAGCAGGGTGACCAGGTCGCGCACATAGGAGGTGACGATCAGGTCGAGCACGTTGCGTGCCGCCTGCGCATTGTTGGTCATGCGGGTGATCAGGTCGGATGACGAGGTCGAATGGTAGAATTCGATGCCTTGCGCCAGGATGCGGTCGTAGATCTTGCGCTGCCGGTCGGCAATGATGGCATTGCCGACCCGGCTCATGAAATAGGCCTGGATGAAATTGGCGAGGCCCTTGAGAATGAAAATTCCGGCGACCGCCGCGGCAATCATGTTGACGCGGTCGATCCGTTTGTCGATCACGAATTCATTGGTGATTTCGCGCAGGATCCAGGCGCTGGCAGCCGTCGTGCCGGCCACCACCAGCATCGACAGGATGGCGGCACCGTATCCGAACTTATGCTGTCCGAACGATTCCCTGACCAGCCGCACGATAAGGCGCTGGTTCTCCGCCGAGCGTTCGTCGCGTTTCAGGAACGGCAAGTTCAAGTTCACAAGGGACTTCCATGGTTTGCGACTATGGCCTTGAGTCCGAAGCCGATCGCTGCGTGGACGAAAGGCGGCTTATAGAGCGAGTTAACGCCAGAGGGAACCTTTCGCGGCCGCCGAAAGAAACGGCTGCGGCAAGCTGCCTTTTGCGCCACCATGGCTGGGTGATTCTGCAGGGATGGCGACAGATGGATTTCGACCTTATCGTTCGTGGCGGCACGCTGCCGGATGGCAGGATTGCCGATATCGGCATCAGCGGCGAGACGATCGCGGCGATCGAGCCCAAACTGCAGGGGGCCGCGCGGAGCGAGGTCGATGCAAGCGGCAATCTGGTCTCGCCGCCCTTCGTCGATCCGCATTTCCACATGGATGCAACGCTGTCCTATGGCATTCCGCGCATCAACGCCTCGGGCACGCTGCTCGAAGGCATTGCGCTATGGGGGGAACTGAAGCCGCTTTTGACGCATGAGGCGGTGCGCGACCGCGCGCTCGCCTATTGCGATTGGGCGGTGTCGATGGGCCTGCTCGCCATCCGCACCCATGTCGATGTCTGCGATGACCGTTTGCTCGCGGTCGAGGCCTTGCTCGACGTCAAGAAAACGATCGCACCCTATATCGACCTGCAGCTCGTGGCTTTCCCGCAGGACGGCTTCTACCGCTCACCGAAGGCGCGTGAGAACACCATTCGCGCGCTGGACATGGGCGTCGACATCGTCGGCGGCATTCCGCATTTCGAGCGCACCATGGCCGACGGCACGCGATCGGTGACCGAACTTTGCCAGATCGCGGCAAACCGCGGCCTGATGGTCGACCTGCATTGCGACGAGACCGACGACCCGCTGTCGCGCCACATCGAGCAGCTGGCCTATGAGACGCAGCGCCTGGGCCTGCAAGGCAGGGCGGCCGGCTCACACCTCACGTCGATGCATTCGATGGACAATTACTACGTCTCGAAGCTGCTGCCGCTGATCGCCGAGGCCGGCGTCTCCGCCATCCCCAATCCGCTGATCAACATCATGCTGCAGGGCCGCCACGATACGTTTCCGAAGCGGCGTGGTATGACCCGTGTCAAGGAAATGCAGGCGCTCGGCATCCGTGTCGGCTGGGGCCAGGATTGCGTGCTCGATCCCTGGTATTCGCTGGGCACCGCCGACATGCTCGACGTCGCCTTCATGGGCCTGCACGTCGCCCAGATGTCGAGCCCGGCCGACATGGCGCGCTGCTTCGACATGGTCACCAACGTCAATGCCGCCATCATGGGGCTGGACCACCTCGGCCTGGCCGTCGGCAAGCGCGCCAGCCTTGTCATCCTCGACGCCGGCAATCCGATCGAGGCCCTGCGCCTGCGCGCCGAGCGCATCTGCGTCATCGCCAGGGGCAAGGTGGTGGCTGAGCGGACGAGGCAGGATACCAGGCTTTCCCTGCTTGGCAGGCCGGCGCTGGTGAACCGTAGGCACATAACCACCTAGATACAGCCGATTCCCGGCGCTGGCCTTGCCGATTTCGGGATTTCTCCTCGTCAAAGCGGGCGCTTCCGTTTAGGACGCGGCTGACGCGAGGGAGGAATCGGGATCGGCATGACGCAACCCGTGGCGCAGAATTCCACAATCAGGAACGTGCTTCTGGCCGGCATCTTGCTGATGCTGGCCGGCGACTTCCTGTTTGCGTTGAACGATGCCATGGGCAAGTGGCTGGTCGCCAGTTTCTCGGTCGGCCAGGTCGTGCTGATCCGCTCGATTGGCGCGTTTATCGTGCTTGGCCCGATGATCGCTAACCAGGGCGCCGGCAAACTGTTCCAGATGGAGCGGCCTGGGCTGCAGATCCTGCGCGTGTTGGCGACGACGCTGGACACCGCTTTGTTCTACGCCGCCGTCGTCTATCTGCCGCTCGCCGATGTGATGAGCTTCTACATGGCCGGGCCGATCTATGTCGCGGCGCTGTCGCATTTCCTGCTTGGCGAAAAGGTCGGCTGGCGCCGCTGGGTGGCGATCCTGCTCGGCTTCTGCGGCGTGGTGATCATGCTGAAGCCATCTTCCGCGGCATTCTCGCTGTCGTCGAGCTTTGCGCTCGTTGGCAGCCTCGCCTTTGCCTTCGCCATCATCCTCAACCGGCGGCTGCGCGGCACCAGCGACACCAATCTGGTGACATGGCAGACGATCGGCACGCTGCTGGTCGGCGGCGTGCTGACCATCGGCGCCTGGCAGACGCCTTCGGCACTCGATTTTGGCGCCATGTTGCTGCTCGGCATCGTCTCCTGCAGCGCCCATCTGATGATCACGCGGGCACTCAAGCTGGCGCCGGCCTCGACGCTGGCGCCGCTGCACTACACGCTGCTCCTGTGGGCGGTAGTGTTCGGGCTGGTGTTCTTCGGCGACGTTCCAGGCCCGCGCATCCTGATCGGCTCCGGCATCATCGTTCTCGCCGGCCTGTTCATCTTCCACCGCCAGAAGGTCGTCGACACCACGGTGCCACCCGAAAACGTGCCGAAGGGCGTCAATTGAGGCAGCTCAGGAAAGTATGAAATCGCTTTCCGTCCGCTACTGCATCCAGACAAAGCATACGGCGCGTCACACGAAGCGACGCGTTTAGTCGCTGAAGGCTATCACCCGGAATTCGCCTGGGTTTCCGGTCAAAAGGTCCGGTATTTACATCGATATTTTTTGCGGTGTACGTTGCTTTTGAGGAGCAATACGAGATTGATTCTTGGCCGGGAGAGGCAAGATCAATATCTCTGCAAAGACTGCGATAGAGGGGGGGATAATGGGCAGTTTCTCTATATGGCATTGGCTGATCGTTCTAGTCCTGATCGGCTTGCCATTGGTGTTTGTTCTAAGAGCAGCGCCAGCTGGCGGCAATCGCTTCGGAGAAATGCCGCCTCCGATGAATTTTACTGAAGCTATTTCGAGTTTCTTTCGAAATTATGTGAATTTTTCCGGCAGGGCCAGTCGCTCGGAGTTCTGGTATTCCTACCTCTTCCTTTTCATTGTCGGCGTCATTCTCGTCATAGTTGATGCCGTTGTGAAGAATGAAATTATCTCATCGATATGGAACCTGGCCGCCCTTCTGCCGACACTGGCCATGACCACCCGCCGGCTGCACGACATCAACCGAAGCGGTTGGCATCAGCTCCTGATGGGATTGTTTCCCATCGGTACCATCGCGCTGATCATTTGGTATTGCAAAAAGTCTGACGACACAGTGACGTTGAGTGAAATAGAGCGGGTTTTCAGGTAGACGCGACACAGGCATTCGGGCGCTTGATAGAATCGCGGGAGCGCCAAAGCCGCTGTCACTTGGAATTGCTCTACCCCAAACGCACAGCCGCCAGGTGCAGGGAAAATTCCGGGGCCTCCATCAATGCCTTGCAGCGGGCGAAGCGGCCGTCGGCATAGGCGCGGAAATCGTCGACCGGGTTGTTGTTGGCGAGCTGGATCAATCCCCATAGCGTCCACAACAGATCGCACATCGCCTTGTAGATGACGACCCGGCCGCGCTCCGCAGGCCTCGCCTCGCCGCCGAAATAGGCACGCATCAGCTCCTCGTCCTGGTCCGCGTCGAACTTGCCTTCGACGCTAAGGTCGCCGAGATCCCAGAGCGGGTCGTTCATCCCCGAATATTCCCAGTCGACGATCCACATCCGCTCGCCCGTATCGAGGAAGTTCTCGCATAGCGGGTCGCAATGGCAAGCGACAAGCGGCAGCGAATGGGCTGCCAGCGCCGAGCGCACGCTGTCGGCCTCGCGCACCACGTCGTGATAGCCGGCTGGCAGGGCGACGTCCTTGGTTGACAGCACTTTGAGATAGTCGTCGATCATCGCGAACAGCTCGAAGCGGAAGGGGAACACCGCACCGGAATTGTGCAGCTTGCGGAAGGCTTCGCCGGCGCGGGCGGGGCTGCCCGGCCTTTCCCTGAATTTCTCCGGCGACATCGTCTGCGCGCCAGCGATGAAGCGCGTCACCATCACGCCGGTGCCGGCCTCGGCATGCAGCACTTCCGGGCTGACCCCGGCCTTCGCTGCTTCGCGCGCGGCCACCGTTTCGTTGGCGCGGTTGATGTATTCCTCGGTGCCTTTGCCTGGAATGCGCAGGCAGAGATCGCCGGCCTTGAAGACGAGGTTGGTGAGGCCGCCAAGCCGGTCCAGTGGCCCGGTATAGCCGGCCAGCATGGGAATAGCGCCAAGCGCCGCTCGCACCTCGTCCATCGTCATGCCCCGTGTTTGCCTTCACGCCTTATTTATGGTCGGGACGGTTCCACAGTTTTCACCGTTTGGCTATGATCTGATCGAAGGCAACTCGATCAGGCGGCAAACCAACGATGACGGACGGTAAACAGCTGGGCGCGCTCAGCGCAGCCTATGCCGCGAAGCGGCCGGAGGAAGTGGCCGCCCTCTATGATCGCTGGTCGCAGACCTATGACGCCGATATGTCAGCCGCCGGTTACCGTCATCCGACGATCTGCCTCGCTCTGATCGCCCGCCATTTGCCGCGGGGCGCCGCACCGTTGCTCGATGCCGGCGCCGGCACAGGGCTCATCGGCGAATGGCTTGATATTACCGGCTATCCGCAAGTCGAGGCGCTGGACATCTCGCAAGGCATGCTGGATCAGGCCGCCCGCAAGGGCGTGTATACCGCGCTGCATTGCCTGGCGCTCGGTGGCCAGCTGCCCTTTGCCGACGATGCCTATGCCGGAATCGTTTCGGCCGGCGTCTTCACCTCAGGCCATGTCGGCGTTGAAGGGCTGGACGAATTGATCCGCGTCTGCCGCCCGGGCGGCGTGATCGTGCTGACGGTCAAGAACACGCTGTGGGATCAGGGCTTTGCCGCGCGCATCGCTGAACTCGAAGCGCAAGGCATCGTCACCCGCGCCGAGGAAACGCGCCCTTACGTCTCCATGCCGGGGGAGGCAGACACCGTGCCCAGCCGCGGTCTCGCCCTGCGGGTGAATTAGGCCTTCACTCTCTCCGCTGAAGGATCGTACATCGGCTCGAGATGGATTTTGGCCGGCGTCCGTTCCATCGCAACGACCAGCTCATAGTCGCCCCTGGTGAGAAAATCGTCGCTCACCCCGTCACCGTTGCGCACATAGCCATAGCCGATGTTCCTGCCCAGCGTGTAGCCATAGCCGCCGCTGGTGAGATAACCGACCGGTTCGCCATTGCGCAGGATGGTCTCGCGGCCAAGCAGCACGATTTCGGAATTGTCGACCGTGAAGCCGGCAAAACGCTTCTTCAACGGCGCGCCGCCAACCTTCTCGAGCGCCCGCCGTCCGACGAAATCGGTGTTCTTGCGCAACTTGACCGCCCAGCCGAGCCCGGCCTCCTGCGGCGTGTCGTTGGGCGTGATGTCGGAACCCCAGGCGCGATAGCCTTTTTCCAGCCGTAGCGATTCCAGCGCGCGGTAGCCGACCGGGCGGATGCCGTGCGTCTCGCCCGCCGTCATCAGCGCGTCGAAGACTTCGCCTGTCGCCGCGATCGGCACATGCAGTTCCCAGCCGAGCTCGCCGACATAGGTGACGCGCAGCGCTCGAACCGTGTGGCTGGCGATGGTGATCTCGCGAACATGGCCGAACGGGAAGCCGGCATTCGACACATCGGCCTCGCTCACCGCTGAAAGCACGTCGCGAGCACGCGGCCCCATCAGCGACAGCGTACCGAAATCCTCGGTGACGTCGGTCAGCCCGGCATCGAGGCCCTCGCCGATATGGTCGCTGATCCACGAGGCATCATGGGTGCGGAAACCGGTGCCGGTGACGATGTAGAATTTGTCCTCGGCCAGCCGCGCCACGGTCAGGTCGGCCTCGATGCCGCCGCGCGTGTTGAGAAGCTGCGTGTAGGTCAGCCGGCCGACCGGCTTGCTGACATCGTTGGCGCAGATCCAGTCCAGTGCCTTGGCGGCGTCGGGGCCGCTCAACTCGTATTTGGCGAAGGACGACTGGTCGAAGATGCCGACATGCTCGCGCACATGCCGGTGTTCGTCGCCGACCGCCGCGAACCAGTTCTGCCGGCCCATCGAATAGATGTCCTGCGGCTCGACGCCTTCGGGCGCGAACCAGTTAGGCCGCTCCCAGCCGAGCTTGGATCCAAACACGGCGCGCTGCTGTTTCAGCCTGTCGTAAAGCGGCGAGACGATGCGCGGCCTGCCTGACGCATACTCCTCGTGCGGGAAGCCGATCGTGTAATGCTTGCCATAGGCTTCCAGCGTGCGTTCGCGCACCCATTGTCGGTCGCGGTGCAGGTTGGAAAAGCGCCTGATGTCGACCACCCACAGGTCGAGCGGCGCCTCGCCATCGACCACCCACTGCGCCAATACCCAGCCGGCGCCGCCGCCCGAGGCGATGCCGAAGGCATTGAAGCCGGCGCCGACGAACATGTTGGCGCATTCGGGCGCTGTGCCGAGAATGAAATTGCCGTCCGGCGTGAAGCTTTCCGGCCCGTTGATCATCTGCTTGACGCCGACGGTTTCCAGCGCCGGCACGCGCGCGATCGCCTGGCTCATATGCTGCTCAAAGTGGTCGTAGTCGTCGTCGAACAGACGGAATTCCCAATCGTTGGGCACGTCGCCCCCGGGAAGACCGGTCGTCCATGCCTGTGGGTTCGGCTCGTAGCCGCCCATCACCAACCCGCCGACCTCCTCCTTGAAATAGGTGCGCCGGTCGGGATCGCGCAGCGTCGGCGCATCGGTCGCCAGCCCCGGAATCTTCTCGGTGATGATGTACTGGTGCTTGACCGGCTGCAGCGGCACGTTGATGCCGGCCATGGCGCCGACCTGCCGCGCCCATTGTCCGGCGCAGTTCACCACCTTGTCGCAGGCGATATCGCCCTGGTTGGTCTTCACCGCCGTGATGCGGCCATTCCTCATCTCGAAGCCGGTGACGCGGACATCCTCGAACAGCCTGGCGCCATGCATGCGCGCGCCCTTGGCCAGCGACTGGGTGATGTCGGAGGGGCTCGCCTGGCCGTCGGTCGGCAGCCAGGAGGCGCCGACGAGATCGCCGGTCTCCATCAGCGGCCACATCGCCTTGACCTCGGCCGGGGACAAAAGATGCATGTCCATGCCGAAGCTTTTCGCCGTCGTCGCCAGTCTTTTGTACTCGGTCCAGCGGTCGGCATTGGTGGCTAGCCGCAGGCAGCCGGTCATCTTCCAGCCGGTGGCAAGGCCGGTTTCGGCCTCCAGCCCCTTGTAGAGGTCGACCGAGTATTTGAGCACGCGGGTGATCGAGGCAGACGAGCGCAATTGCCCGACCAGGCCGGCGGCATGCCAGGTCGAGCCCGAGGTCAGCTTGCCCTGTTCGAGCAGCACGACGTCGGCCTTGTGGTCGCGCGCCAGATGATAGGCTGTCGAACAGCCGATGATGCCGCCGCCGATGACGACGACCGCGGCCTGGCTGGGCAAGGTCATGATTTCAGGATCCCGTATTTTGTCCGGTAGTTTTCCAGCGCCGCGTCGAGCCGAACCAGGTTTTCCTCGGTGTAGGCGACGTAGTCTATGCCGGGCGCGTCGAGATAGAGTTCCGACACCATGCTCCACATCGCCTCGCGCAACAGCGAGGCGCATTGCATGGCGGCGTGCGAGCGGCGGATTGCCTCGTCCGGCTCCTTCATGAAATAGGCGGTCAGGAAGGCGAAGGATTCCGCGTCGCTCATGCCGGCGTTGGAGGCGACGCCGGCAAGGTCGAACATGGCCGTGTTGAAGCCGGCATATTCGAAATCGATCAGCCACAGCCTGCTGCCGTCGTCGAGGATATTGGCCGGCAAAAGATCGTTGTGGCCAAAGACGATCGGCAGCAGTTTTTGCGCCCGCTCCAGTTCGTCGGCCAGCGTCAGCAGACGCGGCAAGTCGCTGCGCTTGCGGCTGCCGCCCTCTTCAAGCGTGCGTGCATAGTCGCGGATGACGTGGAACACCCAGAACATGAAGCCGGCGCCGGAAATATGGTTGGGCATCTCCCGATGGAAGCCGCGCATCAGCGCCGCGACGCGGCCAAGATTGGCGCGCACATCCGCGGCCAGATAGGTCCTGGCGCCAAGGAACGCCGTCACCATGATGCCCTGCTCGGAATAATGCACAGCCGGCGCGAAACCGGCGGCATGGGCCGCCCGCGCGGTCATCACCTCACGCTCACGGAAGACATGGTGGAAAGGATAATCCTGGCCGAAGCGCACGACATGCCGTCCGGCAGCGTCACTGACCACATAATTGGCGTTGCTCAGGCCGCCGGGCAGGGGGGCGATCTCGATGGCCCCGGTCCAGCAGGGCAGGGCGCGGATGCGATCTTCGACAATCACGGATTCATCCCTGGTTTGCTGAGCTTCGACTAAAGCGCGTTGCGTTGAAACAGATCCATGCGACGCGCTTTAGGTTCTTGTTTTTATGCATGTCGTTCTCCCAAAACCGAGGTCACTTTTGGGCGACATGCATTAAGCGCCTTGGACAGCGCAACGACGGCGGGGAGAAACGCAAATAATCTCGTCGGTGCGGGACGCCAGGATTGGTATCCCGCACCGCACCGACGAGCCCCTTGGCCAGGTTTTTGATCCCGGCATCCGCCCCCGCGGATCTCTGAATTCCTTGCGCCAGACGCATTCAAGGCGGCCTGGTCAGTGAGTTGCGGCTCTGCCATCGCCCTCCCGTTTTGCAGCTCCGAACCCCTGTTGATGCCTGGATTTCACGCCAGGGTTGCCCGGTTGTCAACAAAAACATGTGACTTTTTTTGGGTGTTTTGCCCGAAAGCAGCCTCCAATCCCTTTAAAAGCACTTGAATTACCTTAAAACCGGTCAAAACTCGAAGTCCGGGAAAACCAAATGGTCCATTCCAAACGCCACGGCGAAATCCTGCGGCTGCTGCAGGAAGAGGGAACCGTCACCATCGCCAGTCTGGCTGATCGGCTGGGTGTTTCGCTGGAAACCGTGCGCCGCGACGTCAAGCCGCTCACCAGCGATGGCTCGGTTCTGAAGATGCATGGCGCCATCGGCCTGCCGTCGATGATCGGCGAAGCGCCGTTCGAACGGCGCATGCGCGAGAATGCCGATGCCAAGCGCGTCATTGCCCGCATGGTCGCAGCCACCATCCGCGACGGCGAATCGGTCATGCTCGACACCGGCACCACGACCTCGTTCCTGGCGCGGGAACTGCTCGGCCACCGGCGCCTGACGGTCGTCACCAACTCGTCTGATATCGCCCGCACGCTGGCCACCATCAACGGCAACAAGGTCTATATGGCCGGCGGCGAACTGCGCAGCGATTCCGGTGCTGCGTTCGGCACCTCGGCCATCGAGTTCGTCAGCCGCTTCTCGGTCAGCCATGCCATCATTTCCACCGGCGCCGTCGATGCGGTGACCGGTGTCATGGACTATGATCTGGAAGAGTCGGAATTCGCCCGCATGGTGCTGTCGCGCGGCCAGCGTTCGCTTGTCATCACCGACCACACCAAATTCGGTCGCCAGGGCCTGGTCCAGGTCTGCGGCTTCGACGGATTTTCCGAACTCGCGACCGACCGCTCGCCGCCGCATGACATCGCCGCCGCCCTGGCGCAGGCCGGTGCGCGGCTCAGCATCGCCGGCGGCGAAGCCGGGTTCTGAGCCAAGGTGTGTTGAGAGTCAGGTTAGGCCGAGTCGGCACCGGAAGCACGGAAAGCCGCCATTTGCGGGCCGGCATCGCATGAGTATCAACATATTCAGCTGAGTTCTTGGGCAAGTCCGATGAGAAGCCCTTCAGGGCCACGGATGTAGCAGAGCCGATACACGTCTTTATACTGGGCGACTTCGCCTACGAGCTGCGCGCCGCGCGTGCGGAGCCTTTCAAGCGTCTCGTCGATGTCGTCCACGGTGAACATGACGCGCAGGTAGCCGAGCGCGTTGACCGGGGCGTTTCGGTGATCCGCGACGACAGGCGGCGTGAGGAAGCGGGAGAGCTCGAGCCGGCTGTGGCCGTCCGGTGTGCGCATCATGGCAATCTCGACATGCTGATCGCCCAGTCCGGTGACACGTCCGGCCCATTCCCCTTCGATCATGGCCTGTCCTTCGAGCTCGAGGCCGAGTTCGCGAAAGAAATCAATCGTCCCTCCGAGGTCTTCGACGACGATTCCTACGTTGTCCATCCGCTTGAGCGCCATGTTTCCAATCTCCAAGGTGTCGTTCCAATCTACAAGGCGTCGACTGGTCCAACAACGGCGGTGCTATGCGGGCAAGGCGCGAAAACTCATCCTGAAGCAGGCGCCGCTCGGCTGGCCGTCGAAAATCTCGATGCGCCCGCCATGCAGTTGCATGATTTCCTGCACCAGGTTGAGGCCGAGCCCGGCGCCATGATCCTGGGGACGCAGCCGATAGAAAGGCTCGAAGATGCGTTCGCGCTCGCCTAGTGGCACGCCGTCGCCTTCGTCCCGCACCTCGATGACGGCGGGCGCGATGACGCCGACGGTGATCTTGCCCGCGCGGCCGCCATGCTCGATGGCGTTCTGGACGATGTTGGTCACGGCGCGTTCGATGGCGGTGCGATCGCCGCTGGCGAAAACCGTTTCCCGTTCCGGCTCGAACGACATCTCGTACCCGGCCGAGAAGGCCATCGGCGCGAGGTCGACGATGACGCCGCGCGCGATGGCCACGAGGTCGACTTTCTCGAAGGATGCGGCTTGCCGGTCGAGGCGCTGCAGGTCGAGCAACTGGTCGGTCAGCGTTGAAAGCCGTGCTGCATCCTGCAGCAGCCGTGCCCGCTCGGGTGTTGCCGGCAGCGAAGCCAGGCGTGTGTTGAGGATGGCG
The DNA here is from genome assembly GCF_056402995.1 of Mesorhizobium sp. P3_A8. NCBI lineage: Bacteria > Pseudomonadati > Pseudomonadota > Alphaproteobacteria > Hyphomicrobiales > Phyllobacteriaceae > Mesorhizobium > Mesorhizobium sp. P3_A8. The sequence continues at coordinate 233,490 of NZ_JBFUGI010000012.1, read as the reverse complement.
ACCGGTGTCCTCAGTTCATGGGCGGCATCGGTCAGGAAACGCTTGTGGCGTTCATAGCCTTTGTCGAGCCGCGCAAGGGCGGCGTTCACCGCTTTCACCAGCGGCGTCACCTCCATCGGCACGTCCTTCAGCGGCAGCTGCACGCCGCGCTGGTCGATGTCGATGCGTTCGGCCTCGGCGGCCGCATGGCCAAGGCCCGACAGCGCGCCGCGCACCACCCAGGGCGTCGCGAACAGCGTGGCCAGCGCCATCAGTCCGGCGAGCGGCAATATGCCCTGCAGGAAGAACTGCGGCGCCTGTCCGAGCAGACGCAGCAGTGAAAGCCCGCCCTTGGTGCCGGTGAAGATCTGGACGTTGCCGGCAGCGGTGTCGGTCCAGCGGATCTTCCCCTCCGGCGGCGCGCTTTGGCCGATTGTATGGTCGATACGCGCATCGCTGATGGTGTCCAGCAGCCCGACGAAAGGCTGGAAGATGGCTGGCACCGTGCCCTCCTGCAGCCGCTGCCCCTGCTTGTCGCGGATGATGAACCAGAGGTCGTGGACATCGGATCGCAGCTTCGTCAGATCCGAGGTCTCGCGCAGGACAAGCTTGCCGCCCGCATCGCGCGCCACCGCGTCCGCCAGCACGTCCATCGTACCGTCCTCATAGTCGTGTGGAATGAGGCCGGTGGCCAGCATGGCGCCGAGAATGCCGACGATGATCAGCGTCAGCATCGCGCATTGCAGCAAGGCAATGCGCAGCACCAGGCTCCATTTGAGCGAACGCGGGCGTTTGATACTCATCGCTCGGCGCTCACGTCGTTTCGCGCAGGAGATAGCCGACGCCGCGAATGCCGTTGATCGTCACCCCGGCATCGGCGTCGGCTAGCTTGCGGCGCAGACGCGAGACATGGGTGTCGAGCGCGTTGGACTGGATTTCGTCGTCGAGGCCGAACACCGCTTCCATCAACGCCTCGCGCTGCACCATGCGGCCGGTGCGTCGCATCAGCGCCTCCAGCACCAGGAGTTCGCGCCGCGGCAGGCTGAGCGGCTCGCCGCGGATTGCAGCCTCGCGATGTCCGACATCGAGTACAAGAAGCCCGGCGCGGATGAATTGCGACTGCATCGGCGCCGGCCGCCTGAGCAGCGCGCGCAAGCGGGCCAGCAATTCCTCGAAGGCGAACGGCTTTGCCAGATAGTCGTCCGCGCCCATGTCCAGCCCGTCGACCTTGTCAGACGTTTCGCCCTTCGCCGTCAGCACCAGAACGGGCGTCGTGTTCTTCGCCGCGCGCAATCTCGGCACCAGCGGCAGCCCGTCGCCGTCAGGCAATTGGCGGTCGAGCAGGATGACGTCGTAGCTGTCGACGGCAATGAAGCCCTCCGCCTCCAGCAATGTGCCGGCGTGATCGACCACCATGTCGTGACGTTTCAGCGCTGCACGCAGCGCCGAGACCATTTCGGGCTCGTCCTCGACCAGCAAGATACGCATCCACCATCCCCAGGTATTCACATCGCTTCGGGCGCTACCGCGCCAACATTGCGTAGACATGGCAAAGCCGAATGGACCGAGGCCGGCAAGTTCTTTCTTTGCGCCGGCGATGTTGCGCAATGTCTATGCAATCCAGTCCCGGCAAACAGCGCCGGTCGGCAGGAACCGCCCATGCCGGCGTCAAGGCGTCGGGCCCGGATATGCAGCAACAGGTTCGGGTCCGGCGCCGAAACGAAATCAAACGCGACACCAAACTGGTTGGCGTGCTGTCGTCGGGAATTGAGGTTGGTTATGTCTGCAAATGATGCTCTGTCTTTTCTCATGGCGTGGACACCGTGGCACCGTTCAGGGTCGGCTCCGTCACGCCATCCAGTTCCAGCCTGGCGGCCTTGATGACGCGCGACATCGGTCCCGAGACTGGCCCCGTGCTGGAGCTCGGTCCCGGAACCGGTCCGTTCACACGGGCGCTGCTGTCACGCGGGGTGAGGGAAGAGGATCTGACGTTGATCGAATCCGATCCGGATTTTGCGGCACTGCTTATGCGGCGCTTTCCCGCCGCCCGTATTTTCGAAATGGATGCCGTCGGTCTGCGCCATCTGTCGCTATTCCAGAATCCGGTGGTTGGTGCTGCTGTCAGCGGGTTGCCCTTCCGCCTGATTTCGCCGCGCAAGACGCTTGCCATCCTCGAAGGCGTCTTCGCCAACCTGCGCCCCGGCGGGGCGCTCTATCAGTTCACGCTCGGCCGGCGCTGCCCGTTCGACCAGTCGCTGCTCGACCGGCTCGATCTCGAGGTGACGCGGGTCGGCCATACCTTTCGCAATTTCCCGCCGGCAACGGTCTATCGCGTCGCCAGGATCAAGACGCTGGGAATCTATGATTGGCGCTTCGCATGACAGGTCCCATGACAGGTCCATTGTCGGCCATTCTCGACTTAGGCCTGGTCGGCGTCTTCTGCCTCGCCTTCACCGAAAAAATCCTGCCGATCCCGCCCTCGCATGTGCTGCTGCTGTTCCTCGGCATGACGGCGGCGCCGGATGTGTCCACACTGGCGATCCTGCTGGCGGTGACGACGCTTGCCTCCTTTTCCGGCTGCCTTGTCTGGTATGGGGTCGGCCGCCGGATCGGATTTGACCGTGCCGACAGGCTGATCGAACGTGCCGGCAGATATGTCTTCCTGCGCCCTGCGACCTACCGCAAGCTTGGCCAGGCCTACCGGCGCAATCATGTCCGAGTGTCCTTGCTGGCGCAGTTCATCCCGACCGTGCGCAATTACCTGCCGATCGCGGCCGGTGCGCTTTGCCTGCCCGCTCTGCCCTTCGCGGCCGCGACGCTGCTCGGCGCCACGCTGTGGAACTTCGGCTTTCTCGTAACCGGCTATCTCCTGCACGGCAGTGGCCAGGATACCTTCACGGTGGGCTTCCGCATCATTGTCGTCGTCGTGGCGCTGGAGACGGCCTTCATGCTGGCGCTGCGCTATGGCCCCGCATGCCGGCGGCGCATCAGGCTGATGCTCGGCTGAGCGTCAGCTCGCCAGTCATGGGATAAGCTCCGCCATCGGCTTTCCTTCGCTCGGCCGCCGGTGTTTAGTCCGGCCATGGCCTTCACCATCCGCCAGTTGCAGTTCTTCATCGCCGTCGCCGAGCAAGGCACGGTGTCGGGCGCCGCACAGAACCTCTCCATTTCGCAATCGTCGGTCACCGAAGCGATCAAGGAACTCGAAAGCGATCTCGGCGTCGAATTGTTCGAGCGCCATCCGCGTGGCCTCAACATCACCCACAAGGGCCACCAGTTCCTGCGCCACGCGACCAAGATCCTCGCCGACGTGTCGGACGCGCGCCGCTCCTTCTCCGGCGAGCAGGCGGTGGCGGGCGGTCGGCTGCAGCTCGGCGTCACCTCTTTGGTCGCCGGCTATGTGCTGTCGGATCTGCTTTCCCGCTACCGCCGCGCCTATCCGGGCGTCGAGGTCTCGGCCATCGAGGACAATGGCGACTACCTCGAACATCTGCTGATCGGTGGCAAGCTCGACATCGCCGTTATGGTCACCTCGAACCTGCGTGACCGCACCGCGCTGCAGTCGGAAATCCTCGAGGTCTCGGCCTACCGTCTGTGGCTGCCGCTCGGCCATCCGCTCGCCAGCGCCGACATTATCAGCATTGGCGATATCGCCGGCGAGCCGCTGATCATGCTGACTGTCGACGAGATCGAGGAGAACACCGGCAAGCTGCTGACGGCGATCGGCGCCAAGCCGCATGTCGCCTTCCGCACCCGCTCGGTCGAAGCGGTGCGCAGCCTGGTCGCCACCGGCGCCGGCGTGGCGCTTTTGCCCGACCTCGTCTACCGGCCATGGTCGCTGGAAGGCGACCGCATCGAATCGCGCGATGTTTCCGGCTCCTTGCCGGTGGTGCAGGTCGGCATGGTCTGGCGGCGCGGCTCCGGCCTGCCGCAGGCGGCGCGCGATTTCATCGGCCTTGCCCAGTCGCAGCGGACGGTCCGCCAGCGCCCCTGATTGAAGAGTGCCAACCTATCGGAAAAACCGATATCGCCTTTCTGATAAATGAATTTGCGAAACCGGAATTTTCCAAGCACCTTCCGTTCCAAGAACCAAAGCCGCCACAAGAGCGACATCAAGTCCACAGGACGAACCGGCAGTTTTACAGTCCGCGCGTGATCTGGCGAAAACCGGAGCGGTTTCGGGGTCATCCGCCAAAATGGGAGATCGATGATGAATTCATTCCTGAAGTCATGCACTGCGCTGACGGTCGCGCTGACCTTCTCGGGTCAGGCCATCGCCCAGGTCAAGGAACTCGGCAAGGGCGAAGGCCAGGTCAACATCGTTGCCTGGCCTGGCTATATCGAGCGCGGCGAGACCGACAAGGGCTATGACTGGGTCACTGCCTTCGAAAAGGAGAGCGGCTGCAAGGTAAACGTCAAGACCGCCAACACTTCGGACGAGATGGTCTCGCTGATGAACGAGGGCGGCTTCGACCTCGTCACGGCTTCCGGAGATGCCTCGCTGCGCCTGGTCGCCGGCAAGCGCGTGCAGCCGATCAACACCGATCTCGTTCCGAGCTGGAAGGCGGTCGACGACCGGCTGAAGGACGCACCCTGGTTCACCGTCGACAAGGTCCATTACGGCGTTCCCTATCAGTGGGGCCCCAACATCCTGATGTACAACACCGAAGTGTTCAAGGAAGCGCCGAAGAGCTGGAACATCGTCTTCGAGGAGATGAAGCTGCCGGACGGCAAGTCCAACAAGGGCCGCGTCCAGGCCTATGACGGGCCGATCCACATCGCCGACGCCGCCAACTATCTGATGTTCCACAAGCCGGAACTCGGCATCAAGGACCCCTACGAGCTGAACGAGGACCAGTACAAGGCGGCACTCGACCTGCTGCGCGTCCAGCGCACCCTGGTCGGCCGCTACTGGCATGACGCCGCCATCCAGGTCGACGATTTCCAGAATGAAGGCGTCGTCGCCTCGGGCTCGTGGCCGTATCAGGTCAATACGCTGGTTGCCGCCAAGAAGCCGGTTGCCTCGACCGTGCCGGAAGAAGGCGTCACTGGCTGGGCCGACACCACCATGATGGAAGCCGACGCGGCTCACCCGAACTGCGCCTATATGTGGCTCGAGCATTCGCTGTCACCCAAGGTGCAGGGCGACGTCTCGGCCTGGTTCGGCTCGCTCCCCGTGGTGCCCGCCGCCTGCAAGGGCAACGAACTGCTCGGCGAGGAAGGCTGCAAGACCAACGGCTACGACAATTTCGACAAGATCAAGTTCTGGAAGACGCCGGTCTCGAAATGCGCCACCCAGAACAACCAGTGCGTGCCTTATTACCGCTGGGTGTCGGACTATATCGGCGTCATCGGCGGACGGTAACGCCATACCCTCCCTTTGTGGGGAGGGCCGACGTGTAGCGTCGGGGTGGGGCCTGTCCGATAGGTCCGCACCATCACCCCACCCGCGGCTTCGCCGCGACCTCCCCCATCATCGAGGGGGAGGTGAAGCGGCGCGTGAATTCGTCCTTGTTTGACCCGGCAAAAACAGACTGACAGCCCATGACCTCTGCCGTCTCCTTCCAGAAAGTCTCGCGCCATTTCGGCAGCGTTCGCGCCGTCGACGCGGTCGATCTCGACATTGCGCCGGGCGAGTTCTTCGCCATGCTCGGGCCGTCCGGATCCGGCAAGACCACCTGTCTGCGCCTGATCGCCGGCTTCGAGCAGCCGACGGCGGGTTCGATCTCGATCTTCGGCGAACGCGCTGAGGGCGTGCCGCCCTATCGCCGCAACGTCAACACCGTCTTCCAGGACTATGCGTTGTTCCCGCATCTGAACGTGCTCGACAACGTCGCCTACGGGCTGATGGTCAAGGGCGTCGGCAAGGCCATGCGGCACAAGGCAGCTGAGGAAGCTCTGTCGCTGGTGCGGCTGCCCGGCTATGGCGCCCGCCGCCCCGGCCAGTTGTCCGGTGGCCAGCGCCAGCGCGTCGCGCTCGCCCGCGCGCTGGTCAACCAGCCCAAAGTGCTGCTGCTCGACGAGCCGCTCGGAGCGCTCGACCTCAAGCTGCGCGAAAACATGCAGGAAGAGCTGAAATCGCTGCAGAAGGCGCTCGGCATCACCTTCGTCTTCGTCACCCATGATCAGGGCGAGGCGCTGTCGATGGCCGACCGCGTCGCCGTCTTCAACGATGGCAGGATCATGCAGATCGGCACACCGGAGGACATCTATCAGCGCCCGAAGACGCGTTTCGTCGCCGATTTCGTCGGCTCCTCCAACGTGCTGCCGCCGGACTTCGTCCAGCGCTATTCCGGCCAGCATCGCTGGGGCAGTTTGCGCCCCGAATCCATTCGCGTTGGCCGCGCCGCAAGCGGCGAAGGTGTCGCCGCTCGCCTCATCTCGACCAATTATCTCGGCGCCACCACCAGGCTGGCGCTCGATGCCGACGGATTGAAGCTGCACGCCATTGTGCCGGCGGGCACGGCCCTGCCGGCAGAGGGCGAAGCGGTCGTGCTCACCTTCAACCGCGAGCATCTGCATCTGATGGACGAGCCGGCATGAGCCTCGACGCCACCATGCCGCGCGCCACGGCTCCCGCCATCTTGCCCGGCAGCGGCGGCATGCGTGGTGCGCTCTCGGACCTGTTCTGGCGCCGGCCGCAATTGCTTCTCCTGCTCATGCTTTTGCCGCCGGTCCTGTGGCTCGGCATTGTCTATATCGGCTCGCTGTTCGCCCTTTTGGCGCAGAGCTTTTTCTCCATCGACGAGTATTCCGGCCTCATCAACCGCCAGTTCACGCTGAAGACCTATGGCGACCTGCTCCAGCCGGCCAATCTCGACATCATCCTGCGCACGGTGACGATGGCGGCTCTGGTCACGCTGGCCTCGGCCATCGTCGCCTTCCCCATCGCCTATTACGCGGCCCGCTATGCCCGTGGCCGCTGGAAGGCGCTGTTCTATCTCGGCGTCATGCTGCCGCTGTGGTCGAGCTATCTGGTCAAGATCTACGCCTGGAAACTGATCCTCGCCAAGGAAGGCATTTTGACCTGGCTGCTGGCCAAGCTGCATTTGCTGTGGGTGCTCGATGCCTGGTTGTCGCTGCCGGTCGTCGGCGGCAATTCGCTGTCGGTGTCGTTCACCGGCACCTTCATCGTCTTCGTCTATGTCTGGCTGCCCTTCATGATCCTGCCGGTTCAGGCAGCGCTCGAACGTGTGCCCGGCAATCTGGTCGAGGCCTCGTCCGATCTCGGTGCTTCGCCAGGGCAGACGTTCCGCAATGTGCTGTTTCCGCTGGCGCTGCCCGGCATCGTCGCCGGCTCGATCTTCACCTTCTCGCTGACATTGGGCGACTACATCATCCCGCAGATCATCGGCACGTCGCGCCTGTTCATCGGCCAGGCCGTCTATTCGCAGCAAGGCACAGCCGGCAACATCCCGCTCGCCGCCGCCTTCACCGTCGTGCCCATCGTCATCATGGGTTTCTACCTCTGGGGCGCCAAGCGCATGGGGGCCTTCGATGCGCTCTGATCGTGGCCAGTCCGCACCTCTTTCGCTGAAGGTCGCCGCCGCTTGCGGCCTGCTGTTCCTGCATCTGCCGATCCTGCTGATCTTCGTCTACGCCTTCACCACGGAGGAGAAGAGCTTCGTTTGGCCACCGCCAGGGCTGACCACGCAGTGGTTCGCCGTCACCTGGAACCGGCCTGACGTCTGGGAGGCGCTGTCGCTGTCGGTGCGCGTCGCCGCCATCTCGACGGCGATTGCGCTGATCCTCGGCACGCTCTGTTCAGCGGCGGTGTCACGGACAAAATTCTTCGGCCGCGAAACCATCTCGCTGCTGGTCATCCTGCCGATCGCGCTGCCCGGCATCATCACCGGCATCGCGCTGCGCTCGGCTTTTTCGCTGGCCGAGATCCCGTTCTCGTTCTGGACGATCGTGCTCGGCCACGCCACCTTCTGCGTCGTCGTCGTCTACAACAATGCGGTCGCCCGCTTCCGCCGCACCTCCGGATCGATGATCGAGGCCTCGATGGATCTCGGCGCCGACGGCTTCCAGACCTTCCGCCATGTCGTGCTGCCCAACATCGCCACCGCGCTGCTCGCCGGCGGCATGCTGGCCTTCGCTTTGTCCTTCGACGAAGTCATCGTCACCACCTTCACCGCCGGCCAGCAGCAGACGGTGCCGATCTGGATGCTGGAGGAACTGATCCGTCCGCGCCAGCGCCCGGTCACCAATGTCGTGGCCATGGTCGTCGTGCTGGTGACGCTGCTGCCGATCCTGTTTGCCTATTACCTGACCCGCGACGGTGACCAGATCGCCGGCAGTGGAAAATGAAAACAGCGAATAGGGAGTAGCGAATAGCGAATAGGGAAGATCGATGGTCAAACCCTAATAGCTACTCGCTATTCGCTACTCGCTCCTGATCAAGGAGACCCCACAATGGACACCCAGATGCTGATCGGCTCGAAATTCGAGAAGGGCACAGAAGCCGAAGAGCCGATCCTCAATCCGAAGACAGGGGCGACCATTCTCAACCTGCCCGAGGCCAGCCAGGTGCAGATCGAGGCGGCGGTCATTGCAGCCGAACAAGCGTTCGTCTTGTGGTCGCGCACGACGCCGGCGCAGCGCTCCGGCTACCTCTTGAAGATCGCCGACCGCATCGAAGCCGAAGCGAAAGAGTTCGCGGCACTCGAAGCGCTCAATTGCGGCAAGCCGATCAATGCCGTGCTCAATGACGAGATCCCAGCGATCGTCGACTGCTACCGCTTCTTCGCCGGCGCTGTCCGCTCGATGCCGGGCGTTGTCGCCGGCGAATATCTGCCCGGTCACACCTCGATGGTGCGGCGCGACCCGATCGGCATCGTCGCTTCGATCGCGCCGTGGAACTATCCGCTGATGATGATGGCCTGGAAACTGGCGCCTGCGATCGCCGGCGGTAACACTGTCGTCTTCAAGCCGTCGGAGCAGACGCCGCTGACGGCGCTGAAGCTGGCCAAAATCCTCGCCGATGTCCTGCCCGAAGGCGTCGTCAATGTCGTGCTTGGCCGCGGCGACAGCGTCGGCAACACGCTGATCAACCATCCCAAGGTCAACATGATCTCGATCACCGGCGACGTCGCCACTGGCAAGAAGGTGCTGCAGGCCGCTGCCAAGTCGGTCAAGCGCACGCATCTCGAACTCGGCGGCAAGGCGCCGGTCATCGTCTTCGACGACGCCGATCTCGGTGCCGTCGTCAACGGGTTGCGCGCCTTCGGCTACTACAATGCCGGCCAGGACTGCACCGCCGCCTGCCGCATCTATGCCGGCAAGAAGATCTACGACAAGCTCGTCGCCGATCTCTCTTCGGCCGTCTCGACCATCAAGTACAACCAGCCCGACGACACCGAAAACGAGATCGGCCCGCTGATCTCGCGCCGCCAGCGCGACCGTGTCTCGAGCTTCGTCGAACGAGCTTCCGAGTTGAAGCACATCGAGATCACCACCGGCGGCAAGCCGGGCGAGGGGTCAGGCTTTTACTACCAGCCGACCGTCGTCGCCGGTGCGCTGCAGGAGGACGAGATCGTGCGCCGCGAAGTGTTCGGGCCGGTCGTCTCGATCACTCGTTTCACCGAAGTCGACGAGGCGGTGAATTGGGCCAATGACAGCGATTACGGCCTGGCGTCATCGGTGTGGACCAAGGATGTCTCGCGCGCCATGGCGACGGCGGCCCGCCTGCAATATGGCTGCACCTGGATCAACACCCACTTCATGCTGACCAACGAGATGCCGCATGGCGGGCTGAAGCAGTCCGGCTACGGCAAGGACATGTCGCTCTACGCGCTGGAGGACTATACCGCCGTGCGGCACGTGATGGTTGCACATGGGTAGCGTCTTCCTTCTCCCCGTTCACGGGGAGAAGGTGGCCCGAAGGGCCGGATGAGGGGCAGCGCAAACCTTGCAAAGTTGGCTCCGCCCCTCATCTGCCTGCCGGCATCTTCTCCCCGTAAACGGGGCGAAGACCTCTACTCCACGATGCGATAGATGTTCCACAGGCTGGTGCCCGACACGACATAGGGCTCTATCTCCTTGCCCCATTTGGCGTGCGCGTCGATCTTGCCGATCTTGGCGAAGAACGATTCCAGCTGGGCCAGGCTTTCGACCTGGTGGTGCGACTCGACCGTTGCCTCCCGGGCGCCGATCGATCCCGTCATGATCTGGAATTTGAGGTCGGCGATACCGACCTGGGAGCCGATCTCGCGTTCCCACTTTTTCAACAGTTCGAGCACGGTCTGCTTGTGCCCGAACTTGGCGTCGATCTGCCATCTGGCGCTGAACATGTTGGTCGTCCTCCGAGATTGCGGTTGAGCCCGCGGTTGATTTACTCGTCCCAGGCCTGCACGACGGTCTGCCGTGCGATGCGTCCGTTCTTCAGCTCCAGCATTGCCGCGGCGAACACTTTCGTGCCGTCCGGATAGGCGCAGGCCTGGGTGAAGGCGAGGCTGTCGCCGTCGGCGATCGTGGTGTCGACCTTGTGGGTCATCGCCCGGCTGCAAATGTCGTCCCAGAAGGTGGCGATCGCCGCGCGCCCGCGGACTTCGCGCGGCTTGCTCGGCGGGTTGTTGCGGTCGATCACCCGCACCACCGCGTCGTCGGCATAGAAGCTCGACAGCATCTTGCCGTCGCGGCCCTCGATCGCCTTCTTGATCGCCGCGCCATCCACAACTTGAGTCTTGGTCAGCATTTTATCCTCCATGTGCCCGTCTTCACGATCGGGCGGTTGATATTCGGTAGGCACTGCCCGGCGCTCGCCGCCAGGCAGGGATTTTCACTGCGACTTCGCCTTGACGGCCGCGAACACGTCGTCGGTCTGCTTCTTGAACGTGGCGAGATCGACCTGGCTGCCGTTGAGGATCGTCGACCAGTGGCGCACGATCGCCGCCATCGCGATCGTCTCCTTGATCTCCTCGTCGCTGGCGCCATTGAGCTTGGCCGCCTCGGTGTGGAAGTAGATGCAATATTGGCAGGGAATCTGTGAGGCGACCGCAAGGCCCATCAACTCCTTGGTCTTGCCGTCCAGAGCGGTTTTCGGGTTGAGCTGGACGCCCTTGATTTCAGCCCAGGCGCCGGCGATCGCGACATCAGGCAAGGTCTTGAACATATCCGGCACCGAGCCGAGCGTTGCCTGGATGTCCTTGTAGGCGGCCGTTGCCGCCGCATCCTCGGCTTTTGCGGGAGTGATCGTGAACAGCGCGCCAATGCTTGCCGCGATCACCAGTGATCTGACATTCCGCTTTGACTTGAGCATTTCATCCTCCGTTCGCAGCGCCTCCCGGCGATATCCGCCTTGGCCTGCATGGGGGAATTGATAGCGCTTACGTCGGCCTGGCCGCTTCGCCCGGACGGGCCATGGCTCTCATGGCCCGTCCGGGCCAGTGTGCCTGGCGGAAAATGCCGCCGCCGCCGCTCGCGATGGCAGGTCGAGCTTAAGCAATATGTTGGCGACGTGGCGCTTGACCGTGTGCTCGCTCAGCCTGAGTTCGGCGGCGATCGCGGCATTGCTCTTGCCGTCGGCAATCAGGCTCACCACCTCGCTTTCCCTCGCCGTCAGCACGGCCGGTTCGGTTGTTTTGGTCCTGGCGCGGCAGTCGGGCTCCAGATGCTGCTCCGACATTGCCCGCACCAGCGCCATCGGCTCGTCCAGGTCGTCCAGCGTGACCCGGCTGGCGTCTTCGAAATGCAGGCCCGAGCCGGTTGCCAGATCCGCGACCAGCCGCGACGCGAGGATGTCGCCTCGGCTGGCGTGCGCGGCGAGTTGCATCGTCACCCGCGCCGTCAGCCCCACGGGCGGCCCGCGCAGTTCGATCTCGCCGACATGCGCGCCCTGCGCGCTGGCCACGCCGATCCCTTGCGCCGCCTCGCGCAGTGCCGCCGCGCAGCGTATCGCGCGCGCCGGCCCATCGAAGCGCGAAATCATCATTTCGCCCTGCGTACCCAGCGCGCGGCCGCCATGGCGCCCGACCAGCGACCGCCAGGTTTCCTGGAAGCGCTCGCTGCGTTCGCTCCACATGCGGTCGCCCATCCGCGTCGTATCGTAGATGCGCGTCACCAGAAGAGCCGCCAGCACGCGATCCGCTTCGGTGACGGCGCGCTCGCCGGTCAGGAATTCCTCGATCAGGTCGGCGACGCGGTCGACATCGCCGGTCCAGATCGGATGGTCGCGCCCGGGGATCTCGACCAGCCGCGCATTCGGGATTTTCCTGGCCAGGAAGCGGCTGGCGTCTGGATCGACCCGCGCATCGTTGCGGCGATGGATGAGCAGCGTCGGCGCGCTGATCGCCGAAAGTATCCCACGCACGTCGATTTCCGCGTTCATGCGTGCCAAGGCTGCAGCTGCCGTCGGGCTCGCCGACAGCCGTTCGAAACGCGCCCACCACTGGGTGAAATGCGCGTCGTCGACCCGGCCCGGCGCGAAATTGGGCAAGGTGGCGCCCGTGCCCCAGGCCGTATCGGCTGTGGCGATGAAGGCCTCCAGGCGGTCCGGCGGCATCACCCATTTGTGGAAATGCGCATAGCCGCCATAGAGCGCCAGTGCCCGCGTCCGCTCTGGATAGGTGGCGGCGAACAGCATTGCCATCGGCGCGCCTTCGGAAGCGCCAAGCAGGGCAGCACGGCCGCTGCCGGTGGCGTCCATTACCGCGCGCACATCGTCCATGCGGGTTTCGAGGCTGGGCAGGTTGTGCGCATCGACACGGTCGGAAAGGCCGGTGCCGCGTTTGTCGAAGAGGATCAGCCGCGAGAACGCCGAAAGCCGCTTCAACAGCCTGGAATAGCCCTCGTCTTCCCAATGCAGGTCGAGATTGGAAATGAAGCCCGGCACGAAGACGAGGTCGAACGATCCCTGGCCGACCACCTGATAGGCGATCCGCACATCGCCACTGAGGGCATATCGGGTCTCGATCGGCCTCACGAGGTTCTTCCGCCCGGCCTGACGATTTCTGATCGTCAAACATAGCAGAGCCGCGTCGATTGCGGCAGCTCAAACTTTAGCGGAGAGGAATATAAGCCCGCGCGGCCGTCGGCGGTTACTCTTGCGAGGCGGCGACGTCGGCCGGGGAGGGCTTGAGCCCGAGCTTGAGATCGGCCTCGGCCGGCGTGATCGGTCGCTTGATCCTAGCCGCGGCCACCATGACGAGCTCGTCAAAACCTTTGTCGCCGCTGTCCAGTAGCTCGAAGAACTGCCGCCGCATCCTCGGCTCCCAGAATTTGTTGATATGCTCGGCGACGCCCGCAACGCCCTCCTCGCGCGGCCGCGAGTGAAAAAAGGCCGCGATCTGGTTGGCCATGCGCACCAGCTTTTCGCTCGTGCTGGTGATGTGGTCTTCGTCATGCGACATGCTGGGCAACTCCCAAGACCACCCGGTCGGGGTGGGTGAAAACATCGAAATCATCGCCGCGCACCAGCGCCACCAGTGTCATGCCGGCTTCTTCTGCGGTGCGGATGGCAAGGGCCGTCGGCGCCGAGACGGCGATGATGAAGGCCGCGCCGATAGAGGCGGTCTTCTGTACCATCTCGACCGACACGCGCGACGTCACCACGACGGCGCCCGAGGCGCCGTCGATGCCGGCTTTGGCCAACGCGCCGGCCAGCTTGTCGAGCGCGTTGTGGCGGCCGACATCCTCGCGCGCCATGACGACGCCCTTGCCGGGAATATAGAAGCCGGCGGCGTGTACGGCTCCGGTTTCCTGATGCAGCGGCTGCACCTTCGATAGCAGCTTGACGGAGCGGACGATGTCGTCGGCATCAAGCGTAAGCTTTGACACACCAACCGCATCGACCGAACGCATCGCTTCCTCAATGGATTCGATGCCGCAGAGCCCGCAGCCGACCGGGCCGGCCAGCCTGCGCCGTCGCGCCTCGAAGCGTGTATTGGCCTGATCCTTCAGCCGGATCTGGATGTCGATGCCGGCGCCATGATCTTCGACCTCGATCGCCTCGATTTCTTGCGGGTCAGCAATGATGCCTTCGGTCAGCGAGAAGCCGAGTGCGAAATCCTCGAAATTGGCGGGGCTCGCCATCATCACCGCATGCGTCGTGCCGGCAAAGGAGAATGCCACCGGCGTCTCCTCCGGCACCATGCGGTTCGCAGCAGCCGTGCCGCTGGCGCGGTGCGCCAGCCGCGATATCTGCGTCGTTGCTTTGCGGCGCGCGGCCAAGATTACTCCGCTGCCTGCAGCGTCGCGATGCGGCGGCTCTGCTCGGCTTGCTCATTATAGTCGCGCTGCCAGTCCGACGGTCCGTTCGAGGCGCCGACCTGAACGGCCGTGACCTTGTATTCCGGACAGTTGGTCGCCCAGTCGGAGAAGTCGGTGGTGATGACGTTGGCCTGCGTGTCGGGATGATGGAAGGTGGTGTAGACCACGCCCGGCGACACCCGGTCGGTGAGCAGCGCACGCAGTGTCGTCTCGCCGGAGCGGCTGGTCAGCCGCACCCAGTCGCCATCGCGCAGGCCGCGGTTCTCGGCGTCATGCGGATGGATCTCCAGCCGGTCCTCCGAGTGCCACATGACGTTGTCGGTACGCCGCGTCTGCGCGCCGACATTGTATTGGCTGAGGATACGGCCGGTGGTCAAAAGCAGCGGGAAGCGCGGTCCGGTCTTTTCGTCCGTCGCCACATATTCGGTGCGGATGAACTTGCCCTTGCCGCGCACGAAGCCGTCGACATGCACGATCGGCGTGCCTTCCGGCGCCTTGTCGTTGCAGGGCCACTGCACCGAGCCCATCTTCTCCAGATACTCGTAGGAAACCTTGGCGAAGCTCGGCGTCGTCATGGCGATCTCGTCCATGATTTCGGACGGGTGCTGGTAGTTCCAGTTCAGCCCCATCGTCTGGGCGAGCTTCTGCGTCACTTCCCAGTCGGCCAGGCCGTTCTTCGGCGCCATCACCTTGCGCACGCGGTTGATGCGGCGCTCGGCATTGGTGAAGGTGCCGTCCTTCTCGAGGAAGGTCGAGCCCGGCAGGAAGACATGCGCGTAATTCGCCGTCTCGTTGAGGAAGAGGTCGTGCACGACGACGCATTCCATCGCCGCAAGGCCGGCGGCGACGTGCTTGGTGTCGGGGTCCGACTGCAAGATGTCCTCGCCCTGCACATAGAGACCCTTGAAGGAGCCGTCGACGGCGGCATCCAGCATGTTGGGAATGCGCAGGCCGGGCTCGTCGTCGATCTTGACGCCCCACAGGGTCTCATAGATGTCGCGCACCGCGTCGCCCGAGACGTGGCGGTAGCCCGGCAATTCATGCGGGAACGAGCCCATGTCGCAGGAGCCCTGGACATTGTTCTGGCCGCGCAGCGGGTTCACGCCGACGCCCGGCCGGCCGATATTGCCAGTGGCCATGGCGAGGTTGGCGATGGCGATGACGGTGGTCGAGCCCTGGCTGTGCTCGGTGACGCCGAGACCGTAATAGATCGAGCCATTGCCGCCGCGCGCGTAGAGTCTTGCTGCACCGCGGATCAATTCCGGGTCGACATTGGCGAGCTTGCCGACGACTTCGGGGCTGTTTTCCGGCAGTGCCACGAACGAGGCCCAGTCCTGGAATTCATCCCAGTCGCAGCGTTCGCGGATGAATTTCTCGTCGAACAGGCCTTCGGTGACGATGACATGCGCCAGCGAGGTGACGACGGCGACATTGGTGCCGGGCTTCAGCGGCAGGTGATACTCGGCCTCGATATGCGCCGACTTGACCATCTCGGTGCGGCGCGGATCGAGCACGATCAGCTTGGCGCCCTTGCGCAGCCGCTTCTTCAGCCGCGAGGCGAATACCGGGTGCGCTGCCGCCGGATTGGCGCCGATGACCATCACCACATCGGTGTGCTCAACGGAATCGAAATCCTGCGTGCCGGCCGAGGTGCCGAAGGTCTGGCCGAGGCCGTAACCGGTCGGCGAGTGGCAGACGCGGGCGCAGGTGTCGACATTGTTGTTGCGGAAGCCCTGGCGGATCAGCTTCTGCACCAGATAGGTTTCCTCGTTCGTGCAGCGCGACGAGGTGATGCCGCCGATCGAGGTGCGGCCATATTGGTACTGGATGCGGCGGAATTCGTTTGCCGTATAGGTCAGCGCCTCTTCCCACGACACTTCGCGCCAGGGGTCGGTGATCTTCTCGCGGATCATCGGGTTGAGGATGCGGTCCTTGTGGGTCGAATAGCCGTAGGCGAAGCGGCCCTTGACGCAGCTATGGCCGCGATTGGCCTTGCCGTCCTTGTAGGGCACCATGCGCACCAGCTCGTCGCCGCGCATCTCGGCCTTGAACTGGCAGCCGACGCCGCAATAGGCGCAGGTGGTGACCATCGAATGCTCGGGCTGGCCGATCTGGATGACGGATTTTTCCGACAATGTCGCCGTCGGGCAGGCCTGCACGCAGGCGCCGCACGAGACGCACTCGCTATCGATGAACAGCTGGTGCATGCCGGGCGACACCCGGCTGCCGAAACCGCGGCCCTCGATGGTCAGCGCGAAGGTGCCTTGCACTTCCTCGCAGGCGCGCACGCAGCGCGAGCAGACGATGCACTTCGACGGATCATAGGTGAAGTACGGGTTGGACTCGTCTTTCGCCATCCATTTGAAGTTTTCCGCGCCGTCGTTTTTCTTGAAGACGTGGTTGTCGCCTTCGTAGCCGTAGCGCACGTCGCGCAGGCCGACGACACCGGCCTGTGTCTGCAATTCGCAGTCGCCATTGGCGGCACAGGTCAGGCAGTCGAGCGGGTGGTCGGAAATATAGAGCTCCATCACGCCGCGGCGGATGTCCTTGAGCTTGCCGGTCTGGGTGTGCACGACCATACCCGGCGCCACCGGCGTCGTGCAGGAGGAGGGCGTGCCGTTGCGGCCATCGATCTCGACCAGGCAAAGCCGGCAGGAGCCGAAGGCGTCGACCATGTCGGTGGCGCACAGCTTCGGGATCTTTATGCCGGCCTCCATCGAGGCGCGCATGATCGAGGTGCCTTCCGGCACCGTGACCGAAAAACCGTCGACCGTTAGCGTCACCTGCTTCTGCGAGGTCGAGGCCGGTGTGCCGAAGTCGATTTCCTGAATGAGACCCATAGCGAGGTTCCTATTCTGCTGCTTCGGCGACAGGCGCCGGCTTGAAATCATCGCGGAAATGGTTGAGCGCGCTCATCACCGGGTAAGGCGTGAAGCCGCCCAGCGCACAGAGCGAACCGAATTTCATCGTGTTGCAGAGGTCCGTGACCAGCGCGATGTTCTTTTCCGGCTCGATACCGCCGGCGATCTTGTCGATGGTCTCGACGCCGCGCGTCGAGCCGATGCGGCAGGGCGTGCACTTGCCGCAGCTCTCGATGGCGCAGAATTCCATGGCAAAGCGCGCTTGCTTCAACATGTCGGCGGTGTCGTCGAACACGGTGATGCCGGCATGGCCGATCAGCCCGTCCTTGGCGGCGAAGGCTTCATAGTCGAACGGCGTATTGAACAGCGCGCGCGGAAAATAGGCACCGAGCGGCCCGCCGACCTGTACTGCCTTCACCGGCCGGCCGGTTGCCGTGCCACCGCCGATGTCATCGACGATTTCGCCCAGCGTCATGCCGAAGGCCGCTTCGAACAGGCCGCCGAACTTGACGTTGCCGGCGATCTGGATCGGGATCGTGCCGCGCGAGCGGCCCATGCCGAAATCCTTGTAGAAGGCGGCACCCTTGTCCATGATGATGGGCACGGAGGCCAGGCTGATGACGTTGTTGATCACCGTCGGCTTGCCGAACAGGCCCTGGATCGCCGGCAGCGGCGGCTTGGCGCGCACCACGCCGCGCTTGCCTTCCAGGCTGTTCAACAGCGAGGTTTCCTCGCCGCAAACATAGGCGCCGGCGCCGACGCGGATTTCGATGTCGAAGGCATTGGGCGAACCCAGCACGTTGACGCCGAGCACGCCGGCCTTGCGGGCGACCTCGACAGCCTTGTTCATCATTGCCACCGCATGCGGATATTCCGAGCGGATATAGACGAAACCCTTGGTCGCGCCGGTGGCGACACCGGCAATCGCCATGCCTTCGATCAGCACGAAGGGGTCGCCTTCCATGATCATGCGGTCGGCGAAAGTGGCGCTGTCGCCTTCATCGGCGTTGCAGACGATGTACTTCTTGTCGGCGGTCGTATCGAGCACCGTCTTCCACTTGATGCCGGTCGGGAAGCCGGCGCCGCCTCGGCCGCGCAGGCCGGACTCGGTAACCTGCTTGACGACATCGGCCGGCGCCATGGCGACAGCGTTCTGCAGGCCCTTCAGCCCGCCGAGCGACTTGTAGGCGTCGAGCGACAGCGGGTCGTTGATGCCGCAGCGGGCGAAGGTCAGCCGGGTCTGCTTGGCCAGGAACGGAATCTTGTCGGGCGCGCCGAGCCAGCGCTTGTGATGGCCACCGGTGAGGAAGCCGCTGTCGAACAGGCTCTTGACGTCGGATGGCTTGACCGGCCCGTAGGCGACGCGGCCCTTTTCGGTCGCCACTTCGACCATGGGTTCGAGGAAATAGGCGCCGCGCGAGCCGTTGCGCACGATCTTTGCCTCGATGCCGCGTTCGGCGAGTTCGCTTGCAATCGCCTTGGCGACCTTTTCTGCACCCAGCGCCAGCGCGCCGGAATCGCCGGGAATGTAGATACGCGGGATCATGAGCGCATCTCCGCGACGATCTCTTCGAGTTTTTCGTCGTCGAGGCGGCCGATCACCTCGCCGTCCAGCATCGCCGAGGGCGCGCAGGCGCACAGGCCGAGGCAATAGACTGGCTCCAGCGTCACCAGGCCGTCGCGGGTCGTTTCGTGGAAGCCGATGCCCAGCAGCTGCTTGAGCTTGGCGGCAACCGCATCCGAACCCATCGACTGGCAGGCCTCGGCCTGGCAGACCTTGAGCACATGCCGGCCGGCCGGGTGGCTGCGATAGTCATGGTAGAAGGTGACGACGCCGTGGACTTCGGCATTCGAGATGTTCAGCGCTTCGGCGATGACCGGCAGCGAGGCCTGCGGCACATGGCCGAACTCTTCCTGGATGCCGTGGAGGATCGGCAGCAGCGGGCCTTCGAGGCCTTTAAGCTCTTGGATGATCGCCGCCGTGCGCGATGCGATCTCGGTACTTGCAGGCTGCATCGTCATGCAGCGCCCTCCCTGGTCGGTAGCGTTCTAGCGCTAAGTCGTTACAAAAACAGAGGAAACCCGCGAAATCAATAAAGCTGATCCGTCGCTTGATAGAAATTTTCTATCAAGCCCGCTCAGCCGCCTTTCTCTACCCTAGCGATGGGTGCGGAAATCGTCTGCCAGCGCCATCGCCTCGTCCAGCAGCGCCTGCACCAGCGGCGTGTGCGGCTCGCGCGGCGTGGCCACCAGCCCGACCGTGTGGCTGGCATCGGGCTCGACGATCGGAATGGCCCGGATCGGCTCGGAAAAGCCGAATGTTTCCGCGAGGTTGAGCGGCATGATCGACGACCATTTGCCGGTGCGGATATGCGAGAACAGCACGATCATCGAGTTGGATTCGAGCGTCGGCCGCACCTGCACGCCGGCCTCGGCAAGATGCTGGTCGATGATGCGGCGGTTCTGCATGTCCGGCGTCAAAAGGCAGAGCGGCAACTGGCTGATCTCGGCCCATGTCACTTTGTCGCGGTCGGAATAGGGGTTTCCGACCGCCGTGATCAGCTGATAGCGCTCGTCATAGAGCGGGACGCTGGTCACCCGCCCGAGCGGCTCGTTGTCGAGATAGGTGATGCCGGCGTCGATGTCGAAATTGCCGAGCAGCGACAGCACCTCGATCGAGGTGCGCGACAGCACCGAGAAGGTGACACCCGGGTGCTTTTCGCGAAACGGCGTCGTCAGCCGCGCCACCATGGCCAGCGCCGTCGGGATGGCGGCAATGCGGATGCGCCCGGAAAGACCATGGCGCGCCGCGCGCATTTCCTCGCGCATGGTCCTCGAATCGCCGACGATGCGGCGCGCCCAGACCAGCACCTGCTTGCCCTCCGGCGTCAGCCCCTGGAAACGCGACCCGCGATTGACCAGCATGACGCCGAGCTGACCCTCCAACTGCTTGATGCCGGCCGACAGGGTCGGCTGGGTGACCCCACACGCTTCCGCCGCCCGGCCGAAATGCTCTTCCTTGGCCAGTGCGATGAAGAATTCGAGTTTGTCGATCATGCCGCGAGCCCTTTTCGCGTGTCTGCAACGTCGCGCCGCTCAGCCACTCGTTAATCATCGTGGATGAGGCAGCCGATAGTGGCAACAGCCAATAACCAATTGATAATATTTGGCTTGCCATCATGGTCGATGCGGGTATCGCGGCAGGGGCGCCGAAGATAGGTTGGTTCGCATGCTCCAGGAGCATCCGCCGGAAATACAAGCGCCTTCCGCTGCCGACCTGCGCGAGGCGGCGCGGCTTCGGGCTGTCGAGCGTTTCGATATTCTGGATACGCCGCGCGAAGCGTCGTTCGACCGCATTACGCGATTGATCAAGACTGTCTTCGATGTCCCGATCGCCATCGTCTCGGTCATTGACGGGCACCGCCAATGGTACAAGGCTTGCGAGGGCTTGGCGACAAATGAAGTCGCACGCAAGGACACATTCTGCCAGTACACGATCCTTCAGGACGAGCCGCTGATCGTCGTTGACGCGACGAAGGATCCACGTTTCGCCGGCAATCCCCTCGTCACGAACGATCCCCATATCCGCTTTTACGCAGGCGTGCCTTTGCGCAGCCGGGATGGCCACAACATCGGCAGCGTCTGCGCGATCGGCTACGCGCCGAGGGAATTTGACGACCGCGACATCGCAATCCTCCAGGATTTTGCCGATCTTGCCATGGATGAGCTGGAACTGCGCCAGCATGCCTCCAGTGATGCGCTGACCGGTGTGCTGTCGCGCCGCGCGTTCATCGATCAGGGCGGCAGGGCCTTTGCGCTGGCGCAGCGGCAGCGCTTCGACTTCTCCTGCATCGTCTTCGATGTCGACCATTTCAAATCGGTCAACGACAATTTCGGCCATGCCGCGGGCGACGAGGTTCTGACTGGTGTAGCCCGGCAATGCAGCGCCATCTTGCGGGACGTCGACATATTCGGCCGCGTAGGCGGCGAGGAATTCGCGGTGCTTCTCTACGCCGGCCGCAACGGCGCGCTTGAATCCGCCGAGCGGCTGCGCGGCACCATCGAGGCCATGCGGCTTGCGCACGGCACGGATGAGATACGGGTCACCGCGAGCTTCGGTGTCGCCGCGTTCGATCCCGCGACAAGCAGCCTGCAGGAGCTGATCGAGCGCGCTGACGCGGCTATGTATCGCTCGAAACACGCCGGCCGCAACCGGACCACGGCGTGGAATCCCCCCGTGGGGGATCAGGCGCGGCCACGGCGCAGGGTGCTGAAGGCCGGCCAGATCGTCTTCAACGCCCGCATGTCGACCATCGACTGCACGGTTCGCAGTCTCGGCGAGGATGGCGCCACCATCGACGTTTCGAATATCGCCGGCATTCCCGGCCAGTTTGTGCTGGCCATCAGGGCGGATCGGTTCGAGGCGAAATGCCGGGTCGTCGCCCAGGCCGAAAGGCGTCTGGAACTCGCCTTCGATTGACCGGGCCCGGCGGTCGGGGCGCTCAATCCACATATTTGAGCCGGCTTACTGTTCCCTCTGAGGCGATGCGGCGTTATGGGGATGAAACCGGGAGATCGACAATGCTGGGCTGGTTCCGTAAGCTGCTGCCACGCGAAGATCGTTTTTTCGACCTGTTCGAGCGCCATTCCCGTACGGTGGTCGGTGGCGCGGAGGCGCTGCAGCAGCTTCTCCAGGGCAAGGACATCGACCGCTGGTGCCAGAAGATCGTCGAACTCGAGGACGAGGCCGATCATATCACGGCGGAAGTCCTGCTTGCCGTGCGGCGCTCTTTCATCACGCCTTTCGATCGCGGCGACATCAAGGATCTGATCCAGTCGATGGATGACGCCATCGACATGATGCACAAGACCGTCAAGACGGTAAGACTGTTCGAAAAGAAGGAATTCGACCCGCTGATGCAGGAAATGGGCGGCGTTATCGTCGCCGCCGCCAAGCTGGTGGCCGAGGCCATCCCGCTGCTCGCCAAGGTCGGTACGCACACGGTGCGCCTCAACGCCATTGCCGAAGAGGTCATGCGCGTCGAAAGCCGGGCCGACGATCTGCACGAGCAAGGGCTGAAAGACCTGTTCAGGCGGCATGGCGGCAGCGACCCGATGGCCTATCTGATCGGCAGCGAGATCTACGGCCAGCTGGAGAAGGTGGTGGACCGTTTCGAGGACGTCGCCAACGAAATCAGCGGCATCGTCATCGAGAACGTCTAGGCAATGGAAGCCACCATCGCCTTTCCCCTGCTGGTCGGCCTCGTCGCCGTCGCGCTGTTCTTCGATTTTCTCAACGGGTTGCACGATGCGGCCAATTCCATCGCCACCATCGTCTCCACACGCGTGCTCAGGCCGCAATACGCGGTGCTGTGGGCGGCCTTCTTCAATTTCATCGCCTTCATGTTCTTCGGCCTGCATGTCGCCGAAACCGTGGGGAAGGGCATCGTCGACGTCAGCATCGTCACACCGGCGGTGATTTTTTCGGCCCTTGTCGGCGCCATTGTCTGGAACATCGTCACCTGGATTGCCGGCATTCCGTCGAGCAGTTCGCACGCGCTGATCGGTGGGCTGGTCGGCGCCGGCGTCGCCAAGGCGGGCACCGGTGCCATCGTCTGGTCGGGCCTTGGCAAGACGGTCGCCGCGATCGTGCTCTCGCCGGCGACTGGTTTTGTCCTGGCGCTCGTCCTCATCCTTGTGGTTTCCTGGCTGTTCGTGCGCCAGACGCCATTCGCCGTCGACAGCACCTTCCGCGTCCTTCAATTCTTTTCCGCCTCGCTCTATTCACTCGGGCATGGCGGCAATGACGCCCAGAAGACGATGGGCATCATCGCCGTGCTGCTCTATTCGCAAGGCATGCTCGGCACGACGTTCTACGTGCCGCTCTGGGTCGTCCTGACCTGCCAGTCGGCGCTGGCGCTCGGCACGCTGTTCGGCGGCTGGCGCATCGTCCACACGATGGGTTCGAAAATCACCCGGCTCAATCCGATGCAAGGCTTCTGCGCCGAAACCGGCGGCGCCATCACGCTGTTCGCCGCCACCTGGCTCGGCGTTCCCGTATCGACCACGCATACGATTACCGGCGCCATCATCGGCGTCGGTGCCGCCCGCCGCGTCTCGGCGGTGCGCTGGGGCATCGCCGGCAACATCGTCATTGCCTGGATCGTCACCTTGCCGGCGACGGCGGCGATTTCGGCTCTCACCTATTTCGTCACAAACCTGGCAGGCTGACGCGGCGCGCCGAAGCCTATTTGTCCACGAGGTTCAGGATGTTGCCGTCAGGATCCTTGAACCATGCGACCTTCATCCCGTAGCCGACATGGATATCGCCTTCCAGCGTCAGGCCGGGCATGTCGTAATGCTCGAAGGTGACGCCCTTCGATTTCAGCGCTTTGACGACATTGCCGATCTCGCCGCCAACCATCCAGGTCACCGCTGTCGCCTTGTTGGTTCCGGCAAATTGGGAGTGATAGACGTTGATGGCGGTGTCGCCGCTTCTGTATACAATCAGTTCACCGCCCTCATCGTGTACCTGTGTCAGGCCAAGTGTTCCCTCGTAGAAGGCCTTCGCCTTCGCCAGGTCCTTCACCGCCAGATTGGCCGTTGCGTTGCTGTTTGCGAGCATGGTCGCCTCCTTCTCCGATTGTCGGTCCCGTGCTGATCGTTGAAATAGGTCGCCTCGATTGTTTGACGACCGCCGGCTGGCCCGATTGCTGACCGCACCGGCATTCGATCATCTGGAAGACGTTTAGCGGGGATGAAGTCCGACAAGCCCGGTCGTTTTTCCTGGCACGCCGAGGCAGCCATTGCTCCACGGCTTGGTTCTGTCCGGAAACTGCATTATCTCAGGCGCAAGCTGCGTAAGGAAAAACTGCCATGTCCGTCACCAAGGAAATCGTCACCGAGCGTCTGAAGACGGTCAACGGGCCGGACTTCACCGGCAACATCGTTGACCTCGGCATGGTTTCCGAGATTTTCATCGCTGATTCGAAAGTGTTCTTCTCGATCACTGTTCCGGCTGCCCGCGCGCAGGAGATGGAACCGTTGCGCGCCGCTGCCGAGCGCGTCGTCAAGGCTATCCCCGGCGTCGCCGGCGCCGTCGTGGCGCTGACGGCGGAGAAAAAGGGGGGCGGCATGGAGGCGCCGGTGCCAGTGCGCCCCGCACCCAGGCCAGCGCCGCCGGCTCAGCCCGCCGCGCCGCGCCCCGCTCCGCACGCTCCAGCCTCGCAAAGCTCGGGCAAGCGTGGCGTGCCCGGCATCGAGGCGATCATCGCGGTTGCTTCCGGCAAGGGTGGCGTCGGCAAGTCGACCACCGCTGTCAACATCGCGCTTGGTCTTGCCGCGAATGGCTTGCGCGTCGGCGTGCTTGACGCCGACATCTATGGCCCGTCCATGCCGAAGCTGCTCAACATCCACGGCCGGCCGCAGACGGTTGACGGCAAGATACTGAAACCGATGGAGAATTACGGCCTCAAGGTGATGTCGATGGGCTTCCTCGTCGATGAGGAGACGCCGATGATCTGGCGCGGCCCGATGGTGATGTCGGCACTGACGCAGATGCTGCGCGAGGTCGAATGGGGCCGGCTCGACGTGCTCGTCGTCGACATGCCGCCCGGCACCGGCGACGCCCAGCTGACCATGGCGCAGCAGGTGCCGTTGGCCGGCGCCGTCATTGTCTCGACGCCGCAGGACCTGGCGCTGATCGACGCCCGCAAGGGCCTCAATATGTTCAAGAAGGTCGACGTGCCGCTGCTCGGCATCGTCGAGAACATGAGCTACTTCATCGCCCCGGACACCGGCAAGCGTTATGACATTTTCGGCCATGGCGGCGCCCGCCGCGAGGCCGAACGCCTCGGCGTCACCTTCCTTGGCGAGGTGCCGCTGGAAATGGGCATCCGCGAAAGCTCGGATGCCGGTGAGCCGGTCGTTGTCTCCAAGCCCGACAGCGCCACGGCGAAAACCTATCGCGACATCGCCGCCAAGGTCTGGGACAGGGTCAATGAGGAACGCGGCGCGGCCGAAGCGGCGGTGCCGAGCATCGTCTTCGAGTGATTTCTGCCCTTCATGGGCTCAGCCGCCGACTTTCTCGCCAAAA
Source organism: Mesorhizobium sp. P3_A8 (assembly GCF_056402995.1). Lineage (NCBI taxonomy): Bacteria > Pseudomonadati > Pseudomonadota > Alphaproteobacteria > Hyphomicrobiales > Phyllobacteriaceae > Mesorhizobium > Mesorhizobium sp. P3_A8. The sequence goes on along the minus strand of NZ_JBFUGI010000012.1, from coordinate 208,344 downwards.
TTCGAGAAGAACTGCCCGGCCAGTTTCTTGGAGGTCGATTCGATCAGCCGGCTTCCGAGCTGGGCGATCTTGCCGCCGACTTCTGCCTTGGCCGCATATTTCAACACAGTGACATCCGGCCCGTCCGCCGTCAGCGTCACGTCGGCGCCGCCCTTGGCAAAGCCAGCAATGCCACCCTTGCCTTCGCCCTGGATGGTGTAGGAATGCGGTGGCTTGAGGTTCTTCAGCGTCACTTCGCCGTTGAAGGTCGCCTTGATCGGCCCGATCTTCAATACCACTGTCGCGGTCATTTCGGTTGGTGACTTCATCTCGAGGGTCTGGCAGCCGGGGATGGTTGCCTTCAAAACCTCGGGATCGTTCAGCGCTTCCCACACTTTTTGCAGGGGTGCGGCAATGCGCTCCTCGCCTTCGATCACCAAAGCCATGAAAACCTCCCGACAAGACTGTCCGAAGGCCTAACGCACGGCTGGGTGCGTGTCTATCGCACCAAAGTCCCGATTCAGATCGCGCCTGCCCCTTGCCTGCATCCGCGCGTTGTCATATCGATTTGTCATACAAATACGGAGACCATGATGGCTGGCGCCCCCACAGGAAAGAAGAAATTTCGCTCGCAGGAGTGGTTCGACAACCCCGACAACCCGGGCATGACGGCGCTCTATCTGGAGCGTTACCTGAATTACGGGCTGACGCGTGCCGAGCTGATGTCGGGCAAGCCGCTGATCGGTATCGCCCAGACCGGCTCGGATCTGTCGCCCTGCAACCGGCACCATATCGAACTCGCCAAGCGCGTGCGCGAAGGCATCGTTTCGATGGGCGGCATTCCCTTCGAGTTCCCCTGCCATCCGATCCAGGAGACCGGCAAGCGCCCGACCGCGGCACTTGACCGTAACCTCGCCTATCTCAGCCTGGTCGAGGTGCTCTACGGCTATCCGCTCGACGGCGTCGTGCTGACCATCGGCTGCGACAAGACCACGCCGGCGCTGCTTATGGCGGCGGCCACCGTCAACATTCCGGCCATCGCGCTGTCGGTTGGCCCGATGCTCAATGGCTGGCACAAGGGCAAGCGCACCGGCTCCGGCACCATCGTCTGGGAATCGCGCCAGCGCCTGTCGGCCGGCGAGATCGGCTATGACGAATTCATGGATATCGTCGCCTCCTCGGCGCCCTCCACTGGCTACTGCAACACCATGGGCACCGCCACCACGATGAATTCGCTGGCCGAGGCGCTCGGTATGCAACTGCCCGGCTCGGCCGCCATTCCAGCGCCATACCGCGAGCGCGGCCAGATTTCCTACGAGACCGGCAAGCGCATCGTCGAGATGGTGCATGAGGATTTGAAGCCCTCCGACATCATGACGCGCAAGGCCTTCGAAAACGCCATCGTCGTCAATTCGGCGATCGGCGGCTCCACCAACGCGCCGATCCACCTTAACGCCATTGCCCGCCATCTCGGCGTGCCGCTCGACAATGACGACTGGCAGGCGATCGGCCTCAAGGTGCCGCTCATCGTCAATCTGCAGCCGTCGGGCGAATATCTGGGCGAAGATTACCATCATGCCGGCGGCGTGCCCGCCGTGATTGCCGAACTGATGAAGGCGGGACTGCTGCCTTATCCCGAAGCCATGACCGTCAATGGCAAGTCGATCGGCGACAATTGCGAGGGCGTCGCCAACGAGAATACCGATGTCATCCGCACCGTTGCCGAGCCGCTGAAGACCAATGCCGGCTTCATCAACTTCAAGGGCAATCTGTTCGAGTCGGCGATCATGAAGATGAGCGGCATCTCGCCGGAATTCCGCGAGCGCTATCTGTCCAACCCGAAGGATCCGGAAGCCTTCGAAGGCAACGCCATGGTCTTCGACGGCCCCGAGGATTACCACGCCCGCATCGACGATCCGGCGCAAGGCATCGACGAGCACACGATCCTGTTCATGCGCGGCGCCGGCCCGGTCGGCTATCCCGGCGGTGCCGAGGTCGTCAATATGCAGCCGCCGGCCTATCTCATCAAGAAGGGCATCCACGCGCTGGCCTGCATCGGCGACGGCCGCCAGTCGGGCACGTCGGGCTCGCCGTCGATCCTCAACGCCTCGCCGGAAGCGGCAATAGGTGGCGGCTTGGCGCTGCTCAAGACCGGCGACCGCGTCCGCATCGATCTCAGGAAGGGCACCGCCAACATCCTGGTCAGCGACGACGAGATCGCCAAGCGACGCGCGGCGCTGCAGGGCAATGGCGGCTATCACTATCCCAAGCACCAGACGCCATGGCAGGAAATCCAGCGCGGCATGGTCGACCAGTTCGACCAGGGAATGGTGCTGAAGCCGGCGGTGAAATACCAGGATGTCGCCCACACCAGCGGCGTCCCCAGGGACAATCACTGATTGCTCCGGGGGCAATCATTTGATTGCTCCGGAGAACAGTATCTGTGCGCAAGTACTTACATTAACGACAAACGGCGGCTTGATCTGGATCAAGCCGCCGTTTGTCATCCTTGACAAGCGCGCCCAACAAATCCACGATCATGACCAAGGGGTGCATCGCGACGACCCCGTGAGGCGTCAGCCCAACGTTCGCGTCCAAGCTTCTCTATCAGGAGGTGGACGCCATGCCGTCAACAACCGCTATCACCCTATCGCAACTGTCCCGTCTGGTCGGTCTGCCGGGTGCGCCCGTCATCATCGATGTTCGCATCGATGAGGATTTCGACGCCGATCCGCGCTTGCTGCCGGCCTCATGCCGACGCAATTTCAAAACCGTTTCGACATGGGCCCCCGATTTCGCCGGCAGGCAAGTCTCGGTCGTCTGTCAGAAAGGTCAAAAACTCTCGCAAGGCGTGGCCGCATGGCTGCGGCACGAGGGAATTTCCGCTGAATCCCTCGAAGGCGGCTTCGAAGCCTGGCGCGACGCAAATGGGCTTTTGATCCGCACCGAAAATTTGCCGCCGCGCGACGAAAAAGGCCGCACGGTGTGGGTGACGCGGTCGCGCCCAAAGGTCGATCGCATCGCTTGCCCCTGGCTGATCCGGCGTTTCGTCGACCCGCACGCGGTCTTCCTGTTTGTCGAGGCGGCCGAGGTGGCTGCCGTGGCCGACCGCTTCAAGGCCGTGCCTTTCGACATCGACACTGTGTTCTGGAGCCATCGCGGCGAACGCTGCACCTTTGATACGATGATCGAGGAGTTCGGGCTGGAATCAGCCGCGCTCGATCGCCTTGCCTTGATCGTGCGCGCCGCCGACACTGCAAGCCTCGACCTTGTGCCCCAGGCCGCCGGCTTTCTGGCTGCCTCGCTCGGCCTGTCGCGGATGTTTCGCGACGATCTGGAACAGTTGGAAGCAGGCATTCTGCTTTACGATGCGTTCTTCCGCTGGTGTCGAGACGCCACCGAGGAAACGCACAACTGGCCCAGCGCAGGCAAACAGTCATGAGTGCTGTTGTGCCTGCCCATAGGTCGGGCAACGTCGAGGCGCCGGCTGCGCCGACCTTTGCCGAAGCCGTGAAGGTCTGGGCGAAGATCGGACTGCTTAGCTTCGGCGGACCGGCCGGGCAGATCGCCCTGATGCACAGGGAATTGGTCGAGGAGCGGCGCTGGATCGGCGAACAGCGTTTCCTGCATGCGCTCAACTACTGCATGCTGCTGCCTGGTCCGGAAGCCCAGCAACTCGCCATATATATCGGCTGGCTGCTGCACAAGACACTCGGCGGCCTCGTCGCCGGCATCCTGTTCGTCGTGCCCGGCGCGATCGTCATGCTGATCTTGAGCAGCCTCTACGTGCTCTATGGCGATGTGCCGCTCGTCGAGGCGCTTTTCCTCGGGGTGAAGGCGGCGGTGCTTGCCATCGTCATCGAGGCGGTGATCCGCATCGGACGGCGCGCTCTGAAAAACCCAGCCATGGTGTCGATCGCTGTTGCCGCCTTCATCGCCATCTATGCGTTGAATGTGCCGTTTCCACTCATCATCCTGCTGGCGGGCCTGACAGGATGGCTGGGAGACCGCGTTGCTCCCGGCCTGTTTTCCGGATCCGCGCATGGCAAGGGTGCGGTCGCCGATAGCAAGGGTGCGGTCGACCTGATGTTCGAGCGCGGCGAACTGACCCATGTCAAACCGACCAGATGGCATGCACCGCGCACAGTCGCCATCTGGCTGCCGATCTGGCTCGGGCCTGTTCTCGTGATCTGGTGGTTCACCGGTTCTGCCAGTGTGTGGACCGAGATAGGCAGGTTCTTCAGCCTGATGGCGGTCGTCACTTTCGGCGGCGCCTATGCGGTGCTGGCCTATGTCGCGCAGGCAGCCGTCCAGTCCTTCGGCTGGCTTGCGCCTGGCGAAATGGTCGATGGTCTCGGGCTTGCCGAAACCACGCCAGGTCCGCTCATCCTGGTGTTGCAGTTTGTCGGCTTCATCGCCGCGTTCCGCCACTCCGGGTCACTGAACCCGTTGCTTGCCGGATCGCTTGGAGCGCTGCTGACCTTGTGGGTGACGTTCACGCCGTGCTTCTTCTGGATCTTCCTTGGCGCGCCCTATATCGAGGCGCTGCGCGGCAACAGGGCATTGTCGGCCGCGCTCGGCGCGATCACCGCCGCTGTTGTCGGCGTCATCATGAATCTCGCTCTGTGGTTTGCCTTGCACGTCGTTTTCCGTGAGGTGCACGCAATGAGCCTCGGCATGAATGTGCCGGTGCTCTCGTCGATCGACTGGCGCGCGGCGCTGCTTTCCTGTGCCGCGATGATCGCCATCCTGAAGCTGAAGATCGGCATGCTGCCGACGCTCGCCGGATCGGCCCTGGCTGGTGTTTTGCTGCTGGCGGTAGGTGGCTAATGCATGTCGCCCAAAAGTGAACTCGGTTTTGGGAGAACGACATGCATAAAACAAAGACCGCCTGCCTTTGTATTCCGCCTGCTGACCACTTAAGTGGTTGAAAAACGGATTGGAACATCATGGCGCAACGACGCTCTTCCCTCGGTTTTCTCGGCATGTTCGGCCGCTCGGGTGATCTCAGGCAGCTCGACGACGCGCTGCGCGGCGCCGACCTGCATCCTGCCCTTGTGCCGGAAGGGGTAAAACTCACCATCGTCAATCTGATGAAGGATCACTGGCCCGACGAGCCGCCCAGCCAGGCCTATCCGGACGTGGCGCGGCTCTTCAGCTATTGCATTGCCGGACCGGAAACCTTCGAACGCTCGCATGGCTTGCAGCAGCGGCAGGACGTGGAGCGCCGGATCGAGGCCGCGGTCGAGGCCGGCGACAGTTTCGATGCGCAAATCGTGCTGATGGCGCTGCACGCCAAGCTGATCAACGCCGAGGTCGTTGAGCGTTTCGGGTTGGCCTCTGAATAACTTGTTCCGACGAGCGCCTCAGCCGCCCATATTGGCGCGCGGCAGCTTGATCATGTCGCCGAAGCGGGTGCGCAATCTGTCGTCGAGCAGTTTTGGGACATGGCGCGGAAAACGCTCAGCAAGCACGCGCTTCTTCTCGATGATCGCACGCTGCAAGATGTCGGGCCGGCCTTTCTCGTTCCATTCCTTCGGCGAAAAGCGGTCGCCGACGGCCGGATAGAAATATTCGGTCTGCATCAGCCTGAGCGTCTGCTCGTTGCCGAGGTAGTGGCCCGGGCCATTCAGGCAGACCTCTGCGATGGTGTCGATCGACAGCGATTCATCTGACACCTCGATGCCGCGCACGCAGCGCAGGCAGTGACCGAGCATGTCATTGTCGATGATCAGGCTTTCCAGGCAGAAGCCGAGCAGCGAGGCATGCATCCCGGCGGATTCGTAGACGAGGTTGAGCCCGGCAAGGCCGGCCATCACGTCGGTGATGCCTTTTTCGTAGCCGGACTGGATGTCGGGCAGTTTCGAATCCGTCATGCCGGCGGCCGAACCGCCCGGCAGATCGTAGAATTGCGCCATCTGCGCGCAGGCAGCGGTCAGCACCGCCTGCTCGGCCGAGCCGCCCGACATGGCGCCGGTCCGCAGGTCCGACACGAACGGCCAGGTGCCGAAGATCGCCGGATGTCCCGGCTTGATGGCGTTGACATAGACAAGACCGGCCAGCACTTCGGCCACCGCTTGCACCACGGCGCCGGCAATCGCCGCCGGAGCGGTCGCGCCGGCTTGTCCGGCCGACAAAAGCAGGATCGGGATGCCTCCGTCGACACAGGCCTCGAGCACGCCGCAGGCGTCCTCGGCGAACTTCATCGGTGGCACGACGAAGCAGTTCGAGTTCGACACGAACGGCCGTGCGCGGAAATTTTCCTCGCCGCCGGCGATGGCATAGAGCATTTCGAGCGCCGGCTGCACGTTCTCGCGCACCGTGAAAGAGGTGCCGACATGCTTGGACGTGCCCATCACGCAGGCGTAGAGCGTGTTGAAGTCCATTTCGAGCGGATCGGGAATGTCGCGCGGCACCATTGGCCGCTGGAAGAAATGGATGTTGTCGAGCCCTTCGACGAGGCGGGCCGCGTCATAAATGTCCTGCAGCAGCGATTCGCGATATTCGCGCTTCTCGACATCGACCAGATGGACCGCGGCACCCGCCGTGCCGTAGTGCACGCGCTTGCCCTGGATCAACATGTCGTGTTTGGGATCCTGGCCGTGCAGGGTGAAATTGCGTGCCGCCTTCTTGATCGTGTCGAGCACCAGCGCGCGCGGAAAGCGGATACGGCCGTCATCGCCATAGGTGGCGCCGGCCTTGGTCAGCGCCTCGATGCAGGAGGGGATGGCATTGGCGAAGCCGACGGTCTCCAGCAGCGTCAGCACAGCCTCGTGGATGCGTTCCTGGTCATGGTGCTTCAGCGGTCCGTAGCTGCCGCCCTCGAGGCCGGCGCGTACCGGCTTGATGTCGTCGGCCAAGGGCGCTGCCCGCATGGCGCGACGCGCTTCGCGTCCACCGGAGCGGCGCGAGCGTTGATCCGCCGCCGCTTCCTGCTTTTCAAGAACCACTGACATGGAGACGCTCCACCTTTTCTCGGAAACAGGGCGGCGGTTGGTCCACCATCGGCTGCTTCTGCCCCTTTATGCCACGACTATGCCGCCGGCATTGGCACAGCCTATGGGCCAGCCTGTCCGGTTGCATGTGCCAGAGCTAAAGGAGCCGGAGCCACTGCTGGTGGCTCCGGTGAAAGGCGATCAGGCGGCAGCGGGCCTGCGTCCAGCGGCCGTGGCCAATTCGCGGATGCCGGGTTCGATGTGCTGCAGCGCGATCGAGGAAATGCCCAACCGCATGAAACGCGAAGGCTTTTCGGTGCGGTCGAAGAAGCGGTCTCCCGGCTCGATGATCACGCTGCGCGAGGCGGCGGCCTCGGCCAAACCGCGGGAATCGGTGCCGCGTGGCCCTTCGAGCCAGAGCGATGTGCCGCCGGCCGAGTCGGTCGAGCGCCATTCCGGCAGGAAGGCGGAAATCGCATGGACCAGGCGCTTGCGCCGCTCGTCGAAGGCGCTCGACAGACGCCGCACCAGTGCCTCGTGATGGCCGAGCGACAGGAACAAAGCGACGGCGCGCTGGTTGTTGGCCGGCGGATGGCGCAGCATGAAACGGCGCAGTGCCCTGAGCTCGGAGATTAGTCCAGCAGAGGCGACGATGTAGCCTAGCCGCAGGCCGGGAGCCAGCGTCTTCGACATCGAGCCGACATAGACGACGCGGCCTGAACGATCGAGGCTCTTCAGCGCCTGCTGCGGCGCCTCGTCGAGAAGCTGGCTGTCATAGCCGTCCTCGATGATGATCTGGTTGTGCCGGTTGGCGCGCGCCAGAAGATCCTGCCGCCGCTCCGCCGACAACGGCACCATGGTCGGGCAATGATGGCTGGGCGTGACGAAGACGAAGCCGGAATCATTGGGGATGGAAGAGCTTACGATGCCGGACTGGTCGACCGGCACCGGCTGGATCTCGGCGCCCGCTAGCCGGAAGATCGAGCGTGCGTCGGGGTAGCCAGGATCTTCCATCGCCACCTTCGAGCCCTTGGTCATCAGCAGCGTCGCCAGCATGTAGAGCGCGTTCTGGGCGCCAAGCGTGACGATGATCTCGTCGGGATTGGCGAAGATGCCGCGCCGCGGCAACAGCCGCGCCTGGATCTGCTCGATCAAGAGCGGATCGTCGCGGTCGACCATGTCGGACGCCCAGTTGCGGATTTCGAGCACGGCCAACGCCATGCGGTTGCACTCGCGCCACTCGGCGGTCGGGAACAGCGCCGGGTCGAACTGGCCGTAGACGAAGGGATAGGACGACTTGATCCAGTTCTCGTGCTTGGCCGGCGGCGGCATGTCGCTGGCGGCGATCTGCCGGCGTGCCTTCCAGTCGATCTCGTTGGCCTGGTCAGGCGCCTTCTGGTGCGGCTTGGCCGGTGTCGCCAGCACGTCGGGATTGACGAAATGCCCGCGCCGCTCGCGCGCCACCAGGAAACCCTGGTCGACGAGCTGCTGGAAGGCCAGCACCACGGTTCCGCGCGCTACGCCGAGTTTTTCGGCCAGGATTCGGCAGGAGGGAAGTGGCATCGAAGCAGCGATCTGCCGGTCGAGAATGGCGGCCACGATGGCTTGGCGGATCTGCGCCTGCAGGGTCTGGCCGGATTCAGCCGAAATCCGGAACAGGCCGGACCATATCGCCGTGTCGTTTCTCTGTGGCATGGAAGATGTTCCTCGATGGCCAGCTTTTTTCGCTTGGCTGGACCAGTGGAATGTAACGGTGGCACAAGGGGTTGCGCCAATCAATTTTTCTGATCTTTGGGATTTATGCCAGTGATCCTTCCGGCCGAAATCGGGCGCTGCAGCCTCCCGGATCGACACATTGTGTCATCGCATCGTGATGCGATGCGGCATCGCCGCGTATTGACCGCACGGAGTTCGGCTCAATAGTTGTGCCGCGACGACACGCGCCGGAAACATCCGGTCTGATATGGTGCATCCAAAACGCCAGGAGCTACCCGCCAGTGGATAAGTCAGCCTTCCAGAAACAGCTTGCCGCCTTGCGCGACCATCGCGCCGCGGCACCTGCCAGCATGCGCCAGGCCTTCGCCGCCGATCCGCAGCGGTTCCATACATTCTCCGCCACCGACGACAATTTGTTGCTCGACTGGTCGAAATGCGCCGTCGACGCGACCACCATGGATCTGCTGGAAAAGCTCGCTGGCGCCGCCGATCTCGAGGGTCGCCGCGCCGCCATGTTCGCCGGCAAGAAGATCAACATCACCGAAGACCGCGCCGTGCTGCACACGGCGCTGCGCAATCTCAGCGGCAAGGGCGTCACGGTCGATGGCCAGGACGTCAAGGCGGACGTGCTTTCCGTGCTCGACGCGATGGGCGCCTTCGCCGATGCGATCCGCTCCGGCAAGGCTGCCGGCGCCACCGGCAAGAAGATCACCGACATCGTCAACATCGGCATTGGCGGCTCCGACCTCGGCCCGGCCATGGCGACGCTGGCGCTCGCCCCCTATCATGACGGGCCGCGCGCGCACTATGTCTCCAACATCGACGGCGCCCATATCCATGACACGCTGAAGGGCCTGTCCGCCGAAACCACGCTATTCATCATCGCCTCAAAAACCTTCACCACGGTCGAGACGATGACCAATGCGCAGACGGCGCGCGACTGGGTGCAGAAGGCGCTCGGCAAGCAGGCGGTCGGCAAGCATTTCGCCGCCGTCTCGACGGCGCTCGACCTGGTGGCCAAGTTCGGCATCGAATCCGATCGCGTCTTCGGCTTCTGGGACTGGGTCGGCGGCCGCTATTCGGTCTGGGGCGCGATCGGCCTGCCGGTCATGATCGCCGTCGGCCCGAGGAATTTTCGCGCCTTCCTCGATGGCGCCCACGAGATGGACGAACATTTCCGCACCGCGCCGATCGCAGGGAACCTTCCGGCGCTTCTGGGGCTGGTCGGCTGGTGGCATCGCGTCATCTGCGGCTATCCGGCCCGCGCGGTCATCCCCTATGACCAGCGCCTGTCCAGGCTGCCGGCCTATCTGCAGCAGCTCGACATGGAATCGAACGGCAAGGGCGTCACCCTCGACGGCACGCCGGTGACGACGCCGACCGGGCCTCTGGTTTGGGGCGAGCCCGGCACCAATGGCCAGCACGCCTTCTTCCAGCTCCTGCACCAGGGGACGGACTTCATCCCGGTCGAATTCCTTGCAGCGGCCGTCGGCCACGAGCCCGAACTCAAGCACCAGCATGATTTGCTGCTCTCCAATTGCCTGGCGCAATCGGAAGCGTTGATGAAGGGCCGCACGCTGGACGAGGCGCGTGCGCAGATGCTGGCCAAGGGCATGAAGCCGGCCGATGTCGACAAGATAGCGCCGCATCGTGTCTTCTCCGGCAACCGGCCTTCGGTGACCATCCTCTATCGCAAGCTCGACCCACGCACCTTCGGCCGGCTGATCGCGCTCTACGAGCACCGCGTCTTCGTCGAGGGCACGCTGTTCAACATCAATTCCTTCGACCAATGGGGCGTCGAACTGGGCAAGGAACTGGCGACCGGCCTTTTGCCTGTCGTGGAGGGCAAGGAAAGTGCCGCCAAGCGTGACGCATCGACGGCTGGCCTTGTGGGATACATCCACCAATTGCGTGGTTCGGAGTGAAAAATTTGGCAGACATCAAGGGCATACTGTTCGACAAGGACGGGACACTTGTCGACTTCAACGCGACCTGGCTCGGCGTCGCCGATTTCATGGCCATGGATGCCGCCGACGGCGATCGCTGGAAGGCCGACAGGCTGCTCGCTGCGGCCGGCTTCGATTTCGCCAACAGGCGCTTCAAGCCCGACTCGATCTTTGCCTCCGGCACCAATCTCGACGTTGTCGAACTCTGGTTTCCGCGCCTGTCGAACGAGGACCAGATGCTGGCCGTCGCCCGCTTCAACGAGATCACCTCGGTGCAAGGCTCGACGATGGCGGTGGCGCTGCCGGGCATCGTCGACACCTTGGCGGCGCTGCACAAAAGATCCTACCGGCTTGGCGTTGCCACCAATGATTCCACCAGCGGCGCGGAAAAGACCTTGGTCACGCTCGGCGTCGCCCAGTTGTTCGACGCCGCCTACGGTTACGACGCGGTGGCCAACCCCAAACCCGCGCCCGACACCATCCAGGCCTTTTGCGACCTTACCGGACTGAGAGCGGCGGAGATCGCCATGGTTGGCGACAACCGTCACGATCTCGAAATGGCGCGCGCCGGCGGCTGTGGTCTCGCGGTAGGCGTGCTCTCCGGCACCGGCACGCGCGAATCGCTGGCCGAGATCGCCGACGTCATCCTGGATTCGGTTGCCGACCTGCCAGACTTTCTTTCGGCGCGAGTCAGGGAGACGGTCTAACCGCCAGCTCGGTCTCGAAGCGAAAGACGCCGCTCGGCCTTGGGGCTGCGTCTTTCGCGTCGCCGAAATCCGGCACCGCGTATTCGGCAAGCAGCCGCAGCCGTGAACGCGGCAGACAGGCCCGGCCCGGATCGCCCACCAGCACCTCGATGCCGGCGGCGAGGCAGCGGTCGAGAAAGGGCATGACGCGCTCAGTGACGTCCTGCCCGTAGAAGACATCGCCGGCGAGCACGAGGTCGACCGCCGGTGGCGGACCTTTCGTGATGTCGTCTCCGAAAACGGTTATGGAGACGCCGTTCGCCGCCGCATTGAGGCCGATCGCGGCGACGCCATTGCGATCGATCTCGGCCGCGATCACCTCCCGCGCGCCGGCCTTGGCAGCGGCAATGCCGACAATGCCCGAGCCCGCGCCGAGATCGAGCACGCGACGGCCTGCCACGCAAAGCGGATGCTCGAAAATATGGCGCGCCAGCACCGCGCCGCCGGCCCAGATATAGGCCCAATAGGGCGGCTGTGGTTCCGGCGTATCTTCGTCAGTATCGTTGTCGTCTTCAGATCCGAGAAGCCGTCTCAACCCGCTGCCTGGATGGGCGGCGTAAAGCCTGATTTCGGGAAGCGCGGGCACGCTGACAAGGCGCATGTTCGCCTTGATGAATTCGGCCGGGTCGAGGCGCGAGTCCCGATTGAGCGCATTGTCTTCAGCAGCATCCACTATTCGCGCAGCGCCCGCCGCAGGATCTTGCCGACCGGCGTCTTCGGCAGTTCGGTCCTGAACTCGATGTATTTGGGCCGCTTGTAGCCGGTCAGGTTCTCGCGGCAGAAAGCGGTGATCGCTTCAGCGGTCAGGGCCGGGTCCTTCTTGACGATGAACAGCTTCGGCACTTCGCCGGAATGCTCGTCCGGCACGCCGATCGCCGCCACTTCGAGCACGCCCGGATGCATCGCCACGACCTCCTCGAGCTCGTTCGGATAGACGTTGAAGCCCGAGACCAGGATCATGTCCTTCTTGCGGTCGACGATCTTGGTGTAGCCGCGCTCGTCCATGAAGCCCATGTCGCCTGACTTGAAGTAGCCGTCCTTGGTCATCACCTTGGCGGTTTCGTCAGGCCGGTTCCAGTAGCCCGCCATCACCTGCGGTCCCCTGATACAGATTTCGCCGACCTCGCCGAGCGGCAAATTGTTGCCGTCGTCGTCACGGATAGCGATTTCCGTCGAGGGCAGCGGCAGGCCGATCGTGCCGGTGAAGTCGCCGGAACTGAACTTGTTGGCCGTGGCCACCGGCGAGGTTTCCGAGAGGCCGTAACCTTCAGTGACAGGGCAACCGGTCAACGCCTTCCAGCGTTCGGCGACGCCCTTCTGCACCGCCATGCCGCCGCCCAGCGTCAGCACCAGCGGCTTGAAGTCGAGCTTGCGGAAATCCTCATTGTTGAGCAGCGCGTTGAACAGCGTGTTGAGGCCCGGAAAGACATGGGTCGGATACTTTGCCAGTTCCTTGACGAAGCCGGGGATATCGCGCGGGTTGGGAATGAGCACGTTGCGTGCGCCCTGCTGCATGCCCATCAGAGCGTTCACCGTCAGCGCGAAGATATGATAGAGCGGCAGCGCGCAGATGAAGTTTGGGTGCGCGGGTTTCGGCTTGATCGTATAGGCGTCTTCCATCCACTGCGCGTTCTGCACGACATTGGAGAGCACATTGCTGTGCAGCAGCGTAGCGCCCTTCGACACGCCCGTGGTGCCGCCCGTATATTGCAGGAAGGCGACATCGTCGGCTGCAACCTTGACCGGCTTGAAGCCGCCCCCGGATCCCGCTTTCACCGCCACGTTGAACTTGACATGCCCGGGCAGCGACCATGCCGGCACCATCTTCTTCACGCGGCGCACGACGAAGTTGACGATCGTCCCCTTGAGGCCGCCGAGCATGTCGCCCATGGCCGCCACCACAACATGCTTGACCGCGGTCCTGGCGATCACCGCCTGCAAGGTGTTGGCGAAGTTTTCCAGGATGACGATGGCTTGTGCGCCGGAATCCTTGAGCTGATGCTCCAGCTCGCGCGGCGTGTACAGCGGATTGATGTTCACCACGACATAGCCGGCGCGCAGGATGCCCATCATCGCCACCGGATATTGCAGAACGTTAGGCATCATCAGGGCGACGCGAGCACCCTTTTGCAGCCCCTTCGATTGCAGATAAGCACCGAAGGCCGCCGACAACTGCTCGACATCGGCGTAGCTGATGGATTTGTCCATGCAGGTGAAGGCCGGCTGGGCGGAAAATTGCTTGCAGGCGCCGACCAGGAAATCGCCGATCGAACTGTAGGGCAACACACCGATTTCGGTCGGCACATTTTTTGGATAGCTCTTGAGCCATGGTTTTTCGGGCAGGCCGGCGGCAAGTTCCGTGAGTGCCTTCGGCAGCCGCTTGGTGGCCTCGACGGGCTTCGCGGCGGGCGCGGCTTTCGGTGCCACAGCTTTTTTGGCTGCTGCTGCCTTCGGCGGCACTGCCTTCGTCGCGGCGGTCTTTGGCGAAGCGGTTTTGGCTACCGTTTTAGCCGGGGTGGATTTTGCTGCCGGTTTTGCCTTCGTGGGTGCGGCCTTGGCCGCGGGCTTCGCTTGCACGTCAGCGCCGGCGGCTGGCTTCGAGGCCGCCTTGGCTGATGCTTTTGCCGGCGCCGTCGTCTTCGATGCTTTTGCCACCCGTTCCTCCCTCGATATTTCGTGGTCGCCTGTGCCGCGCCGCCTCCGAAATGACAGAGACGTCCTCCGCTGCCGCCAGCATATCCATCTATGTATTGCCTCTATCGGCGGCCGTGCAAGTCTTGCCCCTGCGGCAAGGCGCCGAAAGATTTGCCGCCGAAAATCTTTCCCGCCGGCGACACTTGGAACAGGTCTCTTCCACATCCGTGGCCGGAGGAAGACGGGACGTTGCGTCGATGTCGCCAGATGCCGGATCAATAAAAAAATGCGGTCGTTAATAATATCGTGAATGGAAAAAACTGCTAATTTTTTCTGCCATTTAGCAAAATGGCGGATTTTTTTCCTGCTTCCCGCGGGGTAAGCAAACGGGGTGTTCCAAAGCCGTAAAAACGGTGCTTATATGCGCGCTTCGCGAGCCTGATAGAGGGGCTTGGAAGAACATCAGGGAGTGCTCAATGAAAAAGAAACTCGCTTTTGCGGCCGCGTTGCTGGCCGCAAGCGTCCTGGGCGGCATGGCCAATGCAAAGACGCTTGTCTATTGCTCGGAAGCGTCGCCTGCCAATTTTGATCCGGGTACCACGACCGGCGGCAACGATTTCGATGCCTCGTCGCGTACCGTCTATTCGCGTCTGGTCGAGTTCAAGCATGGCGGCACCGAGGTCGAGCCCGGCCTCGCCGACAAGTGGGAAATCTCGGACGACGGCCTGGTCTATACGTTCCACCTGCATCCGGGCGTGAAGTTCCAGACCACCGACTATTTCAAGCCGACGCGCGACCTCAACGCCGATGACGTCGTCTTCTCCTTCGATCGCCAGTTCAACAAGGAAAACCCCTGGAACGGCGACAAGTATCTGCCCAACCTGACCTGGGACTACTACACCGGCATGGACATGCCGAAATACGTCGCCAAGTGGGAAAAGGTTGACGACCTGACCGTCAAGCTGACGCTGACCGAGCCGAACGCGCCGATGCTGGCCAATCTCGGCATGGACTTCGCGTCGATCATGTCGAAGGAATATGCCGACCAGCTGGCGAAGGACGGCAAGATGGCCGATTTCTCGACCAAGCCGATCGGCACCGGTCCGTTCCAGTTCGTCGACTACCAGCTGGATTCGGTCATCCGCTACGCAGCCAACCCGGACTATTTCAATGGCAAGGAGAAGATCGACGATCTCGTCTTCGCCATCACGCCCGACGCGACCGCGCGCATCCAGAAGGTGCTCGCCGGCGAGTGCGATATCGCGCCCTATCCGAATCCTGCCGACATCGGCACGATCAAGGCCAACAAGGACGTGACCCTGATGGATCAGGCCGGCCTGAACATCGGCTATATGAGCTACAACACCACCATCCCCCCGCTCGACAAGCCTGAAGTGCGCCATGCACTCAACCAGGCGATCGATCGGGAAGCTCTGATCAAGTCGCTGTTCCAGGATGCCGGCGCCACGCCTGCCGAAAACCTGATCCCGCCGACCATGTGGTCGTGGAACAAGGATGTGAAGTCCGACGCCTATGATCCCGATGCAGCCAAGAAGGTGCTGGCCGCTGCCGGGCTCACGGAAATCCAGCTCTGGGCTTCCGATCGCGTTCGTCCCTATAACCCGAACTTCCAGCGCGCCGCCGAACTGATCCAGGCCGACTGGGCCAAGGTTGGCGTCAAGGCGGAGATCGTCAACTACGAGTGGACCAAGTATCGCTCGGAAGGCAAGAAGAAGGACCGTCCCGGCGCGTTCCAGATCGGCTGGACCGGCGACAATGGCGATCCGGACAACTTCTTCGCCACGCTGTTCGCGTGCAACGCCGTCGGCGTCTCGAACTACTCGAGCTGGTGCGACAAGGACTTCGAGGACCTGATCCAGAAGGCCAAGAAGACCAGCGACCAGGCCGAGCGTTCCAAGCTCTATGGAGAGGCGCAGGTCGTCTTCCAGAAGCAGGCTCCGGCCTTCCTGCTGGCGCATAGCCAAGTCTACGCAGTCGTGCGCAAGAATGTCAGCGGTTTCATGATGGACCCGCTCGGCATTCACCGCTTCGACGGCGTCGACAAAGCCGAATAAGACATTGAGTGGGGCGGCGCTCTAGGGCGCCGCCCCCTTCGCCATGCTCAAATATATCCTCCACAGAATTGCACTTTTGATCCCGACGCTGGTCGGCATCACTATCTGTGCCTTCGCCTTCGTCAGGCTGCTGCCCGGCGATCCCATCCTTGCCATGGCCGGCGAACACGGCGTGGCGCCGGCTCGTTACGAGGAACTCAAGGAACAGTTCGGCTATAATTTGCCGATCTGGCAGCAATATGCGCGCTATGTCGGCGAGGTCGTGACCGGTGATTTCGGTGTTTCGATTTCTTCCAAGCGCCCGGTGATGGAAGAGTTCAAGACGCTTTTCCCGGCGACGCTGGAACTGTCAATCTTCGCGATGATTTTCGCCATGGTGCTCGGCATTCCGGCCGGCATCTTTGCGGCGATCAAGCGCGGCTCGTGGTTCGACCAGTCGCTGATGGGCACGGCGCTCGTCGGCTACTCCATGCCGATCTTCTGGTGGGGCCTGCTGCTGATCATCTTCTTCTCCGGCTATCTCGGCTGGACACCGGTTAACGGCCGCATCGACCTGCAGTACTTCTTCAAGCCGATCACCGGCTTCATGACCATCGACACCTTGCTCTACGGCAAATGGGATGCGTTTCGCTCGGTATTGCGCCATCTGGTGCTACCGACAATTGTGCTCGGCACCATTCCGCTGGCTGTGATAGCGCGCCAGACGCGCTCTGCCATGCTCGAGGTGCTGGGCGAGGACTACGTGCGGACTGCCCGAGCCAAAGGGCTTTCGTCGGCCCGAGTCATCGGCGTGCATGCTCTGCGCAATGCGCTCATCCCGGTGGTCACCACCATCGGCCTGCAGGTTAGCACGCTGCTCGCCGGCGCCATCCTTACCGAAACGATCTTCTCCTGGCCGGGCATCGGCAGGTGGATGGTCGAATCCATATCCAAGCGCGACTATGTCGTCGTGCAGTCTGGCCTGCTCTTGATCGCCCTTATCGTCATGGCCGTGAACCTGATCGTCGATCTACTCTATGCCGTCATCAACCCACGCATAAGGGCGGCGTGATGAGCCCGTCGACCGAAATCTCCCCAATGGCCGCCGGCAACCCGGACCGCCTCACCGGTCTCAGGACCTTCTGGTATTATTTCTCGGTGAACCGCGGCGCCGTCATCGGCCTGTTCGTCTTCATCCTGCTGGTCCTGGCGGCGCTATTTGCGCCGCTGCTGGCTCCCTATGCACCCGACATCCAGGACAAGACCGCATTCCTGCGGCCTCCGGCCTGGCAGGACGGCGGCTCGACACAATATCTGCTCGGCACCGATCCAGTTGGGCGCGACATCCTCTCGCGGCTGCTCTATGGCGCGCGCTTCTCGCTGCTGATCGGCGCGGTCGTGGTCACGCTGGCGCTCACCGGCGGCATCACGCTCGGCCTGCTGGCCGGCTATTTCCGCGGCTGGGTCGACGTGGCGATCATGCGCGTCATGGACCTCATCCTGGCGTTCCCGTCGCTGTTGCTGGCGCTGGTGATGGTCACCATCCTCGGCCCTGGCCTGTTCAATGCGATGCTGGCCATCGCGCTTGTCCTGCAGCCGCATTTCGCACGGCTGGTGCGCGCTGCCGTGATGGCCGAGAAAAGCCGCGAATATGTCGTCGCCGCCAAGGTCGCCGGCGCCGGCCATGTCAGGCTGATGCTTCGCACCATCCTGCCCAATTGCCTGGGGCCGCTGATCGTCCAGGGCACGCTGTCGTTCTCCAACGCCATCCTCGAGGCGGCCGCTCTCGGCTTCCTCGGCCTTGGCGCCCAGCCGCCGACTCCCGAATGGGGCACGATGCTCGCTTCGGCGCGTGAATTCATCCTGCGCGCCTGGTGGGTGGTGACCTTCCCCGGCCTGGCGATCCTGATCACCGTGCTTGCCATCAATCTGATCGGCGACGGCCTGCGTGATGCGCTCGATCCGAAACTGAGGAGGTCGTGATGGCGCTGCTCGACATCCAGAACCTCGTCGTCGAATTCCAGACAGCGTCCGGTCCGTTCAAGGCGGTCGATGGCGTTTCGCTGCATGTCGACGAGCGCGAAGTGCTGGCGATCGTCGGCGAATCCGGTTCCGGCAAATCGGTCTCGATGCTGGCAGTGATGGGCCTTTTGCCGTGGACAGCAAAGGTCACCGCTGATCGCATGAGCTTCAATGGCCGCGATCTCCTGAAGCTGAGCCCTGCCGAAAGGCGCAAGATCGTCGGCAAGGACATGTCGATGATCTTCCAGGAGCCGATGGCCAGCCTTAATCCCTGCTTCACCGTCGGCTTCCAGATCGAAGAGGTGCTGCGTTTCCATATGGGTATGGACGGTGCGCAGCGCCGGGCGCGCGCCATCGAGCTTTTGCAGCAGGTCGGCATTCCGGAGCCGGCTGATCGCCTGAACTCGTTTCCGCACCAGATGTCGGGCGGCCAGTGCCAGCGCGTCATGATCGCCATCGCCATTGCCTGCAATCCGAAGCTCCTGATCGCCGACGAGCCGACGACCGCGCTCGACGTCACCATCCAGAAGCAGATCCTCGACCTGCTGGTCTCGCTGCAGGCCAAATACGGCATGGGCCTGATCATGATCACCCACAATATGGGCGTGGTGGCCGAGACCGCCGACCGCGTCATCGTCCAGTACAAGGGCCGCAAGATGGAAGAGGCCGACGTGCTGTCGCTGTTTGAATCGCCGAAGAGCAATTACACCCGCGCGCTTCTATCGGCGCTGCCGGAGAACGCCGTGGGCGACCGCCTGCCGACTGTTTCCGACATGCTGTTCGAGCCGGCGCCCTCGGGAGCCGCAGCATGACCAAGGTCGTCGAAGGCAAGAACATCGTGCGCGACTACCATGTCGGCGGCGGGCTGTTTCGCGCGCAGCGCACCGTGCATGCGGTCAAGGGCGTCTCGTTCAGCGTCGACAAGGGCAAGACGCTGGCCATCGTCGGTGAAAGCGGCTGCGGCAAGTCGACACTTGCCCGCATCATCACGCTGATCGATCCCGCGACGTCGGGTGAATTGTTCATCGACGGCAACAAGGTCGACATTGCCAAGGATGGGTTGAGCAAGGAGATGCGCCGCAAGGTGCAGATCGTTTTCCAGAACCCTTACGGGTCGCTCAATCCGCGCCAGAAGATCGGCGACGTGCTGGGCGAACCGCTGCTCATCAACACTGGCAAGCCGGCCGAGGAGCGGCGCGACCTCGCTATGAAGATGCTGAAGAAGGTCGGCCTCGGACCCGAGCACTACAATCGCTACCCGCACATGTTCTCGGGCGGCCAGCGCCAACGCATCGCCATCGCCCGCGCGCTGATGTTGAACCCGAGCCTGCTGGTGCTGGATGAGCCGGTCTCCGCACTCGACCTGTCGGTGCAGGCGCAGGTACTGAACCTGCTCGCCGACCTGCAGGACGAATTCCAGCTGACCTATGTCTTCATCAGCCACGATCTGTCCGTGGTGCGCTACATCGCCGACGATGTGATGGTGATGTATTTCGGCGAGGCGGTCGAATACGGCTCGCGCGAGGAGGTCTTTTCAGACCCCAAGCACAGCTACACCAAGACGCTGTTTGCCGCGACGCCGCGCGCCGATGTCGCCTCGATCAAGGCGAGGTTGGCGAAGAAGAAGGCGGCCTGAGGTCGGTTGCCGCCAGCCAGGGGCAGCTAGACGGGTGCCTCAGGCATCGGCGCCTTTGCGAGCAGGACATTGGCGTGGCCGCGCGGAAAGTCCTCGAGTTGCACCAGCCGCTGAAATCCATGCTTTTCATAGAAGTCCGGCGCCTGGAAGGTGAAGGACGCGAGGTGGATGACATGGCATCCGCGCAGCCGAGCCTCCTGTTCTGCTGCTGCAAGGAGGCGCGAGCCGAGGCCTTTGCCGCGCTCGCTGTCGGCAATCCATAGAGTCTTGATTTCGCACACGCCTGCCCAACTGTGCCCGTGCAGACCTGCGTAGATCGTTCCGTCATTCCTCTTCAGGAAGATCGACAGATAGCGGCCGTCATCGACGCCGGTCGCAGCGACGTTGAAGCCGTAAAGGCCATCTTCCAGGGCGACAATGTCCTCTGGCGTCGGCTCGCTGAGGACAACAAGAGACGTCGCCCCGTTCGCGCTCTCATCATCGGCGTCGCCAGGACCAGTCATGTCACGACAGCTTGGCGATAATCGCGCGCAGCGCTTCGCCGAAGCGGTGGATTTCCTCGACCGTGTTGTAATGCACCAGCGAAGCGCGGATGGCGCCGCTGTCCATCGACAGGTTGAGGCGCTTCATCAGCCGCGGTGCATACATATGGCCGTCGCGGATGCCGATCTGCATCTCGGCCATTTCCTCGACGATCCGCTGCGGTGAGAGCTTGCCGATGTTGAAGCAGAAAGTCGGCACGCGCTCGTTGATGCGGGCCTCGTCGGCAACGCCATAGATGGTCGCACCGCAACCCTTCAGCACGGCGAGCATTTCGCGCGCCAGAAGCAGCTCGTAGTCGCGAATGGCGCCCATGCCGGCGACGATGTTTTCGCGCCGCGAGCGGTTGTTGGAGGGCGCCAGATTGCGCCCGATCAGTTCCAGATACTGCACGGCGGCATCCATGCCGGAGACATTCTCGTAGATGAAGGTGCCGGCCTCGACCTTGTAGGGCGGTTCGTCGGGAATGAAATCCTCGCGAAAAGTCGGCAGCCGCTTCAGTGTGTCGAAGCGACCCCAGAGGAAGCCCATATGCGGCGAGAAATTCTTGTAGCCGGAGCACACGAGATAATCGCAATCCCAGGCCTGCACGTCGATCAGCCCGTGCGGCCCGTAGTGCACGCAGTCGAGGAACACTTCCGCGCCGGCGGCATGAGCGATCTCGGCCACCGACGCGACGTCGACGATCGAGCCGATCGAATGCGCCGTCACCGTGCAGGCGACGAGGCGGGTGCGGTCGGACACCAGCGGGCGCAGATCGTCGACATGCAGATTGCCGTCCTCGCGCATACGCCACCACTTGAACTTGGCGCCGGCGGATTCAAGCGCCAGCCATGTCGCGATGTTGGCGTCATGGTCCATGTCGGTGATGACGATCTCGTCACGTTCCCCCGTTGAATCTCTGGCAAGCATCTGGCCGATGCCGAGGCTGACCAGGCGGATGAACGAGGTGGCGTTCATGCCGAAGCAGATTTCCGCCGGGCTGTAGGCGTTGATCAGCAGTGCCACGCTTGTCCGGGCATCGGCGACCGACTGGTCGACGGTGACGCTGCGGCCATAGCGGCCGCCGCGCTGCACATTGTGCGAAACCAGATGGTTGGTCACCGCGTCGAGCACGCTCTGCGGGATCTGCGCGCCGGCGGCGTTGTCCAGGAAGATAAAATCGCCGGCCCGCTGCAGGGCGGGAAACATGGCACGGATGGTGTCGACGGGGAACGCTGAGGCGTTCGCTGTGTCGGTTTGATGCTTGTTCACGGGGTAGGCTCCTACAAAGGACTTGGGCGAGTGGATCGGTTGGCGAGATCAGCGCGTCTTCTCGGTCTTGAAGCGGTCTTCAAGCATGCTGACGAGGCGGACCATCGGCCAGAGGAAGATGAGATAGACCAGTGCCGCGCCGATCAGCGGCGAGGGGTTGGCGTAGAGCGACTGCGCGTTGGTCGCTTCCTTCAAGAGTTCCGGCAGCGCCACGGTGGAGGCGAGCGAGGTGTCCTTGAACATCGAGACGCAGTTGCTGGTCATCGGCGGGATGACCACACGGATCGCCTGCGGCAGCACCACCTTGCGCAAGGTCAAAAGGAACGGCAGGCCAAGCGCTTGCGACGCCTCGAACTGGCCTTTCGGAATGCTCTCTATGCCGGACCGGAACACTTCGGCCGAATAGGCCGACATGATGAAGGCGAACGCCGTCACGGCGGAGGCCCAGGAGGACAGGCGGATGCCGAGGAAGGGCAGCGCGTAGTAGATCAGGATCAGCACGACCAGCACCGGCAGCGCGCGGAAAATGTCGGTGTAGCCGACCGCCAGCCAGCGCAGCGGCTTCGGCGCATAGAGCCGCACCAGGCTGATCCCCAGGCCGATGGGGATACCGATGCCGATGCTCAGGATGCCGAGCAGCAGCGTGTTCAGGAAACCGCGCAGCAGCGCCGGCAGGCTGGACATGATGACATCGGGATTGAAGAAGGTGTCGATCAGCGACATGGGAGCGTTCCCGAACTGTTTTGTGTCCCGCGACGCCAGAGCAAAGGGTGCTCCAGTTGAAACCAAACGACGTCGCCTACGGTGAGCCGGTCTGTGCGGCAGCAGGCGCTGAGCGTGAAATGAATCGTGCCGGCCTGGAAAGCCGGCACGATCTCAGTGCATCGCCACTCAGGCCTTAGGCAGCGGCATTTCCTTCACCGTCGAGGAATCGGCCGGCGCGTCGCTGCCGAACCACTTCTTGTGGATCGCGGCCAGCGTGCCGTCCTTCTTCATCGCGGTCAGCGCGTCGTTGAGCTTGCCGAGCAGCGGGTGGTCCTTGGTCATCATCAGGCCGTACTGTTCGCCGGTCTTGATGCGCTGCTTGACCTTCAAATCCTTCATCTTGGTGAAGGAATATTCCATGCCCGGAATGTCGCTGACGGCGGCGTCGACGCGGCCGGCGCTGAGGTCGAGCAGCAGGTTCTGCTGCGTGTCATAACCCTTCACGTCGCTGAAGCCGTCGGCTTCCTGATGTGCCTTGACCCAGGTCTCGCCGGTCGAGCCGGACAGCACGCCGACGATCTTGCCCTTGAGGTCGGCCTCGGTGTTAACAGCGCTGTCGGTCTTCGTCGCGATGCCCATGTCGGAATCATAATAGGGCTGCGTGAACGACTGCGACTTCAGCCGCTCCGCCGTGATGGTGATCGACGAGATGGCGACGTCGATGCGCTTCGACGTGGTGGCGGCGAACAGCGCCTGGAAGCCGAGGTCGGCGATGTCGGTCGTCATGCCGATGCGCTTGGCAGCTTCGTTGACGATGTCGACTTCAAAGCCTTCGAAAGTGCCGCTCTCGTTCTTGTATTCGAAGGGCGGATTGGTCGGGTAGGCGCCGACATTGAGCACATCGGCGGCATAGGCGGTGGCGGGGCCGGCGGCGATGCCGATGGCAGCGGCGAGCAGGATGAGATTGCGACGGTTGAGCTTCATTGGTGTTCCCTCTGGGGTATTCCCTCTGGTTGTTGATCGAACGGGGCTGGCCCCGCACGGTTTCTTGCCGTCCCACCTCCCAGCGGGGCGTCAATTCATGGCCGCGACCATGCGGTCGAGCGGTTGGCGATGTTTTCGGTGTGCAGATAGCGGATCTGGACGCGCACGCCATCGACGGCATAGCGCGCGCTGGACGACGACTGGGGCAGCATGAACGTCAAGGACTGAACCCCTCCCACCCGAACACCACGATGGACTGGCCGGCAACCCCCTCCGGCACGGCAGCCGCCATCGATTTTGAATGCTTATCCAAAGTGGGACGCTTTTCAAGGCGAAAGTTTTAAGCTTAAAAAGCTTGGCCGGCCTGTTGCGCCTGCGATACGCTTTTTGCCTGGCCGGGCTAGCCTATGCCAATTCGTCGCGTGCGGCGGCGCCGTTGGCTGCAGCGCCGGCGCCAAGAAACATTGTGTCGCTGGCCAGCACGAAGAAACTCGCGCCGATGGCTGCCCAGCGGCTGACAGTCTGTGGGCTGGCGCAAAATATGCCGGCAGTTTTTCCATGTGCGATCGTCGCGCCGATGATTGTCGCGATCGCCGCATTGAGCTTGTCAGCGCCTTGCGGTCCGATCGCATCGATCGACACCGAAAGGTCGCCGGGGCCGACGAAGATCACGTCGACGCCGTCGACGGCCGCGATCGCGTCGATGTTGGCGAGGCCCTCCGATGTCTCGACCTGAACCGCGACGACGGTTCTGTCGTTGGCGCCGGCAAGATATTCGGGAATGCGATAGCCGTAGCCGGCGGCCCGACCGGGTCCGACGCCGCGCTCGCCGAGTGGCGGATAGCGCGAGGCTTTCACGGCCATCGCCGCCTGTGCCGCGGTCGAGACGCGTGGCACCAGCACGCCTTGCGCGCCGCTGTCCAAAGCCGCCTGGATCGCTTCCGGCGCATGGCCGGGAACGCGCACCATCGCCGGCACGCGATGGACGTCGGCCGCGCGCACCATGGTCTCGATCATGTCGCGCGAAATCTGCGCATGCTCCCAGTCGATGCAGAGGAAATCGAGGCCGGCCTGCGCCATCACTTCAAGCGCGACGGGATGCGGAATGGCAGCAAAGGAGCCGACGAGGTTTGCCTTGCCGATGCATTTCTGACGAAACTCGCTCATGCCCATCCCTTTCTCATTCCGCCGAATTCATATCGGCAAACTATCGCAAGGCGAAGCTATTTCATGCTTGAAATATTTTCGCGGAGCCGTAGCGTGCGATCTTCGCCGGGAGGTCGCGACATGAACAAACCACATCCCTTGCACGGCTCCAACAAACTGAAGCTCGGCGTCTTTTCGACCAATGCGGATGGTGGCCTTGCCATCACCGATGTTCCGGAGCGCTGGACGGCGAGCTGGCAGGACAATCTGACGGCGGCGCAAATTGCCGACCGCGCCGGGCTGGAGTTCATGTTGCCGATTGCCCGCTGGCGCGGCTTTGGCGGCCGCAACAAGGTGCGCGAATGGTCGTTCGAGACCTTCACCTGGGCAGCGGCACTTGCCATGGCCACCGAGCAGATCGGGCTGTTCATGACCGTGCACGTACCTCTGGTGCATCCGCTCTATGCCGCCAAGGCGCTGGCGACGGTAGACCATATCTCCCAGGGTCGCGCCGGCCTCAACATCGTCTGCGGCTGGAACCCGAAGGAATTCGGCATGTTCGGCACGCCGCTGGTCGAGAAAGGTTATGACCAGGCGGCCGAATGGATCGAAATCCTCGAGAAGCTTTATGCGTCGGCCGAGCCGCTCGACTATGAAGGCACCTACTATCACCTCAAGGAAGCCGTCAGCCGGCCGGCCAGCCTGCAGGTTCCGCGCCCGGTGACCATGAACGCCGCTTTCGGCGGACCGGGCCGCGATTTCGCCGCCGCCCGATGCGACTACCTGTTCACGACCTTTTCCGAAATGTCCGATGCCGGCAAACATGTCGCCGATATCAGGGAGCGCGCCGACAAGGTTGGCCGGGACGTCGGCGTCTACACGGTGGCGCATGTCGTCTGCCGCCCGACGATGGAGGAGGCGCAGGATTATTACACGCGCTATGCCGTTGATATGGCCGACCACGATGCGGTCGATGCCCACATGGCCGGCAAGAAGGAATTCTCGCAATCGCACGACCCGCATGCCTATGACCGCTACCGGCAGCGTTTCGCCGGCGGCGCCGGCACTTATCCGCTGATCGGAACGCCGGAAACCATCGCCGCCGACATGGCCGCCATTGCCGGACATGGCTACCAGGGCATTGCGCTGTCCTTCGTCAACTACACCAGGGAGTTGCCCTATTTCTGCGATCACGTGCTGCCGATTTTGAGGCAGGCGGGGCTGCGCGCATAAATTATTCCGCGAGCAACGAATTCATTATTCCGGATTAACGAGTTCGTCCGGAATAACGGCTGTGGCCTGAATCTCGACCTTGGCACGGTCCTCGACCAGCGCCACCACCTGCATGGCGGCCATCGCCGGAAAATGCCGGCCGATCACCTCGCGATAGGCTTCGCCGATGCCCCTGAGATTGGCGAGGTATTCGGCCTT
Source organism: Mesorhizobium sp. P3_A8 (assembly GCF_056402995.1). NCBI lineage: Bacteria > Pseudomonadati > Pseudomonadota > Alphaproteobacteria > Hyphomicrobiales > Phyllobacteriaceae > Mesorhizobium > Mesorhizobium sp. P3_A8. Next base: position 182,616 of record NZ_JBFUGI010000012.1, on the reverse strand, counting down.
GTCGGTGAAGTACCAGGTCATCGAGGTGATGTGCCGCGGCTCAGCATCTGCCTCGGCCAGCACCGCGACGATGTTTTGCAGCGTCTGCCGCACCTGGCCGACAAACTCATCGGTTTCGAACTGGCACTGCCCGTTCCAGCCGACCTGTCCGCCAACGAAGATGAACCGCCCACGCGCCGCGACACCATTGGCGTAGCCGACCGGCTTGGCCCAGCCTTCCGGCTGCAAAATCTCGTGCATTTCTAGCCTCCCGGTATTCCCAAAAACCAAAGTCTCAAAATCGAATGCCTGCCAATTTCTTGCCGTCAGGCCGCGCCCATCACTTGCCTGGCGATGACCACTTTCTGCACGTCGGATGCGCCCTCATAGATGCGCAGCGCACGGATCTCGCGATACAGGCTTTCGACAATATGGCCTTTGCGGACGCCGTCGCCGCCATGCAGCTGCACCGCTCTGTCGATCACCTCTTGCGCCTTGTCGGTGGCGAACAGTTTTGCCATTGCCGCCTCGCGGGTGACCCGCGCCGCGCCCATGTCCTTGGTCCAGGCGGCGCGGTAGACCAGCAGGGCGGCCGCATCGACGTCGAGCGCCATGTCGGCGATATGGCCCTGTACCATCTGCAACTCGGCCATCGGCGCGCCGAACAGTTTGCGCTCGGCCACCCTCTTGATGCTTTCATCCAGTGCGCGGCGGGCGAAGCCGAGCGCTGCTGCACCAACGGTCGAGCGGAACACGTCCAGCACCGACATGGCGATACGAAAACCGTCGCCGGGCTTGCCGATCAGTGCGGCGGCAGGCAGGCGGACCTGATCGAAGGAAAGCCGCGCCAGCGGATGCGGCGCGATCACTTCGAGGCGTTCGGCAATGCCAAGGCCCTTGACGTCACCAGGCACAACAAAGGCGGAAAGCCCCTTGGCGCCCGGCGCCTCGCCGGTGCGGGCAAAGACGATGTAGAGATCGGCGATGCCGCCATTGGAGATCCAGGTCTTTTCACCGGACAGCACATAGCTGTCACCGTCGCGGGTCGCTGTCATCTCGGTGTTGGCGACATCCGATCCCGAGCGCGGTTCCGACAGGGCAAAGGCCGAGATCGCCTTGCCGGCACGCGTCTTCGCCAGCCATTGCTGCTGCTCCGGCGTGCCGAACAGGCTGAGCGCGCCGGTGCCGAGCCCTTGCATGGCGAAGGCGAAGTCAGCGAGCCCGTCATGGCGCGCCAGCGTCTCGCGGGTGACGCACAAAGTGCGCACGTCGAGGGGTGCCGGATTGTCGGTGTCAACAGCTGTCGGCTTCAGCCAGCCGTCCCGGCCAAGTTTTTGCACCAGCTCGCGGCAGGCCGCATCGACATCGTGGTGATCGACAGGGAGGTTTGTCGCGCACCATGCTTCGAGGTGCTCGGCCAGTTCGCGATGACGGTCCTCGAAGAACGGCCAATTGAGGAAGGAGCGGTCAGGCATTTCTCCCTCCGCAGTATTTGGAGCGTTGCGCTCTACGGCGCCCCCCTCTGTCCTGCCGGACATCTCCCCCACGAGGGGGGAGATTGGCAGCTTGGACGCCGGCACCCATCTTGCAGCGCTGGCGATTGGCGAAAGCGGCAATGACAGCCGATCTCCCCCCTTGTGGGGGAGATGTCCGGCAGGACAGAGGGGGGCGCTGTCCYGCCGACGTCTCTACGGAAAGCATCATCCTCAATCCCCCTCGAACACCGGCTTTTCCTTGGCCACGAACGCCTTGTAGGCGCGCTCGAAATCGCGCGTCTGCATGCAGATCGCTTGCGCCTGTGCTTCCGCCTCGATCGCCTGGTCGAGGCCCATCGACCATTCCTGGTTGAGCTGTGTCTTGGTGATGCCATGGGCGAAGGTCGGGCCGGAGACGATACGCGCCGCCATGTCGAGCGCGTCTGCCTCGAGCGCTGCCGCATCGACCAGCCGGTTGTAGAAACCCCAGCGCTCGCCTTCGGCCGCCGTCATCGTGCGGCCAGTGTAGAGCAGTTCTGCGGCGCGGCCCTGGCCGATGATGCGCGGCAGGATCGCACAGGCGCCCATGTCGCAGCCGGCGAGACCAACGCGGGTGAACAGGAACGCGGTCTTGGCTTCCGGCGTGGCGATGCGGATATCGGAGCTCATGGCGATGATGGCGCCGGCGCCGACCGCGACGCCGTCGACGGCGGCAATGATCGGCTTGCCGCAATTCAGCATCGCCTTGACGAAATCGCCGGTCATGCGGGTGAAAGCCAAGAGCTGTTTCATGTCCATCTTGACCAGCGGGCCGATGATGTCGTGGACATCGCCGCCGGAGCAGAAATTGCCGCCATTGGAGAGGAACACCACGGCGTCGACATCGTCGGCATAAACAAGGTCGCGGAATGTGTCGCGCAGTTCCGCATAGCTGTCGAAGGTCAGCGGATTCTTGCGCTCCGGCCGGTCGAGCCGGACCTTGGCGATCCTGCCCTCGACTTCCCACAGGAAATGCTTTGGCTTGATGTTGGCCATCCCTGTCATTCGCGTCCCTCCCAGTTGCTGCGGAACGAGGTCAGCATGCCGGTCAGCCGGCGCGCATCCTCTTCGCTGACCTTGCCCAGCAATTCGCCGATCCAGCCCTCATGCGCCGCGGCAATGGTGGCAAAGGACTTGGTGCCTTCATCGGTCAGCCGCACCATCGACGTCCGGCGGTCGCCATTGCGGCGGGCGCGGGCGACCAGCCCTTCCGACACCAGCCGGTCGACAATGCCGGTGACATTGCCATTGGAGACCAACAGGAAGCGCGACAGGTCGCTCATCAGCATGCCTTCCGGCACGCGGTAGAGGGCCGCCATCACGTCGAAGCGCGGCAAGGTCGTATCGAATTCTTTCTTCAGGCGCTCGCGCAGTTCGGCCTCGATCGTGCGGGAGGCGCGCAGCAGCCTGATCCACAGGCGCAGCCGGTCCTTGCCGGGTCCCGAGGGTGCGGGCAGGGGGCCGGCTACCATGTTTCGCCTCCTGAGATCGAGATTGCCTGTCCGGTAATCGATGCCGCCGCATCGCCGCACAGCCACAGCACGGCGGCGGCAACTTCCTGTGGCTGGATGAAGCGGCCCTGCGGGTTGGTCGAGGCGAGGCTTGTTCGCGCCTCTCCGGCCGAGCGGCCGGTCTTTTCCATGATGCGCTGGATGGACTCTTCCAGCATGTCGGTTTCCACAAACCCCGGGCACACCGCGTTGACGGTGACGCCGGATTTCGCCGTCTCGGCGGCAAGAGCCCGCATCAGGCCGACGACGCCATGCTTGGCGGCCACATAAGGCGCGACATAGGCATAGCCCTTCAATCCGGCGGTGGAGGCGATGAACACGATCCGTCCCGATTTCCGCGCGGCCATGCCGGCCAGCGCCGGCTTCACCGTCAGGAAGGCCCCGGTCAAATTGACGTCGAGCGTCCGCTGCCAGTCGCTGAGCGCGGTTCTGTGCGCCGGCGCGCTGCCGGACATGCCGGCATTGGCGACGACAATATCGAAGGGTCCGCGTGCGGCTTCCGCCGTCTGGTAGAGCGACGCCATCGACGCCTCTTTGGTGACATCGGCGGCAATGGCGAAAATGCCTTTGCTTTCGCTGGCCACCTTGGCCAGCTCAGCTTCACGTCGACCGCAAATGGTCACACTGACGCCGGTGCTAGCCAGCGCCAGCGCGATGGCCCGGCCGACGCCGGAACCGCCGCCAGTGACCAGCGCATGCTTACCGGTGATCGCTGTTGCGGCCGTCATACTTTCAGCCCCGCGGCGGCATCGCGCTCGGCCAGCCGGTAGAGCTGGTCGCGCCCGGGCAGATAGGGATCCGGCCACTTCACGCCACGGTCGCCAAGCGTCACCGCCGCATGCAGCGTCCAGTAAGGGTCGGCGAGATGCGGCCGTGCCAGCGCCACCAGATCGGCGCGGCCGGCCATCAGGATCGAATTGACATGGTCCGGCTCATAGATGTTGCCGACCGCCATCGTCGCCATGCCGACCTCGTTGCGGATGCGGTCCGAAAACGGTGTCTGGAACATGCGGCCATAGACCGGCTTTGCCAGCGCCGAAGTCTGGCCGGCCGAGACGTCACAGATGTCGACACCGGCCTCATGCAGCAGCCGCGCGATCTCCACCGCGTCGGCGGGCGTCACGCCTTCGATGCCGACCCAGTCATTGGCCGAAATGCGCATCGAGATCGGCTTTCCCGCCGGCCAGGCGGCGCGCACGGCGCGGAAGATTTCGAGGGGATAGCGCATGCGATTCTCCAGCGAACCGCCATATTCATCCGTGCGCCGATTGGTGACCGGGGTGATGAAGGACGACAGTAGATAGCCATGTGCTGCGTGGATCTCGAGCATGTCGAAACCGCAACGGTCGGCCATCTCGGCGGAGGCCACGAACTGGCCGCGCACCAGATCCATGTCGGCGCGATCCATCGCCTTCGGCACCTGATTCTGCGCCGACCACGCAACCGCCGATGCCGCCATGATGGGCCAGTTGCCGGACGCGAGCGGCACGTCCGTGCCTTCCCAGCCAAGCCGGGTCGAACCCTTGGCGCCGGAATGGCCGATCTGCGCGCAGATCTTCGCCTCGGTCTCAGCGTGGACGAAGTCGACCAGCCGCTTCCACGCCACTTCATGTTCGGGCGCGTAGAAGCCGGGACAGCCGGGCGTGATGCGGCCTTCGGGGCTGACGCAGGTCATCTCGATATAGATGAGCCCGGCGCCACCCTTGGCGCGCTCGGCATAATGGGTGAAGTGCCAGTCGGTCGGGCAGCCGTCGACGGCCTTGTACTGCGCCATCGGCGAGACGACGACGCGGTTGTTGAGTTTCATGTCGCGCAACTTGAACGGCGCGAACATCGGTGCCCGGCGCAGCCTGTTGCCGCCGGCGCCCGCTTGGCGCTGGAACCACTCTTCCGCACCACCCAGCCATTCGGCATCGCGCAGCCGCAGATTCTCGTGGCTGATGCGCTGCGAACGGGTCAGCAGCGAATAGTTGAACTGCACCGGATCGAGACCGAGATAGCGCTCGACCTCCTCGAACCATTCCAGCGAATTGCGCGCCGCCGATTGCAGCTTCAGCACCTCGGTGCGGCGGGCATCCTCATATCTACGGAAGGCGGCGTCGAGGTCCGGTTCGGTCTCGACATATTCCGCCAGCGCCACGGCACTTTCGAGCGCCAGCTTTGTGCCGGAGCCGATCGAGAAATGCGCCGATGCCGCCGCGTCGCCCATCAGCGCCAGATTCTTGTACGACCAGCGCTCGCACAGCACGCGCGGGAAATTGATCCAGGCCGAACCACGGATATGGTTAGCGTTGGTCATCAGCGCCTGGCCGCCAAGATGCTTTTCGAAGATCCGCTCGCACACCGCGATCGATTCCTGCTGCGTCATCGCGCCGAAGCCGAAGGCAGCCCAGGTCTGTTCGCTGCATTCGACGATGAAGGTCGCGGTCTCGCTGTCGAATTGGTAGGCGTGTGCCCACACCCAGCCATGCTCGGTCTTCTCGAAGATGAAGGTGAAGGCGTCGTCGAATTTCTGGTTGGTGCCGAGCCAGACGAACTTGCATTTGCGGGTGTCGATGTCGGGTTTGAAGATATCGACGAAGGTGTTGCGCGCCCTGGAGTTCAGTCCGTCGGCAGCGACGACCAGATCGTGCGTCTCCATGTAGGGCTTGGGGTCGGCAATATCGGTCTCGAACATCAGTTTGACGCCGAGTTCGCGGGCGCGGCGCTGCAGCAGGACCAGCAGCCGCTTGCGGCCGATGCCGCAGAAACCGTGGCCTGACGAGACCGTGCGCACGCCGTCATGGATGACGGCAATGTCGTCCCAGTAAGCAAAATGCTTCTTGATCCAGACGGCGCTGACCGGATCATTTTTGGCGAGGTTCTCGAGCGTCTCGGCCGACAGCACCACGCCCCAGCCGAACGTGTCGTCGGCGCGGTTGCGCTCGAACACCGTCACATCGTGCGCAGCGTCCCTCAACTTCATCGAAATGGCAAAGTAGAGGCCGGCTGGTCCGCCGCCGAGAACCGCAACCTTCATGTCTGCGATCTCCTCTTCGCTTGCTGTCTCGTGAGTATCGCGCCGGCGGCTAGATATTTCAAGCTTAAAGTTTTATGTCGAAATCATTATACGGACATCGGGCGGCGCGCTTGCGTGTCGTCCCGCAAGCGCGCGCCTGATGTCACTTCTCCGGATTCTTCGGGCTCCACAGAACCGTCTCGGCGCCCTTCTCATAGGCCATGCCGTCGGGATAGCTGATCGCTTCCAGCTGCAATCCCCAGGGCGCCTGGAAATAGAGAATGGTCTGGCCGGCGGCAGGTCCTTCCTTGACCGGCAGAGGCCCCATGCGCGTCTTGACACCCTTGCCATCGAGATAGGCTTTGGCCGCGGCGACGTCGTCGACATAGAAGGCGATGTGGAAGCCGCCAATGTCGCTGTTCTTTGGCGTCAAATCCTTCTGATCGGGCGCAGTGTATTTGAACAGTTCGATGTTCGATCCATAGCCGCAGCGGACCATGGTGACCTGCTCGATGACCGCCTTGGGATCGACACCCAGCAGATCCTGCATGAAGGTGCCTTTGTCGTCGGCGAACGGACCGAACGACATCGCCTTCTTGCAGCCGACCACTTCGGTGAAGAAGTCGACCGCCTGCTTCATGTCGGGGACGGTGATGCCGGTATGGTCGTGCCCGCGCATGCCTGGGATCGAATCCGCCGAGGCCATGCCGGCGCTGCCAAGGACAGCAGCGGCGAGCGTTGCATTTCGAAGTGTCGTCTTCATGTCAGTCCTCTCCATTGGCGGGACCTGGGTCTTTGCGGTCGCACGTCCGAAGCCCGCTTTTCGGCGTGCGTGTGCATTTCATGTCGGCGGCTTGGCGGCGGAAGGAATGTCCAGCCAGGTCGCGTCGATTTCAGGCAGTGGAATGGCGGCGATCAGATCGCGCGTGTAGGCCTGCTTGGGGTTGTCGAACAAAGCGTCGGTGGCGCTGGCCTCGACGATGACGCCTTCGCGCATGACGATCACTTGCTTGCACAGCCGCCGGATGACCGACAGATCATGGCTGATGAAGGCGACCGTGAGGCCCATCTCGGCCGCCAGCTTCTCCAGCAAGGTAAGGATCTGCGCCTGCGTCGAGACATCGAGCCCGGAGACGATCTCGTCGGCCAGCACGAATTTCGGCGACAGCGCCAGCGCGCGCGCAATGCCGACACGCTGGCGCTGGCCGCCCGACAGTTCGTGGCGGTATCGGCTGGCAAAGCTCTGCGGCAGGCCGACGCGCTGTAGGGCCTCTGCGACGCGGCCCTTCAAATTGTCGCCAAGACCGTTCTGCTTCAGCGGCGCAGCGACGATGCTGGCGATGGTGCGGCGCGGGTTGAGCGACGACATCGGATCCTGGAAGATCATCTGCAGATTGCGGCGCAACGGCCGCAGCTCCGCCTCCGGCAGATGCGTGATGTCGCGGCCATCGAAAGTGACGCTGCCGGCGCTGGGCTCCAGCAACCGCACCAAAGCGCGGCCGAGCGTCGATTTTCCCGACCCGGATTCGCCGACAATGCCGGTCACCGATCCCTTGGGCAGATCGAAGTCGAGCCCCTTTAGAATCTGGGCCAGCGGCGCGCGTCCGATCAGCGGCTTGCGCGTCATGTCGGGCAGCGCGACCTTCAGCCCGCGCACGGAAAACAGCGGCTCAGCCATGTGGCCGCCTCCAGGCTTGGTCGGCGGCAGCGATCTCCGAGGCGAGCCGGGCCAGCACGGCATCGTCTACAGGCTTCAACGAGGCGAACGGGTCGGTGTAGCGCGGGGTGGCGGCCATCAATGCCCGCGTATAGGGGTGTTGCGGCGCGGCGAAGAGCGCTGCCGTCTCGGCCTCCTCCACCACCTTGCCGGCATAGAGCACAGACACCTTCTGACTGATCTTGGCGACGACGCCGAGATCATGGGTGACAAACAGGATCGCGGTGCCGTGTTCACGTTGCAACGCAGCGATCAGGCGCAGGATCTGCTTCTGCACGGTGACGTCGAGCGCCGTCGTCGGCTCGTCGGCGACGATCAGCCGTGGTTCGGCAGCGAAGGCGGCCGCGATCAGCACGCGTTGCCGCATGCCGCCGGAGAGCTCGTGCGGATAGCTTTTCAGCACGCGGTAGGGGTCGCGGATCTGCACCTCGTCCAGCAATTGCCGGACACGCTTGTCCGCCCTCTCGCCGCTCCAGCCGAGGATGCGCACCAGCCGGTCGGTCATCTGCGGACCGATGCGGCGCGACGGGTTGAGCGCGGTCAGCGGATCCTGCGGGATCAGCGCCGTGCGGGCACCGATCAGCGTGCGTCGTGCCTTGGGGGGCAGCTTGCCGAGGTCTTCGCCTTCGAGCTTCATATCGCCTTCGACGATGCGTACGCTCGTCGGCAGCACACCAAGCACCGCCTTGCCGATCATCGTCTTGCCGGCGCCGCTCTCGCCGACCAATGCGCGGACTTCGCCGGGCTGCACGGCAAGCGATACAGAGCGCAGCACGCGCTGGCCGTTCGGCAGCACGGCGCTGAGATTGGCGATGTCGAGGCAGGCGCTCATCGCAGCACCGGGTCGAAGCGCGCTTTCAGCGCCTCGCCGAACTGGCTGAACGACAGCACGGTGAGGATCAGCGTGATCAGCGGAAACACCAGCACCCACCAGGCCTGGTGGATCGACAGCCGGCCCTCGGCGATGATGCTGCCCCAGGTCGGATCGTCGGTCGAGATCGACAGATTGACGAACGACAGGATCGCCTCGACGATGACGGCGATACCCATCTCCAGGGACAACAGCGCCACGATCGACGGCACCACATTGGGCAGCACTTCGCGCAGCATGATGCCGATACGGCCATAGCCGGCGATGCGGGCGTTCTCGACATAGTCCATGCGCGACTGGCCCATCGCCTCGGCGCGGATCACCCGGCAGAAACGCGTCCAGTCGATGATCGCAATCGCAAGGATGACGGAGCTCAAGCCGGTGCCGAGCACCGCGACCAGCAGGATGGCGAACAGCACCGGCGGAAACGCCATCCAGACATCGACGATGCGCGAGATGATGCGGTCGGCCCAGCCGCCGAAATAGCCGGCGATCAGCCCGAGCGTCGAGCCGACCAGGCAGGCGGCGATGGCCGCGGCAAAGGCGACGATGAAGGCGATGCGGCCGCCGAAGATCAGCCGGGACAACAGATCGCGGCCGAGGCTGTCGGTGCCCAGCCAATAGCCGGGCTCGGCGCCATTAATCCAGAACGGCGGCAGCCGCTCCAGCATCAAATCCTGCGCCAGTGGATCCTGCGGCGCGACCAGCGGCGCGAAGATCGCCGCCAGCAGCGCCAGCAGCAGCCAGCCGCCGGCGAGCCACAGCCTGGGGCTCAATCCGCGTCTTGAGGCTCTATCCATGGCGCAGCCTCGGATTGAGCAGCGCGTACATCATGTCGACGGTGAGGTTGATCAGCACGAACAGCAGCGCGAAGACCAGCACGATGCCCTGGATCAGCGGCAGGTCGCGGTTGATGACGGCATCGATCGCCATATTGCCGAGGCCTTCATAGGAGAACAGCCGCTCGACGATGACCGTGCCGCCGATGAGGAAGGTGAACTGCACGCCGACCAGGGTCAGCGTCGGCAAAGCGGCGTTCTTCAATGCCTCGCGCAGGATGACCTGCGTTTCCGAAAATCCCTTGACCCGCGCCAGCACGACATAGTCGAGGTCCAGCACCTCCTTCAGCGACTGTTTCAACAGCTGCGAGATGATCGCGGCCAGCGGCAGCGCCAGCGCCACCGCCGGCATCAGCATGTGCTTCAGCAGATCCCAGGTCAGGTCGAGGCGCAGGCGTAAAATGCTCTCGAACAAATAGAACTGGGTGACGAAGGGCAGGTCGAGCTGCGGCGAAACCCGGCCGGAAATGTCGAAGATCGGCACCAGCACGCCGAACAAAAGGATCAGCACCAGACCCCACAGGAAATCGGGAATGGAAAGGGTGGCACCGCTGACGATATCGATGCCGGCCTCGACCGCCGTGCCGCGTTCGCGGGCGCCGAGGATCGCCGTCGTGCCGCCGAGCCCCACCGCCATGATGAGGGCGACGATGGCAAGTTCCAGCGTTGCCGGCAGCCGGTTGAAGACCAGGCCGAGCACGTCTTGCCTGAGCGAGATCGAGGTGCCGAAATCGCCCCTGACGACACCGGACAGCCAGATGAAGAATTGCTGGACGATGGTCTTGTCGAGCCCGTAGAGCGCACGCAACCGGGCAATGTCGGCATCGGTCGCGCCAGGCGGCAGCATCATCGCGATCGGATCGCCGGGCGCGACGCGGATCACGACGAAGACGACGACGGCCACGCCGAACAGCGTGATCAGCATCGTCAGCAGACGGATCAGGAATCGTTGCAGAAGCATGTAAATCTTTGCGGGAGCCCGTCGGCTCGTATGCCCGATGGAAATGCGCGCCGTCATTGACGACGGCGCGCGGCAATTCCAGACCGATATCAGGCCGGGGTCATCAGGGCAGGCAGCAGCGCGCCGGAAATGTGCTGCACCACGTTGACGCCCTTGGCATGCACGATCGGCTGCGCGAACTGCAGCAGCGGCAGCACATAGGCCTGCTCGGCGATGTATTTGTCGACCTCTTTCCAGCCGGCAATGCGCTTGGCTTCGTCCTTCTCGCCCCACAGCGGTCCGATCTTGGCGTCGAGGTCGTCGGTCTTCCACGACGAGTGCGGCGACGGGCCGAACATGGCGAAACCGGTCGAGGTGGTCGGATCGCCGATGGCGTTGCCCCAGTTGTAGAAGGCGGCAGGCGCCAGCTTGTGCGCGGCACGCAGTTCATAGTGCTTGGCGATCTCATAGACCTCGATCGTCGCCTCGATGCCGACCTTGCGCCACATGCCGACGATCGCCTGCACCATCTCGTAGTCCTTGGGCTTGAAGCCCTTGGTCGTCTGGATGGTGATCTTGGCGGGCTTCTCCGGCGAGTAGCCGGAGGCAGCCAGCAATTCCTTGGCCTTCTCCGCATTGTGCTCGACCTTGATCGACGCATCGTAGGCGGCATATTCCGGCGTTTCCAGCGTCGCGATCGGCTGGCCGTAGCCGCGCAACAAGCGCTTGACCAGCAGCTCCTTGTCCACCGCCATCACCGCCGCCTGGCGGACGTTCTTGTCCAGCATGGCGTCCTTGTTGTTGAAGAAGATCATGCCGATGTCGGAGACGTTCTTGCATGAGCCGGCCAGACCGTCCTTGGCGATCAGCCGGTCATATTCCTCGTACGGGATCTCCAGCGTCACCTGCGAGGAACCGGACTCGATTTCGGCGACACGGCTCGCCGCGTCGGTGACGAACTTGATCGTCACATTCTCGAAGGCCGGCTTGTCGCCCCAATAGTTCGGGTTGGCCTTGAGCCGCAGGAAGGCGTTGCGCTCGAATTTTTCCACCATGTAGGGGCCGGTGCCGATCGGCGCCTTCTCGAAACCTTCGGCGCCGACCTTCTCGTAATACGCCTTCGGCAGGATGTAGCCGGTCAGGAACGACATCCACTTGAAATAGACCGGGTCGAACTGCACCACGTCGCCGGTGATCTTGTTGCCGTCGATCTTGAAGTTGTTGACGTTCTTCCAGACGAACTGAATCGGGTTGCCGGTCTTCTCGTCACCTGCCCGCTGCAGCGACCAGACGACGTCCTCGGGCGTGAAGGGCGAGCCGTCATGCCATTTCACGCCTTCGCGCACCGTCATCGTCACCTTGGTGCGGTCGTCGTTCCAGCCCCATTCGGTGAGCAGGCCCGGCGCGAAGGACAGGTCCGGCTTCTGCGGGATGAACTGGTCGAACACCGACTGGTAGAGACCCTGGATGGTCGGGTTGACGGCCGAGGGGCCGGTGGTCGGATCCCAGGACGGCAGGTTGACATTGTAGGCGATGGTCAGTTCGCCGGCGGCGGCCTTGGCGATCTTTGGCAAGCCGACGGCGGCCACGCCGAGTGCCGCGGCACTGTATCCCAGCAATTCCCGTCTGTTGATTGTCATGGTCGTTCCCCTTGTTGGTTATTTCTTTTGCGCGGCGTCTTCAGTTCATTGGTCCAGGCTTCGTGGGCAGCAGCGCCATGCCCCTCGTCGCCTCTGTGAAATCTTCGGCTCCTACCTCCCGCCAAGCTGTTGCGCGAGCATGTAGCCCGAGGCCGCCCCGGTGCCGGCGCCCGGCCATGTCGCGGCCCCGGTGAGATGCAGATTGCCAACCGGCGTGTTCCAGCCGGCATAGCCGCGCGCCGGGCGGAACAAAAAGTTCTGCGCCAGATGATGGCTGCCGCAGACCTGGTCGCCGCCGACAAGGTTCGGGTTCTCGCGCTCGAGATCGATGGGCGAGAACACCGAACGGCCGAGGATTTTCGCGCGCAAGCCCGGCGCGTAGGTCTCGATGATGTCGAGCACGCGGTCGGCGTAGGTGTCTTTGACTTGATCCCAATGCGCGGGCGCGATCTTGCCCGCGGCATCGCCCAGGATTTCGGCAGGCAGCATGCGCACCTGCACCCACAGCACATGCTTGCCCTGAGGCGCGCGCGACGGGTCGATCGCTGTGGGCTGGCCGACGACCAGCACCGGCTCGTCCGGAAGCGTGCCGGCCATCGCTTGCTGGTAGGTACGCGACATCGCATCGAGCGACGGCGACAGGTGGACATAGGCAAACTGTCGCAACTCCGCTCCGGCGCGCCAGTCCGGCAGATCATCGAGCGCCAGATGGATCATCATCGTGCCCGGCGCGTAGCGGAATTTCTGCATCGCCGTATCGAAGCCGGCATTGCCGGAACCGCTGGGCAGCAACTTCCCAGTCAGCGCCTTGGGTGCGACGCCGGCGATGACCGCCTTGATCGCTGTATGCGTCTCGCCGGATGCGAGCCGCACGCCGGTCGCCTTGCCGGCGGAAACCGTGATCTCGGCAACTTCGGCGCCGGTAACGATCGTGCCGCCGGCAGCCGTCACCATGCCAGACAGCGCCCGGATGATGGTATCGGCGCCGCCCTTGCCCAGCACCATGCCAAAGCTCTGGTTGGCCATCGATTCCAGATAGGGAAACACGGCGCCGCCGGCGATGTCGGGAGCGAAATCGAGATGCATGCCCCAGGTGGCGAGCGTCGCGCGCACATGGGGTGAATCGAAATTTTCCTCCAGCCACGCGCGTGGCGACGACAGCAGTAGCCGTGCGGTGTCGAGCGCGCCGGCGACACCCTTCTTGCGCCACAGGTTCCAGGCGGTGCCGGCCAGCGCGCGGGCGCTCATCGGCGAACCCAGCAGCCGGAACAGGTGTTCGGCCTCCGCCGGGAAGGCGGCAACCAATCTGCGCCATGTCGCGGCATCGGCTGTGGAGAAAGCTGCCATCCGGCTCGCTGTCTTTTCCAAGTCGTTGCTGACGCCGAACCAGCGTCCGTCCGGAAAGGCGCTGGCGAAACAGTCGGCGACCGGCGCGAACTCCAGCCCCTGCGCTTTCAATTCATTTGCATATTTCCGGTGGAAGGCGGAGCCGGCAAACAGGCTCAGATTCATCGCGCCGAAATCGTGACGGAAGCCGGGAAGGGTGAATTCGCGGGTCTGGACGGCACCGCCGATTGTTGCGCTGCGCTCGAAAATCCCGGTTTTCCAGCCTTTGAGCGCCAGATGCGCGGCGCATGCCAGACTGTTGTGGCCCGCCCCGACAAAGATGGCGTCGAACTCGCTCACGCCCCGTTCCCATTTCCTTTATGCTTAAAGATAATTGCAGATGCATATGTTTTCGTCTAGTAGGATATTAAGGGCCGAGACGAGCCTTGATCATCATCGAAAAGAGGGAACAGAGACAATGGACACCCAAAAACTCCTCGGCGAAGTCGCCGGCCAGTTGCTTTCAGGCGCCATCAAGGTGGTCGACCTCTCGGCGCCGCTCGGTCCCGACACACCGCTGATCAAGCTGCCGCCGGAGCTTGCCGTCGACACGCCGAAGGTCGAGATCCACAACATCTCCCGCTATGACAAGAACGGTCCGTGGTGGGCGTGGAATTGGCTGAAGCTCGGCGAGCATTCGGGCACGCATTTCGATGCGCCGCAACACTGGATCAGCGGCAAGGACTATCCGGACGGCGCCACCGACACCATTCCGGCGCAGAATTTTGTTGGCCCGGTCAACGTCATCGACTGCTCGAAGGAAGCCGCTGCCGACCATGATTTCCTGCTCACCGTCGACCACATCAAGGCGTGGGAAGCCAAGCACGGCGCGATCAATGCCGGCGAATGGGTGGTGATGCGCACCGACTGGTACAAGCGCAACGGTTCGGAAGCCGAGTTCCTCAACGCCAACGAGACCGGCCCGCACACGCCAGGCCCGACGGCCGAAGCCATCCAGTTCCTGATCAGCAAGGACATCAAGGGCTGGGGCTCGGAGACGATCGGCACCGATGCCGGCAAGGCCGGCGGCATGGAGCCGCCATTCCCGGCGCACACGCTGATGCACAAGGCCAACCGGTATGGTCTGGCCAGCCTTTGCAATCTCGACCAGCTGCCGCCGAAAGGCGCCATCCTGATCGCGGCACCGCTCAAGATCGAACACGGCACCGGCAGCCCGATCCGCGCGCTGGCGCTGGTTTCGAAAGGCTAGGCGAAGGCACACTGAGGTGGGCCAGCCCGATCACATCATTGTCGGCAGCGGCATCAACGCGCTGGTCTGCGCGGCGATGCTTGGCGGCAAGGGCGCTGATGTACTCGTCCTCGAGCGCAACGACCGCATCGGCGGCTGCATGCGCACCGAGGAGATCACCGCGCCCGGCTTTATCCATGACGTGATGGCGACGACCTTCGTGCTGTTCATCACCTCGCCGGCCTTTGCAGCATTGGGCGGCGACCTCGCCCGGCATGGGCTGGAGTTCTGCCATACGGCCAAGCCGACCGGCGTGCTGCGGCCGGACGGCAGCCATGCCGTGCTCAGCACCGACCGCGCCGCCAATGTTGCGGCAATCAATTTGATCGCCGCTGGCGACGGTGACCGGCATGCGGAGGATGTCGGCGGCATCGAGCGCAATGCCGGCCTGCTGTTCGGCCTGCTCGGCGGCAGCCTATGGTCTTATCCCACGGCCAAGCTGCTGACCGGCGATGCCTGGCGGCGTGGTCCGCGCGGCCTTGCCGCCTTTCTCGGCGAAGCGCTGGTGCCGGCGCGCAGCTGGCTGGAAAGCACCTACCAGTCCGAAACCATCCGCGCGCTTTGGGCGCCCTGGGTGCTGCATGCCGGGCTGGGGCCTGAGGATGCATTCTCAGGCCAGATCGCCAAGGTGATCGCCTTCGCGCTGGAAGCCGCCGGCGCGCCGATCGTCAAGGGCGGCGCGAAGAACCTGCTTGCCGCCTTCGAGGCCTTGATCCGGGAACGTGGCGGTGACATCCGCACCGGCGCCGATGTCGCCTCGATCGTCCAGACCGGTGGCCGCGCGACAGGCGTGCGGCTGGCTTCGGGCGAGACAATCACCGCCAACAAGAGCGTCATCTGCTCGGTCACGCCGACTCAGCTTTATGGTCGGTTGCTCGGCGCGGATGCTCCCAAAGCCGATGTCGAGGCGACACAGAAATATCGCTACGGCAAAGGCAATTTCCAGATTCACTATGCGCTGAACAAGCCGCCCGCATGGCGTGGCGAAGGCCTGGACAAGGTCGCGTTGCTGCATCTGACGCCTGGATTGGATGGCGTGTCCAAGGCTTGCAACGAGGCGGCGCGCGGCATGCTGCCGGAAGTGCCGACCATCTGCGTCGGCCAACCGCATGCGCTCGACCCGTCGCGCTGTCCGGAGGGCAAGGCGATCCTGTGGCTGCAACTGCCCGAGGCGCCCCGCCACATCAAGGGCGACGCCGCCGGAACGCTTCAGGCGCCGGCCGACGGACAATGGACCGATGCACTGCGCGAGGCCTATGCCGATCGCGCCGAAGCCATCCTTGCCAGCCATATCGACGGCTTCAAGGATAGCGTGATTGCGCGCCGGGCCTATTCGCCGGCCGATCTCGAAGCGATGAACATCAATCTCGTCGGCGGCGATCCCTATGGCGGCTCGTCGACCATCGACCAGGCCTTCCTGTGGCGGCCGTTCAAGACCAGCCGCAACCACCAGACCGGCATCAAAAACCTCTACCATATCGGCGCCTCGACCCATCCGGGTGCGGGCCTCGGCGGCGGCTCCGGCTTTCTGCTGGCGGGGAGGCTTTGATGGAGCAGAAGGTCGCGGAAAAGCGCCAGCGCATTTCGACCCTGGGTCAGATCGGCCTGCAACAATTCGCGCCCTATCTGATGAACCGCATCATGGGCCGCTACAACGCCACCTTGCGCGACGATTTCCGCAAGCAAGGGCTGACCATTCCGCAGGTGCGCACTCTCGCGGTCCTTTCGGTCGCCGACGGCGTCACCGTCAACGATCTCTCGGTCTACACCGTCATCGAGCAGTCGACCTTGAGCCGCACGCTCGACACGCTGGAGGGGCAAGGGTTCGTGCGGCGCGAGCAAGGTGTCACCGACAGCCGCATTCGCCACGTGTTCCTGACCGACGACGGCCGCGCCGAATTCACCCGCGCCTGGCCGGCGATGCATGACGCCTTCGAGGCGATGTTCGACGATATCGACGACGCCGAATATGCCGCGCTCATCGCCACGCTTTTGAAGATGCTGAAGAACATTCGCAAGCACGACATCTAGACGTACGCGCCGGTCGCATCGGCCGGCAACGGAAGGTTGGAAAAATGGCCGAACGGTCTTTTGCCAAGGAAGTCGAAAAGCTCCGGCTCGGCGCTGGCGAGGAGTTTGCCGGCGAAGGTATCCTCGCCATCACCAAGGCGCTGTTGCAATGCGGCGTCGGCTATGTCGGCGGCTACCAGGGCGCACCGATCAGCCATCTGATGGACGTGCTGGCCGACGCGCAGGATATTCTGGGTGAGCTCGGCGTGCATTTCGAGGCCAGTGCCTCGGAAGCCACCGCCACCGCCATGCTCGCCGCCTCGGTGCATTATCCCATTCGTGGTGCCGCGACCTTCAAGTCGACCGTCGGCACCAATGTCGCCTCAGATGCGCTTGCCAACCTCGCCTCCGGTGGCGTCACCGGCGGCGCGCTGATCATTGTCGGCGAGGATTATGGCGAGGGTTCCTCGATCATGCAGGAGCGCAGCCATGCCTTCGCCATGAAGAGCCAGGTCTGGCTGCTCGACCCGCGCCCGAACCTGCCGTCGATCGTCAAGGCGGTGGAAGATGGTTTCGAACTGTCCGAGATTTCCAACACCCCGGTCATGCTGCAGGTGCGCATCCGCTGCTGCCACGTCCATGGCCACTTCATCGCCAAGGACAACAAGCGCCCGCCGATG
Source organism: Mesorhizobium sp. P3_A8 (assembly GCF_056402995.1). Lineage (NCBI taxonomy): Bacteria > Pseudomonadati > Pseudomonadota > Alphaproteobacteria > Hyphomicrobiales > Phyllobacteriaceae > Mesorhizobium > Mesorhizobium sp. P3_A8. Next base: position 165,282 of record NZ_JBFUGI010000012.1, on the reverse strand, counting down.
ACGGTGGGCGATGCGCTCGACGCGCCACGCCGCGACACCGGCCGCATCGTGCTGCCGCCCGCCTCCTTTCTGCACGAGAAGGAAAAGGTGCAGAAGCGCTGGCCGGCTGCGGTGGATTTTATCGCCAAGAACAAGATCAACGAATTCTTCGGTTCGGATCATGGCTCGGTCGGCATCGTCATGCAGGGTGGCATGTACAATGCGGTCATCCGCGCGCTGCAGCGGCTTGGCCTTGCCGACACTTACGGCGAGACGGATGTGCCGCTCTATGTGCTCAACGCCGTCTATCCGCTGATCGACGATGAGTTCCTCACCTTCTGTGAAGGCAAGCAGGCGGTGCTGGTCGTCGAGGAAGGCCAGCCCAATTACATCGAGCAGGCCTTTGCTTCGATGCTGCACAAGGCTGGGCGCGGCACCAGGCTGGTCGGCAAGGAGTATTTGCCGATGGCCGGCGAATACACCGGCCAGGTCATGCTCGACGGCATCGGCACCTTCCTGCGCGCCGAGGCGCCACATCTGCTGCCGGGCGAGGTGCGCGCACCCAACAAGGTCGGCGACGGCGTCGACACCGCGGACCTGATCAATGTCGTGCCCGGTCGCCCGCCGGGCTTCTGCATCGGTTGTCCGGAGCGGCCGATCTTTGCCGCGACGAAGCTGGTCGAACAGGAACTCGGCAAGCATCACATCGCTTCCGACATCGGCTGCCATCTGTTCTCGATCATGCCGCCCTTCGAACTAGGCGCCACCACCATGGGCTACGGGTTGGGGCCGGCTTCCGCCTCGGCCTTCAATTCGCCCGACGCCAAGCGCCGCTCGATCTCCTTCGTCGGCGATGGTGGCTTCTGGCACAACGGCCTGACCTCCTCGATCGGCAATGCGGTGTTCAACAAGAATGACGGCGTCATCGTCATCGTCGACAATTTCTATTCGGCCGCCACGGGCGGACAGGACATCCTGTCATCGCGCGCGGGCAACAAGACCAAGTCGACCAAACATCCGATCACCGAGGCGGTGAAAGGCATGGGCGTCAAATGGCTGCGCCATGTCGACCGCACCTATGACGTGACCAAGATGCAGGACACGCTGCACGAGGCGCTGACGACGGACGAGAAGGGGCCGAAGGTCATCGTCGCCTCGTCCGAATGCATGCTCAACCGTCAGCGCCGCGAAAAGCCTCTGGTCGACAAAGCGATCAAGGGTGGCGAGCGTGTGGTGAAGCCGAAATTCGGCGTCGACGAGGACATCTGCACCGGCGATCATGCCTGCATGCGCCTGTCCGGCTGCCCGTCGCTGTCGGTGAAGTCGCTCGACGATCCGCTGCGCGACGATCCGGTGGCATCGATCGACCAGAGCTGCGTCGGCTGCGGCAATTGCGGCGAGGTGGCGGACGCAGCGGTGCTCTGCCCCTCCTTCTACCGCGCCGATGTGGTGCACAATCCGAGCCGCTGGGACCGCTTCCTTGAATCCGCGCGCCGCGCCACCATCGGCCTGCTGCAGCGCCGCCGCGAAAGCCGGCGCCTGACTTTCGCCGATGCTTGACGCTGTCCCGCCATTCCGCGCCAAGGCCGGCGCCCAGGACGACGAGCGCGTCATCAAGCTCGCCGTGCTGGCCGTTGGCGGCCAGGGCGGTGGCGTGCTGGCCGACTGGATCACCGATGTTGCCGAGCGCAATGGCCATGTCGCGCAGTCGACCTCGGTCGCCGGCGTTGCACAGCGCACCGGCGCCACGATCTATTATATCGAGATGGCCCGCGACACCGGCCGGCTGCCGGTCTTTGCGCTGTCGCCGTCGCAAGGCGACGTTGACATATTGATCGCCGCCGAATTGATGGAAGCTGGCCGCGCCATCATCAGGGGCTTCGTTACACCAGAGCGCACCACGCTGATCGCCTCCTCACACCGCATTGCCGCGGTGTCGGAAAAGATCGAGCCGGGTGATGGCCGGGCCTCGTCGTCAAAGGTGCATGCGACGGCGGAAGCGGCATCCAAGCGCTTCATCGCTTTCGACATGGAAAAGATCGCCGCCGACAATGGTTCGATGATTTCGGCCAGCCTGCTTGGCGCGCTGGCCGGATCCGACGCGCTGCCGTTCACGCGTGAAAGCTACGAGCAGGCGATCGGTGCCGGAGGGCGCGGTGTCAAAGCCAGCCTTGCCGCCTTCGGCGCTGCTTATGACCGCGCGCGTGGCACGGCCGCACCTGCGTCAAAGCCGGCAGAGCCGGCGATTGTCGAATCCGCCCTGGGGACAGGGCGCGTCAGCGGCCCGCAAAACCTGCTGCAAGGCTGGCAGGCGCTCGCCGCCCGCATCGACCTGATGCCCGTGGCTGTCCGCGACATGGCGCTCCGGGGACTGAGAAAGGTCGTCGACTATCAGGACATCGCCTATGGGCGGGAGTATCTCGACCGGCTGGACAAGGCTGTCGCGCTGGATGGCGCCGACCATGCCCATGGGCTGTCCATCGCCGCCGCCAAGCATCTCGCCAATGCCCTATGCTACGACGACATGATCCGTGTCGCGGACCTGAAGACGCGCTCGACACGTGACAAACGCGTGCGCAAGGAGGTCGGCGTCAAGGACGGCTCGATCCTGCAGGTGACGGAATATTTTCATCCGCGGATCGAGGAGTTCTGCGGCACGCTGCCGGCGGGGCTCGGCAGCTATATCGAGAACCGGCCGAAACTCGCCGCCTTCCTCGACCGCCGCATCAACCATGGCCGGCGTATCCGCACCGACAGCTTTGCCGGTTTCGCGGCCCTGTGGTTCATCGGCGGCCTGCGCCGCTGGCGCCGCAGCCTGCTGCGCCACAAGGTCGAGATGACCCATCTCGATCGCTGGTACGCGCTGGCGCTCAGCCATGTGCCCGAGGACTATGCGCTCGCCGTCGAAATCCTCAACTGCCGCCGGCTGATCAAGGGCTACAGCGACACTCATGTCCGCGCCCAGTCGAAATTCGACCGCGTGCTCTCAGCTCTCGACTTGCTCAAGGGCCGCGACGATGCCGCCGACTGGATCCGCCGCCTGCGCGAGGCGGCGCTGAAGGACGAGAAGGGCGACATGCTCGATGGCGCTCTGAAGACCGTGGCGACGCTGGGACCAGCTCCGGCAACCGGCAACTGAGGGCGCTTCCCCTAACAGACCTCCCAGTCGCAGGCTCCGTTTTCGGTTTCGGTGAACGTTGTTCATTTTCTGCTTGAACAATGTTCAAAACCTGATAGAGTGCGATTGTGAACGATGTTCATTTCGGGCAGATCGAAAGCCATGGATGGGCATCAAGCATAGTAAGGAAGTTTAATCAGCTCACTGATATCACTGAGATTGAAACACCGCCTTCAACCCGCAGAGCCTCCGGCGCATCGTCGCAGGTTCCGCAAAATGGAAATCGCCATGAACACGCATCTGATGTTGTCCCGGCGCTTTGCGCCTCTGTTCTGGACGCAGTTCCTGTCCGCCTTCAACGACAATTTCCTCAAGAACACACTGGTGTTCCTGATCCTCTTCACGCTGGCCGCCGACCAGGCGGCTTCGCTGGTCACTTTGGCGGGGGCCGTCTTCATGGCCCCCTTCCTGTTGTTGTCAGCCCTTGGCGGCGAGATCGCCGACCGCTTCGACAAGGCGCTGATCGCCCGCCGGCTGAAATTCGCCGAGATCGCCGCGGCGGCAGTCTCTGTCGCCGGCATCGCGCTGTCGTCGATCCCGGTGCTGATGACGGCGCTGCTGATGTTCGGCGTCATCTCGGCGCTGTTCGGACCGATCAAATACGGCATCTTGCCCGATCACCTCGAGCGCAAGGAACTGCCCAAGGCCAACGCCTGGATCGAGTCGGCGACGTTTGCCGCCATCCTCGGCGGCACCATTGCCGGCGGCGTCGTTTCGGCCGACGGCATCGGCGTCACGGTGTTCGGGCCGATCATGATGGCCTTGGCCATCGGCTGCTGGTTCGTCAGCCGCTACATCCCGTCCACCGGTTCGGCGGCGCCCGACCTTGCCATCGACAAGAACATCTTCCGCTCGACCTGGCGCCAGGTCAGCGAATTGCGCACCGACACGCGCATCTGGCGCGCCGGCCTGATGACCTCCTGGTTCTGGCTGATCGGCGCCATCGTGCTGTCGATCCTGCCGACCTTGATCAAGGATTCGCTCGGCGGCAACGAGATCGCCGTCACCGTCTATCTCGCGGTGTTTGCCGTCTCGATCGCGATTGGCTCCGCCATTGCCGCATGGATGTCGCAGGGGCGCATCGTGCTTCTGCCGGCACCGGTCGGCACGGCGCTGCTGGCGCTGTTCGGCCTGCATCTTGCCTGGACCATCTGGAGCATGCAGCCGTCGCCCAGGGCCGAAACACTTGGCCTGTTTTTCGCCGGGCCAAACACCATCCGCGTCGCCATCGACCTTGCCGGCATGGCCATCGCCAGCGCCTTCCTTGTGGTGCCGACTTTCGCCGCGGTGCAGGCCTGGTCGCCCGAAGCGCGCCGCGCCCGTGTCGTCGCTGCCGTCAGCATCGTCAATGCCGGCTTCATGACCGTCGGCGGCATTCTCGTCGCCGTGATCCAGACGAAAGTCTCGACCGGCGGCATCCTGTTCGGGCTCGCCGTGGCCAACGCCGTTGCTGCCTGGCTGATGCTGAAATTCCTGCCGACCAACGCGTTCCGCGACTTCGTCTCCATTCTGTTCCGCGCCTTCCTGCGCCTGGAGGTCGAGGGCATGGACAACCTCAAGGCGGCCGGCAAGGCGCCGATCCTGGCACTCAACCACGTCAGCTTCCTCGACGGTCCGCTGGCGCTGACGCTGACCGATGAAGAGCCGGTCTTCGCCATCGACTACACCATCGCCCAGGCCTGGTGGATGAAGCCGTTCATGAAGCTTGCCCGCGCTCTGCCGCTCAACCCGGCCAAGCCGATGTCGACCCGCACGCTGATCAAGGTCGTGCAGGGCGGCGATCCTCTGGTCATCTTCCCCGAAGGCCGCATCACCGTCACCGGCGGGCTGATGAAGGTCTATGACGGCGCCGCCATGGTGGCGGACAAGACCGGCTCGATGGTTGTGCCGATCCGCATCGATGGGCTGGAGAAAAGCCCGTTCTCCCGGCTGACGTCGCAGCATGTGCGCCGCCGCCTGTTCCCGAAGGTCAAGGTGACCATTCTGGAGCCGGTCAAGCTCGAAGTGCCGCAGGAACTGAAGGGCCGCCAGCGTCGCGCCGCAGCGGGTGCGGCCCTCTATCAGGTGATGTCGGATCTCGTCTTCCGCACCCAGGACATCGACAAGACGGTGCTGGAAAAGATCATCTTGACGGCGAATGAACGCGGCATGAAACGGCTCGCCGTGCAGGATCCGGTCACCGGCTCACTGAGCTACGGCAAGCTGCTGACGGCGGCCGCCGTACTCGGTGAGAAATTCCAGAACCTTTACGCCGATCAGCAGACGCTCGGCATCATGCTGCCCAACGCCAATGGCTCATGCGCCACGCTGCTTGGCGTGATGTCGGCCGGCAAGGTGCCGGCGATGATCAACTTCACCGCTGGTGCCGCCAACATCCTGTCCGCTTGCAAGGCGGCGCAAGTTCGGACTGTGCTCACGTCTCGCGCGTTCGTCGAGCAGGCAAAGCTCGGCGCGGTGGTCGAGGAAATCGGCCGCTCGGTTGACATCGTCTGGCTCGACGATCTGCGCAAAACGATCGGTCTCAAGGACAAGTTGCTCGGCCTGCTGCGCAAGTCGACGCCGCGTGCGCCGCGCAAGTCAACCGACCCGGCGGTGATCCTGTTCACCTCGGGCTCGGAAGGCACGCCGAAGGGTGTGGTGCTTACTCACCGCAACATCCTGGCCAATGCGGCGCAGGCGGCCTCGCGCATCGACTTCCACTCGGGCGACAAGGTGTTCAACGTCTTGCCGATCTTCCATTCTTTTGGCTTGACGGCCGGCACGGTGCTGCCGCTGATTTCGGGTGTGCCGGTCTATTTCTACCCATCACCGCTGCACTACCGCCTCGTGCCGGAACTGATTTACGCATCCAATGCGACGATCATCTTCGGCACCGATACGTTCCTCAGCGGCTATGCGCGCACCGCGCACCCGTACGACTTCCGCTCGATACGCTATTGCTTTGCCGGCGCTGAACCGGTCAAGCCGTCGACGCGTATGACCTATATGGAGAAGTTCGGCGTGCGCATCCTGGAAGGCTACGGTGTCACCGAGACCGCGCCGGTCATCTCCATCAACACGCCCATGTACAACCGTTCCGGCAGTGTCGGCAAAATCATGCCCGGCATGGAGTATCGCCTCGATCCGGTGCCAGGTGTCGACGAAGGCGGCAGGCTGCATGTCCGCGGGCCCAACGTGATGGCGGGCTATCTGCGCGCCGAGAAGCCGGGCGTGCTCGAAGCGCTGGCGGACGGCTGGCATGACACTGGCGATGTGGTCTCGGTCGATGAGGGCGGCTTCATCACCATTCGCGGCCGCGCCAAGCGTTTCGCCAAGATCGGTGGCGAGATGATTTCGCTCGCCGCCGTCGAGGCGCTGGCGGGAGAATTGTGGAAAGGCTTGTTGTCGGCAGTCGCTTCCGTGCCGGATGAGCGCAAGGGCGAGAAGCTCATTCTCATCACCGAGGCCCCCGGCGCCACACGTGCCGAACTCCTGGCCTTCGCCAAGGCGAACGGCGCCATGGACCTGATGGTGCCCGCCGAAGTGCGCGTCGTCCAGAAAGTGCCGGTGCTCGGCTCCGGTAAGCTCGACTTCGCCGGCGTGACCAGACTGGTGCGGGGAGAAGGTGCGCCCGCCGCCAAGGTCGAGGCCGCTTGATCAAGGCGACATGCTCAACGACGCCGCGCTGAAAATCGCGGCGTCGCCTGCCGAGCGTTTTGCCGCTAACGAATATGTGATCGGACCCCTCACGCGGCTTCAGCCGGCTCAGTGCTATGCTGTTCCCGGGAATGTGAACCATGGAGGACACGATCATGCTCACCAGATACATTCTGCCCATCGCAGTCGCAGCAGGCACGTTGATGCTGTCGAGCATCGGCTCGCAGGCGCTGCCCGTAGCAAAGCCCAGCGCCGCTCCGTTGCAGGCCGAAAGCGTCGGCTGGAGATGCGGCCCTGGCTGGCACATGAACCCGTGGAGGCGTTGCGTGCCCAACCATCGTCGTGTGATAATAATCGGGCCGGGACATTGGCGGCACCATCACCACTGGCACCACCACTTGTGATCACCGAGCGGATCGACGCGGCACCCGCTCCGAAGCGGTGTGGGCGTTTCCGCTAGAGCAATTCCAGGAAAAGTGTGAACGGTTTTCCGCCCGGAATTGCGTCAAAACAAAGAGTTAGAGGTGGCGTCCCCTGTGACGTCATCTCAATTCCTCATACGACGAGATCCCGCATCGGCTTCACCGCCGCGGACTCCGGAAACACCTTGTCGCCGAGCACTGAGGCCGAGAGTCCGAACTGGTCGGCGAGCAGGCCTTTCAGCACCGCCCTGACATCGCTGGTCGGGGCGAGGTCGCGCTGTTGGTAAAGCTGGGACGGCTTCAAGCCGGGCCAGTCGGCGATGACGCGGCCGCCCTTGATCGCGCCGCCGGCGAGCAGCACCACCGTGCCGGTGCCATGATCGGTGCCGACCGTGCCGTTGATCTGCGCCGTGCGCCCAAACTCGGTGATGGTAACGATCGCTGTGTCCTTCCAGCGCTCGCCGAGCCCCTTCTCGAATTCCTCGAAGGCGCCGTCGAGGCCACCGAGCAGCGTGGCGAGCCGGCCCGTCGCGCCACCTTCATTGACATGCGTGTCCCAGCCGTCGAAGGCGAGCGCTGCAACCCGTGGCCCGTCATCGGCCGCGATCAGTTTGGCGGCACCTTGCGCGGCCTGGCGCATGCCGGCGGCGCTGTCGAGGCCGCCCTTCGGCTTCATCGTCTTGCCGCCCATCTGTTCGTCGAGCGCCATGCGGTCGGCGTCGAGGCCTTTTCGCAGGGCCACCGCCAGCACCGGGTCGCGATGCTGGTAGAGATCGAGAACCCGCGCCGCGAGGTCGCCCGCCGGCGCCGGCAGCGATTGCGGCGCCCAGCCGAGCACAGGGGCAGCACCTCGGATCACCAGCGGCGTCGACGGGCCGACGGCCAGCCCGCCAAGCGTCGCCACACGGTCACCCGCCGGCAGGCTCTCCAGCGCCCGGTTGAGCCATCCGGTGGCAACATGGCCCGGACCGGCAAAACCGCTTTCCAGCACATCCTGGCCATCGAAATGCGAGCGTTCGCGATAGCCGGTCGCGGCGGCATGCACCACTGCCGCCTGGTTTGCCTTGAACAGCCGCGCAAAGACCGGCATCGCCGGATTGACCGCGAAGAAACCGTCGAGCGGCAGCGCCGCGTGCGGGCCGGCGAGTGAAAGAGCGATGTCGCCATGCAGGCCGGCATAGTCGGGATCGCCGATCGGACCGACCGCCGACAGGCCGTCGAGCGCGCCGCGCAGGACGATGACGATCAAGCGCGGATCGCGATTGTCGGCGGCGCGGGCGAAACGCGGCAGGTAGGCCCAGGCAAACAGTGCGCCGCCGGTTATCAGCACGGCGCGGCGGGAAGGATGCGGGGTTTCACACAGCAGGCTCATGACTTGGTCTCCATGGGAGTTGTCGGCGCCGGACCTGTCGCTCGCGCTATCGTCTCTGGAATTCCGGCGCCATCAGCAGCAGCGCCAGGCCTTGCTGCTTGGACTCGGCACGGGCGACCGCCTGCCGCGTCTCCGGCGAGGCGGAAGGGCCGATGACAGCGTCGAGCATGTCGTTGGGATTGCCGATATCCTTGACCTGGCGGGCCGCCTGCCAGGCGATGTCGAGGCGGATTTTCATGCCTTCGGCCGAGGCCCAGCTGTCCGCCTCGTCGGAAAAGCCGTTCGGTCCCGGCGGCTGCCAGAGCGGCTCGCCCAGCGCGTTGAGCCAGTTGAGCGATTGGCCGGGATCGTTTGCCGGACCCGGGCCGGCCGCCCGGCGGATGGCGGCGATGTAGTCGAAGGGCGAGCGCATCTTGGCGAGGGGCGTCGACCAGGCCTCCGGCATGTCGATGAGGGTCGCCGCCATTGCCCTGAGATTGCCGTCGCTCTTGGCGAAAACCTTGGCCAGGCGCGCGACCGCCGCGGGCGGCGGCTCGTCCGCTATGAAATGACGGGCGAGTTCGGTGGCGATGTGCTGCGCCGTCGCCGGATGGCTGGCGATGTCGTTGAGTGCGGCCTCGGCCTGGCCCATGCCGCCGGCCGGATAGGTCTTGCCCAGCAGCACCGCATCGCCCGGCTCATGGGCATTGGCGTTGAAGACAGAGCTGCCGGGTTCGCCCAGCCGACCTTCGCGCCCGGCCATCGTCCAGCCGGTCAGGATGCGCGCGAAGCTGGTGACATCGGCCTGGCTATAACCGCTGCCGACGCCCAGCGTGTGCAGTTCCATGATCTCGCGAGCGAGGTTCTCGTTGAGGCCGCGCTGGCGGTTCTTGCCGGCGCGGGAGTCCGGGCCGATCGACTGCTGGTTGTCGAGATAGAACAGCATCGCCGGATGCCGCTCCACCGCGATCAGCATGTCGGCGAAACGGCCGAGCACGAAGGGCCGGATGGCTTCCCGTTCGAAGGCACCGGCGCTCGCGCGCACGATGTTGTCCTTCGCCACTGAAACGCAGAAATGGTTCGACCAGAAATAGACGAGACGTTCGACAAAGCCGGCCTCGGCGCGCAGCGCCTTGTCGAAGCGCGCCTGGGCTTCTGCGCGGAACAGCGTGGCCTCGATTGGCGGCGCGGGCTTTGCCGCGGCTGTGGACTTTGCCGGGGCTGAGGATGGGGGCACGGCTTGGACAGGCGTAATCGGGGCCGGCGTGGCCTTCGCAGGTATATTCTGGGCGGCTGTATTCTGGGCAGGCATGGTTTGGGCGCTCGCCGTCGCCGGCTGCGCTACAGCTGCGGCCATATGCTCGCGGCCGAGCTTGCGCTGGAAATTCGCCGCCATGCTGGCCTGGATGGCCGGCGTGCTGCCCGGCAGGCTGGCATAGGCCGGATCATCGAGTGAGATCAGGGCGATGTCGGGCTGCCGCAGTTCCGCCTTCAGATAGCCGCGCGGGTCGTGGGCCACCCTGTCGCGGTCGCCGGGCCGCGCGCCGAGGCCGAAGCGGTTGAAAGCGACGAGGGCTGGATCTGGCGGGGAATTGGAAGCCGGGATAGCCAAGTCAGCTCTCCATTGCTGGGGCTTCCAACGCGCGGCGCCGGAAGCCCGTTCGAGCCGTTTCGTGCCTGTTCAACCGAGGTCGTGGGGCCGGCGCTGCGGACGGCCCCGGGCGATCCTACCAGCGATGCCAGCGGTGCCAGTGGCGGTGCGGATGCCCGATATAGAAGGCCGGGCCATGCCAATAATGGTAACCGGGGTAGACCACCACGCGGTTGGGGACGCAGCGGCCCCAGGGATTGGGATGCCAGCCAGGGCCGCAACCCCAGGCGACGTGCTCGACCAGCGCTGGGGCGGCAAGCGGCGCCAGCGGCATCGCCGAGGATGCCGCAACCGTCGCCGCCGTTCCGGTCACCGCGAGAGCGGCGGTGATCGCGTATTTTGTCAGATAGTTCATGACCATGCTCCGAAGTTGTCCGAGGTTGAAAACCTGTCGGCACCAGATGGTCCGGCAGGTCTGCCCTTCATCTCGTTAAACGGGCGCCGTCGGCATTTTCCGTCGGTCGTCACGGCGATTTTTTTGGAGTGGCGGATGGCTGTGTCCCGCTGCGTCTTGCGAGGCCCTCCGCCAGCACGCCGCGATCCTCGGCGGAACCCGCCGCCGCGAACTCGATAATGCGCTGCTCCAGCCGCGTGCGCACGGTGACGTCGGCATTGCGGGCCCGCTCGAGCGCCGCCGACAGGGCCGCCGTGTCGAGGACAGGCTGCCGCAGCAGATCCGCCGCCTCGCGCCTGGCCTGCTGGCCGTCGAGGATGATGTCGTGCGACTCGCGACGGACTTCGCGCAGCGCCTTGCGGAACAGTGTGCGTTGCTGGTCGGGAAGCCGGCCGCCGGCTGCTTCCAGCGAGGTGCCCTGGGCCGATTTGCCGCTTCTTATCCAGACCGCCCCGCCGGCAAGCGCGCCGGCCAGGAAGACGTTCAGCACCACCGAAGCGATAAGAAGATTGCGCCCTGTGCTCATAGGTCTTCCTCGATCGTTTCGGGTCCGGCATCGCCGAACGCCGTCGCATTGGCATCGAGCACATAGTGGTCGGGCTGAACCTCGGGCGTGACGACGGTCACAAGGGCCAGTCCGGCGATGGCGCCGGCCAGCCCAATGCCGGCCAGCCCCAACCCCAGCCACCAGAACCGCTGGCGCCGGCGCCGGACGATGTACCGGTCGGCGCTCCGCAGGATCGTGTCATGCAGCGCCCTGCCGGGGTGGGGGACGCTGTAGCTGTCAAGCAGGGCGTCAAGCGTGTCGGCCTTTCGCGAAATGGCTTGGCCCGCCTCGCTTGAAGCAAAGGCGGCGGCGGCTTCGCGCTCCGCTTGCGGCCAGCGCCGCAAATCGCCGCCATAGGCCTCGGCGAGCGCCGCGAAGCGTCGAGCGTCCATTGCCGGGTCGTCCTCGATGTCTTCAGCCATCTATCTTCCCCTTGCCCTTTGGTGCCGCGTGCCCACGCGGGTTGGAAATGAGCCGCCGGACACCCGCAAGGCGCGGTGAATGTGCGCCATTCATGGTCGCGCCTTTCTCAGTCATGGATGCCATCCCTGGCCAGGATCATCTGCAAGGCTCGCCGGCCGCGCGAGAGCAGGCTCTCCAACGCATCGACGCTGATCTCCAGGGTCGCGGCCGCCTCTATGTTGGACATCTCCTGATAATAGACCAGGATGATCGCCTCGCGCTGGCGTGGCGCGATTGCCTGCAACGCCTGCTCGATCCGATGCGGCTCTTCGCTTGCATCGGGAAGCGGAGCAGGGTCCACCATGTCCGGCACATCGTCGGTCACCACCTCGCGGCGCCGGCGCAGCCGGTCGTAGCAAAGGTTGAGCGTCACCCGGTGGATCCAGCTGTCGAAGCGCGCGTTGCCGCGCCGCCAGCTCGAGGCATGGCGCCAGATGCGCAGGAAGGTTTCCTGTGCGACGTCCTCGGCCTCCGCCGCGTCGCCCAGCATGCGTACGGCAAGCGAAAGGATGCGCGGCAATTTGCGCGCGACGAGCGTCTGCACCGCCGCGGGATCGCCGGCGCCGACCCGACGAACCAGCTCCTCGTCCGGATCGGCGCTCATCGGCTGGCGCACTCCCGATATTCATCACGCGTCATGGCCTCTTGGTCATTGCTCCGGCTTGGCAGCGGATTTGTGGCCTGGCATCTCGTCCGCCGTCAGAACGCCGTCGCCGTTCTTGTCCAGCCTGGCAAAGCGCTTGGCGAAGAACGCATCGAGCTCGGCGCGATCGATGAAGCCGTCATGATTGGAATCGATGCGCGCGAAGGATTTGGCGGCGTCGCCCATGGCGTTGCGCTTGGCCTGAAAAGCTTCCCACTCCAGCAGGCTGATCTTGCCATCACCATCCGTGTCGGCGGCCATGATCGCCTTCTCCCGCCGCTTCTGGAACTTGGCCAGCGTGATGTCGGACTTGGCCTTAGGCGCAGCAGGGGCGGCGGCGGCCGGCGGCGTGGCAGCAGGAGGCGTGGCGGCCGGGGGCTGCGTCGCCGTCTGGGCGAGAGCCGAAACGGTCAGCAGGCTCAAGGCAGCGGCAAGGATCGAACGGCGTATCATGCTCAGGCGTCTCCGGTTGGCGCATCGGCCACGGCCCATGCCGTAGTCACGCCTCAACCGTTAAACGCCGCGACAGGGGAAATCCGTCGGTCGCCTGTGCCAATCATTCGATTCGGCGACGCCGCCTCATCGGCGTCATCCGAATTCACGCCGGCCGGCCACCTCCCCTGGCGAACGGGCAGGAGCTACGCCGATGGGTCGGCGGCCACCAACTGGTCCGGTTTGAAGCCCGCATGTTGCGGGATCCAGACATCGCCCTCACGGTTGAACCAGTGACAGAGATACATGCCGGAAGCAGCGCCGTCGCTGACCGTCATCTTCGGCCCTCCGGACTTCAGCTTGACGACGTCTCCGGTCTTGAAAGTGTTGGGCATTTTGGACCTCCCATGCTGAGGCCCACGAGTTTCCCACCAAACCCGAGTCGCGACAATGGCGGATATGGGTCGCTGGCAGAGCGATCCATCATGCCAGCTATCAATCCGCAATCTTGCCCAACGTGTCGGCGACGACGGCACCGCGCTTGCCCATCGGGCGCGCTGGGCCCGTGGTGGAGTCGATGGCGGTCTGATGCTCCATCTCCGCATTGATGGCGGCGCCAGCTATGAGGATGATGACCGAAATCCATGTCCACATCATCAAGCCGACAACCGCGCCCAGCGAGCCGTATGTGGCGTTGTAATTGGCAAAATGCTGCAGGTAGAACGAGAACAGCCAGGACGCCGCGATCCACGCCACCGTCGCAATCAAGGCGCCCCAGCTCAACCAACGCCATTTCGCATGTTCGCGGCTAGGCCCGAAGCGATAGAGCAGGGAAATGCCGGTCAGCATGGCGCCGATCAGGATCGGCCACCGAGACACCGCGACGAGCGTTTCCGTCCAGGCATCAAGGTAGAAAAAGCGCAACAGTGCCGGAACCACGCCCACCGTCAGCAACAGCACGATGCCAATCAGCAGCGCTCCGACCGTAAACAGGATCGACATCGCGTTGAGCATGAGGAAGCTGCGTTTCTCGCGCTCTTCATAGGCGATGTTCATCGCGTCGAAGAGGGCCTTCATCCCGCTGTTGGAACTCCACAGCGCAATGCCAAGGCCGATGAAGAAACCGGTGCCGAGAGCGCCGGGTTTCTGACTGGCCAGTGCTTGCAACTGGCCGCGAATGAGGTCCAACCCACCCGATGGCAGCAATCCGCCGAGATAGGCGACATGGTCGGCAACTGTAACCGGGTCGGCGACAAAGCCGTAAATTGAAATGAACGCGGCGAGCGCCGGAAACAGTGCCAGCAACAGATAGAAGGTGGCGCCGGCCGCGACGAGCAGAACCCGGTCCTTGTTGAACTCTTCCCACAGCCGCCAAAAAATATCCTTCCAGCCGAGAGCAGGTATCTGTGATGGCCAAGCCGCGTCGCGCCCCCGATCACCCCGCTCCGCCCTCAGGGTCGCCTTACTATCCTGCGTCGTCGATGCAGCGCGACTGGCCGCTTCTTCATCGATCAACGAGACTTGTTTGCCTGCGGGCTGCGGGCTCTGCTTCGCTTTCGAGGCCACGCGGCGCTCCTTACTCAGCGCCGCGTTCGATCAGGATGGCTGCGGCGGCGGCCAGAGCGGCAAAGGCCTCCCTGGCCACCTCCTGTGCGGCGGCGATTTTGATTCCATCACTCAGACGCACTTTGACTGGGGTGCTGAATGCCTCGTCCTTCATGGCCCGCCTCCTTCGCTCGGATCGATGTCCGACGCGTGGTCAGTAACGCGGCGGAAGGACGACCTGTTCCCACGATGCGGCGTTGAAAACCTCGAGATCGAGGGCTCGACCCGACAGACAGCGATTTTCTCGTCAGCTCAATGCATCTTTTGGCGGCCCGTGGGCGTTGCAAGCAGGTCCATTGTTGAGGTGTGTCCCATGAAGGCGTTGACCAAGCATGAGCTGAAAACCGAGGCGGACCTTTCCGAAGACGCCGACCTCATCGTCAACCGAGCCGGCCACTTTGTGGAGGATTGGATCGAGGAGCACGTCGTCGAACAACCGACCCAGGTCCCCGCCGGGGCCGACGTGGCGCAGGAACTGGCTAGCCAGTGCATCGCCGATGCGAAGGATGAAGGCATCGCCGCCGAAGACATTCAAGATGAGGTCGGCGACCTCAGGGAATACATTGCCGAGGCTATCGCCGAGGAGAGTGGATCACTGGGTTCGGCCGATATCAAAAAGGGCAGCACCGCGTGAGCAAGGGAGCAATTCCCCAACCGGCAACATCGCCATAGCATCGCAGTCCAAGGCGCGTACCGATATGGCGCTCGGAGGGCGCAAAGCCTAATGCCAGAGACGGTCGAGCATGTGGAAAATATGGTGCCGCTTAGGTGACTCGAACACCTGACCCCCGCATTACGAATGCGGTGCTCTACCAACTGAGCTAAAGCGGCCCGGGAGGCCGAGGCCTCCAAGATGGGCTGGGTGATAGACTCAACCGGCCGCGAATTCAAGATGCGACTTGCCAAATCATGCACGAGCGCCCGCGACCACCGAAACCAGGGGTTCGCACCGCCTTGGTGCAAGAATCGCCGGCACATGCCGATTTTGTTTGCCGGAACATCGCCAAGATGGACTTTGGACTGCCCGTCGAGGCAGAATGCGGCGCCCGCCCGTTGATTGATTGGTCGCCTACGGCTAACCATCACGGAAGTTTGGGCAATTTGCAGAGGGAACCCGCTTGGACGCGATCGAAAAAGCGATCCGGAACGCCTTGGAAAAGGGCAATGCCGAGGACCGCGCGTTCCGCGAGAGGGTCTATCGGTCGGCCTTTGCCGCGCTTGATCGTGCGCTCCAGGCCAATCCCGGCGTGACCGTAGAAGTCGCCATCAAGCGCCGCAAGGCGATCCAGGCGACGATCACCGAAATCGAATCCGAGTTCCTGCCGGCGGTGCCGGATGTTGGCCTGGAGGTCGACGCCCCGGCGGGCGAGCCCGCAGCTACTGCGGCGCCCGCCATCGAGATCGGCGACAAAACGCCATCGTCCGCCGTCGCCGTCGACGGGGCCACGCCGCCCGCATCCGATGCGCCGCGCTCGCGCGTGCTGCCGGTCGTTCCCGACATCATGCCGGACGCGACGCTCCCTGGTGCGCCGGCCATCGACATGTCGGTTCCCGCCGCTTCGGGTGCCGCGACGGAAGTGGCGCCCGATCGCGACGAGCGGCGCATTCGCGGACGCCGCCTGCCGCTGACCGCCATTTTCTTCACCGTGACCCTGCTTGCGGCGATCGGCATCGGCGTGTTCTTCGCCATCCAGACCGGCGTGTTCAAGACGGCGGCGCAGCTCGATACGGCGCCGCCGGTGGCGCCGCCAACCGTCGAGGACGATGATTTCACCCCGGCCGATGGCGCCAACGCGCCGGCCAAGCCCGGTGCCGCGGACCAGTCGCGCAACTGGATCAATGTGTTCTCGCCGACCGATCCGACGCATGTCGCCGCTCCGTCGGACGCCAAGGCCGAGGTGATGAAGGACGACAGCGGTCCGTTCCTGCGCATCCAGTCCGGTGCCTCCGGTTCGGCGGTTGCTTTCGATGTCGGGCAGGGCGTGCTGGAGAAGATCGCCGGCAAGCACGCCGTGTTCGACATCATCGCCCGCGCCGAGGACGGCAAGGACACGCAGATCTCCGTCGACTGCAATTTCGGCGAGCTCGGCGATTGCGGCCGCAAGCGCTACGCGGTCGGCCAGCAGCGCAACGAATATCTGTTCGACGTGCAATTCCCCGACAAGCATCCGGGCTCGGCCGGAACCATCGCCGTCAATTCCGATTTCGACAAGCAGGGCAAGGCGGTCAACATCTACGAGATCCGAGTCTCGATCGAGCCGTAAGGACGTCTGCCGCGACCGCCTAACGGTCGAGCAATGCCTGCAGCGTCTCGATACGGTCGGCCTCGTTGGCCGGTTTGTCCCAGCGTAGCCGTGAAATGCGGGGGAAGCGCATGGCGACGCCGGATTTGTGCCGGGTCGAGCGGTTGAGCCCCTCGAAGGCGACTTCCAAGACCAGGCCATTGTCACGGTCCGCCCGCACCGAACGCACCGGCCCGAAACGCTCGACGGTGTTGTCGCGGACGTATTTGTCGATCTGCTTCAACTCCTCGTCGGTGAAGCCGAAATAGGCCTTGCCGACCGGCACCAGTTCCTCCTCGCCCTCAGCTCCGGACCAGACGCCGAACGTGTAGTCGGAGTAAAAACTCGAGCGCTTGCCATGGCCGCGCTGGGCATACATCAGCACCGCGTCCACCGTGTGCGGATCGCGCTTCCACTTGAACCATGGGCCTTTCGGCCGGCCGGCGACATAGGGCGAATCCCAGCGCTTCAGCATCACGCCTTCGATGATCGGGTGCGGCGGTGCCCGGCGCAGCTGCTCAAGCGCCTGCCAGTCAGTGAAGGTGACGAAGGGCGACAGGTCGAAACGGCTCGGGTCGAGCGTTTTCACGAAGGCTTCGAGACGACCGCGCCGCTCGCGGAAAGACAGTCCGCGCAAATCCTCATCACCGATCTGCAGCAGGTCGTAGCAGCGCATGAAGGCAGGATACTGCTGTTGCATCTTCGGCGTCACCGTTTTGCGGTTCAGCCGCTGCTGCAGGTCCGAGAAGGTTCCCGTCGCCTCTCTGGGGTCGCCGACAAGCAACTCGCCGTCGAGTGTCGCGGAAAAGTGCATGGCGTCGGCAAGGTCGGGAAAGGCGCCGGAGACATCGTCGCCGGTGCGCGAGTAAAGCCGGCGGATGCCGCCTTCCGCTACCGCCTGGACGCGGATACCGTCCCATTTCCACTCGGCCGCATAGTCCGCCGGATCGAGCTTTTCGAGATCGCCATCGCCAACCGGGTTCGACAACATTACCGGGCGGAACAGCGCCAGCGCCGTGTTGCGCGGCTGCTCAGCCTTGCCTTCCAGCCACGCGAACAGGGCCGTATAGGGTGGCGACAGCCCGTGCCAAAGCTCCTCGATCTCGGCGACGTCGACCTTGCCGAAATCCGCCAACGCCTGTTTGGCCAGCCGCGCCGACACACCGATGCGCAGGCCGCCGGTGACCAGCTTGATGATGGCAAAGCGTGCCGAGATGCCGGCGCTGTCGAGCAGCCCCGCCAGCACCTTCGGCCCGTCGGAACGGCTTGCCGCCTGCAGTCTTGCCACGACTTCGCCAAGTGTCGGCTCTCGGTTGGGGATCTTGCCGGGCGTTTGCGGCCAGACCAGCGACACCGTTTCGGCGAGATCGCCGACATAGTCGTAGGAATAGCCGAACAGCACCGGGTCCATACGTTCGGTGACCAGCGTGCGCAGCATCGCCGGCTTGACCGCGGCGATATTGAGATCGCCGGTGATGGCGGCCAGCGCCAGACCGCGGTCCGGATCCTCCACGGTGCGGAAATAGTCGACCAGCAGCGTCAGCTTGCCGTTGCGCGACGGCGTCAGCACCAGGCGGTCGAGGAGTTCGGCGAAGCGGTTCATGCCCTCAATCGCCCTCATCCTCATAGCCTACCAGATGCAGTGGCTTTGCGGCGATGCCTTCCAGCTCGCACCAGCGCACCAGCGCTTCCTCACGGCCGTGGGTCACCCAGATCTCTTCGGCGCCAGTCTCCTTGATGGTGGCGATCAGTTCGTCCCAGTCAGCATGGTCCGAGATGATCAGCGGCAGCTCGACGCCGCCTTGCTTGGCGCGCTGGCGGATGCGCATCCAGCCCGACGCGAAGCACGAGATCGGGTCTGGGAAGCGCCGCGCCCAGCGGTCGGCGAAGGCCGATGGCGGGCCGACGACGATGGCGCCGGCAAAGTCCCCCTTACCGCCTTCCACTGTCGCCGGTTCGAGTGTCCCCAGATCGATGCCTTGGCTCTGATAGTACTCGCTGAGCCTGGCCAGAGCGCCATGGATGTAGAGCGGCTTGTCGTAGCCGGCATCGCGCAACAGCCGCATCACCCGCTGCGCCTTCCCCAGCGCATAGGCGCCGACCAGATGCGAGCGTTCAGGAAACTGCGCCGCCGATTTCAGCAGGCGGGCGATCTCTTCCGTGTCGGGTGGATGGCGAAACACCGGCAGGCCGAAGGTCGCCTCGGTAATGAACACGTCGCAGCGGATCGGCTCGAACGGCGCGCAGGTCGCATCCTTCCGCCTCTTGTAGTCGCCGGAGGCGACGATGCGCATGCCCTGATGCTCGACCGATATCTGCGCCGAGCCCAGCACATGGCCGGCTGGATGGAAGCTGACGCTGACGCCATTGAGGCCGATCGTCTCGCCGAGCCGTGCCGCTTGGGTCGTTCCGGCAAAATCCTCGCCATAGCGCAGGCCCATAATGTCGAGCGTCTGCTGCGTCGCCAGCACCGAGCGGTGGCCGGACCGCGCATGGTCGGAATGGCCGTGCGTGATCAGCGCGCGATCCACCGGCCGCACCGGGTCGATGAAGAAGTCGCCCGGCGGGCAGTAAAGGCCCTCGGGCCGGGGATGAAGCAGGTCGCTGGCGCGCATGATCCCCAAGATAGGATATAATTCCGCCACGGGAAGTCTGTTGCCACGGACTGCTGACTCCAGCATACAGCATACAGCACCATCGGCCTCATGCGCCGATAGGACCCATGACATGAAACCGCTTCAGGCCTCGTCCGGCGACTTGAACGCCGATCGCCGCGCCGACTATGCCGAGATGCTTCATGCGGATGGCGATCACGCCGCTGCGGCGGAATTGCTGCTCGGGGCACTCGAATTGACACCGCAATGGGCGATGGGCTGGTTTCGTCTCGGCGAAATGCAGCAGGCGGCGGGTGCATCGGATCTGGCCGCGCAGGCATGGACGGTGTCGCTGCAACTCGATCCGTCTGATCGTCAGGGTGCTGCGCTGAACCTGCAATTGATCGGCAAGGCGCCGGCGTCCGACGCGCTCCCCAGCGCTTTCGTCGAGACGCTGTTCGACCACTACGCCGGGAGCTTCGATGAATCACTGGTCGACAGGCTGGGTTACCGGCTGCCTGAGTTGCTGGATCAGGCCATTCGAACGGCCAAGCCGGGTCGCTTCCCGCTGGCGCTCGATCTCGGCTGCGGCACCGGCCTGATGGGGCAGAGGCTGCGGCCGATTGCCGACCGGCTGGAGGGCTATGACATTTCGACTGGAATGCTGAAGCAGGCTCGGGCCAAGGGCGTCTACGATTTCCTGGGCAAGGCCGATCTGCGGGATTTTTCCTATGCCGGCCCGAAAGCCGAGTTGGTGACAGTGGCCGACGTTTTCATCTATGTCGGCGCGCTCGACGGCATGCTGAAGACAATCGCCGGCTTGCTGGCCGGGGATGGCCTGTTCGCCTTTTCCGTCGAGAAGTTGAGCGGCAGTGGCGATTTCGTCTTGCTGCCATCGCGCCGCTACGCGCACTCTGAAACCTATGTGCGTGAAATCCTGGCCGCCGGCGGATTTTCGATCCTGTCCCTGGAAGCAACCGTGATCCGGCAGGATCGTCGGGAACCGGTCGAGGGGTTGGTCGTTGTGGCCGGGAAAATCCACGCAGCCTGAAGCGTTCGCAATCGGGCCAATGCGGCGATCCTTCCCAACCCAAAAAGGGGGACTGCCCCACTTGTCTCTGTGAAGCCTCTGCTGCGAAAAAGCCCGAATCGCGTGCGCGGGTAAAAAGGGGGCGCGCGCGGAATATCAGGAGGGAGCATATTCGATGCGCTGGAACATGATGATCTTGGCCTCTTGCCTGGCAACAGCCGGCTGCGTCGGCAATTCGATGTCCGAGCGGCAGGACGCCAACATCGAGTCCTCCCTGCAATATGACACCGTGCCATGCGATCAGTTGCTGGCGCAGCGCAACGGGTTGGCGCAGCAGAACAACCTTCCGGTGACCGCGAAGCCGACCTTCTACAATCCCGCGATGGGTTTCGGCCCGTTCACGCCCGATATGCGTACCAAAGCCCAGCGCGACAGCGACAAGGCGGCAGGCGACATCGACGCCATGAACCGGTCGATCGAGCGCCGCGACTGCGGCAAGCCGGACAACCAGAAGAAGAAGTTCGCTCTGCCCAGCTGAAGATACGAAACAATCATTGGTCGCGAATTTATCGCAGGCAGCTGGCTATGTCCTCGCAAGGGCACGATCGGATGAAACTCTCGGACCTTGGAGACCGGATCTGCATCCTGGGGCCGTCCAACAGCGGCAAGTCGACCTTGGCCGACGCGATTGCCCGCAAGCGCGGCCTGGAGCCCATTCACCTCGATCTGCTTCATCATCTGCCCAACACGGACTGGGAACCGCGTCCAAAGGGCGAATTCATCGCCTTGCATGATGCTGCGATTGCCGGTGAGCACTGGGTGATGGATGGAAATTACTCGGTCGGCATGCCGCAACGCTTTCAGCGGGCGACGGGATTGATCCTGCTGGATATCTCCACACCGGCAAGTCTGCTGCGCTATTTCAGGCGAACCCTGTTCGAGAAGGCGAGGCGTGGTGCCTTGGAGGGTGGGCGCGACAGCGTCAAATGGGACATGATCCGCCATATTGCCGTGACGACGCCGAAAAACCGCCGGAGATACCAGGCGATGTTCGAAGAGCTCGACCTGCCAAAGCTGCGGCTATCCTCCGTGAGAGCAATCAAGCAATGCTTCCGGCAATGGGATCTGGCCAGGTAATCTTGGCTAATACCCCGCCTTGCGGTCCACCAGATTGTCGAGCTTTTCGCCGCGCTCGAAGGCGTCCATCTGGCGCAGCATGGTCGGCGCCAGGTGCATCGGATCGGAGGTCGCAGCGGCGTGCGGCGTCACGAACACTTTTGGATGGTTCCACAGCGGGCTGGTCTTCGGCAGCGGTTCGACCTCGAACACGTCGAGGCTCGCCTCTTTCAGCGTGCCGTCATCCAGCGCCCGCACGATGTCGGCGTCCTTCTGCAGGCGGCCGCGTCCGGCGTTGATCAGCACCGAACCGCCGAGGCCGTTGCGCTTGCGCAGCTCCTTCAGCACGCCGTAATTGATGATGCCTTGCGTGTCCGGCGTCAGCGGCAACAGCACGACAAGGATATCGGTCGCCTTGAGAAAGGGGATCAAACCGGCCTCGCCGGAATAGGTCGCGACCCCTTTCATCGGCCGGTCGTTGCGTGACCAGCCATTGACGGCGAAGCCGAGCGACAGCAGCACCGAGGCCGCGGCGCGGCCGAGATTGCCGAGCCCCATAATGCCGACGGAAATGTCGCCGGCCGGCCTCTGTGGCGGCTCGTGCCAGATCTTCTTCGGCTGTTGCTGCCGGTAGAGCAGGCCCTGGCGATGGTGATCGAGCACCCGCCAGACGACATATTCGGTCATGTACTGGGTGAGGTTGTCGGCGACGACCCTGACGATCGGCACGTCGGGCAGGCCTGGGTCGGCGAAGACATGGTCGACGCCGGCGCCGATCGAGAAGATGGCGCGCAGATTGGGCAGCAACGATAACAGGTTCGGCTTCTGCTTCCACACCACCGCATAGGTGATCGACGGATCCTTGGCGCCGTCCGGCTCCAGCACCACCTCGCGCTCGGCCGACAACAGGTCGCGCCAGCGCTGCGGATGAAAGCCGGTGACGGCAAGCAGGATACGGCCTTTTTCCATCGCGGTTCGTCTAGTCCCTCTCTACGCAAATTACTCGCTGACGATGCCGACCGGCGCTGTCTCTATCTTGAAGGCGGCCGAGATCAGTGCCCTAGTATAGTCGGTTTGCGGATTTTCAAAAATCTGCTGGGAAGGGCCGGCTTCGACAATCCTGCCATTGCGCATGACGATGACGTCGTTGGCAAGCGCCCGGATGACCTTGAGGTCATGGCTGATGAAGAGATAGGCGAGGTCGTGCTTGGCCTGCAGAGCGCGCAGGAGGTCGACGACCTGCGCCTGCACGCTCATGTCGAGCGCCGATGTCGGCTCGTCCAGCATAACGAAGCGCGGGTTGAGCACCATGGCGCGCGCGATGGCGACGCGCTGGCGCTGGCCGCCGGAAAACTCGTGCGGATAGCGGTTGCGGGTCGCCGGATCGAGGCCGACCTCCTTCAGCACGGCGGCCACCTTGTCGTCGCGTTGATCGGGCGACAGCTTCGGCTCGTGGATCTTCAGCCCTTCCTCGATGATCTCGGCAATCGACATGCGCGGGCTGAGCGAGCCGAACGGATCCTGGAACACGATCTGCAATTCGCGCCTGAGCGGCCGCATGGCGTTGAAGGTGAGCTGATTGATGTCGCGGCCGTTGAACTGGATGCTTCCGGTCGATGAGATCATGCGCGCCAGCGCCAGGCCGAGCGTCGTCTTGCCGGAGCCGGATTCGCCGACCACGCCCAGCGTCTGGCCGGCGCGCACGGTGACATCGATGCCGTCGACCGCCTTCACATGATCGACGGTGGTTCGGAAAAACCCCTTCTTGATCGGGAACCAGACCTTGATGTCCTTGCCGGTCATGACAGGCTTGGCGGCATCGTTGGCGGCCGGCGGCTTGCCCTTCGGTTCGGCCGCCAGCAAATGCCTGGTATAGGCGTGCTGCGGGTTGGCGAAGATGTCCTTGGTCGGTCCGGTCTCGACGATCTTGCCCTTGGTCATCACGCAGACCCGGTCGGCGATCTTGCGCACGATGCCGAGGTCATGGGTGATGAACAGCATCGACATGCCCTTGCGGCTTTTCAACCCCGCCAGCAGTTCGAGGATCTGTGCCTGCACGGTGACATCGAGCGCCGTCGTCGGCTCGTCGGCAATCAGGAGTTCGGGTTCGTTGGCCAGCGCCATGGCGATCATGACGCGCTGGCGCTGACCGCCGGAGAGCTGGTGCGGATAGGCGTCGAGGCGTTTTTCCGGCTCGCGGATACCCACTTCCTTGAGCAAGGCCAGCGTGCGTGCCTTGGCCGGGCGGTCGGCCATGCCTTGATGCAACTTCAGGATCTCGACAATCTGGTGCTCGATCGTGTGCAGCGGATTGAGCGAGGTCATCGGCTCCTGGAAGATCATGGTGATCTTGTTGCCGCGCACCTGCCGCAACTGCTTCTCGTTCATGGCAAGCAGGTCGGCGCCCTGGAACAGGATCTTTCCCGAAGGGTGGCTGGCCGTCGGATAGGGCAGGAGCTTCAGCACTGACAAGGCCGACACCGATTTGCCGGAGCCGGACTCGCCGACCAGTGCCACGGTCTCGCCCTTGGCGAGGTCGAAGGAAATGTGGTCGACAGCTATCGACTGGTTGCCGCCTTGGGTGAAGGCGACGCTAAGATCGCGGATAGAGAGCAGAATTTCGCTCATCTGAATGCCTTGCGCGGATCGAAGGCATCGCGCGCGGCCTCACCGATGAACACCAGCAGCGACAGCATCAGCGACACGACGACGAAGCCGGAAATACCGAGCCAGGGCGCGTTCAGGTTGCTTTGCGCCTGCTTCATGAGTTCGCCTAGCGACGGCGAGCCCGGAGGCAGGCCGAAGCCGAGATAGTCGAGCGAGGTCAGCGTCGAGATCGAACCACTGGTCAGGAACGGCAGAAAGGTCAGCGTCGCCACCATGGCGTTGGGCAACAGATGCCGGAACATGATCGTGCGGTTGGGCACGCCGAGCGCGCGCGCCGCGTTGACATATTCGAAATTGCGGGCGCGCAGGAACTCGGCCCGCACCACCCCGACCAGCGACACCCAGGAGAAGATCAGCATCAGGCCAAGCAGGATGAAGAAGCCGGGCGGCAGGATGGCGGAGACGATGAGCAGCAGATAGAGCACCGGGATCGCTGACCAGATCTCGATGACGCGCTGAAACAGAAGATCGGTCCAGCCGCCGAAATAACCCTGCATGGCGCCCGCGGCGACGCCGATCAGCGACGAGCCGGCAGTCAGGATCAGGCCGAACAGCACCGAGATCCTGAAACCGTAGATAAGCCGCGCCAGCACGTCGCGCGCCTGGTCGTCGGTGCCCAGCCAGTTCCAGTTGCCGACAATGCAGTCGGGATCGGCGGCCTTCTGCGGGTACTGGCTGCAGCGCTGGTCCGCATCATATTGCCATGACGGCTTTGCAGGAGCGGCATCGGGGATCGCATTGTTGACGGTGCGATAGGAGTAGCGGATCGGTGGCCAGATCATCCAGCCATTGGCGTTGATCTCGTCGCGGATGACCGGGTCGCGATAATCGGTCACGGCATAGAAGCCGCCGAATTTTTCCTCGGGGTAGGCGACCAGCACCGGAAACAGGATCTCGCCCTTGTAGGAGACGAGGATCGGCTTGTCGTTGGCGATCCATTCGGAAAACAGCGACAGACCGAACAGGACAAGGAAGATCCACAGCGACCAGTAGCCGCGCCGGTTGGCCTTGAAATTCTGCCAGCGCCGGCGGTTCAGCGGCGACAGCCAGGGCCGTTTGGCGCGTGTCGGCGTGTTCTCGACAACGGCTTCGGACATCAGATGTCTCTCCGCTCGAAATCGATGCGCGGATCGACCCAGGTGTACATCAGGTCGGACAGCAATCCGACGAACAGCCCAAGCAGCGAGAAGATGTAGAGATTGGCGAACACGACCGGATAATCGCGCGCCAACACCGACTTGAAGCCGAGCAGGCCAAGACCGTCGAGCGAGAAGATGTTCTCGATCAGCAGCGAGCCGGTGAAGAAGGCCGAGATGAAGGCGCCGGGAAAGCCGGCAATGACGATCAGCATGGCGTTGCGGAAGACATGGCCGTAGAGCACCTTGCGCTCCGACAGGCCCTTGGCGCGCGCCGTCACCACATATTGCTTGCGGATTTCCTCGAGGAAGGAATTCTTGGTGAGCAGCGTCGTCGTGGCAAAGGCCGACAGCACCAGCGCGGTCAGCGGCAAGGTCATGTGCCAGATATAGTCGACGATCCTGTCCGGCCAGGACAACTGGTCCCAATTGTCCGAAACGATGCCGCGCAACGGGAACCAGTCCCAGAACGAGCCGCCGGCAAACAGCACCATCAGCAGGATGCCGAACAGGAAGCCCGGTATGGCATAGCCGATGATGACGACGCCGCTGGTCCACATGTCGAACGCCGAACCATCCTTGACCGCCTTGCGGATGCCAAGCGGGATCGAGATCAGGTAGGACAGGATGGTGATCCAGATGCCGAGCGAGATCGACACCGGCATCTTTTCGAGGATCAGGTCGAGCACCGATATGTCGCGGAAATAGCTGTCGCCGAAATCGAACCGGATATAGTTCCACAGCATCATGCCGAAGCGTTCGAGCGGCGGCTTGTCGAAGCCGAACTGCTTTTCCAGCTTCTTGATGAACTCGGGGTCAAGACCCTGGGCGCCGCGGTATTTCGAACTGATATCGCCGGCCACATCGAAATTGCCACCGGTGCCGGCGTCGCCACCGCCGCCGCCGAGGCGATCGCTGCCGCCCTGGTTGGTCAGGCTGGCAATCACCTGCTCGACCGGACCGCCGGGCGCGAACTGGATCACGGCAAAGGAGATCGCCATGATGCCGAACAGCGTCGGGATCATCAGAAGGATGCGTCGCAGTATATAGGCGCCCATCAGCCCGCCAATCTTGCGCGAACGGTCATGTCAGGCTTTGCCAATTTTTGCCGCCTTGCCCTTGTCGACCCACCACAGCGCTTCGACCGGAAACTCGAAATCGGGTTTCCGCTCGGGAAAGCCGAACATGTCCCAATAGGCGCTTCGGTGATTCGCCAAGAACCAACTTGGAATCCAATCGCGCCGTGCACGCAAGACCCGGTCGAGCGCACGCATGGCAATTGTCAGGCTTTCGCGATCCTTGGCGGCGCCGGCGGCATCGACCAGGGCGTCGATGGCCGGGCTCGATGTTCCCGGCAGATTGCGTGTGCCCGACAGAGTTGCGGTTCGCGAGTGGAAAAAGGTTTCGAGGTCGTCACGGGTTGGTGTCGCCGGAAACCGGGCGGCAACCGAGATAAGATCGTAGTCGAACAAATTCTGTCGCAGCTGATACTGCGCGGCGTCGACCAGCCGGATAGAGGCATCAATGCCGACCGCCTTCATGTTTTCCACCCAGGGCGAGTAAACCTGCTCGAAGACCTCGTCATCGACAAGGAACTCTGCCGACAGTCGACCGTCCTTGTCGTTGACGACGAAATTACCGGAGCGTTTCCAGCCGGCGTCGGTCAGGAGCTTGGCCGCCTTGCCGAGCAGCTGGCGGTCGCGACCGGAGCCGTTCGACACGTCTTGTGTGACGGCTTCGCCAAAAGCCTCGGCCGGAATCTGGCCGCGTAGTGGCTCGAGCAAGGCAAGTTCCTGCGGCGACGGGACGCCCTCGGCACGAAAATCGGATTGCTCGAAGCAGGATTGCGAGCGCTCATAGGAGCCGTAAAAGAAATTGCGCTTCGTCCATTCGAAGTCGAAGCAGAGCCCGATCGCTTGCCGCACGCGCGGGTCGTGGAATTGCTCGCGCCGCTGATTGACGGCGGTGGCCTGCATGGAAGGCATCGTTTCGGCCGGGAATTCGCGCTTCACCACCTTGCCGGCAATGAAGGCGGGGAAGTCGTAGCCCGTCGCCCAGACACGCGACACGAATTCCTCCTTGTAGAGGATCTCTCCCTTCTTGAACGCTTCGAAGGCAACGTTGCGGTCCTGGTAGAACTCGACACGAATGCGCTGAAAATTGTTCTGGCCGCGATTGATCGGCAGGTCGTTGCCCCAATAGTCGGCCACACGCTCATATTCGATCCAGGCTCCTGCCGACCAGTGGCCGACCTTGTAGGCGCTTGACCCAAGCGGCGGGTTCATCTGCGAGGAATCGAACGGATTGGCCGTATAGAAAGCCTTCGACAGGATCGGGAACGCAACGACGTTGAGGATGGTGCGGGTTGTCTGCTTGCCGGAGAAGGCAAGCTTCAACGTGTGAACATCGATGGCGATAGCGTCGTTCAGATGCGTCAGCGGCAGCGAATAGTCCGGATGCCCCTTGTCCTTCAACAGCTTGAAGGTGAAGGCGGCGTCTTCGGCCGTCAGCGGCGTGCCGTCATGGAAACGCGCCTGCGGACGCAGCGAGAAGGTGAAACCGTTACGGTCGTCTGAAATCGTCACGCCGTCAGCGATCAGCCCGTAGACGGCGTCAGGCTCGTCGAGCGCTCTCACCATCAGCGAATCGAAGCACATCTCCATGCGCTGCGGCGAATCGCCTTTGGGAACGAACGAGTTCAGCGTGTTGAAGGTCAGCGGCGTCTGGTTGGCGCCCCAGTTGCGCGGCAGGAAGTTGAAGGTGCCGCCTTGCGGCGCATCGACATTGACATAGTCGAAATGGGTGAAGTCCGGCTTGTATTTGAGATCGCCGAAGGCCGACAGCCCGTGCAGTTTCACGCCGGTCGGGCTGGCGGCAAAAGCCTTGCCCGGCAGCAGCGCGGCGGCGGTTGCCGCGGCGCCGAGCGCCAGGAAGTCGCGACGTGGAAGCATCGGCTGCTGCCCCATCAATCGCTGCCCCTGTATTTGGCCGCGAGCGCCTTTTCCTTTTCGGTGTCGATCCACCAGGAATCGATATCGGCGCCGCGGTAGCTTGGCTGCTTGTCCGGAATGCCGAACTTGTTCCAGTAGGCGAGCCACACCACCGCACGGTAATATTGTGGCACGACATAGTAGTTCCACAGCAGCACCCGGTCGAGCGCATGGGTGACGGCCACGAGATCGTCGCGGTCGGTGGCGAAGATGATGCGGTCGACAAGGGCATCGACGACCGGATCCTTGATGCCGGAATAGTTGCGCGCTCCCGGTGTGTCAGCGGCCTTCGAGCTCCAGAAATCGCGTTGCTCATTACCGGGCGATTCCGATTGCTGCAGCTGGCTGGTGATGACGTCGTAATCGAAATTGTTGACGCGGTTGATGTATTGGCTCTGGTCGATGATGCGCAGCGTCGCATCGACGCCGATTTTGCGTAGATTGGCGATGTAGGTGCCGGAAAGGACCTGGTCCGTTTCACTCGAGCCGATGATCTCGAACTTGAACGGCTCGCCGGTCTTGGCGTTGACCATCTTGCCGCCCTTGATCACCCAGCCGGCCTTGGCGAACAGATCGACCGCCTGCCTCAGATATTTGCGCTCGGCTTGCGGCGTGTCATAGACCGGCAGCTTGAACTCCTGCGTGAACAGCTCGGGCGGCAGCTTGTCGCGGTATTTCTCCAGGATTTCCAGTTCCTTGCCTTGCGGCAGGCCGCTCGATGCCAGCTCCGTGCCCTGGAAGTAACTGCTGGTACGGGTGTTGAAGCCGAAGAACAGCGTCCGGTTCATCGTCTCGAAATCGTATGCATAGGTCAGTGCCTCGCGTACCAGGCGATCCTGGAACAGCGGCCGCCTCTGGTTGAGCATGAAGGCCTGCATCGGCTCCGGCGAGGTGGTCTTGAATTCCTGCTTGATCACGTCGCCGGCCTTGATCGCCGGGAAATCATAAAACGTCGCCCATTTCTTCGAGCTGTTTTCCGGCTTGATATCGTCGAGCCCCCCCTTCTTGAAGGCTTGCCAGGCAGCATTGTCGTCAAGAATGTAGGTGAAGCGCTGGGTGTCGAAATTCTCGCGCCCGATCTTCACCGGCAACTTGGCGCCCCAATAATCCGGTACGCGCTGCCAGACGATCTCCGAGCCCGGCTTGAAGCTGGCAATCTTGTAGGCTGCCGAGCCAAGCGGCGGCTCCAGCGTCCCCTTGGTGATGTCGCGTTTCTTGCCGGCAGCATCGGTGCCTTCCCACCAATGCTTGGGCAGAACGACCAGGTCGCCAAGGATCTTGGGCAGTTCGCGGTTGCCCTTTTGGCTGAAATGGAATTCGACCTCGCGGTCGGAGATCGCCACCGCCTCGGTGACGTTCTCGAAATAGCGGCTGTACATCGGGCTGTTCGCCTTCAGCATCTGGAACGACCAGATCACGTCGTCGACGGTGATCGGCTGCCCGTCATGCCATTTCGCGCGCGGGTCCAGCCGGTAGGTCGCCGAGGAATAGTCGGCCGGATATTTATAGGCGTCGGCGATCAGCGGATGGCTGACGCTGCCTTCGTCGGTCGCCTGGTCCATAAGCGTGTCGTAGAGCAGGCCGCCGCCGAACGGCTGAAAGCCGGCGGCCGGCGCGCCTTGCACGATGTAGGGATTGAAGCTGTCGAATGTCCCCTGGACGACGGAGTTGTAGTTGCCGCCCTTGGGTGCATTCGGGTTGACGTAGTCGTAGTGCTGGAAATTGTCGCCGTATTTGGACTCGCCGATCAGCGATGAGGTGGTGCGCCACTCGTCGGCCCGGGTCGTCTGCAACCCCGCTACCAGCAGGGTCGCCGCCAGCAGCGACTTGAGAAGCGTTCGGCCAACCGTCATGCACTATCCTCTTCGCCATGCGTGCCAGATCATCCAGAAGGGCAATCTAGATGATTTGCCGCGCGTGAAAACCGCCATGCGCGGCTTTGTCGCCGCATATGCATTTTTCCTAACAAAAAAGCCGGGCAGAACCCGGCTTTTTCAAGGTCGTCGCGATGATATCTGGTTATTTGGCCGGAGCCGCGGGAGCTGGTGCTGCCGGTGCGGCAGGCTTGGCCGGTGCGGCGCCGTCAGCGGGCTTGGCCGGGGCGGCTGCATCGGCCGGTTTGGCAGGCGCGCTGGCGTCAGCGGCGGCACCCGGTGCCGGCAGCGGCTTGGGATTGTCCGACAGCGTGCGCAGATAGGCGATGACGTTGGCGCGGTCCTCGTCCTTGGGCAGGCCGGCGAAGCCCATGGCCGTGCCCTTCACGAACTTCTTCGGCGAGGTGATGAAGTGGTTGATGTTGTCGTAGGTCCACTTCTCAGTACCGCCCTTGGAAAATTCCTTCATGCCGGCCGAATAGGCGAAGCCTTCATGTTCGGCGACCGGGCGGTCGACGAGGTCCCACAGATCGGGACCGACCTTGTTGGGGCCGCCCTTTTCGCCGGAATGGCAGGCCTGGCATTTCTTGAAGACGGCGGCACCTTGCTCGACATTGGCGGTCGCCAGCAGGTCGGCGATCGGCTTGGCTGGAGCAGCCGGCGTGGCAGGGCCGCCTTCGGCGGGCTCAGCGGCCTCGATGATGAAGCCGGGCTTTTCCGGGGCCGGCGAGGCAAACAGCGCGTCCGACACCAGGCCGACCGAGAAAACGACGAAAACGGTTCCAAGCAATCCGGCGAGCAGTTTGTTGACTTCGTTGGAATCCATTCGCCCCTTGCTCCCTTTTCCGGCGGACTGATCCGTCCACTCCGTCCGTCGGTATCGAGACCTGCCCTCCAGAGCCGGTCAAATCGGGCGGAAACTAGGTCTTTTGCTGCGGCGTTGCAACACCTATAAGGGCGCTGCCAGTGAGACCTTTTGCCACTTTTCCCTGTCCTCTTTTCGAACGCCTCGCCATACCGATGTCCACCTTGATCCTGATCCCGGCCCGCATGGCCTCGACCCGACTACCGGGCAAGCCGCTGGCCGACATTGCCGGCGCGCCGATGATCGTCCATGTCGCCCGCCGCGCGGCCGAAGCCGGCCTCGGCCGGGTGGTGGTGGCAACCGACACGCAAAGCGTCGCCGAAGCGGTGCGCGCGCATGGGTTCGAGGCGGTGATGACGCGCGTTGACCACGAGTCCGGCTCCGACCGCATCCACGAGGCGCTGCTCGCGCTCGATCCCGGGCACGAGGTCGAAACGATCGTCAATGTCCAGGGTGACCTTCCGACCATCGATCCCGGCATCATCGCCGCCTCGCTCAGGCCGTTCGAGGACGCAGCGGTGGATATCGCCACGCTCGGCGTCGAGATCGTCCGCGACGAGGAAAAGACCAATTCCAATGTCGTCAAGATCGTCGGTTCGCCGCTGTCGGCGACGCGGCTGCGGGCCCTCTATTTCACCCGCGCCACGGCACCTTGGGGCGAGGGGCCGCTCTATCACCATGTCGGCCTCTACGCCTATCGTCGCTCGGCACTCGAGCGTTTCGTCGCGCTGAAGCCGTCGCCGCTAGAGCGCCGCGAGCGGCTGGAGCAGTTGCGGGCGCTGGAAGCCGGCATGCGTATCGACGCCGAGATCGTCCAGTCGCTGCCGCTTGGCGTCGACACGCCGGAAGACCTTGAGCGCGCCCGAACCATCCTTTCAAACTGAGCAATCCCTTCGCCCCCTTGAATCGAGACCCGGCCATGCCTGAAAAGACCAACAGAATATCCTTCCAGGGCGAGCCGGGCGCCAATTCCGACACCGCCAGCCGCAACATGTTCCCGTCGATGGAGCCGTTGCCGTGCCCGACCTTCGAGGATGCCTTCAACGCGGTCGAGACCAACAAGGCCGACCTCGCCATGATCCCGATCGAGAACACGATCGCCGGGCGCGTCGCCGACATCCATCATCTGTTGCCGGAATCGAAGCTCCACATCGTCGGCGAGTATTTCCTGCCGATCCACTTCCAGCTGATGGTGCTGCCGGGCGTCAAACGCGAGGAGATCAAGACCGTCCACAGCCACATCCATGCGCTCGGGCAGTGCCGCAAATACATCCGCAAGAATGGCTGGAAGCCGGTGATTGCCGGCGACACAGCGGGCTCTGCGAAGCTGGTGTCGGAGCTCAAGGACCGCACCATGGCCTCGCTCGCCCCGGCGCTCGCCGCCGAACTCTACGGGCTCGACATCATCGAGAGGAATGTCGAGGACACCGATAGCAACGTCACCCGCTTCGTCGTCCTGACCAAGGACAAGCGATTGGCCGAACGGCCCTCGGCCGACATCAAGATGATGACGACCTTCATGTTCCGCGTCCGCAACGTGCCGGCCGCGCTCTACAAGGCCATGGGCGGCTTCGCCACCAACGGCATCAACATGACCAAGCTGGAGAGCTACCAGCTCGGCGCCTTCACGGCGACGCTGTTTTACGCCGACATCGAAGGCCATCCCGATGATCCGCTGGTCAAGCTGGCGCTGGAGGAACTGCGCTTCTTCTCCCGCGAGGTGCGGATTTTGGGCGTCTATCCGGCCAGCGAGTCGCGTGAGCAGTGGAAGGTCGCGGATTAGCTCCTATTGAGCATGATCTCTTCCGAAAACCGGTTTCCACTTTTCGGGATCATGCTCTAAACCACCGAGCCCAGCGGCACGTAATCGATCTCGAGAAATTTCTCGACTTCCGGCACCCAGCGGTCGCGCACGAAGGCGACGTGGTCGGGGTGGTCGTTGTACCTGGTGTAGGCCGCCTGGTCGGCGAACTCCATCGAGAAGCCGAACTGATAGTCGTTCTTGGGGCTGATCTGCCGCAGCTGTTCGAAATGCGTGACGCCGCGTATCGCCGAGAGGATTTTCTTGGCATCGACCAAGAACCGCTTTTCGTCCAGTGAGTGCGGTGCATGTTTCAGCGTGAAGACGACGGTGTGACGGATCATTTGTCTCTCCTGCAATGTCTTTCGGTATTGGTTATTCGCTGTCGACCCAGGCGCGGATGAGGTGATGCGCGATTGCCCCTTTGGGCGGTGTGACCAGATTGTCGGGATGCTCCCGCGCCAGCATCAGCCGGACCTCGTCGCGGCCAAACCAGCGGCAATCCTCCAGCTCGTTGAGGTCGGCCTGGATGTCTTCATTGAGCGGCTCGCCGAAGCAGCCGATCATCAGCGAATAGGGAAACGGCCAGGGCTGGCTGGCGTGGTAGACGACGCGGCCCAGCCGGATGCCGGCCTCCTCCAGCGTTTCGCGGCGCACCGCCGCCTCGATCGTCTCGCCCGGCTCGATGAAGCCGGCAAGTGCGGAATACATGCCCGGCGCGAAGTGTCGGCCGCGGCCGAGCAGGCATTTCTCCCGCGTCGCCGTCAGCATGATCGCCACCGGGTCGGTGCGCGGGAAATGCTCGGTGCCGCAATTCGGGCAGTGCCGCTTGTAGCCGCCGGCCCGCATCTGCGATTCGGTGCCGCATTTGCTGCAGAAACGGTGGCTGGCATGCCAGGCGAGCAAGGCGGCCCCTTGCGCCATCGCGCCGGCCGCCGCCTCGTCGACCAGCCCTTGCATATAGACCGATCGGTAGTCGATCGCCTTGACGGTCTCCGGCAGCTGTTCGGCCTCGATTCCGACTGGCATCGCCAGCACCGGCCCCTGTTCGGAAAAGCCGAGCAGGACACCCCCGGCGAAGGAAGGCTTGAAGGGCTCGCTCTCGGCGGTGCCGAACCAGGGATCGAGGCCGCCACCCCCGTCGAGCTTCAGGTGGAGCCGGCCGCCATTCATCAACAGCAGCCGCGTCGTCGGATCGGCCAGCGCCTTCTCGACCGAATCGTCGGCGCGGTTCTCGGATTGCCGGTCGATCGTGTTGCCGGCAAAGCCGACGGACTGGCTCGGCTCGCGCAGGGGCGCGTCAAAAAGGCTGAAGCTCATGCGGACTCTGATGCTCTGGGATGGACATGTCTGGGGATGAACATGTTTTTAAGATGGATACTGGGGAAGGCTTATAGCGCCGCCCTTATCGTTTCGGCAAACCGGCGCAGGTCGGAACCCTGATAGGGTTCGCGCAGGCCATGCCCCCATACCGGGCCGGGCCAGCCGGGATCGCCTTCGGACCGGGCGATGATGTGGATATGCAATTGGCGCACGATATTGCCGAGCGCGCCGGTGTTGATCTTGGTGCAACCGCTCACTTTCTTCAGCGCCTGCGCCACCATATTGGTCTCGAAGGTCAGCATCGCCTGGTCGAGCGGCGTCATGTCGTGGATTTCTTCCGCGCCCGGCCGCTGCGGCACCAGGAGCAGCCACGGCCAGCGGCGATCGTTCATCACCCGCAATTCGCAGAGCCCAAGCCACATCAACTGCTCGCTGTCCGCCTCCAGCCGGGCATCCAGCGTAAATCCGGCCTTCAGGCCCGGCAGCATCGGCGTTTCCCTTGCTTTTCTTGGTTTCTTAAAACGCATGAACGCTAGAGCGCTGGCACGGGGGCTGCAAGCGAATCATTGTTGCTCTCATGGTTTGGTGCGCCAAATCGCCTGCGCACTTGCATTTCATCGCGCAATTGCCGATATGGACAGCGGGAGGTTGGTGGTGGACGATCCACTCGCCAACCGGGTCAGGTCCGGAAGGAAGCAGCCCTAACGAGCCCGGAACGGGTCATTGTTCCAGCCTCCCACCTCATCGGCCCTCCTCGCGACATTGACGACGCATTGCAGCGCGGGCGAGACTATGCGCAGGAATCGGCGCCTTTGGGCGCGGCCTTTTGGAGCTTAACGGGCGAATGAGCGAAGCCGGAAATTCGGGGCCAAAAAGCCTGGAGCCAAAAAGCCCGGAAAATGGAAAGGCCGCTGCCTACCGCGTGCTGGCGCGCAAATACCGTCCGTCGAATTTTTCCGAGCTGGTCGGCCAGGAGCCGATGGTGCGCACCCTCACCAATGCCTTTGCCACCGGCCGCATCGCCCAGGCCTGGATGCTGACCGGCGTTCGCGGCGTCGGCAAGACCACCACCGCGCGCATCCTGGCGCGGGCGCTGAACTACAGGAACGCGACCGTCGACCAGCCCTCGGTCGACCTCGCCGTGCTCGGCGAGCATTGCCAGGCGATCATGGAAGGCCGCCATGTCGACGTCATCGAGATGGACGCTGCCTCGCATACCGGCATCGACGACATCAGGGACATCATCGAGCGCGTGCGCTACGCGCCGGTCTCGGCCCGCTACAAGGTTTACATCATCGACGAAGTGCACATGCTGTCGACACAGGCCTTCAACGGCCTGCTGAAAACGCTGGAGGAGCCGCCTCCGCACGTGAAATTCATCTTCGCCACCACCGAAATCCGCAAGGTTCCGATCACCGTCCTGTCGCGCTGCCAGCGTTTTGACCTGAGGCGCATCGATGCCGGCGCGCTGGTCGCGCATCTTTCCTCGATCGCCGGCCAGGAAGGCATTTCGGTCGACGACGACGCGCTGGCGATGATCGCGCGCGCGGCGGAAGGCTCCGCCCGCGATTCGCTCTCCATCCTCGACCAGGCGATCGCGCACGGCGCCGGCTCCGTCAGCGCCGAAGCGGTGCGGGCCATGCTGGGTCTGGCCGACCGCGCCCGCATCGTCGACCTGTTCGAACATGTGATGAAGGGCGATGTGGCGGCGGCCCTGGCGGAATTCCGCACTCAATACGACACCGGCGCCGATCCGGCCGCGGTGCTGACCGATCTTGCCGAGTTCAACCACCTCGTCACCCGGCTGCGTTTCGTGCCGACCGCCATGGACGACGCTTCGCTGTCGCAGGACGAGCGCGAGCGCGGCGCCGATTTTGCCAGGGCGCTGTCGGTCAGGGTGCTGTCGCGAACCTGGCAGATGCTGCTCAAGGGCATTCCCGAGGTACAGTCCTCCAACCGGCCGGTGAGTGCCGCCGAGATGGTGCTGATCCGGCTGGCGCATGCCGCCGACCTGCCGACGCTGGACGAGGCGTTGCGGTCGCTCGATGGGGCCGCGCCGGCACAAAATGGCGCATCGCGCCCGAATGGCGCGCCCGCGGGTTCCGGCAACGGCAATGGCGGTGGGGCCAGCGCGGTGGCGCAGACGCGCATGCCATCCGGGTCCGGTGGCGCGCAGACCATGCGGCTGGTCGAGGCCACGCCAGCGCCGGTCGCCTTCGTCGCCCCGCCCGCGCCGGTGTCCGAGCCGCAGCAGGTGCCGGTCAGGTCGCTGGCCGATATCGTTGCGCTTGCCGACGCGCAGCGCGACATCGCCTTCAAGGTGCTGGTCAAGCGCTGCATCCGTCCCGTGCGCTTCGAGCCCGGCCGTATCGATGTCAGCCTGACCGACGATGCGCCGAAGCTGCTGCTCAACGAGCTGACGACGAAACTGCGCGCCTGGACCGGCCGCAACTGGCTGGTGTCGCTGTCGAAGGAAGATGGCGGCCAGACGCTGGCTGAAATGGAATCGACCAAGCGCGAAAACGCCTTCCTCGATGCCAAGAGCGATCCGACGGTTGCCGCCTTCCTGGCGCGCTTTCCCGGTGCCAAGATCATCGACGTGCGCATCCCAGACGCGCCGGAGGCGGAAACGGCCGAGGCAGAAGTGCCGGTCGAGCCGCCGGCGGATGACGACGAGACCTGACAAACCAAGAACCTCTGACAAACCAAAAACCAAGGATCGGACCATGAAAGATCTTCTCGGCCTGATGGGCAAGGCGAAGGAAATGCAGGCCAAGTTTCAGGCCATGCAGGATGAGATCGCCACGCTGGAAGCATCCGGCCAGGCTGGTGGCGGCCTGGTCAACGTCACCTTGACCGGAAAGTTCGAGATGAAGTCGCTGAAGATCGACCCGTCTCTGTTCAAGGAGGACGATGTCGAGATCCTCGAGGATTTGATCCTCGCCGCCCACAATGACGCCAAGGTGAAGGTCGAGCAGATCATGCAGGAGAAGACCAAGGCGCTGACCGCCGGCCTGCCGATCCCGCCGGGAATGAAACTGCCTTTCTAACCTTCAGCGGCGGTGCGTCCATGACCGAAGAGCCGTCCGAAAGACTGATCGAGCAGCGTATCCGCAACAGGATCTATGAGATTCTGGAAATCCTCGCCGATTGCGATGCCGGCGTCGATCTCGTCGGCATCAAGGGCTACTTCTACCTGTTCGAGGATTTCGTGCACCGCCCGTCGATCGAGGCCGGCACATCGGCGCTTTCGAAGGATGAGCGCGCGGTCGTGCTGGAAATCGCCGAATTCCTCGAGGCGGCCTCCGAAACAAATCCCGATTTCACCAAGGCCGAATTCATCGACAGCGACTGGCCGGGAAAGATCGCGCCGGCGGCGAGGGATGCGCGGGCCTTGTTCCTCAGGCGCGGCCTGTTTTCGGAGAAAGTCGAGGAACTCGAGCCGGGCCAGTCGGCCGTGATTGCGGCCGGGCGGTAGCGATTCCAGGAAAAACGTGACGCGGGTTTCCGTTTTCAATTGCGGCGAAACCAAGAGAGAGTGGTCATCGCTTTTGTGAAATGACGGCTCGATCTATCTGGAAAGCCTCGAAATTGTGCCTTTTAGGCAACAGTATGTGGTTAATAACGTTTTGGCCATCATTTTGCCTGAAAGTGTCTCATTCTTGCCGCAGCCTGGGGGCGGGCATCGAAGTGAGAGGGTAACCTGTTGATTGTTACGCGATGGAAGGCGCCGCTGTTGCTCGGCGTCATCACGTCTCCCCTGTTCCTGGCCGCCTGCAGCCAGACCACTTCGCATGGCATGTCTGTTGCCAGCCTGACCGATGCCATCACGCCGAATTTCCTGAGCCGGCCCTTCAGCCACACGCCGAAGGACAGGGAGTGCCTGGAAAGGGCGATGTTCTTCGAATCCAACCGCTCGAGCCGCGACGGCATGATCGCGGTGGGCACGGTGGTGATGAACCGCTTGCGCTCCGGCAACCACGGCAGCACCATCTGTGACGTGGTGGGTGAACCGGGGCAGTTCGCGCCGGGCGTCATGACCAGGTCGATGAATTCGCGCGCTATGCCTGATGTCGAGGAAGCGGCCGATGCCGTGCTCAAGGGCGAGCGCAAGGCCAAGCTGAAGAACACGATGTATTTCCACACCGCCGGCCTGCATTTCCCTTACAAGAACATGCACTACACCATGGTTGCCGGCGGCAACGCCTTCTACGAGAAGCGCGGCCGCAACTGGCAGCCGCTGCCCGACGAGCCAATGATTGCCTCGGCGGCGCCCGAAATGGTCAAGCCGGCGGCACCGGTGACGATGGTTGCCTCGGCGGAGCCGGTGCGTCCGGCCAAAGCCTCCCGCACCGCTCCGGCACAACAGGTCTTTATGACCGCCTCTGTGGAACCGGCCCGTCAGCCCAAGACCAAGATCGCCCCTGCCCAGCAGACCTATGTGACCGCGGCCGCGGCGCCGACGGCAAAGTCGGCGCGCGTAACCGGGAAGCAGACGATGGTCGCCATGCAGGAGCCGATGGAAGAACCGGATGCCGCCCGTTTTGGCGGAACCTTGAACACCCGCGTCATCTCATCGGTTCAGGGTGAGCCGCAAGAGGCGGCGATGGGCTTCCAGTCGACGCCTGAGAACACCGACGCCATTGGCGCGATGATCGTCAGCCAGGGGCGGCCGCTCGAAGCCAATTGATCTGTTCCCATGATCCGCCATGGCAGCATGGTGGGTCGTGCTGGACGGGAACTGTTCCAAAGCGCTCCGAAAAATCCTAGATCAAGGCGATGTCCAAGCGAATCGCCGGTCCCGAGATCGAACGCCTGATCCAGCTGCTGGCCAAGGTGCCGGGGCTTGGGCCCCGTTCGGCCAGACGCGCCGCCCTTCATCTTATCAAGAAGAAGGAGCAGCTGCTGTCGCCGCTTGCCGCCGCCATGGGCGAGGCCGCCGACAAGGTTCGTATTTGCACGACCTGCGGCAATGTCGATACATCCGACCCCTGCATGATCTGCACGGACCCGCGCCGCGACGCTGCCACCCTTATCGTCGTCGAGGACGTCTCCGATCTCTGGGCGCTGGAGCGAGCGGCGGCGATGAACGTGCGCTATCATGTGCTCGGCGGCACGCTGTCGCCGCTCGACGGCATCGGCCCCGACCAGCTCAACATCCGCTCGCTGATCGACCGCGTCGCCGGCGGCGAGGTCAAGGAGATCATCATCGCTGTCAACGCCACGGTCGAGGGCCAGACCACCGCGCATTACCTCACCGACCAGTTGTCGGGCTTCGACATCAAGGTGACAAGGCTGGCGCACGGCGTGCCGGTCGGCGGTGAGCTCGACTATCTCGACGAGGGCACGCTGGCCGCGGCACTGCGCGCGCGGACGGCGTTTTGACAAGATTGGCGGAGAGGGTGCGGATCATGAGTGTTGCGCGTCCTTTCAGATTGGCACTGCTTTCCTTTTTTACAGTCATTCTTGCCGTCGTGCTCGCCGCCCCCGCCTCCGCTGCCAAGATCGACGATCAGTTCCGCACCTGGCTGCAGAATGACCTCTGGCCGGAGGCCAAGGCGAATGGCATATCCAAGCAGACTTTTGATGCCGCCTTCGACGGCATAAAACCCAACCTGAAGCTACCCGACCTCGTCATGCCCGGCGAGAAGCCGAAGACGCCGCAGAAGCAGCATCAGGCCGAGTTCGGCTCGCCCGGCGCCTATTTCGCCGAGAAGACGGTTCGTGCGGTGACATCAGGCGGACGCACGCGTGAAACCAGCAACGCAAAGACACTGGCCGCAATCGAAAAGCGCTATGGCGTGCCCGGCGAGATCGTTCTGGCGATCTGGGGCCGCGAAACCGGCTTCGGCGCGGCGAAGATGCCTTATGACGCCTTTGAAGTGCTGGGCACCAAGGCGTTCATGTCGACCAAGAAGGATTTCTTCCGCACCGAGCTGCTTGCCGCGCTGGAAATCGTCCAGCGCGGACTGGCGCCGGTCGGCGCGATGAAATCGTCCTGGGCCGGCGCGCTCGGCCAGCCGCAATTCATGCCGACCTCCTTCCTCAAGCATGCCGTGGATTTCGATGGCGACGGCCGCGTCGACATTTGGAACTCGACGCCTGACGTGC
Organism: Mesorhizobium sp. P3_A8; assembly: GCF_056402995.1. NCBI lineage: Bacteria > Pseudomonadati > Pseudomonadota > Alphaproteobacteria > Hyphomicrobiales > Phyllobacteriaceae > Mesorhizobium > Mesorhizobium sp. P3_A8. Next base: position 125,193 of record NZ_JBFUGI010000012.1, on the reverse strand, counting down.
TCGCCTCGATCGCCAACTATCTCGTCCACTATGGCTGGGTGAGGGGCCGTGGCTGGGGCTTCGAGGTGACCGTGCCCGACAGCGTCTCCTGCTCGCTGGAAGGCCCTGATCAAGGCAAGAAGATCTCCGAGTGGGCGGCGATGGGTATCAAGCGCGTCGGCGGAAAAGCATTTCCGGCGAGTGAGATGAAGGCCGAAGGCTTCCTGCTGATGCCTGCCGGCCGCAGTGGTCCAGCTTTCATCGCCACCCCCAATTTCTACGTGCTGAAGGAATACAACACCAGCGACCTCTACGCGCTGTTCATCGGCCATGGCGCCGACCGCATTGCGCATGGCGATCAGAATTTTTCCGGCAGCTGGGGCCCGGTCGGCGATCTCCACCGTTCCGACATTGCCGCCCTGCAACGGGCGCTGGAAGCCAAGGGCTATGATGTCGGCAGCGCCGACGGCCTGCCCGGCTTCAAGACCCGCCGCTCGATCGGCAAATGGCAGACAAAGAACGGCCAGGCCGCGACCTGCTTTCCCGACGCCGGCCTGGTCGCCGCACTGAAATAGCTTAAAAATTAGCAGATTTTTCTCATTCCGCTGCCCCGATTGGCTGGCCTGTGTGTCGACACACCGCCCGTCTTTCTGGCCCAATGAGCCGTCGCATAAATGCTCGTTGCCGGCCACGAGGTCGCCGGATATGGTGTTGACCAACTGGACAAAAACCGCAACGGTAAGAGGTCGGACGGTCGTCTTCAGGCCCGAAAAGAATTCCGCAACCCTGAGCCGGGAACTCAGGTTCAACAAACAACAAAACAGGGAACAATCACCATGATGATGGAAAAGTTTGCTCTACGCTCACGCATCCTGCTTGCGGGTGCCGCCATGTCCGCGCTGCTTCTGGCCGGAGCGCCGGCTGGCGCGGTCACGCCTGCCGACACGCTGGTCGAAGGCTTCGCGATCGACGATATCATCTCCATGGATCCGGGTGAGGCGTTCGAACTGTCGACCGCCGAAGTCACCGGCAACACCTATGATCTGCTTGTCCGCCTCGACCTCAGCGACACCTCCAAGGTCAAGCCGGATCTCGCCGCGAGCTGGACCGTTTCTGATGACGGCCTGACCTATACATTCAAGCTCAAGCCGGGCCTCAAATTCGCCTCGGGCAACCCGATCACCGCGGCCGATGTCGCCTATTCGTTCGAGCGGGCCGTCAAGCTGGACAAGAGCCCGGCCTTCATCATCGGCCAGTTCGGCATCAGCGGCGACAACGTCGCCGAAAAGGCCAAGGCCGTCGACGACTCGACCTTCCAGTTCACCGTCGACAAGGCCTATGCGCCGAGCTTCGTGCTGAACTGTCTCTCGGCAACGGTCGCCTCGGTGGTCGACGCCAAGCTGGTCAAGGAACACGTCGCGGCGGTGACGCCGAGCGCCGACTACAAATGGGATAATGATTTCGGCAATGCCTGGCTGAAGACCGGCTATGCCGGCTCCGGCGTCTACAAGCTACGTGAATGGCGCGCAAACGAAGCCGTGGTCATGGAGCGCAACGACAACTATTACGGCGAGAAGGCCAAGCTCGCCCGCGTCATCTACCGCAACATGAAGGAAAGCTCGGGCCAGCGCCTGGCGCTCGAAGCCGGCGACATCGACGTTGCCCGCAACCTCGAGCCGAACGATCTCGACGCCATTGCCAAGAACGCCGACCTCACCACCACCAGCGCGCCGAAGGGCACGGTCTACTACATCAGCCTCAACCAGAAGAACCCGAACCTCGCCAAGCCCGAGGTACGCCAGGCCTTCAAATATCTGGTCGACTACGATGCTTTGAGCACGACCATCCTCAAGGGCATCGGTGAAATCCACCAGTCCTTCCTGCCCAAGGGCGACCTCGGCACCGTGGACGATAACCCGTTCAAGCTCGATGTCGCCAAGGCCAAGGAACTGCTGGCCAAGGCCGGCCTGCCGGACGGCTTCAGCGTCACCATGGACGTGCGAACGGGACAGCCGACGACAGGCATGGCGGAATCGATCCAGCAGACGCTGGGTCAGGCTGGCATCAAGCTGGAGATCATCCCGGGTGACGGCAAGCAGACGCTGACCAAATACCGCGCCCGCAATCACGACATCTATATCGGCAATTGGGGCCAGGATTATTTCGATCCGAACTCCAATGCCCAGACCTTTGCGTCGAACCCCGACAATTCGGATGCCGGCAAGTCGCACACGCTCGCCTGGCGCAATAGCTGGGACATTCCGGACCTGACCAAGGAAACGGAAGCGGCCCTGCTGGAGAAGGATTCTGGCAAACGCGCCGACATGTACAAGGATCTGCAGAAGAAGATCCTCGACACCAGCCCCTTCGTCATCATTCACCAGCAGCTGGAAGTGGTTGGCCTGCGCAAGAACCTCAAGGGCCTCGTGCTCGGCCCGAGTTTCGACACCAATTTCGTCGGGTCGGTCTCCAAGGAATAATGCCGACGGACGCGCCGCATGAGCGCGGTTGAAAACGAGAGCGGGCGCGGCAGCGCCCGCGCCGTCGCTATTGCATCGGCGATCGGCCGCTTCCTGGTCATCGCGGTCACGACCTATCTTGGCCTGCTCGCGGTTACCTTCTTCATTGGCCGGGTCATCCCGATCGATCCGGTGCTGGCTGTGCTCGGCGATCGCGCGCCTCTCAATGTCGTCGAACGCACACGTCGCGAGATGGGCCTCGACCTGCCGCTGGTCGAGCAGTTCTACATCTATGTGAAAAATGCCCTGAACGGTGATTTCGGCACCTCGGTGTTGACCACCAATCCGGTCATGACCGACATCCGCCGCGCCTTCCCCGCGACCATCGAGCTGGCGACGCTGGGAACGCTGATCGGTTCGGTGCTCGGCGTGCCGCTCGGCGTGCTGGCAGCGGTAAAACGCGGCAGCGTTATCGACCAGATCGTGCGCATTGTCGGCCTGATCGGCTATTCCGTGCCGATCTTCTGGATCGGGCTTTTGGGGCTCGTCCTGTTCTACGCCAAGCTGCAATGGGTGGCGTTTCCCGGCCGCCTCGACGTCGTCTACGAATACACGTTCACACCGATCACCGGCTTTTATCTTCTCGATGCGCTGTGGCAGCGCCAGTGGGATGTCTTCTATGACGCCTTTCGCCACATCATTTTGCCGGCAGGCCTGCTGGGCTATTTCTCGCTGGCTTACATCAGCCGCATGACGCGCTCGTTCATGTTGAACGAGCTGGCGCAGGAATACATCGTCGCCGCGCGCGCCAAGGGCCTGTCGGAAACCCGCATCATCTGGGGTCACGCGCTGCGCAACGCCGCCGTGCCGATGGTCACGGTGATCGCGCTGTCCTACGCCAATCTGCTCGAGGGCTCGGTGCTGACCGAGGTCGTCTTCTCCTGGCCCGGCATCGGCCTCTACATCACCAATTCGCTGCAGAACGCCGACATGAACGCCGTACTCGGCGGCACCATCATCATCGGCTCGGTGTTTATCGGCATCAATCTCCTGTCCGACCTGCTCTACCGCGTGCTCGATCCGAGGACGAAGGTCCGATGAGCGCCGACATCGTCCAATCCCGTCGCGACTGGTTGCTCAGCGAGCGCCCGGCCTCGCGCATGCAGGCAAGGCTCGGCCGCGCCTATGTCGCGTGGCGGCGTTTTTCCGCCAACCGGTTGGCCTTTGTCGGCCTGCTCATCATCATCGCGCTGCTGGTCATCGCCGCCCTTGCCGGCGTGCTGGCGCCTTACTCGCCGACATTCGGCGATCTCAAGAATTCACGGCTGCTGGCGCCAAGCGCCGAGCACTGGTTCGGCACCGACGACCTCGGCCGCGATATCCTGTCGCGCATTCTCTACGGCTCGCGCTGGACGCTTTACGTGGTCATCCTGGTCGCCATCATCGCCGCACCCATCGGCCTGCTGGTCGGCACCGTCGCCGGCTATGCCGGCGGCTGGACCGATGCCATCCTGATGCGCATCACCGACATCGTCCTCGCTTTCCCCAAGCTGATCCTTGCGCTGGCTTTCGTCGCCGCCCTTGGCCCCGGCATCGAGAATGCGGTGCTGGCCATCGCCATCACCTCCTGGCCGCCTTACGCGCGAATTGCCCGCGCTGAAACGCTGACGGTGCGCAATTCCGATTACATCAAGGCGGTGCAATTGATGGGCGCCTCGCCGTTCCGCATCGTGTTGCGCCACATCATGCCGCTCTGCATCTCCTCGCTGATCGTCAGGGTGACGCTCGACATGGCCGGGATCATCCTGACCGCCGCCGGCCTCGGCTTCCTCGGCCTCGGCGCGCAGCCGCCGCTGCCCGAATGGGGCACGATGATCGCGTCGGGCCGCCGCTTCGTGCTCGACCAGTGGTGGGTGGCCGGCGCGCCGGGCTTTGCCATCCTCATCGTCAGCCTCGGCTTCAACCTGCTTGGCGACGGCCTGCGCGACGCGCTCGATCCCCGGAGTGGTGACCAATGAGCAGGGAGACGAAGACACTTCTCGACGTCGACGATCTGCGCGTCACCTTCCCGACGCGCACCGGGTTGATCGAAGCGGTGCGCGGCGTCTCCTTTTCGCTCGGCCGCGAACGCCTCGGCATCGTTGGTGAGTCCGGCTCGGGCAAGTCGCAGACCGGCCGTGCCATCATGGGCGTGACGCCGCCCCAGGCTAGGATATCGGCCAACAAATTGGCCTTCGACGGCATCGACCTGCTCCGCATCTCGCCACGCGAACGCCGGGCGCTGCGGGGCAACCGCATCGCCATGATCCTGCAGGATCCGAAATATTCGCTCGACCCGGTTATGAGCATCGGCCGGCAGATCGTCGAAACGCTGCGTACGCATGAGAAAGTCTCCAAGTCCGAGGCGCGCGAGCGGGCGCTGGCCATGCTGGAAGCAGTGCAGATCCGCGACCCCAAGCGCGTCTACGACCTGCATCCGCACGAAGTCTCCGGCGGCATGGGCCAGCGTGCCATGATCGCCATGATGCTGATCGCCGGACCGGAAATGATGATCGCCGACGAACCGACTTCGGCGCTCGACGTCACGGTGCAACTCGACGTGCTGGGCATCCTCGATAAATTGGTCAGCGATCGTGGCATGGGGCTGATCTTCATCTCGCATGATCTGCGTCTGGTCTCGTCATTCTGCGACCGCGTCATCGTCATGTATGCCGGCAAGGTCGTCGAGCAGCTCAAGGCCTCCGAACTCGGCCAGGCCCAGCATCCCTACACGCGCGGCCTGCTCAACTGCATGCCCAGGATCGGCTTCGAACGCCATCCGCTGCCGGTGCTCGACCGCAAGCCGGAGTGGGCGGCATGACTTCTGCGATTGCCGTCGACGGGCTGGAAGTGATCTTCGACCGCTTTCGCGCGCTGAAAGGCGTCGGCCTCGAGGTCAGGTCAGGCGAATCCTTTGGCCTTGTCGGCGAATCCGGTTCCGGCAAATCGACGCTGCTCAGGGCCATCGCCGGCCTTGCGCCGGTCGCCTCGGGCAGCATCACCGTCAATGGCAAGAAGCTTGGCGCGCGCCGCGACAAGGCCTTTTACCGCGAGGTGCAGATGGTCTTCCAGGACCCGTATGGCTCGCTGCACCCGCGCCAGACCGTCGACCGCCTGCTGCAGGAGCCACTTGCCATCCATGGTTTTGCCGACGGCGAAAAGCGCATCCAGCAGGCGCTTGACGAGGTCGGTCTCGGCAATGGCTTTCGCTTCCGCTACTCGCATCAATTGTCGGGTGGCCAGCGCCAGCGTGTGGCCATTGCCCGCGCGTTGATCCTTGAACCCTCGATCCTGCTGCTCGACGAGCCGACCTCGGCGCTCGATGCCTCGGTGCAGGCGGAAGTGCTCAATCTGCTGGAAGAAGTCCGCCGGCGGCGCAAGCTGACCTTCCTGATGGTCAGCCACGACCTCGCCATCGTCACCCATATGTGCGAGCGGCTGATGGTGATGCAGGGCGGCGAGGCGGTGGAGAACCTCACGGCGGCCCAACTTGTCGCGCACCGCGTGACCGAGGATTATACGCGCAATCTGCTCAGGGCCAGCGAGGGGTTTGTCCGCACGGGTTAAGGGATTTCAGGCTGCCCCACCTTCCTGTACCGTTTCCCCGTGTGCGCCTTCACCATCTTGCACCGGTTTCGGCTCCTTGATCCGGAACCACGTCACATAAAGCGCCGGCAGGAACAGCAGCGTGATCGCTGTACCGGCGATGATACCGCCCATCATGGCATAGGCCATCGGTCCCCAGAACACTTCCCGCGCGATAGGGATCAGCGCGAGGCTGGCGGCGGCCGCCGTCAGCGCGATCGGCCGCATGCGGTGTTCGGTCGCTTCGATGACGGCCGCCCAGCGGTCCTTGCCCTCGCGGACGAGATCCTCGATCTGCACGATCAGGATGACCGAGTTGCGGATCAGGATGCCGATCAGCGCCAGCACGCCGAGGATGGCGACGAAGCCGAGCGGCGCGCCGCTCGGCACCAGGGCCGCCACTACGCCGATCAGGCCGAGCGGCGCCACCGCTACGACCAGGAACAGGCGCTGGAAGCTTTGCAACTGCACCATCAGGATCGTCGCCATGACGAACAGCATCAGCGGCACCACCGCTGCGATCGGTCCCTGGCTCTTGGCGCTTTCCTCGACCGAGCCGGCGGTCTCGACCGAATAGCCCGGCGGCAGCTTGGCGATGAAGGCGCCGACCGATGGCTTCAACTCGTTGACCACGGTAGCCGGCAGCACGTCGCCGACCAGGCCGGCGCGCACGGTGATGGTCGGAATGCGGTCACGCCGCCACACCGTCGGCTGTTCGAGGTCGTAGCGGAAATTGGCCACCGCCGCGAGCGGGATGGCCTCGCCTGTGCTGGTCGGCAGCTGCAAGTTCTGCAGCGTTCCGATCGAGCCGCGCTCAGCCTCGCGCGAACGGGCCACGACATTGATCAGGTAGGTCGCGTCGCGCACCTGGGTGATGGCGGCGCCGCCGACCGTGCTGTTCAGCGCGCTGGCGATGTCGGAGGAGGTGATGCCGAGCTGGCGCGCCTTGTCCTGCAGCACGTCGACCCTCAGCACGCGCTGCGGCTCGTTCCAGTCGAAGGTCGGCGCGGCAAGCTTCGGGTTGGCTGAAATGACACCGGCGAATTGCTGCGCCAGTTCGCGCACTGTCTGGATGTCGGGACCGCCGACGCGGTACTGCACGGGGCGGCCGACCGGCGGCCCAAGCTCCAGCGGCTTGACGAAAGCGTCGGTGCCGACGAACTCCGCGCGCAGCAGCTTTTCCAAAGCCGGCTTGACCCGGTTGCGCGCCTCGATGCTCTTGGTGACGATCACCGTCTGGCCGAAATAGGGGTTGGCCGGCTGCACGTCATAGGCTAGCACGAAGCGCACCGCGCCCTGGCCGATATAGGACGAGAAATGGTCGATGTCGGGATTGCCGACCAGCGCCCGCTGCTCGAAACGCTCCATCTGGTCGCGTGTCTCGGCGATCGAGGAATTCTGCGGCAGGTTCCAGTCGACGATCAGCTCCGGCCGGTCCGACGGCGGAAAGAACTGCTGCTGGACCAGGCCGAAGCCGGCGATCGAGCCGGCAAACAACAGCACCGTGACGATAATGGTCAGCCAGTGATGGCGCACCGAGCCGACAAGCACGCGCCGGAACACCGCGGTGAAGCGTCCCGGCTGGTCGTGATGCTTTGCCTTCATCGTCGCCGGCAGGATGGTGACACCGAGCAGCGGCGCGAACAGCACCGCCACGATCCATGACACCAGCAGAGACACGGCGATGACGACGAACAGCGTGAAGGTGTATTCGCCGGCAGCGCTCGAATTGAGGCCGATCGGGATGAAGCCGGCGACCGTCACCAGCGTGCCGGTCAGCATCGGAAAGGCGGTCGATGTGTAGACATAGGTCGCTGCCTTGCGCAGATTGTCGCCGACCTCGAGCCGCGCCACCATCATCTCGACCGCGATCATCGCGTCGTCGACCAGCAGCCCGAGCGCGATGATCAGCGCGCCCAGCGAAATACGCTGCAGCGATATGCCGAGATAGGCCATGACCGTGAAGGTGATGGCCAGCACCAGCGGGATCGACAGCGCGACGACGAGGCCGGCACGCACGCCGAGGCTGATGAACGACACCGCAAGCACGATCGCCACCGCCTCGAACAAAGCGCGCGTAAAGCCGGAGACGGCCTCCTCGACGATGACAGGCTGGTCGGCGACCAGATGCACGCCGACGCCGACCGGAAGGTCGGCCAGCACCTTGTTCATCTCCTTGTGCAGCGCCTCGCCGAATTCGAGCAGATTGGCGTTGGGCTTCATGCCGATGGCGAGCCCGATGGCGTCCTGGCCATTGAAGCGGAACAGCGCCGTTGGCGGATCGGCATAGCCGCGCGTGATCGTCGCCACGTCGCTCAGCCGGAAGAAGCGGTCGTTGACGCGCAGATTGATGGCGCGAAGGCTGTCCTCGGAGGTGAACTGGCCACCGACGCGCACGCTGATGCGCTCCGGTCCGGACTGGATGACGCCGGACGGCGTGATCGCGTTCTGCGCCTGCAGGCTTGCCACGATCGCCTGCTGGTTGAGGCCAAGGGCGGCGATCTGGCGGGTCGAGAATTCGAGATAGATGGCTTCGTCCTGCGCGCCGACCAGGTCGACCTTGCCGGCATTCGGCACGGTCAGGATCTTGGTGCGGGCATCCTCGACATAGTCGCGCAGCTGGCGCGGCGTCAGCCCGTCCGATGTGAAGGCGTAGATGTTGCCGTAGACATCGCCGAAGCGGTCATTGAAGAACGGTCCCTGCACGCCTTGCGGAAATTGCGCCTTGATGTCGTTGACCATGTTGCGCACCTGAATCCAGTTCGGCACGACATCGCGCGCCTTGGTGGTGTCCTTCAGGTTGACGAAGATGACGGTCTGGCCGGCGGTGGTGACGGATCTGGTGAAGTCGAGACTGTCGAGCTCCTCGAGCTTCTTCTCGATGCGATCGGTGACCTGTTGCAATGTCTCCTTGACCGACGCGCCCGGCCAGTTGGCCTGGATGATCATCGTCTTGATGGTGAAGTTGGGGTCTTCCTCACGGCCGAGATTGAGGTAGGAGAAGATGCCGGCGACCACGAAGACCAGCATGAAATACCAGACCATGGAGCGGTGGCTGAGTGCCCAGTCGGAGAGATTGAAGCCCTTCATCAGACGCCACCCTCCAGCACTTTGACCTTCTGGCCTTCGCTCAGGCTGTGGACGCCCGCGGTGACGACGCGCATCCCGGCCTCCAGCCCCTCGGTGACGGTGAAGGTGGCGGCGCCCTTGGCGGCCACCTTGATCTCTTTCGCGCTCACGCTCGAGGTTTGTGGGTCGACGATCCACACCTTGTCTGCACCGTTCTTTTCGAGCAGCGCCGAGATGGGCAGTTCGATCGTCGGCGCAACCTTGGTCACGCGGGTCGCCGTCACCGTCGAGCCGAGCCGGAAGGCCTGCGGCGGATCGGTGAGCGTCAGCTTGACACGCCGCGTGCGCGTCGAGCCCTCGGCCTGTGGCGCGATCTCGCGCAGCTTGGCCTCTGTCTGGATCGTCGGCAGCGATTGCAAGATGACCTGGAACGGCGTGCCGGCGGTGAGATCGCCGGTCAGCTGGTCGGGAATATCGACCACCGCTTCGCGCAGATCCGAGCGCGCCACGGTGACCACCGTCTGGCCGGCCGAAACGGTCTGCCCAACCTCGGCGCCGACCGCGGTGACGACGCCGTCGAAATCCGAAAACAGCCTGGCGTAGCCAAGCTGCTCCTGCGATTTGGCAAGCGCGGCCTTGGCCCGCTCGACACTGGCTTCTGCTGCTTTGCGTGCCTGCTGGGCGGTGTCGAAGACGGCCTGCGTGGTGTTGGCGGAGGCAAGCAGCTGGCGCTGGCGCTCCTCGCTCGCGGCGGCGTTGGCGAACTGCGCCTCGGCATTGGAGAGCTCGGCCGTGGCCGCTTGCGCCGCCAACTCCAGCGCGGTCGGGTCGAGTGCGGCGATCGTCGTGCCCTTGCTGACGATGTCGCCGACCTTGACGTCGCGCGAGACGACGCGGCCGAGCAGGCGGAAGGCGAGGTCGGCGCTGACCTGCGGCTCGACCGAGCCGGCAAAGCCATAGATCTGCGTGGTGCGCGGCTCGATCACCACCGACAGCACCGGCCGGATGATCTCCGGTGGCTTTTCCTCGGACTTCGAGCAGGCGGCGAGCGCGCCAAGTGCGAACAGGCCAAGCAGCATGCGCGGCAACCGGTTCATTGGCTCGCCCCCGATATCTCGACCGTCTGGCCGGGACTGAGCAACTGCCCGCCTGCGGTGACGACGCTTTGGCCCTCGTTCAGCCCGCCGGCGATGACGACGGTGCCCGAATCGTAGGCCAGCACCTCGACCGGCGTCGTCGCCACCGCCTTGGTCGAGGGATCGACGATCCAGACAGCCGGTTTGCCGGCGCTGGACGTCAGCGCCTGCCAGGGCAGCAGGATCGCCTTCGCCGGCTTGGCGCTGACCGAGCCGATGACGGCCGCCCCCAGCGGCATGCCGGCCGGCGTGTCGGGAATGCCGATCTTGACCCTGATCGAACCGGAGGCCTGGTCGACCGCCGGCGCGATTTCGCGCACCGTGCCTTTTGCCCGGACCTGCGGGTCCGACAACAGCGTGATCGTCACCGCCGGCGACGGCGGCGTCCTGGCGACCAGCGTCTCCTGCACGTTGAACACCGCGTCGCGGTCGCCGTCCTCGGCGACGGTGAAGACGGTTTGCGCGGCTTGCACTACTTGGCCGGCTTCGACCTGGCGGGCGGTGATGACGCCGGGGGCGCCGGCCTTGAGCTCGGTGAAGGACAGGTTTTGCTGGGCGTTGGCGAATGCGCTCTGCGCGGCGTCGACACTGCCTTGCGCCACCTTCAGCGCCTGGTCGGCGGCGTCATAGTCGCGCCTGGTGGTGAAGCCCTGGGCAAGCAGCGTCTTCTGCCGCTCGAAGGCGGCGGCGGACTGGGTCAGTTGCGCTTGTGCCGCGTCAAGATCGGCTTGTGCGGAGCGCAGATCGGATTGCTGCTCCTGCGGATCGATGCGGGCAAGCACCGCACCCTGGTCGACATGCTGGCCGACATCGACAAGCCGCTCGGCGACGCGGCCGCCGACCCGGAACGACAGATTGTTCAGCGTGCGCGCCGCGATCACCCCGGTCAGCGAGGTTCTCGGCGCATAGTCGGCCATCGCCACCGTTTCGGTGCGCACCATGACCGGCAGTTTCTTGTCCGCCGCTTCCAGCTTCTGGCAGCCGGCGAGCAGCAATGCGGCTGTGCAGACGCACACTGCAGACACGGTTGGAAAAGACAAAAGGCTGGAGGTTCTGACGGATGGCGGCGAGACGGACGATGTCGCGTTCCTGCTCATGGGCTCCCCCAGCCGCGGGTCGCTCGCTGATCGCGATGCCTCGCGGACATCTGGAGGATAGTCGATCTCCGGAAAAAGGAAACCTGTCTCGTACGCGTATCGGATGACTGGCTAAGGAGATCAGGCCCAATCGCCTGCCGATGGTGCCGACTTGAGGAAAACGTGAAATAAGGTCAGAAGACATCTGATCAACGAGAACGGGCGCCGGCCCGATGAGGGATATCATGAAGAATTCAGCCATTTCCGAACGCAAGAACCAGTCGATCTCGCGCGGCGTCGGCATGACCACGCAAATCTACGCCGACCGGGCTGAAAACTCGGAAATCTGGGATGTCGAAGGCCGCCGCTACATCGACTTCTCGTCGGGCATCGCCGTCGTCAACACCGGCCACCGCCATCCCAGGGTGATCGAGGCGGTCAAGGCGCAGCTCGATCGCTTCACCCACACCTGCCACCAGGTGGTGCCCTATGAGAGCTATGTGCGGCTCGCTGAACGGCTGAACGCCATGCTGCCGGGCAAGTTCGAGAAGAAGACGATCTTCGTCACCACCGGCGCCGAGGCGGTCGAAAATGCCATCAAGATCGCCCGCAACGCCACAGGCCGCCAGGCCGTCATCGCCTTCGCCGGCGGCTTCCACGGTCGCACCTTCATGGGTATGGCGCTGACCGGCAAGGTCGTGCCCTACAAGGTCGGTTTCGGCGCCATGCCGGGCGACGTCTATCACGCGCCGTTCCCGGTGCCGCTGCACGGCGTGTCGGTGGCAGACTCGCTGGCCGCGCTCGACAGGCTGTTCAAGGCCGATGTCGACCCGGCCCGCGTCGCCGCCATCATCATCGAGCCGGTCCAGGGCGAGGGCGGCTTCTACGACGCGCCTCGCGAATTCCTGACGGCACTGCGCAAGCTCTGCGACCAGCACGGCATGCTGCTCATCGCCGACGAGGTGCAGACCGGCTTTGCCCGCACCGGCAAGATGTTCGCGATGGATCATCATGAAGTCGCGGCCGACATCACCACCATGGCCAAGAGCCTGGCCGGCGGTTTCCCGCTGTCGGCGGTCACCGGCCGCGCCGAGATCATGGATGCGCCCGGCCCCGGCGGCCTCGGCGGCACCTATGGCGGCAGCCCGATCGGCGTTGCTGCCGCACACGCCGTGCTCGATGTGATCGAGGACGAAAAGCTCTGCGACCGCGCCAACTCGCTGGGCGCAAGGCTGAAGCAGCGCCTGCAGTCGATCCGTGACGACGTGCCCGAGATCGTCGACATAAGGGGTCTCGGCTTCATGAACGCGGTCGAGTTCAACGACGTCAAGAAGGGCCTGCCGTCGGCTGAGATCGCCAATGCCATCCGGTTGAAGGCGCTCGACAAGGGCCTGATCCTGCTGACCTGCGGCGTCTACGGCAACGTCATCCGCTTCCTGGCGCCGATCACCATCCAGGACGAGATCATGAACGAAGCGCTCGACATCCTGGAAAGCTCGATCCGCGAAGTTTGCGCTGCCTGAACTGGAGCTCGCCTTCTCCCCGTCACTATACGGGGAGTTGAGGAATGGTCCGCTAGTGGACGAAAAGCCAATTGCTTGGCTTTTCGAATGACGAACGCCGGCAGGCGGATGAGGGGCAGCGCCGGCGCTCCAGATCGGGATCTTCCCGCAGCCTTGCCAACTATCCCGCAGCGCGGGCAGGTTCATCCTGCTGGAAAGCGGCCAGTGCCGCCTTCAGTCCATCCGGCCCCGCCGCAACAGTTTCCGGCGTCGGCGAGAAGCCGGCGCCGAGCATCTTGCGGCCGAGCATATGGTCGCCGGGGCGGTTGACGGATTCGATGCCGAGCAGCCGGTCGCCGGCATAGTGGTAGATCGAGAACTTGTTGTCGGGCAGGTCGCCCAGCACGACATGGCCGTCGCCGCCGGCGGTCAGCCCGACCATCTGCAGCTTCATGTCGCCAATGTCGGACCAGAACCATGGCACCGCCGAATAGGCATCGGCATGGCCCGTGATGGTGCGGGCGGCAAGCCGCGCCTGGTCGGTGGCGTTCTGCACCGATTCCAGCCGCACGTCGCCGCCGGTGAACCAGTGCCGGTAGGAGGCGGCGTCGCCAATAGCCAGGATTTCCGGCATCGAACTGCGCATCTGGTGGTCGACGCGGATGCCGTTGGCGATGGTGAGGCCGGCTTCCTGCGCCAATTCGACATTGGGCACTGCGCCGATGCCGACAATGACCATGCGCGCCAGCAGCCTTTCGCCTGATGAGGTGATCGCGGCGACGACATGGCCGTTTTCGCCTTCGAGTTTTGAAATCGAGGTGCCAGTCAGGATGCGCACGCCTGTCGCTTCCAGCCTTTGCCGGACATGGCTCGCCACCACCGGTGCCACCGCGCGGCCAAGCAGTCGGTCGACCGCTTCCACCACCGTTACCGTGCGGCCGGCCGACCGCAGTGTCGCGGCGATCTCCAGCCCGATGAAGCCGCCGCCGAGGATGACGACATCTTCGCTCTGCGCGCTCAACTCACGGATCCGCCGCGCATCGGCCAGCGAACGCAGCGACAAAACGCCGGAAAGATCTGAGCCCGGCAGCGGCAGGACGCGTGGGCGCGATCCGGTCGCCAGGATCAGATGGTCGAAGGCAAGCGTGCCGCCGCCGGCGATGTCGACGCGTCGTCCGCCGGCATCGATGCGGTCAATCCGGATGCCCGCCCGGTAGTCGATGGCGTTGCCGGTATAAAAGGCCTCGCCCCGCAAGGGTTGCGGTTTGGCCTCGGCATCCTTGATGAAGGTCTTTGACAGCGGCGGCTTGTGATAGGGTAACTCGTTCTCGTCACTGATGAGGATCACCGGCGCGTCATAGCCGTCCTCGCGCAGACTGGCGGCCGCCTGCACGCCCGCATGACCCGCACCGACAATGACCACGCCGTTCTTCATCGCATTCCAATCCCGATTCGATTCTAGGATGTCTCGCCAACTGGCAATTGTCTGGCGCCGCCGCAAGACGGCGCTTGCGGGTCGCACTCGGAATGGTGGCTGTCAATCATACAGTTCGGCGGCAAAGCCGGTGCAGCCGGGACGTAAAGTTGAGCGTTGTAGTTTAGAATAATTCTAAACTGTTGTTTCGATTGGCTTTTCCCGTAGATTTTCGTTGACTTCCACCAGCGTCGAAGCTTTATGGAAGCCTGCGCGTTAGCGCATCCCTTTGATGTTTGGGCCTTGAACCCGTTCGATTGGAGGCATTTTGGTGTCTTTCTTCCGCGAACCGCGCGATGGCGCGGCAAGTCTTGTGCCTTATGGCATCGATATGGCCTGGCGCCGGTTGCCGTGCGCGCCATTCATAGAATTCCCGAGAAACTGGAGAGCGATAATGACAGCACGATACGGCGGCAGGCTTGCGGCGATTGGTGCCACGGCGCTGCTGACGGCGGCGGTGTTCGTGCTGCCTGCCAAGGCGGAAACCGATGCCAAGCCGGTCATCAAGACCTATTCCGACATGGCGCTTGCCAAATATGAGGACTCGCTGACCACGGCGCAGGCCCTCGACAAGGCGGTAGACGCGCTGTTGGCCAATCCGTCGGCGGAAACGCTCAATGCCGCCCGCGACGCCTGGAAGGCATCGCGCGTGCCCTACCAGCAGACCGAGGTCTACCGCTTCGGCAACAAGATCGTCGACGACTGGGAAGGCAAGGTGAATTCCTGGCCGCTGGACGAAGGCCTGATCGACTATGTCGCCAAGAGCTACGGCACCGAATCCGATGCGAATGCGCTCTATACGGCCAATGTGATCGCCAACAAGGAAATCGAGATCAACGGCAAGAAGGTCGATGCCTCGAAGCTTTCGCCGGAATTTCTCTCCGGCACGCTGCAGGAGGCCGGCGGCATCGAGGCCAATGTCGCCACCGGCTATCACGCCATCGAATTCTTGCTCTGGGGCCAGGATCTGCACGGCACCGGGCCGGGCGCCGGCGAGCGCCCCTACACCGACTACGACCTCAAGAACTGCACCGGCGGCAATTGCGACCGCCGCGCCGAATATCTGAAGTCCGCCAGCACGCTTCTGGTTTCCGACCTGCAGGAAATGGTCGGCAACTGGAAGGAAGACGGCGCGGCGCGCAAGAACCTGGTCGATGGCGAGCCGAACACCGCGATCTCGGTCATCTTCACCGGCATGGGCTCGCTCTCCTACGGCGAACTCGCCGGCGAGCGCATGAAGCTCGGCCTGCTGCTGCACGATCCAGAAGAGGAGCACGACTGCTTCTCCGACAACACCTACAATTCCCATCTCTATGACGCGATCGGCATCCGCGCTGCCTACCTGGCCAGCTATACCAGGCTAGACGGCACCATCGTTTCGGGGCCTTCGGTGCATGACATGGTCAAGGTGGCCGATCCGGCGATCGACAAGGAACTGTCCGATAAACTCGATGTCACCGTCGCCAAGATGGAGGCGATCAAGGCGCGGGCACTGGCGGGCGAGGCCTATGACCAGCAGATCGCCGAGGGCAACACGGCAGGTAATGCCACCGTGCAGGCGGCGATCGACGCGCTGATCGACCAGACCAAGTCGATCGAACGCGCCGTTGGCTCGCTGAAACTCAACGCCATTGCCTTCGAGGGATCCGACAGCCTCGACGCACCGGACAAGGTGTTCAAGTAAACGCCGAAACCTGGAGCTTGGTCCGGAGCCTGATAATCGGCTTCGGAATGGGCTCCGGGACCAAAACAAGCCAAACGGCGCGGGAGGCGCCGTCAGCCATCCGAGCGCTATAAATGCTGATCTGCCATTGCAATATCATCACCGAGAGGGAGATCGAGCAGACGATCATCGGACTGCTGGACCAAGACCCCTGGCAACTCATCGTGCCGGCCAAGGTCTATCACACGATGCAAAAGCGCGGCCGCTGTTGCGGCTGCTTCCCAAATGTGGTCGAAACGATCATTCGGGTCACCGAAAATTACCACGCCCGCTCGGAGGCGAGCGGCGTGGATGTCGTTTCACATCTGGATCGCGTCAGAGGCCTGCGCGTCCAATACGGGAGCAGAACCCATGAAAGGCGAAATTCAGATCATCGAGCGGCTTAACGAGGCTCTTTTCCTGGAGCTTGGAGCCGTCAATCAATATTGGGTGCATTTCCGTCTGCTGGAGGATTGGGGATACACCAAGCTGGCCAAGAAGGAGCGGGCCGAATCGATCGAGGAGATGCATCACGCCGACAAGCTCATCGCCCGCATCATCTTTCTTGAAGGCCATCCGAACCTGCAGTCCGTGGCGCCGCTGCGCATTGGCCAGAACGTCAAGGAAGTGCTCGAATCCGATCTTGCCGGCGAATATGACGCGCGCACTGCCTACAAGCGTTCGCGCGAAATCTGCCACGAGGTGGGCGATTACGTGACGATGAAACTGTTCGAGGATCTGCTGGCTGACGAGGAAGGTCACATCGACTTCCTCGAGACGCAGCTCGACCTGCTCGCCTCGATCGGCGAGGAGAAGTACGGCCAGCTCAACGCAGACGCGGCCAACGAGGCGGAGTAAAGGCATGCGGGAATGCGGCGCCTGCTAGAATTCCTGCGCCGCTTGCGGCGGGCCGCCGGCTCGCCGCTTCTCCTGAGAAGACCAGCCGGACCGGCTCGTCGGCGTTTTACCATTCTAGCGCTGGCGCTGACATCGTCGGCGCTTGCCGGCGACCTTCAGCCAGCCGGGCTCGCCACCACGCGCAGCGACCTTAATCAAAAAGATCAGGCGCGCGTCATCGCCGTCACCAGGCCGACCACGGATTTCTCCAAACCCGAGGCGTTCGAGCTGATGCAAGGTGGCGCCCGCACCTCGAAGAAGAACGTCGACCGCGACGCCTTCTCGCAATCCTCGGCCAACCTCACCTTCGAGGAAGAGGGCACTTTCAAGCTCGGCAACGCTTTGTTTCGCAAGAACTGGGTCTCGTCGCCATCCTCGACGCAGGCGTCCGACGGGCTTGGTCCGCTGTTCAACGAACGCGCCTGCCAGAACTGCCATCTGAAGGATGGTCGCGGCCGTCCGCCGCAAGGCGATACCGGCACCACCTCGATGTTCCTGCGGCTGGCGCGCGACGCCAGCAACGCCGAGGAGAAAGCAGCCATTGCCAGCCACCAATTGCTCAACTTTCCCGACCCGGTCTATGGCACGCAGTTGCAGGAACTGGCCGTACCCGGTCTGCGCGGCGAAGGTCGGATGCGTGTCGACTATCTCGATCGTAAGGTGGAACTGACGGACGGCACGGTGGTTTCCCTGCGCAAACCCGGCTACGCCGTCACCGATCTTGCCTATGGGCCGCTTGATCCGCGCACCACGCTGTCGCCACGCCTGACGCCGCCGATGATCGGCCTTGGCCTGATCGAGCAGATCGCGCCGGCGGACATTCTGGCCAATGCCGATCCGGACGATCGAAACGGCGATGGCATTTCCGGCAGGCCGAACATAGTGCGCGACAGCCTGAGCGGGGAGCTGATGCTTGGCCGTTTCGGCTGGAAGGCGCAGACAGCATCGATCCGCCAGCAGGCGGCGGACGCCTTTGCCGGCGACATCGGCATCTCGACGCCGGAAGAACCAAAACATTGGGGCGACTGCACCGCGGCGCAAGCAAAATGCCTCGCCATGCCGAATGGCGTCCAGGAGCGGCTCGGCCCGGTCGAGGCACCGCCGCCGGTGATGGATCTCGTCACCTTCTATTCGCAAAACCTGGCCGTGCCGGCACGCCGCGATCTCGCCGCGCCTGATGTGCTCGCCGGCAAGAAGGTCTTCTATGAAATCGGCTGCGTTTCCTGCCACACGCCGAAATTTGTTACCCGCCGCGACGCGCCCAACAAGGCGCAGGCCTTCCAATTGATCTGGCCCTATTCCGACTTCCTGCTGCACGACATGGGTCCCGATCTGGCCGACGGCCAGGCTGTGGGCGATGCGACGGGAAGCGAATGGCGCAGCCCGCCGCTTTGGGGCATCGGCCTCACCGAAACCGTCAACGGCAATTCCTTCTTTCTGCACGATGGCCGCGCGCGCAGCCTGACCGAGGCGATCCTGTGGCATGGTGGCGAGGCGCAAAAGGCGCGCGACCGCTTTGCCGCCGCCAACGCGGCCGAGCGCGATGCGCTGCTCAAATTCCTGGAGTCATTCTAATGCTGAAGCGTTCCGCACTGGTTCTCGTTCTGCCGCTGGTTCTGCTGGGCGTTCTCCCGGCATCGGCGGCGGTGAAAGCCTCCGACATCATCCAGCGGGCGATCGACGGCTTTGTCAGGCCGGCCTATGCCGACCTGCAGCAGCATGCGGAAGCCCTGACGAAGGCGATGCACAAGCTTTGCGAAGCGCCTTCGCAAGGGGAACTCGACGCGGCGCAGGCCGAATTTTCGGCCACGGTCTATGCCTGGTCATCGGCCGAGATCATCGGCTTCGGGCCGATCAAGGAGAACAACCGTCTGGAGCGCACGCTGTTCTGGCCGGATCGCAAGAGCATCGGCCTGAAACAGGTGCAGGCCGCGCTGTCGAACAAGGACGCCGGCGCTACCGATCCGGCACAACTGGCCGGCAAGAGTGTCGCCATGCAGGGGCTCGGCGCGTTGGAATTCGTGCTCTACGGCGACGGCGCCGACGCGCTGGCGGGCAAGGATGATCCCTATCGCTGCGCCTATGGCGCTGCGATTGCCGGCAATATCGAAACCATGGCTGGTGAAGTCAGCGCAGCCTGGAACAAGCCGGACGGTTTTGCCGCACTCTGGGCCAATCCGGGACCGCAGAACGCCCTCTACCGCGACGGCAACGAAGCGGTGACCGAACTGGTCGGCGTCTTCATCAACGAGCTGGAAATGGTGAGGGATGTCCGCCTGAAGGGCTTTTTCGGCGGCAAGCCCGAGGCGGACAAGCCGAAGCAGGCAATCTATTGGCGTTCGCAAAACACCGCCAATTCGCTTGCGGGAAATCTCGCCGGCATCGATGCGCTGTTCCAGGCCTCGAAACTTGGCGATGCCTTGCCTGAAGATGCGCGCTGGATGGCGGAATCGATCCACATCCAGCTGGTCAACGGCGTCGCCACCGCGAAGTCCATTCAGGGTCCGATCGACAAGACGTTGGCGGACCCGGCGATGCGCGAAAAACTCGAGCATTTCGCGCTGATCACCTCCAGCCTGTCGACGCTGATCGGCACCAGGCTGACCGCCGAATTCGGCCTGACCGCTGGCTTCTCCTCGCTGGATGGGGACTGATCTTGAAGACGCCTCTCATCGATCGCCGGGATTTCCTCAGGGCCGCAGGCATCGGCTTTGCTGCCGTGATGGCGCCGTCGGCCTGGGCGAAGACGCTTGCTGTCGACGCCGTTTTCGCCACGGCTTTCGTCAAGCGTGACGGCAGTTTTGGCGCCGCCGTCCTGTCCGAGGCCGGCAAGCTGCTCCATGCGATCGACCTGCCCGATCGCGGCCATGACGTCACCTTCGATCCCGTCTCGAAGCGTTCGGTGGTCTTCGCCCGCCAGCCCGGCACCTTTGCCGTCGTTTTCGATCACACCGGGCGCGACGCCCCGCTGACCATCGCCAGCGTCAGCGGCCGGCATTTCTTCGGCCATGGCGTGTTCTCGCCCGACGGGGCGCTGCTCTATGCCACCGAGAACGATTTCGACAACGCCGCCGGTGTCGTCGGCGTCTACGACGCGCGGGCGAAATTCAAGCGCATCGGCGAATTCCCGACCTACGGCATGGGCCCGCACGAGCTTCTGCTGCTGGGTGACGGCAGGACGATCGCGGTGGCCAATGGCGGCATCGAGACCCATCCCGATTATGGTCGCGCCGAGCTCAACATCGCCACCATGAAGCCGTCCTATGTACTGATCGACCGCGTCTCCGGCGACTTGATCGAAAAGCACGAATTGCCGGCTTCACTGCACCAGCTGTCGATCCGTCACATGGACACTGACCCATCCGGCACCGTCTGGTTCGGCTGCCAATACCGGGGTCCCGGCACCGATCGTCCGCTGCTGGTCGGCCGCGCCACGCGCGGCAAGGAGTTGCAGCTGCTCGACATGCCGCAGGACGTACTGTCCGGCTTCCGCAACTATATCGGCTCGGTTGCCGCCAATCCTTTGGCCGGCACCGTCGCCGTCTCATCGCCGGAAGGCAATTCGCTTGTGGTGATCGATGCGGCCAACGGCCAGGTTCTCTCGAACAGTGCGCTGGTCGAGGTCTGTGGCGTGGCTCCCGACGGAGCTGGCTTCATGGCCACCACCGGCGCCGGCGCGATCATCGAGGGCAGCGGCGCGATGCGGTCCGAGCCGGACTATGTCTGGGACAACCACATGCTGCGCATCGAACAGGTCTGATAGCGCGCTGGGAAGCGAAGCCGCTTAACAAATTATGCTTGCGGTGGCGCGCCGTGGCGGGCACAGGGAGGTGTTTCTCGGAAGCGGTCACCTCATGAAAGTGCTTGCCATCGACTGTGCCGCCAGCCTCTGCGCCGCCTGCGTCTACGACGCGGCGGCTGGGATGGAGCTTGGCCGCTCGGTGCTCGATCTCGGCAAGGGCCATGCCGAGCACCTGATGGCCGTCATCGCCGAGGCGCTGACGGCGGGCGAAACCAACTATGCCGGCCTTGGCGCCATTGCCGTCTCCATCGGTCCCGGTTCCTTCACTGGCCTGCGCGTCGGCGTGTCGACCGCGCGTGGTCTGGCGCTGGCGCTGAAAATTCCTGCGATCGGTGTGACGACGCTCGAAGCGCTCGCGGCTGAAGCTGCAGCGGCATTTCCCGGCCGTGCAGTCCTGGCGGCGCTCGATGCCGGGCGTGACGAAATCCATGCCGCGCTTTACGACAAAGCGTTAGTTTTAACTTACGGACCAGCGGTGACCACATTGCCGGAAGCCACTGTCTTAGCGATCGAGTACGCTGCGGTGCTTGCCGGCACCGCGGCGGTAGAGATCGCCGCATCGGCGGGCCGGGATTTCGATACAGGGCCCCGGACGGCCACCGCCGACATTGCCACATATGCACGTCTGGCCGCCGCCAAAGGCGAGGGCGAAAGGCCGAAACCACTTTATTTGCGCGGCGCGGACGCCAAGCCGCAGGCCGGGTTCATTTTATCAAGGCAACAAAATTAATGCGCATACCTTTTCTCCAATCGCGCCGCCGGGATTATGCGCTCGAGCCGCTCAGGATCACCGACAGCCCGACAGTCTCGTTGCTGCACCGCGAGGACTTCGTCCGCCCGTGGACCGATGGCGAGTTCGCCGCCTTGCTCGAGCAGGACACCGTCTTCGGCTACGCGGCGCGCGAAACCGGGCAGGGCGCCAAGCCGCCAGTCGGCTTCGTGCTGGCGAGGCTGGCTGCCGGCGAAGGCGAAATCCTGACCGTCGCGGTGGCGCGATCGCATCGTCGCCAGGGGCTGGGCTGGCAGTTGATGGATGCGGTACTGCGCGAACTGCATGTGCAGCGCGCCGAAGCGCTATTCCTCGAGGTCGACGAGACCAATGTCGCCGCGATTGCCCTCTATCGTCGGCTGGGCTTCCGCGAAGTCGGCAAGCGCCCGGACTACTACAAGTCGCCCGATCGCGGGCCGACCGGCGCGCTTGTCATGCGCCGGGATCTTCGCTAGCCAGACGCCGGGATAAGGCCAGGACAGTATGATCGGAAGAATCAGGATTTTCCTGGCCCTGGGCCTTGTCGTCGCCGGTTCGCTGGTCCTGGTGCCATTGCAGATACTGTCGATGAAGACCGGCTGGTGGCCGGAAACCGTCATCCTCAAAATCTGGCACAGGCTGATCCTCAGAGCGCTCGGCATGCGCGTCCATATCAAGGGGGCGTTGTCCGACAAACGGCCCCTCCTGGTTGCCGCAAACCACATCTCCTGGACCGACATCATGGTGCTGGGCTCCTTTGCCGATGTGAAATTCATCGCCAGGGCCGATATGGAAGGCTGGCCGCTGATCGGCATGCTGTCCAAGTTGCAGCGCACCGTTTTTATCGAGCGCGAACGCAAGCGTTCCTCGGGAGACCAGGCCAGCGAGATCGCCAGCCGCATGGCCAAGGGCGACGCCATGGTGCTGTTCGCCGAGGGCTCGACCGGTGACGGCAATGCTGTCCTGCCCTTCAAAAGCACACTGTTCGGCGCCGCCTCGATGGCGATTTCGGAGGGTGCTGCCGAGCAGGTGTTCATCCAGCCGGTGGCGATCGCCTACACGCGCCTGCACGGCGTGCCGCTCGGCCGCCGCCATCGGCCGATCTCGGCCTGGATCGGCGACGAGGATTTGATGCCGCATCTGAAAGTGCTGATGGCGGAAGGCGCGCTCGACGTCGAGGTGCATTTCGGCGAGCCGATCGCCTTTGCCAAGGGCTCGAACCGCAAGGAAACGGCCAGGCTGATGGAAAGCCAGGTGCGCGAGATGATGCAGGCGGCACTCGCCGATCCGCGTCCGAGCCGCTAGCCCCGGCATACGCCAGCAGGCGCATGCCGAGAATCGTCTGTTTTTTGTCGCGGAAAGGCGTTAGAAGCCGCCGGATGGACTTGAACACGATTGAAAGCGACGACATCGGCACCGTGGCCGGGCAGCCGGCTGCTGGCGCCACGGCAGCGAAAAAGGTCTTCATCAAGACCTATGGCTGCCAGATGAACGTTTATGATTCACAGCGCATGGGCGATGCGCTGGCAGCCGACGGCTATACCGCGACCGATGCCATCGACGAGGCCGATCTGGTGCTGCTCAACACCTGCCACATCAGGGAAAAGGCGGCGGAAAAGGTCTATTCCGAACTCGGCCGCATCCGCGACATGAAGGCGGAGCGCGCCATTGCCGGCCGCGAACTGCTGATTGGCGTCGCCGGCTGCGTGGCGCAGGCCGAGGGCGCGGAGATCATCCGGCGTTCGCCGGCCGTCGATCTGGTCATCGGGCCGCAGACCTATCACCGTCTGCCCGACGTGCTGGCGAGAGTGCGCAACGGCGAAAAGATCGTCGAGACCGACTACGCCATCGAGGACAAGTTCGACCATCTGCCGCAACCCAAGCGCGCCGAGGTGATCAAGCGCGGCGTCACCGCATTCCTCACCGTGCAGGAAGGCTGCGACAAGTTCTGCACCTTCTGCGTCGTGCCCTACACCAGGGGATCTGAAGTGTCGCGGTCGGTGGCGCAGATCGTCGCCGAGGCCGAGCGCCTGGCCGAAGCCGGCGTGCGCGAGGTGACGCTGCTTGGCCAGAACGTCAATGCCTGGCATGGCAAGGGCGACAACGGCGAGGAATGGGGCCTTGGCCGGCTGCTGTTCAGGCTGGCCGAAATCCCCGGTCTGGCGCGGCTGCGCTACACCACCAGCCATCCGCGCGACATGGACGACGAACTGATCGCTGCCCATCGCGACCTGCCGTCGCTGATGCCTTATCTGCATCTGCCGGTGCAATCGGGGTCCGACCGCATCCTGAAAGCGATGAACCGCAGGCATACGGCCAAGGATTATCTGGCATTGCTCGACCGTATCCGCGCGGCACGGCCCGATATCGCGCTGTCCGGCGATTTCATCGTCGGCTTCCCCGGCGAGACCGAGGCCGATTTCGAGGCGACCATGGATCTTGTGCGCCAGGTGAATTACGCCTCGGCCTTTTCGTTCAAATATTCGCCGCGCCCCGGCACGCCGGGCGCCGACATGCCCGATCACGTGCCGGAAACGGTCAAGGACGAGCGCCTGCAACGCCTGCAGGCATTGCTCTTGAAACAGCAGCAGGATTTCGGTTTGAGCCTGGTCGGCAGCACCATCGACACGCTGATCGAGAAGCCCGGACGGCAGGCAGGCCAGAAGGTCGGCCGCTCACCTTGGCTGCAGCCGGTTATTGTTGATGAAAAGGCCGGCGAAATCGGTGACATTATCCAGGTGCGAATCACGAAGACGGGCTACAATAGCCTGTTCGCCGAATTGGCCTGATGGTCTCGGCAGATGAGGAGAGACGGTTGAGCGCAGCAGAGCTGAAGAACCTGCCCCCGGTACCGGCATCTGGGGCTTCTGACATGGCGCACATCGTTCTGACTTTCGACAACAACAAGCTTGCCAGCGCCCTTTACGGTCAGTTCGACGAGAACCTCGCCCGGCTCGAGCAGAAGCTCGGCGTCGATATCCGCTCGCGCGGCAACCAGCTGACCATCAAGGGGTCGGCTTCTGCCGCCGAACAGGCGCGCCGCGCCTTGGACAATCTCTACGGGATTCTGCAGAAGGGCGTCGATATCGGCCAGTCCGACGTCGATGGCGCCGTGCGCATGGCGGTCGCCGCCGACGATCAGCTGACGCTGCCGACGCTGGAGCGCAAGGGCAAGGTCTCCGCCGCCCAGATCGCCACCCGCAAGAAGACGATCTATGCCCGCTCGCTGAACCAGGACGCCTATATGCGGGCGCTGGAGCGGTCGGAACTGGTGTTCGGCATCGGTCCGGCCGGTACCGGCAAGACCTATCTGGCGGTGGCGCATGCGGCGATGCTGCTGGAACGCGGCATGGTCGAGCGGATCATCCTGTCGCGGCCGGCCGTCGAGGCCGGCGAACGCTTGGGCTTCCTGCCCGGCGACATGAAGGAAAAGGTCGATCCGTATCTGCGGCCGCTTTATGACGCGCTCTACGACATGATGCCGGCCGACAAGGTCGAGCGTGCCATTGCCGCCGAGGTGATCGAGATCGCGCCGCTCGCCTTCATGCGCGGCCGCACGCTGGCGCATGCCGCCGTCATTCTCGACGAGGCGCAGAACACCACGCCGATGCAGATGAAGATGTTCCTGACCCGTCTCGGCGAGAACTCGCGCATGATCGTCACCGGCGATCCGACCCAGATCGACCTGCCTCCGAGCACCAAATCAGGCCTGGTCGAAGCCTTGCGTGTCCTCGACGGCGTGGCCGGCGCGGTCACCGTGCGCTTCAACGATATCGACGTCGTTCGCCATCCGCTGGTGGCGGAAATCGTCAGGGCCTATGACCGCGACGCCAAGCTGGCGCGCGGCCTGGGCGCCGAGAATTGATCTTGACGATGCGGCTTCATGCCTGAGGACAAAATATCCGGCGACGGGAATCCTCCCGTCGACATCGATATATCGGTCGAAGCCGGCGACTGGCCCGATGAGGCCAGCCTGACGCGGCTGGTCGACCGCGCGGTTGGCGCCGCTTTTGCCGAGACCGGCTTGACGGGTTCTTCCGAACTCAGCATCGTTTTTTCCGACGACGCCCATATCCGGACCCTCAATGCCGACTGGCGCGGCAAGGACAAACCCACCAACGTCTTGTCTTTCCCGGCTTTTCCACATGTGAAAGGCGGCCCATTGCCACCGATGCTGGGCGATATCGTGCTCGCCGCTGAGACGGTTTCACGCGAAGCGGCACTGGAAGACAAGCCGGTGCAGAACCATATCACCCATCTCGTCATCCACGGCCTGCTGCATTTGCTGGGCCATGATCACGAGACCGACGCCGAGGCCGAGGAGATGGAAGCCATCGAACGCGCAGCCCTTGCAAGGCTTGCCATTCCCGATCCCTACGCGTAACTACATCTGACAATTGACCGGACGACGATGAACGACAAACCAGAAACTGCCGCCCGCCCCGACGCCGGCAGTGCGCCCAAGGCTTCCGATACGTCGGAAGAGGGATCAAGTCCGAGTACCGTTACCCCTGGTGCTGCCAGCACCGGCAGCGCTGCCAGCGAGCATTCGCCTGCCGGCCCCTCCCTGTTCGACCGCGTTTTGGGCCTGTTCAGGCAACGCAACGGCACCAGCCTGCGTGAGGAAATCGCCGGCGCGCTTGCCGAGACGGCCAGTGACGCCGAATCCTTCTCGCCTGGCGAGCGCGCCATGCTCAACAACATCCTGCGGCTGCGCGAAGTGCGCGTCGAGGATGTCATGGTGCCGCGCGCCGACATCGAGGCGGTCGAGATCACCACGACGCTCGGCGATCTCCTGGGCACCTTCGAACAGTCCGGCCATTCCCGCATGCCGGTCTATTCCGAGACGCTCGACGATCCGCGCGGCATGGTCCATATCCGCGACGTACTGGCCCACATCACCAAGCTCGCGCGCGTCAAGAAGGGCCGCGCGACCAGGAAGACGCCTGTCGTCACGCAGCTGGATCTCGCTCAGGTCGACCTCGCACGCACCATCGGCGAGCTCAATCTGATCCGCCAGGTTCTGTTCGTACCGCCATCGATGCTGGCCTCCGACCTGATGGGCCGCATGCAGACCACGCGCACGCAGATGGCGCTGGTCATCGATGAATATGGCGGCACCGACGGGCTTGTTTCGCTCGAAGACATTGTCGAGATGGTCGTCGGCGACATCGAGGACGAGCATGACGACGATGAGCCGATGATCACCCAGGCCGGTGACGGCATTTTCATCGTTGACGGCAAGGCCGAGATCGACGAAGTCGCCAAGATGATCGGCGAGGACTTCGCTGCCGGCGAACATGGCGAATATGTCGACACGATCGGCGGCATGATCTTCAACACGCTCGGCCGCGTGCCGGCGCGCGGCGAGGTGGTGCAGGCCATTCCAGGCTTCGAGTTCCATGTGCTCGACGCCGATCCGCGCCGCGTCAAACGCGTGCGCATCGTGCAGAGCCAGAAGGGCGAGCGCCGCCGGCGTGCCACGGCGCGCACCGAGCAGGCGTGAGTTTTCCGCTCGCTCGATGACGATCGACGACCCGTTCAAGCACGCAAGTCTGGGGTCCGGTGTCTTCTACAGGGATCCTCGTGCCGCGCTGGCGTGGCTGGAAGCGGCTTTCGGCTTCGAGCGCAGCATGGTGGTCAGTGATGCCGAGGGAAAGCTCGTCCATGCCGAGATGCGGTTTGGCGATTGCACTATCATCGTCGATTCCGAATGGAGTGAGTATGTCGCGAGCCCGGCTTCGGTCTCGGGCAAGAACACGCAATCGGTCTATGTCAGGCTCAAGGACGGCCTGGATGCGCATTGCGAACAGGCGAGGGCGGCCGGCGCAGACATAATCCAGGAGCCCGCGGACCAGTTCTACGGCGAACGCCAGTATCGGGCCCGCGATCCCGAGGGCCATGTCTGGACCTTCACCCAGCCCATCCGTTCCGTCTCCCGCGAAGAGGCCGAGCGGTTGAGCGGTCTGCGCATTGACGGCTGGCACCGTTAGCGCGGCGGCTGACAGGCCGGCGTTTGGAGCGCGGGCCGCGGCCTGATAAATCTTGCGTCCTGATTCGCGCGACTCGGAAGTATGCATGGAGCGCCTGGCCGGCCGGATAATTCTGCTTTGGGGTTGGCGGCGCGCACTCGTGGCGTTTCTTGCAGGCGCCCTGGCGGTGCTTGGCCAGGCGCCCTACGATTTTTTCGCCGCCTGCTTCATCTCGTTTCCGCTGCTGGTCTGGCTGCTCGACGGCGCGACCGGCGAGGCCTCCGGCAGCCTGTTCCGGCGCCTGCGGCCGGCCTTCGCCGTCGGCTGGTGGTTTGGTTTCGGCTACTTTCTCGCCGGTCTCTGGTGGATCGGCTCCGCGCTGCTGGTCGAGGCCGACGACTTTGCCTGGGCGCTGCCCTTTGCCGTGATCGGCATTCCCTTCGCGCTCGCCTTTTTCTACGGCTTCGCAACCATGGTCGCCCGGCTGCTGTGGAGCAGCGATATCGGCCGCATCGCCGCCCTTGCCTTCGGCTTCGGGCTGACCGAGTGGCTGCGCGGCTTCCTGTTCACCGGTTTTCCCTGGAATGCCATCGGCTACGCCGCGATGCCGGTACCCCTGATGATGCAGAGCGTGTCGGTGACCGGCATGATCGGCATGAACGTGCTTGCCGTGTTCCTCTTTTCGCTGCCGGCGCTGCTGGCGGCGCGCCGGCACCGTCGCCTGGGCGCCGCACTGTTCGTCCTGCTTGCATCAGCCCATGTCGGCTTCGGCTATGTCAGGCTTACCGCTCCTGAAAAGCCGGCGGAGCGCAGCCTGGATGTCCGCATCGTCCAGCCGGCCGTCGACCTCAGTGAAAAATGGGACGCCTCGGTGCGCGACCGCATCTTCGCCACTTTGCTCGGCCTGTCCGCCAAGGCGCCTGACCCGGGTCACGGCAAGCCACAGCTCATTATCTGGCCGGAAACCTCGGTGCCGTTCCTCTTCACCGAGCGCCCGGACGCATTGACGGCGCTGGGTGACATGCTGGCCGACGGTCAGATGCTGATCGCCGGCGTCGTTCGCGAGGAAGGCAGGTCCGCGGCCGCCGACAGCCGCTATTACAATTCCGTCGTGGCGATCAACGACAAGGGCGAAATCGCTGACGCCGTCGACAAGGTCCATCTGGTGCCGTTCGGCGAGTACCTGCCTTTCGCCGACCTTCTCAACCGTTTCGGCATTGCACAGCTTGTCGCCGGTCCGGTGACGTTCGCCGCCGGCAACGAGCGCCACGCCATCACGCTGCCGGGCGGCATCCGCGCCCTTCCATTTATCTGTTATGAGGTGATCTTTCCCGATCTTGTGGCAGTTGACGCTACGTCAGCGCAGCTTATTGTGAACGTTACCAATGATGCCTGGTTCGGGGACACACCGGGACCGTATCAGCATTTCAGGCAGGCCCAGATTCGTGCGGTGGAGAACGGATTGCCCTTGCTGCGTGCTGCCAACAACGGCATCTCGGCCGTCGTCGATCCACACGGTCGCATCGTCGATGCGCTGGCGATCAATGCGCGCGGAGCCATCGATGTGAAGGTGCCGATTGCCGGACAGACGGTCGTTTCCTCGGGCCAGCGGCGCATTAACGGAATGCTGATCATGTTGCTGTTTGCGCTCATGGGGGCGCTGTTGAACGTAAGGCAAAGGCTACGGGTGAATTGACAGTCGACACATTAGAAACTCATACTGTATCGCCTGAAAATTTCTCGAAGCCGGTGGATCGTACTGTTGGGGCAGTCGCCTCCGGCCTTTTTTGGGCGAGAAAAAAATCACAAAGCCGAAAAAATTCGGCGAGGAAAAAATGACAGAAGAAAACAAGAAGAAACCGAATCCCATCGACATCCACGTTGGAAGTCGCATCCGGCTTCGGCGCAACATGCTCGGAATGAGCCAGGAAAAGCTGGGTGAGAATCTCGGCATCACATTTCAACAAATCCAGAAATACGAAAAGGGCACCAACCGCGTCGGCGCCAGCCGGCTGCAGGCGATAGCCTCCATACTCGGCGTGCCCGTCGCCTTCTTCTTCGAGGATGCGCCTGGCCAGGAAGCGGTGGCCGGCCGTGGCTTTTCGGAGGACGCATCGATGGCTTTCGCCGTTGAGTTCTGCGGCAGTCCCGAAGGCCTTCAGCTCAACCGGGCCTTCGTCAAGATCGCCGACGTCAAGGTGCGTCGCAGGATCATCGACCTGGTGAAGTCGCTCGCCGCGGACGATCTCGACTGACCCTCAATGCGCCTCGAACCGGCGGCATTCGCCGCCGGTGGCACAAGATATCGACATCGACAGTCGTGCCAGAATGGCGGCAACGCTTGACGAGCGGCGCTTTGCCCCGCTAACACGTGGCGCGCCAAAATCGGCAGCCTGCCGATCGTTTTTCAAGAGGGGACACCCGTGACGCGGCAGAACTACTTCTTTACCTCGGAATCCGTTGCCGAGGGCCATCCCGACAAAGTCTGTGACCGGATCTCCGACGAAATTGTCGATCTGGTCTACCGCGAAGCCAAGAAGACCGGCATGGACCCATGGAAAGTCCGTGTCGCCTGCGAGACGCTCGCCACCACCAACCGTGTCGTCATCGCCGGCGAAGTGCGCGTCCCCGAGACGCTGCTGAAGAAGGACAAGGCCGGCAATATCCTCAAGGATGCGGCCGGACATTCGATCATCAACCCAGCCAAGTTCAAGTCGGTCGCCCGCAAGGCGATTCGCGAGATCGGCTACGAACAGGCCGGTTTCCACTGGAAGACCGCCAAGATCGAGGTTCTCCTGCACGGCCAGTCGCCCGACATCGGCCAGGGCGTCGACAACGCCGCCGACCGCCAGGGCGAGGAAGGTGCCGGCGACCAGGGCATCATGTTCGGTTACGCCTGCCGCGAGACGCCGGACCTGATGCCGGCGCCGATCTACTACAGCCACAAGATCCTGGAACTTCTGGCCGCCGCCCGTCACGAAAACAATGGCGAGGCCGGCAAGCTCGGCCCGGACGCGAAGAGCCAGGTTACTGTCCGCTACATTGACGGCAAGGCCGCCGAGGCAACGCAGATCGTGCTGTCGACTCAGCATCTCGACGCCACGTGGGATTCAAACAAGGTCCGCAAGGTCGTCGAACCCTACATCCGCGAGGCACTTGGCGACCTCAAGATTGCCGACGAT
Organism: Mesorhizobium sp. P3_A8; assembly: GCF_056402995.1. NCBI lineage: Bacteria > Pseudomonadati > Pseudomonadota > Alphaproteobacteria > Hyphomicrobiales > Phyllobacteriaceae > Mesorhizobium > Mesorhizobium sp. P3_A8. Next base: position 94,571 of record NZ_JBFUGI010000012.1, on the reverse strand, counting down.
TGCATGTGGTACATCAACCCGACCGGTAAGTTCGTCATCGGCGGTCCGGACGGCGACGCCGGCCTTACCGGCCGCAAGATCATCGTCGACACCTATGGTGGCGCGGCACCGCATGGCGGCGGCGCGTTCTCCGGCAAGGACACCACCAAGGTCGACCGTTCGGCGGCCTACGCGGCGCGCTATCTGGCCAAGAATGTCGTGGCGGCGAAACTTGCCGACCGCTGCACCATCCAGCTTTCCTACGCCATCGGCGTTGCCCAGCCTTTGTCGGTCTATGTCGACCTGCACGGCACCGGCAAGGTCGACGAGGCAAAGCTCGAGGATGCGCTGCGCACCGTGATGGACCTGTCGCCGTCAGGCATCCGCCGCCATCTCGACCTCAACAAGCCGATCTACGCCAAGACGTCGTCTTACGGCCATTTCGGCCGCAAGGCTGGCCGTGACGGGTCTTTCTCCTGGGAAAAGACCGATCTCGCCAAGGCGCTCAAGGATGCTGTCGCGGCCTGAGTGCCACGACAGACCTGCCACCAGATGAGCCCGCAAGACAGGCCAAACCGTGCGACCGAAGCTTTTTTCGGTCGCCGGCGCGGCAAGCCCGTTCGCCCGCAGCAGGCAGCGGCCCTGGAAAGCGGGCTCGACGCCTATCGGCTCGATCTGACGGCCGAAGCGCCGTCGAATCTGCGCACTCTGTTTGAAACTGACGTTTCGGCTGTCCGACTCGAGATCGGCTTTGGCGGCGGCGAACATCTTCTGCACCGGGCGATCGAGGCGCCGACGATAGGCTTCATCGGTGTCGAACCCTTCGTCAACGGCATGGCCAAGATGATGATGGCGGTGCGAGCAAGGCCACTGGCCAATCTCAGGGTCCATGACGATGACGCCACCCGGCTGCTCGACTGGCTGCCGCCGGCCTCGCTCGACGGCATTGACCTTCTCTATCCCGATCCGTGGCCGAAGAAGAAGCACTGGAAGCGGCGCTTCGTCAGCCCGGTCAATCTCGACCGTTTCGCGCGCGTCCTGAAGCCGGGTTCAAAATTCCGCTTCGCGTCCGATATCGACACCTATGTGAACTGGACCTTGCTGCATTGCCGGGCGCATGGTGCCTTCGCATGGCAGGCATCTGGGGCTGCCGACTGGCACGGCCCTTACGAGGGCTGGCCAGGTACGCGTTACGAGGCGAAGGCCATCCGCGAGGGCCGTCGGCCGGCCTATCTGACCTTTGTCAGGAAATAGGCGCCGTCACGACGCCTCTCGCGAAGTTTTCAGAAACGGCCAATCCTATTGAAGATGGCTGGGTCCATGCCGAGCGCGCGCAAATCGTCAGCGCGCGGCTTACGGCCGGCTTCCACGGCGCGCGATGCGGCGATAGCGCTGCCGAATGTGGTGAAGAGATTGCCCAAGGCGGAAAATAGTCTGCGGTTGCTCATGATCTTGTCCTTTCGCGCGCCACCGCGCGCCACTTCTGTTCGTGTCGTGGCTAATAAATAAGAGCGCACCGCAGGCTGTCACAGGGGGATTGCCGCATGGGCGCCATGCGCCTGGAGCAAGGCTGATGCTGTCAGGGCTTTTGCCGGCCCGGCACGGCGGGCTTGAAACACCGGCCGTGTTCGTCTATATCAGCCTCAAATTCTTGGTCGGTATGACGAAGAGTGGGTCCACCCGGTCCCGCTCTTTTTTATTACCTGCCGATAGGTTCGAAACGAACGACAGGTACTTGATGACTGCAACGGCAAGCGAAGGTGACGACCGCATCATCCGCGAAAGCGGCATCGATGCGCGCATTGCGCTGATCGTCCAGCCGGTGCTGCGCGGCATCGGCTTTCGCCTGGTGCGCGTGCATCTGTCCGGCCAGAACGGGCTGACGCTGCAGATCATGGCCGAGCGCGACGACGGCACCATGACAGTCGAGGATTGCGAAGAGGTCAGCCGCGCGGTATCGCCGGCGCTCGATGTCGATGATCCGATCGAAAAGGCCTATCATCTCGAAGTGTCTTCGCCCGGCATCGACCGGCCGTTGGTGCGCAAATCGGATTTTGTAACCTGGACCGGTCATCTGGTGAAGATGGAAACATCGGTCGTCGTCGCCGATCGCAAGCGCTTCAAGGGCAAGATCGCCGAGGCCGGTGAAAACGACGTGCTGATCGAGCGCGACAAGGCGGCCTATGGCGAGGAGCCGACGGTGCGCGTTCCCTATGACGCGATCGCCGATGTGCGGCTGATCCTTACCGACGACCTCATCCGTGAGGCGTTGTCGAAGGACAACCGGGAACGCAAGGAAGCCAAGAAACGCCGCGGCGAGCCTGATGATGCCCCCGAGGGTGCTGAAGGCGGCGCGGAAGACGAAATCGAACAGGAACTATGATTGAGCGGCCGGGCGTAAAAGCTCGGCAACAAGCTCGGGAGAAATAAGATGGTTGTTAGCGCCAACAGACTTGAACTGCTGCAGATTGCCGATGCGGTCGCGCGTGAAAAGTCGATCGACAAGTCGATCGTCATCGCCGCCATGGCCGATGCGATCCAGAAGGCGGCGCGCTCGCGTTATGGCCAGGAAACCAACATCCGCGCCGACATCAACCCGAACACCGGCGAGATGAAGCTGCAGCGGCTGATGGAAGTGGTCGAAAAGGTCGACGACTACGCCACGCAGATCGCCATTTCCTCGGCCCGCGAGCGCAATCCCGACGCCCAGCTTGGCGACTTCATCGCCGAACAGCTGCCGCCGATGGATTTCGGCCGCATCGCCGCCCAGTCGGCCAAGCAGGTCATCGTGCAGAAGGTGCGCGAGGCCGAGCGTGACCGCCAGTACGACGAATACAAGGATCGCATCGGCGAGATCGTCAACGGCACCGTCAAGCGCGTCGAATACGGCAACGTCATTGTCGACCTCGGCCGTGGCGAGGCGATCATCCGCCGTGACGAGCTGATTCCGCGTGAGAACTACAAGTATGGCGACCGCGTCCGCGCCTATGTCTACGACGTGCGTCGCGAGCAGCGCGGCCCGCAGATCTTCCTGTCGCGCACCCATCCGCAGTTCATGGCCAAGCTCTTCACCATGGAAGTGCCGGAAATCTATGACGGCATCATCGAGATCAAGTCGGTTGCCCGCGATCCGGGCTCGCGCGCCAAGATCGCCGTCATCTCGCGGGACAGTTCGATCGATCCGGTCGGCGCCTGCGTCGGTATGCGCGGCAGCCGCGTCCAGGCCGTCGTCGGCGAATTGCAGGGCGAGAAGATCGACATCATTCCGTGGTCGCCTTCGGCTGCCTCTTTCATCGTCAACGCGCTGCAGCCGGCGGAAGTCGCCAAGGTCGTGCTCGACGAGGACGCCGAGCGCATCGAGGTGGTGGTTCCCGACGATCAGCTGTCGCTGGCCATCGGCCGCCGCGGCCAGAACGTGCGTCTCGCCTCGCAGCTCACCGGCTGGGACATCGACATCCTGACCGAAGCCGAGGAATCCGAGCGCCGCCAGAAGGAATTCGTCGAGCGCTCGGCGCTGTTCATGGAAGCCCTCGACGTCGACGAGATGGTCGGCCAGGTGCTGGCCTCCGAAGGCTTCACCAGCGTTGAGGAAGTCGCCTATGTCGACTCTGGTGAGATCGCCTCGATCGACGGCTTCGACGAAGATACCGCTTCGGAAATCCAGACCCGCGCCCGCGAATATCTGGAGAAGATCGAGGCCGAGCACGACGACAAGCGCAAGGCGCTCGGCGTCGCGGACGAGCTGCGCGAAATCCCCGGCATCACCACCGCCATGCTGGTGACGCTCGGCGAGGACGGCGTGAAGACGATCGAGGATTTCGCCGGCTATGCCGCTGATGACCTGACCGGCTGGAAGGAACGCAAGGACGGCGAGACCAAGGTATTCCCGGGCGTGCTCGCCAATCACGGCGTGTCGCGCGCCGATGCCGAGCAGATGGTTCTCAATGCCCGCCTCAAGGCCGGCTGGATCACCGAAGACGAGCTTGCGGCCGAAGAAGTGTCGGCTGACGAAGCCGTCGGTGCGTGAGGTGAAACCGCATCGCACCGAACCCGCCCCTGGACGAGATGAACGATCGCACCTGCATCGTTACACGCAAGCAGGCCGAACCGGATGAATTGATCCGGTTCGTCGTCGGCCCGGATTCGGCCGTCGTTCCCGATCTCAAGAGAAATCTGCCCGGCCGTGGTTGCTGGGTGAGCGCTGACCGCCTACATATTGACAAGGCGGCGGCCAAGAACCTTTTTGCCCGCGCCTTCAAGGCACAGGTGGTTGTGCCGCCGGATCTTGGCGGCATGGTCGATGGGCTGCTTTCCAGATCCGCTCTGGGCATGCTGGGTCTCGCCCGCAAGGCAGGCGCGATTTCTCTTGGTGCTACCAAGGTAGAGAGTGCGGTGCGCGGCGGGCTGGCGCTTTTTGTGCTCCACGCAACCGAAGCGTCAGACGACGGCGTGCGCAAGATCAGCCAGGCGCGACGGGCGACTGTCCATCTCGGCGGCCCTTCCATCCTTGCCTACAAACTTTTCTCCGAGGCCGAGTTGAGCTTGGCATTGGGGGGCACAAATGTGATACATGCTGCCGTTCTCGCGGGAGACGCGGGCAAGGCGGTCCAGAAGCGCATGGTTGCGCTCGACCGATATCGGGGCGGTACCCCGGACGATTTGGCAATGCTTGCGGCTGTTGCTGACGAAGATGATGCCGCAGAGGATATGGAATGAGCGATACGAAATCGGGTGACGACAATACGCTGAGTGTGACGCCGAAGAAGACCTTGACGCTGAAGCGCCCCGGCATGGAGCAGGGCACTGTGCGTCAGAACTTCTCGCACGGCCGCACCAAGCAGGTCGTCGTCGAAACCAAGAAGCGCAAATTTTCGATGCCCGGCGACAAGCCGGAGCCGGTCGCTGCTCCCGTCTTCACACCGAAGCCGGTGGTTGTGGCCGCGCCTGTCGTACAGGAAGCGCCCAAGGCACCTCCTCCGCCTCCTCCGCCGCCACCACCAGCCCCGGTCGAACGTGGCGGTATGGTGCTGAACGAGCTGTCGCGCAGCGAAATGGAAGCGCGCCGCAGGGCGCTTGAGGGCTCGAAGGTCCGCGAGGTCGAAGACCGCCAGCGCGCCGCCGAAGATGCCAAGCGCCGCGCCGATGACGAAGAGCGCCGCAAGCGCGAACGCGAGGACTCCGCGCGCCGCCAGGCCGAGGAAGAGGCACGGTTGCAGACCGAGGCCGAATCCCGCCGCCGCGCCGAGGAAGAGGCGCGCCGCCGGGCGCCGCAAGCCGCTGAATTGGCAACCGCCGATGACGAGGAAGAGGTCAAGCCGAAGCGGGCCGTAGCCGGTGCGCCAGTGCGCCGTCTGGTCACGCCCGAAGTGGCGCGTCCGGCCAAGCCGACCAAAAGCGAGGAAGACCGCCGCCGTGGCAAGCTGACGCTGAATTCCGCGCTATCCGACGAGGATGCGCGGGCCCGTTCGCTGTCGTCGATGCGTCGTCGCCAGGAAAAATTCAAACGCGCGATGCACAATGAGCCGCGCGAGAAAGTCATGCGCGAAGTGATCCTGCCGGAGACCATCACCATCCAGGAACTGGCGCAGCGCATGTCCGAGCGTGCGGTCGATCTGGTGAAGTACTTCATGAAGCAGGGCCAGATCCTGAAGCCGGGCGACGTCATCGACGCCGACACGGCCGAGCTGGTCGCCACCGAGTTCGGCCATACGGTCCGCCGCGTCGCCGAGTCCGACATCGAGGAAGGCCTGTTCAACATCGCCGACAACACCGAGGACCTGGTGTCGCGTCCGCCTGTCGTGACCATCATGGGCCATGTCGACCACGGCAAGACCTCGCTGCTCGACGCGATCCGCAATGCCAATGTCGTCTCCGGCGAGGCCGGCGGCATCACCCAGCATATCGGTGCCTATCAGGTCGAGAAGAATGGTCACAAGATCACCTTCATCGACACGCCCGGCCACGCTGCCTTCACGGCGATGCGCGCCCGCGGCGCCCAGGCCACCGACATTGCCATCCTGGTGGTGGCGGCCGACGACAGCGTCATGCCGCAGACGATCGAATCGATCAGCCATGCCAAGGCGGCCGGCGTTCCGATCATCGTGGCGATCAACAAAATCGACAAGCATGACGCCGATCCGCAGAAGGTTCGCTCCGAACTGCTGCGCCATGAAGTCTTCGTCGAATCTATGGGCGGTGAGGTGCTGGACGTCGAAGTGTCGGCGACCAAGGGTACCAATCTCGACAAGCTGCTCGAGGCGATCCTGCTGCAGGCCGAAATCCTCGACCTGAAGGCCAATCCAGATCGTACCGCCGAAGGCGTCGTCATCGAGGCGCAGCTCGACAAGGGCCGTGGCCCCGTTGCCACCGTGCTGGTGCAGACCGGCACGCTGATGCCCGGCGACATCCTTGTTGCCGGCAACGAATGGGGCCGGGTGCGCGCGCTGGTCAACGATCGCGGCGAACAGATCAAGGAAGCGCCGCCGGCAATGCCGGTCGAGGTGCTCGGCCTTCAGGGAACCCCGCAGGCTGGCGACCGCTTCGCCGTGGTCAACAACGAGGCCCGCGCTCGCGAGATCACCGAGTATCGCCAGCGTCTGGCACGCGAGAAGGCTGTGGCCAAGCATGCCGGCCAGCGCGGCTCGCTCGAACAGATGATGTCGCAGCTGCAGACGAGCGGGCTGAAGGAATTCCCGCTGGTCATCAAGGGTGACGTGCAGGGTTCGATCGAAGCCATCAACGCCGCGTTGGACAAGCTCGGCACCGACGAGGTGCGTGCGCGCATCGTCCATGCCGGCGCCGGCGCCATCACCGAAAGCGATGTCTCGCTGGCTGAAACGTCGGGTGCGGCGATCATCGGCTTTAACGTTCGCGCCAACGTGCAGGCACGTGCCGCGGCCGCGGCCGCGGGCATCGAGATCCGCTATTACTCGATCATCTACAACCTCGTGGATGATGTGAAAGCGGCTCTGTCGGGCCTGCTGTCGCCGGAGCGTCGCGAGACCTTCATCGGCAATGCCGAGATCCTCGAGATCTTCGACATCACCAAGGTCGGCAAGATCGCCGGCTGCCGTGTCACCGAAGGCAAGGTCGAGCGTGGCGCGGGCGTGCGCCTGATCCGCGACAACGTCGTCATCCACGAAGGCACGCTGAAGACGCTCAAGCGCTTCAAGGACGAAGTTTCGGAAGTCCCCGGCGGCCAGGAGTGCGGCATGGCCTTCCAGAACTACGAGGACATGCGCGTCGGTGACGTCATCGAGTGCTTCCGCGTCGAGATGGTGACCCGGACACTCTGAGTTCGAGTAACTTGTCTGTCTCGGGCGGTGGTCGAAAGACCGCCGCCCATCACATTTGAGACATGCGGCACGGTCCCATCCCGCGCCCCACGCTTTCAGGATTGAGAAAAATGCCCCGTCCAACCACATCCAGCCCATCCCAGCGTATGCTGCGCGTTGCCGAACAGGTGCGCCATGCGCTCTCCGAAACCTTGCAGCGCGGTGAGATCATCGATCCGCTGATCGAGAACACCGTGGTTTCGGTCTCGGAGGTGCGCATGTCACCCGACCTCAGGGTCGCAACCGCTTTCGTCTCGCCACTTGGTGCCAAGGACGCCGAGGCGGTGATCGAGGCGCTGAACAAGCATGCGAAATTCGTCCGTGGCCGTGTCTCCGGCGCACTGCGGCAGATGAAGTTCATGCCGGAGTTCCGCTTCAAGCTCGACACATCCTTCGACAATTTCGCCAGGATCAACGATCTCCTGAAGTCGCCCGAGGTGGCGCGTGATCTGGGTGCCGAAGGCCAGAACAACGACGACAAGGCCAAAGACGACAAGGCCAAAGATACCAAGGACGTGGAATAATGGGGCGTCGCGGCAAGAAAAAGGGCCGGCCGATCTCCGGCTGGGTGGTGCTGGACAAGCCGGTCGGCATGGGCTCGACCGAGGCCGTGTCCAAGATCAAATGGCTGTTCCAGGCGGAAAAGGCCGGCCATGCCGGTACGCTCGATCCGCTGGCGTCCGGCATGCTGCCGATCGCGCTCGGCGAAGCGACCAAGACCGTGCCCTATGTGCAAGACGGCGCCAAGATCTATCGCTTCACCGTTGCCTGGGGCCAGGAGCGCTCCACCGACGATCTTGAAGGGCCGGTGACGAAGAGTTCCGACCTGCGTCCGGCGGAAGCCGAGATCAAGGCGCTGCTGCCGAAATACACCGGCGTCATCATGCAGACGCCGCCGCAATTCTCGGCCATCAAGATCGCTGGCGAACGCGCCTATGACCTCGCCCGCGAAGGCGAGACGGTCGACATTCCCGCGCGCGAGATCGAGATCGGGCGTCTGGACATCATCGAGCACCACGCCGACGACACCGTTTTCGAGGTCGAATGCGGCAAGGGCACCTATGTGCGCTCGCTGGCCCGCGACATGGGCCGCGACCTCGGCTGCTTCGGCCATATTTCCAACCTGCGCCGGGTCGAGGTCGAGCCGTTCACGCCTGAGGATTTCGTCACCATCGCCGAACTCGAGGCTGCTCGCTTCGGCGTGCAAGGTGAGGAGAAGCCTGAGTCTGCCGACGATGCTGATACAATTGAAGTGCCCATAGACTTCGGCGCGATTGACGCGCTTCTTGTCGATACCTCAGCGGCTCTCGACTGCCTGCCGCAGATCGCCATCAGCGATGATGCGGCGACAAAGATCCGCCTCGGCAATCCGGTCATTATCCGTGGTCGCGACGCGCCCGTGGAGGCCGAGGAAGCCTGCGCGACCGCCCGCGGCAAGCTGGTTGCTATTGGCGCCATCGAGCAAGGCATGTTCAAGCCGAAGCGGGTCTTTGCCGGCTGACAGCTCTCGGCTACCTTCACGTCGACTCTACGCTCGAGGGACACATGGCAAAGGCCGAGGCGGTGAAGAAGCGGGCGCCGGTGAAGACGCGGCGGCCACCGGTCGGCGCTTCGCCGGGTACGCTGATCGCCGATCCGGCGGCGCGGCGCAGCGAGCTCAGGCTGACGCTGATTTCGCCGGAAAAATTCGAGACCATCGACAATGCCAGCATCGATGACCTCAACACCCATTGTGACAGCTGGCCGGTCGTCTGGCTGGATTGCACGGGCCTCGCCAACATCCAGCTGATCGAGGAGATCGGCCGGATCTTCAGCCTGCATCCGCTGGCGCTGGAAGATGTCGTCAATACCGGCCAGCGGCCGAAGGTAGATTTCTTCGAGGACCACGCCTTCGTCGTCATGCGTATGATCGACGACGTCAAGGTGCATCGCTATGAGCAGATCGCGGTGTTCTTCGGCAAGAATTTCGTCGTCACCTTCCAGGAGCGCGAAGGCGATCCCTTCGATCCCGTGCGCAAGCGCATTGCCGCCTCCCTGCCCAACCGGTTGCGTTCGCGCGGTGCCGATTATCTTGCCTACGCGCTGATCGATGCCATCGTCGACAGCTACTTCCCGCCGATCGAGACGGCAAGCGATGAGGTCGATGGCATCGAGGACGAGATGCTGACCACGCCGCACAAGCATCAGATGCGGCAGCTGCACGAATTGCGACGCGACGCCAATGTGTTGAAAGGTGTGCTGTGGCCGATGCGCGATGCGCTGGCGACGCTGATCCGCAACGATGTGCCCTATGTGAAGCCTGAAACGAAAATCTTCTTCAACGACACGCTCGACCATGCGCTGCGGCTGATCGAGCTGGTCGAGAACCAGCGCGACATGCTGACCGGCCTGATCGAAATGCATCTGTCGCTGAGCCAGGCGCGCACCAACGACGTTATCTCCTACCTGACCATCGTCTCGGTGATCTTCATGCCGCTCACCTTCCTGGTTGGCATATGGGGCATGAATTTCGACCCTGAGAGTTCGCCGTGGAATATGCCGGAACTGAAGGCCTATTATGGCTATCCGGCTTCGCTGCTGTTCATGCTGGCCGTTGCTGTCGGGCTGATCGTCTTCTTCAAGCGGAAGAAGTGGCTATAAAAGCGAAAAACTTGCCGGTTTGGCGCGAAAAGCCGGCTTCGTGAATTGGGCTGGTGTTTTGCCGGGAATTGCACTATATGCGCCGCAGCATAGCGCCAAGACGCTTTTGCTTGCACCGGCCCCTGCTGGACGACATCCCGGCTGAGGGCGACCCGTTTCCTCAAACAGATAAGGAAAAACACGATGTCGATTACTGCCGAGCGCAAACAGGAATTGATGGGTGAATTCGCAACCGCCAAGGGCGATACCGGGTCTCCGGAAGTCCAGGTGGCCATCCTTTCCGAGCGCATCAAGAACCTGACCGACCACTTCAAGGACCACAAGAAGGATAACCATTCCCGCCGTGGTCTGCTCGCTCTCGTCTCCCAGCGCCGCAGCCTGCTTGATTATCTCAAGCGCAAGGATGACGCGCGCTACCAGACGTTGATCGAGAAGCTCGGTCTGCGCCGTTGACGAATTGACCGGCGGGCTTTCTTCGGAGAGCCCGCCGGTCGCGCATTCTGCCAGTCGAATAGATTGGCCAGACCCGGTTTCGAGCGCGCAGAGGGCCACTCGAAACCGCCCATGGACGGTCATGGGGCAGGATTGCAGGACGCTCGTGCGCTTAGCCCGCGCCGAAATTTACCCGAGCTTCCCGTTGTCTTGCCCGTGGCTGCCCGAGAAAGGAAGCCAGGGAAAGGGCATCCGCGCACCGTGAAACGGCGCGGCCCTTTCCGCTTATTAAGGACAAGATATGTTCAATCACCACAAAGTGGAAATCGAATGGGGCGGTCGCCCGCTCATCCTCGAAACCGGCAAGATCGCGCGTCAGGCTGACGGCGCTGTGCTCGCCACCTACGGCGAGACCAAGGTTCTGGCCACCGTCGTTTCGATGAAGGAGCCCAAGCCGGGCCTCGATTTCTTTCCGCTGACCGTCAATTACCAGGAAAAGACCTATGCCGCCGGCAAGATCCCGGGCGGCTATTTCAAGCGTGAAGGCCGTCCGAGCGAAAAGGAAACGCTGGTTTCCCGCCTCATCGACCGCCCGATCCGTCCGCTCTTCGCCGCTGGCTACAAGAACGACACCCAGATCGTCGTTACCGTCGTCCAGCACGATCTCGAAAATGACCCGGACATCCTGTCGATCGTTGCCACCTCGGCCGCTTTGACCCTGTCGGGCGTTCCCTTCATGGGTCCGATCGGCGGCGCGCGCGTCGGCTACATCAACGGCGAATACGTGCTCAATCCGCATGTCGACGAGATGCAGGAATCCAAGCTCGACCTCGTCGTCGCCGGCACCGCCGACGCCGTGCTGATGGTCGAGTCCGAAGCCAAGGAACTTGGCGAAGAGTTGATGCTCGGCGCCGTCATGTTCGGCCACAGGGGCTTCCAGCCGGTGATCGACGCCATCATCAAGCTGGCTGAAGTTGCCGCCAAGGAACCGCGCGACTTCACCGCGCCGGACTATTCCGCGCTTGAAGCCGAGATGCTGAAGATCGTCGGCGACGAGCTCAGCGCTGCCTACAAGAACGTCGACAAGCAGAAGCGCTACGCCGCCGTCGACGCCGTCAAGGCGAAGGTCAAGGCCGCGTTTGCTCCGGCCGAAGGCGAAGACGCCAAGTACACCTCCGAACAGATTGGCTCCGTGTTCAAGGAACTGCAGGCCAAGGTCGTGCGCTGGAACATCCTCGACACCGGCTCGCGCATCGATGGTCGCGACCTGAGCACCGTTCGCAAGATCGTCTCCGAAGTCGGCGTTCTGCCGCGCACCCATGGTTCGGCGCTGTTCACCCGCGGCGAGACCCAGGCGCTGGTCGTTGCCACGCTCGGTACCGGCGAGGACGAGCAGTATGTCGATTCGCTGACCGGCATGTACAAGGAGAAGTTCCTCCTTCACTACAACTTCCCTCCCTACTCCGTTGGTGAGACCGGCCGCATGGGTTCGCCGGGCCGCCGCGAAATCGGCCACGGCAAGCTCGCCTGGCGCGCTATCCGCCCGATGCTGCCGAGCGCTGACCAGTTCCCCTACACGCTGCGCGTCGTCTCGGAGATCACCGAGTCCAACGGTTCGTCGTCGATGGCCACGGTCTGCGGCACTTCGCTGGCGCTGATGGATGCCGGCGTGCCGCTGGCGAAGCCCGTTGCCGGTATCGCCATGGGCCTGATCAAGGAAGGCGAGCGCTTCGCCGTGCTCTCCGACATCCTTGGCGATGAGGATCATCTCGGCGACATGGACTTCAAGGTCGCCGGCACCGAAGGTGGCATCACCTCCCTGCAGATGGACATCAAGATCGATGGCATCACCGAAGAGATCATGAAGATCGCGCTTGGCCAGGCCAAGGACGGTCGTCTCCATATCCTCGGTGAAATGGCGCATGCCCTGACCGGCGCCCGCCCCGAACTCGGTGAGTTCGCACCGCGCATCGAGGTCATGCACATCCCGACCGACAAGATCCGCGACGTCATCGGTTCGGGCGGCAAGGTCATCCGCGAGATCGTCGAGAAGACCGGCGCCAAGATCAACATCGAGGACGACGGCACGGTCAAGATCGCTTCGTCGAACGCCAAGGAGATCGAGGCGGCGAAGAAGTGGATCCACACCATCGTTGCCGAGCCGGAAGTCGGCGAGATCTACGAAGGCACGGTCGTCAAGACCGCCGACTTCGGCGCCTTCGTCAACTTCTTCGGTCCGCGCGACGGCCTCGTCCACATCTCGCAGCTTGCCAACGACCGGGTCGCCAAGACCTCCGACGTCGTCAAGGAAGGCGACAAGGTCTGGGTCAAGCTGATGGGCTTCGACGAGCGCGGCAAGGTCCGCCTGTCGATGAAGGTCGTCGACCAGGCCACCGGTAAGGAACTCGCCCGCGACAAGAAGACCGAAGGCGAAGAAAACGCCGCCTGAGTGGTCTGACAGAAAAATCGAAACGGGCGCGGCTTAGGTCGCGCCCGTTTTCGTTTGGAAGGTAGAGGGAATGTCCGCTGAGGCGCTGAAGACGCTTTTCCATCCGTTCGAGGCCGAGGCTCTTGCCTTGCCGCGAAAGGGCGAGCGCGTTCTCTTTCTCGGCGCCGAGCCAGGCTTTCGCCTGCCTGAAGGCTTCGAGGCCGAGCTCCACCTAGTACAGGGCTTCCGGCCGTACTTTCGCCCGCTGCAGGCATCTGGTTTCGCTGTCACGCCGCAAGTGGAAGGCGGCAGCTTTGATATGGCGCTTGTGTTTGCCGGCCGTCATCGTGGCCAGAACGAGTTGCGTATTGCCGACGCCCTCGAGCGCGTGGCGCCGGGCGGACTGGTTGTCATTGCCGGCGGCAAGGACGATGGCATTGCCAGTCTGCGCAGGCGCGTCGACGAGCTTGTGCCGCTCGACGGCCATATGCCGAAATATCACGGCATCGCCTTCTGGCTGCGGCGCCCGGTGGATATGCAAGCTGCCGCGGCAGTTCGCGCCGCCAATCCCGGGCAACTGGTCGATGGCCGATTCCACACCGCACCTGGCATGTTCTCCTTCGATCGCGTCGATGCGGGTTCGAAACTGCTGGTCGACAATTTGCCCGGTGACCTGCGCGGCAGTGCGGCCGATTTCTGCGCCGGCTGGGGTTATGTGGCGGCTGAGATGGCCGCCCGTTCGTCAGGCCTGTCGACGCTCGATCTTTATGAGGCCGATTTCGCTGCGCTGGAGGCGGCCAAAGGCAACCTCGCCAACAGCGTGGCGCAAGGCTTCTTCTGGACGGATCTGCTCGCCGAGCCGGTCGAGCGCCGATACGACGTCATCGCCATGAACCCGCCCTTTCACCGCAGCCGTGCGGCGGAGCCGGAGATCGGTGCCGGCATGATCCGCGCGGCAGCCAAGGCGTTGAAGCCCGGTGGCAGGCTGTTCATGGTCGCCAACCGCCAGCTTCCCTACGAGCCCGTGCTGTCGGCCGCCTTTGCCAGCCATGCTGAACTCGCCCGCGACGGTATGTTCAAGGTGTTTTCCGCGCGGCGCTGAAACGATGCGTATCGCGTTCAGTGCAGATTGGCCACGCGTCTGACCTCGTCGGTGGCATATCCGTCGCCGGCGCTGAACTTGAGCGGCGCCGGACGGCCGAACAGGTAGCCCTGCACCACCTCGCAGCCGGCGGCGCGCAGCAAAGTCGCCTGGTTCTCGGTCTCGACGCCTTCGGCAATGATGCTGACGCCGAGTGCCCGCGAAAGCCCGACAATGGTCGACACGACGGCGCCGGAGCTGGAATCGGTATCCATGCGGCTGACGAAGGAGCGATCGATCTTCAGCTTGCCGAACGAGAAATCGATCAGGTAGCTCAGATTGGAATAGCCGGTGCCGAAATCGTCGACGGCAACGGAGATGCCCATGTCGGCAAGCTCTTTCAGGATAGCGGCAGCGCGGTCGCGGTCCTGCATCATCGCCGTCTCGGTCACTTCCAGCTCCAGCCGTGATGGCTTGATGCCGGTGGCCCGCATTGTGTCACGCACGATGCCGACGAAATCCTTGGTCATGAACTGAACCGGCGAGATGTTGACGGCGACGAAGCAGTCGTCCGGCAAATGGCGGGCGTCGCTGCAAGCCTTGCGCAGAACCCATTCGCCGATAGGGTTGATCATCCCCGTTTCTTCGGCGATCTGGATGAATTCCATGGGCGGGATCATGCCGCGTTCGGGATGGTTCCAGCGGATCAGCGCCTCGTAGCCGACGATACGGCCGGTCGGCAGGTCGAGTTGCGGCTGATAATGGAGGTCGAAGTCTCCTCGCTCGAAGGCGGTGTGCAGTTCGGATTCGACCCATTGGCGATAATCGGCAACGCGCCCCATCTCGCTGTCGAACACCGCCCAGTTGCCGACCCCGCTGGCGCGCGCATTCTGCAGCGCCAGGTTGGATCGGCGCAGGATAAGGACCGGATCGACGCCATCCTTGGGCATGGCCACGATACCCACCGACAGACCCACCGATTGCTGATGGCTGCTGAGTTCATAGGGCTCCGTCATCTCGTCGATGAGCCTTTCGACCATGCTTTCCAGCGTTCCCTGGATCTGATGATCCGGGAGCAGCACGGCGAACTCGCCGGCGCCGATGCGCCCGATCAGGGCGCGTGCGGGCACACAGCCCTGCAGCCGTTTGGTGAAGGCGCGGATCAGCTCATCACCCTGGCTGTAGCCGATCGCATCGTTGATGTGCTTGAAGCGGTCGATGTCGATGTCGATCAGGAACATCGGTTCCCCGGTTCGGCTTGTCGCGCACGCCGCCTCGGCGATCTTGCCGACCATCGCCGGACGCGCCAGCAGTCCGGTCAGCTTGTCGAAATGGGTTTCGTTGAAGACGAAATCCGCCGATTCATCGACGCCGGCGAAGAACGACATCGCCGCCACCGACGCCGCCAGCGCGCAAAGCGCAGCCATGATGGCGACCATCATGTCGGCTGATATGCCGGCAAAACCACTGCCGAGGCCAAGCTTCAGGCCCCAGATGCCGAGGATGAAACTGCCTATGCCCGAGCTCGCTATCGTGAGCAGTCGGAACACCGGTGTTCGCTTCGGGTTGCTGACGGCAGACATTCAAAGGTCCCCAGATTGCCGGACTCTATAGCGGAAATCTTCTTAAAATGAGTTTCCGCGAATGCATCCAATTTTACTGGAGAAGACTATTTTTTTACTGGAAATGGGCCATTTCTCCGAAACAATTGCCCAAAGCGCGTCGCCTTGGTCCGTTTCAGGGCCGATTAACCATCTGTCTGCTTCAACTCATCGAGCGTCGGCATCGAGACGATGTGATAGCCGGAATCGACATAGTGGATTTCGCCGGTGACGCCGGAAGCGAGATCGGACAGCAGATAGAGCGCCGAGCCGCCGACCTCGTCGATGGTCACGGTACGGCGCAGCGGCGAGTTGCGCTGCTGGTAGGAGAACATGTGGCGGGCGTCCGAAATGCCGGCGCCGGCCAGCGTGCGCACCGGCCCTGCCGAGATGCCGTTCACCCGGATGCCGCGCGGACCGTAGTCGTTGGCGAGATAGCGCACACTGGCTTCGAGGCCGGCCTTGGCGACGCCCATGACATTGTAGTTCGGCATGACGCGGACCGAACCGGCATAGGTCAGGGTGATCATCGAGCCGCCCTGCGTCATCAGTGCCGCTGCATTGCGGGCCACTTCGGTGAAGGAGTAGCAGGAGATCACCATGGTACGGACGAAATTGTCCCGGCTGGTGTCGGCGTAAAGGCCCTTCAACTCATTCTTGTCGGAAAAGCCGATGGCATGGACGACGAAGTCCAGTCCGCCCCAGGCGTTGCCCAGCGTTTCGAACGTGGCGGCGACCGAAGCGCTGTCCTCGACATCGCAGGGCACGACCAGCGAGGCGCCGAGCTTGTCGGCGAGCGGCTTGACCCGGCGGCCGAAGGCCTCGCCCTGGTAGGTAAAGGCGAGCTCCGCCCCATGTTCGGACAATTTCTGGGCGATGCCCCAGGCGATCGAATGATCGTTGGCGACACCCATGACAAGCCCGCGCTTGCCCTTCATCAGTCCGTCCATGGCTGGCAAATCCTTTTAGAAAAAACGCTGGCCTATGCGGAATAGCGCTGGAAAACGAGCGTTGCGTTGGTGCCACCGAAACCGAAGGAATTCGACAGGACGGTGTCGATCTTGGCGTTGTCGATGCGCTTGCGCACGATCGGCATGCCCTCGAATTCGGGGTCGAGGGTCTCGATATGGGCGCTTTCGCCGATGAAGCCGCCTTGCATCATCAGGATCGAATAGATGGATTCCTGCACGCCGGCCGCGCCCAGCGAGTGGCCGGTCAGCGATTTCGTCGAGGTGATGAACGGCATTTTCTCGCCGAACACCTCGCGGATGGCGCCCATTTCCTTGGAATCCCCCACCGGTGTCGAGGTGCCGTGGGTGTTGATGTAATCGACCGGCGTGGAGACGGTTGCCAGCGCCTGGCGCATGCAGCGGACCGCGCCTTCGCCGGAAGGCGCTACCATGTCGTGGCCGTCAGAGGTCGCGCCGTAGCCGACGATCTCGGCGTAAATCTTGGCGCCGCGTGCCTTGGCGTGCTCGAGTTCTTCCAGGATGAGCACACCCGCGCCGCCGGCAATGACGAAGCCGTCGCGATTGGCGTCATAGGCGCGGGAAGCGGCGGAAGCCCTGTCGTTGAACTTGGACGACATGGCGCCCATGGCGTCGAACAGGTCCGACATCGTCCAGTCGAGGTCTTCGTGGCCGCCGGCAAACATCACATCCTGCTTGCCCCATTGGATGAGCTCATAGGCGTTGCCGATGCAATGCGCCGAGGTCGAGCAGGCCGACGAGATCGAATAGTTGACGCCGTGGATCTTGAACCATGTGGCCAGCGTTGCCGACGCGGTCGACGACATCGCCTTCGGCACGGCAAAGGGGCCGATACGCTTGGGGCTGCCGTTCTTCAGCGTCGTTTCGGCCGCCTCGACGATGGTGCGGGTGGAAGGGCCACCCGAACCCATGACGATGCCGGTGCGCTCATTGGTGATGTCGCTTTCGCTCAAGGCGGCATCGGCGATCGCCTGGTCCATGGCGACGTGGTTCCAGGCAGCACCCTGGCTCAGGAAGCGCATCGCGCGGCGATCGATCATGGCGGACGGGTCGAGCGTCGGAGCGCCCCAGACCTGGCAACGGAAGCCGTGCTCGGCGAAGGAATCGGAAAAGCTGATGCCGGATCTGGCGTCATGCAGCGAGGTCTGCACCTCGTTGGCATTGTTGCCGATCGACGACACGATGCCGAGGCCTGTGACTACGACACGTCTCATTCGCAACTCCTTCCAGGGATACTGGCCAGTGGGTCGACCAGGGCTGTGGTCAAGCGACCGCCGACTGCTTGGACAGACCGACCTTCAGGTCCGTCGCCGCATATATGGGCTCGCCATCCGCCTTCATCCAGCCATCGGCGATGCCCAGAACCAGCCGGCCACGCATAACGCGCTTGAAATCCACGCCATACTCGACCTTCTTGACCGATGGCGTGACCATGCCCTTGAACCTGACCTCACCGGTCGACAACGCCATGCCTTTACCGGGTTCGCCAAGCCAGCCGAGATAGAAACCAGTCAACTGCCACAAGGCGTCCAGACCGAGGCATCCTGGCATGATCGGATTGCCGATGAAATGGCAGGCAAAGAACCACAGGTCCGGCTTGATGTCGAACTCCGCGCGGATGAAACCCTTGTCGAAGGCGCCGCCGGTCTCGCTGATCTCGGTGATGCGGTCGAACATCAGCATGGGCGGGTAGGGCAGTTGGGCATTGCCCTCTCCGAACAGCTCGCCGCGGGCACAGGCCAGCAATTCTTCGTAGTCGTAGCTGGATTTACCCGCCATCAATCTCGTCCCCATATCGTCCGGGCGGTAGCGCGCCCTTGTCGTTGGTGTCCTAACACAATCTGTTTCAGGCCGGAAACCGGCGTTTGCGCTTAACCCGCCAGTCTGCCCGGGTCAATGCGCGCTATTGATCGCATTCGGACGACAGAATATATGTCAACAGGGGTCCGGGTTCGGCAGACATTCATTTTTTTGCCATTCTGGGCGTGTCTTGAAGCGGGACTGTGAGCTTGGAAGACCAGATGGACCGGGGCTGCCGGAAGGAAAATGTCGCTGTGGACAAGCGGGTACGTGAAGCCGGCCTGAGGCCGACGCGGCAGCGCATCGCGCTGGCCGACCTGCTTTTTGCCAAAGGCGATCGCCATTTGTCGGCCGAGGAACTGCACGAGGAGGCGCTGGCTGCCGGCGTGCCGGTGTCGCTCGCCACCGTCTACAACGCGCTCCACCAGTTCACCCAGGCTGGACTGTTGCGCATCCTCGCCGTCGAGGGCGCCAAGACTTATTTCGACACCAACACCTCCGACCACCACCATTTCTACATCGAAGGCGAAAACCGGATTTTCGACATCGCCAATGGCCCGGTGACGGTCACCAACCTGCCGGAGCCGCCCGAGGGCATGGAAATCGCCAATGTCGACATTGTGGTGAGGCTGAGGCCCAAGCGCCAGGAACGGCCGGCGGCGTCAGAATAATCGGCCGGAAATGAAACCCCTCGATCTGATAGTCAGGCTCGAATGGGCTGCTGTGGCGGCCGCCGCTATTGTCTTCTACGCTTGGTCGGGCGTTTCCTGGTGGCCCTTCGCAGTGCTCATCCTTGCGCCGGATCTGTCGATGTTTGGCTACCTCGTCGGGCCGCGCATCGGTGCCATCGCCTACAACGCCCTGCACATCCTGATACTACCGGTGCTGCTGCTGCTCGTCGGGTACTTGTCCGGTCATGCGGCGGCAATCGCGGTCGCGCTGATCTGGATCGCCCACATCGCCATCGACCGTGCGCTGGGCTATGGCCTGAAGCTGTCAACCGGTTTTCAGGACACAAACCTCGGCCGAATCGGGCGAGCGCAACGACCTCAGTCCTTGACCCGCTCGCCGGGATAGGCGCCCCAGACCGCCGACTGGGCGAGCCAGCCGGTATGCCCGTCGAGCGTCATTTCGCACCACTGGCCGTCGCAGGCCTTGATCGTGCCCATGACGCCCGGCTCGACGATCGCCACCACGCTGGCATCTTTGTCGGGGCTTCTGAGCATATTGATCTGGGCGCCCTTGCCGCGTTGCCATGGTGCGATGATCGCGGTGCGCCGGCCCGACAGCAGCGACTGGTTGATCCAGCCTTCCGAACCGTCGGCATCGCGCACGCGGCGCCACGTGTCGAATTCCTGGATGATCTCCATCGGCAGGCCGGCCTTCATATACATCCAGTCGACCGAATAATTGGCACCCGGGCCGACGCGCGAGTTGACGCGGCCGGATTTAAGGCTGACGAATCGCGGCAATGGCAGGCCGCTCGGCCCGAGCGTGATGGCGCTCTGGGCGGGTGCGGCCGCGCTCTGTGCCGCGGCCAGCGGGGAATAGAGGAGAGCGCCGAGAAATGCTGCGCTGAGGGTCAGGCGAAGTGGCGCGAAACCAGACACTTTCGTTCCTTTCGGCGCTTGCCTCTCGGCCTCGGCGCCCCTTTTTCTTTGTCTTCGGCGGCACCGCTTGTTACATGGGTAAATCGGCTACCGCGACCGGCTTTCAGTTTCGCCGGTCTTGGTTAAAGAGGTCTCAACGAGGGAAACAATGGTAGGCAAAAAGAAGCCTCTCGTGGTCATCACGCGAAAGCTGCCCGACCCGGTCGAGACCCGCATGCGCGAGCTGTTCGACGCCAGGCTGAATGTCGAGGACAGGCCGATGACGCAGCCGGAGCTGGTTGCCGCGGTCAAGGAAGCCGACGTGCTGGTGCCGACAGTGACCGACCAGATCGACGCGGCGCTGATCGCCCAGGCCGGCGACAACCTCAAGCTGATCGCCAATTTCGGCAATGGCGTCGACAAGATCGACGTGGCGGCGGCGGCCAAGAGGGGCATCACCGTCACCAACACGCCCAATGTGCTCACCGAAGACACCGCCGACATGACCATGGCGCTGATGCTGGCTGTACCGCGCCGGCTGGCGGAAGGCGCCAATGTGCTCACCGGCGACAAGAAATGGGCCGGCTGGTCGCCGACCTGGATGCTTGGCCGGCGCATCTGGGGCAAGCGGCTCGGCATTGTCGGCATGGGCCGCATCGGCACCGCCGTTGCCAGGCGGGCCAAGGCCTTCGGCCTTTCCATCCACTACCACAACCGCCATCGCGTGCTGCCGGCGGTCGAGGACGGGCTGGAGGCGACCTATTGGGAGAGCCTCGACCAGATGCTGGCCCGCATGGACATCATCTCGGTCAATTGTCCGTCGACGCCCGCGACTTTTCATTTGCTGTCGGCCCGGCGCTTGGCCCTGCTTCAGCCCACCGCCTATGTGGTCAACACCGCGCGCGGAGACATCATCGACGAAGAGGCGCTGGTCAAGCTGATCCAGGACGGCAAGATCGCCGGCGCCGGCCTCGACGTCTACGAGCACGAGCCGGCGCTCAATGCCAAGCTGCTCAAGCTCGCCGCCAGGAACAAGGTCGTGCTGTTGCCGCATATGGGCTCGGCGACGCTCGAGGGCCGCATCGACATGGGCGAGAAGGTCATCATCAACATCAGGGCGTTCGTTGACGGCCACCGCCCGCCGGACCGTGTGCTGCCGCTGAGGACCTGACGGTATCGGCGCTTGCCATTGTTGGGTAAGCAAAAACTTACGAAATAGATTTGCGCATGGTGATCGAGGTTGGCCTGGCGTAGCCTTCATGTGCCGTTCGCTCGGTCTCGTGGAAACCGAGGCGGGCAAAGGCGGCATGATTGGCGGTGAGCTCGATGCGTGTCTGAAGCTCCAGCGCCGCCTTACCGCGGTCGAGCGCGAGATCTTCGACCGCCCGCATCAGCCGCCGGCCGATGCCTTGCCCCTGGCGGTCCGGGGAGACGGCGAGTTTGCCGACATAAAGATCGTCGGCCCTTTCAAGAGCAAAGACGCAGCCGACGATCCTGCCGCCGTCGAGGGCCGCGAAGCCGTTCTCCCGCCCGGCCTTGTCGCGCAGTCCATCGACGGTGAGCAGATGGGTCGAGGACGGCGGGTCGATGACGCCGTCCATGAAGGCGAAGGCCTGCATGATCAGGGCAAGCACCTCGTCCCAGCGGTCGAAACCGGCCGGGATGCGGTCGATGGAGAGGGTCATGGTCCGCTCCAAGATCAGCGCCTGCTGTAGCGGATCGTTTCGAAGCGCGCGGAGAGCGCATCGTAGAGCAGCAGCCGCCCGACCAGCGGCTCGCCGATGCCGGTGATCAGCTTGATCGCCTCCATCGCCTGTAGCGTGCCGACGACGCCGGTCAGCGCGCCAAGCACACCGGCCTCGGCGCAGGACGGTACAAGGCCCGGCGGCGGGGCTTCGGGGAAGAGATCGCGATAGCCAGGGTTCGGCTTGCCATCCTTGCCGGCCTCGAAAGGCTTCAGCACCGTCACCGAACCATCGAAACGGCCGACGGCGGCATGCACCAGGGGTTTGCGCTCGTTCGCGCAGGCGTCGGCCACCGTATAACGGGTCTCGAAATTGTCGGAACCGTCGACGGTGATGTCATAGCGGGCGATGAGGGCAGGGGCGTTGTCCGCGCTCAGCCGGAACGTGTGCGTCTCGACCACGGTGTTGGGATTGATACGGGTGATTGCCGCCTTGGCGCTGTCGGTTTTCAGCATGCCGACCGTATCCGTGCCGTGGATGACCTGGCGCTGCAAATTGGAGAGCGACACGGTGTCGTCATCAACGATGCCAAGCGTGCCGACGCCGGCCGCCGCAAGATATTCGAGCACCGGTGCGCCCAGCCCGCCGGCGCCGATCACCAAGACCCGCGCTTGCTTGAGCTTCTGTTGGCCCGCGCCGCCGACTTCGGGCAGCACGATGTGGCGGGCATAGCGTTCGATCTCGTCGGCGGTGAGCGCGGTGGTCATGTCAGGACCATATAGCGGCTGAAAAACCTTGTCAGGCGTCTTCGGTTGGCCCAACCGTGCCATGGTCGACGGTCAGGAATTGCGCACGGCCCTTGAGGCTGGAAAACAGCGCGGCATCGGTTCCCGTCATGAAAGCCTGGCAGTTCAACTCCTCCAGGATCGAAAACAGCGCCGCCCGCCGCCCGCCGTCGAGATGGGCGGCGATCTCGTCGAGCAGCAGGATCGGCGTCATGCCGGACATCTCGCCGGTCAGCCGGGCATGCGACAGGACGATGCCGACCAGCAATGCCTTCTGCTCGCCGGTCGAACAGAGTTCTGCCGGCATTGCCTTGGGCCTGTGCCGCACCAGGAGATCGGAACGGTGCGGGCCTTCAAGCGTTCGTCCCGCGGCACGATCACGATCACGGCCACCGGCAAGAGCCCGGCGGAACCGCTCCTCGACGTCGACCGCCGGCGCGGTGGAAACCTCGGTTTCCAGATCGCCCGAAAGGCTGATATCGGCCTGCGGGAACGGTCCCGTGTCGGGCAGCCTGTCGATCATGGCGGCGAGCAGGCGCACCAGTTCGGCGCGCGCCGCCGCAATGGCGACGCCGGTTTCGGCCATCTGTGTCTCGATCGCTTCGAACCAGCTGATATCCCGCGAGCCCTCGGTAAGCAGGCGATTACGGCCGCGCATCGCCTTCTCGTAGTCGAGCGCCCGCTGGCCGTGGCCGGGGTCGATCGCCAGCACCAGCCGGTCGAGAAAGCGCCGGCGGTCAGCAGCCGGTCCGGTGAACAGCGCATCCATGGCCGGCGTCAGCCACACCACGCGCAGCCATTCCAGCATGTCTTCGGCCGAGCGGGCCGTCGCGCCATTGATGCGAACCCGCCTGCCGCCTTCGCCCTCGCCGACCGAAATGCCCGTGCCGATCTCGATCTGGCCGTCGGGCCCGTCGAGCCGGGCGTGCAGGGCAAAGCCGCCGTCGCCGCCTTCGCGTGCGACATCGGCGTAAGGCGCGCGGCGCAGGCCGCGCCCCGGCGTTAGAAAGGAAATTGCTTCGAGGAGGTTGGTCTTGCCGGCACCATTGTCGCCGGAAAACACCACGGCGCCCGGATCGAGATCGATCGTCAGCGTCGCATAGTTGCGGAAATTAGTAAGTGTAAGCTTACTTATATGGGTTTGTGCCGGCAACCGCTATCCGCCTGTAGAAGTCGCCATTGTTTCCGCTGCCGGCCCGTCGCAGAGCCGGATCGATGATGCCGTGCCGGGCTATACCCGCATCGGCATCAGCACGTAAAGCGCGGTCTCGTCGGCCATGTCGTGGATCAGCGTCGGCGAACCGGCATCGGCCAACATGAATTTGGCTTCCGTGCCGGTCAACTGAGCGGCAACGTCGAGCAGGTATTTGGCGTTGAAGCCGATTTCGATCGGGTCGGACGAATAGTCGGCCGCCAGTTCCTCGGTGGCGCTGCCCGAATCCGGGTTGTTGACCGCAAGCGTCACCTGGCCTTCGCTGATCGAAAGCTTCACCGCGCGGCCACGTTCGGAGGAAATGGTCGAGACACGGTCGACCGCGGCGGCAAAGCTCTGGCGGTCGATGATCAGCTTCTTGTCGTTGCCGGTCGGAATGACCCGCTGATAATCGGGGAAGGTGCCGTCGATCAGCTTCGAGGTCAGGACCACGCTGCCGATGGTGAAGCGGATCTTGGTGTCCGACAGCTCCGTGGTCACGGCGACATCAGGGTCGTCGACCAGCTTCTGCAGCTCGCTCACCGTCTTGCGCGGAATGATGATGCCCGGCATGCCCTCGGACCCCGCCGGCGCGTCGATTTCGGCGCGCGCCAGGCGGTGGCCGTCAGTGGCCACCGAGCGCAGCTTCAGCTTGCCGCCGACCTCATGCGTGTGCAGGTAGATGCCATTGAGATAATAGCGCGTCTCTTCGGTGGAAATGGCGAACTGCGTCTTCTCGATCAGCCCCCTCAGGGCAACCGAGTCGAGCCGGAAGATATGCGAGAAGGATCCGGCCGAAAGCTCGGGAAAGTCGGATTGCGGCAGGCACTGCAGCCGAAAGCTCGAGCGGCCCGACGTCACCGTCATGGCGTTGCCGTCCTCGTCCGTCTTCAGCATCACCTCGGCGCCGTCCGCGAGTTTGCGCACGATGTCGTAGAGCAGATGCGCCGGAACCGTCGTCGCCCCGCCGCGCTCCACCTTGGCTGGCGTCGCTTCCGTCACCTCCAGGTCAAGGTCGGTCGCCTTCATTTCGAGGCTGGCGCCCTCGGCGCTGAGCAGCACGTTGGACAGGATCGGTATCGTGTTGCGCCGTTCGACCACACGGTGGACGTGGTTGAGCGACTTCAGGAGATTTGACCGTTCCAGGATAACACGCATGACGAAACAGGCTCGCTTGAAAGGATGAGCGGGTCTCCGGCTGGCGGCGCCCCGCGAAAGGTCTGAACAGGCTCAGAATCTGCGTAAACTGACAGGAAAAAGCCAGCAAACGCAAGCCCGCGCCACCGGTTCGGTCCGGCTGCGCGGGCTTTCTGGGGATAAAGGCCTGGATGACCGCCAGCCAGTGTGCTGAATCCCGAATCCAGATCGTCGCCAGGCTCTGTTTTGACGCAATTCCCAAGGGAAAGCGCTACGCGCTTGCCCCGGGAAAAACCGTTCACACT
The DNA here is from genome assembly GCF_056402995.1 of Mesorhizobium sp. P3_A8. Lineage (NCBI taxonomy): Bacteria > Pseudomonadati > Pseudomonadota > Alphaproteobacteria > Hyphomicrobiales > Phyllobacteriaceae > Mesorhizobium > Mesorhizobium sp. P3_A8. Next base: position 69,594 of record NZ_JBFUGI010000012.1, on the reverse strand, counting down.
TTTCTTGGAATTGCTCCAGGCCTCGAGCCCATGTCAGGGGCGCTGCCGGGCAGGCAAGCCATTGAATTCCAGTGCGGTTCTGGCTTGCCCGTTCCGGACCGGTCAGGCCTGGTCGTTGATCAGCCGCCGCAGCAGCTCAAGTTCCTGCGCCAGCGTGTTGTCGTTGCCGGAAAGGTCCTCGATCTTGCGCACGGCGTGCAGCACCGTGGTGTGATCGCGGCCACCGAAGCGCCGTCCGATTTCGGGCAGGGAGCGCGGCGTCATCACCTTCGACAGGTACATGGCGACCTGCCGTGGCTTGACGATTGTGCGCGTGCGCCGGTTGGACAGCAATTCGGTCTTCGACACGTTGTAGTGGCGCGCCACGATGCGCTGGATGTCCTCGATGCGGACCCGCTTCGGCTCGCCGGTGCGATAGATGTGGCCGAGGATCTCGTCGATACGGTCGATGGTGATCTGCGGCTCGAACGACTGGCGAAACAGCAGCTGGTTGAACGCGCCCTCCAGTTCTCGTCCGCTGCCGGTCACGGTGCGGGCGACGTGGTTGAGGATTTCGTCGGAAATATCCAGCGATGCGTCGTCGACCCTGGCCGTGGCCAGGCGTAGTTTGAGCATGCCGAGGCGCATGGAGAAATCAGGCGCCGACATTTCGAGCGCGACGCCGCCATTGAGGCGCGAGCGGACACGCGGCTCGAGCGATTCCAGCTCGGACGGCGGCCGGTCGGCGGCGACAACGACTTGCTTGGCGCTGTCGAGCAGCATGTTGATCAAATGGCAGAATTCATGCTGGATCGACTTGCCCTGCAGGAACTGCATGTCGTCGATGATCAAGAGGTCGATGTCGCGCAGCTGCTCCTTGAGCGTCAGCGCGTTGTTGTCGCGGATCGCGGTGGCGAAGCGCCACATGAAATACTCCGCGGTGAGATAGACGACGCGGGATTTCGGGTTCTGCTTCAGCGATTCCGCCGCGATGGCCTGCAGCAGGTGGGTCTTGCCGAGCCCGACGGTCGCATGCAGGAAAAGCGGATTGAAGCGCACAGCGCTCGATTGCGATTCCGCCACGGCCTTGGCGGCGGCGAAGGCTACCCGGTTCGACGGGCCTTCGATGAAGGAGCCGAACGTGTAGCGGGGATCAAGCGGCGATCCCAGCACGTTGTGGCGGAACTCGGTCTCGACCGCGGCACCTGGGCGCGGCACGGGAGGCCGTTCCACCCTGCCGGGGCTCACAGTGCCGGCGGCCAGCGCCGTTTGCGTCTGCCGTGTCATCTTGCGTGCCGGCGTCAATTCCGGTTCGACAGGGCTGCGCCCCTGGCGGGTGGCCGTGCGCACCACGATCTCGATCTTGAGGAGATCGGCATCCTCCTGCTTCCACAGTTCGGAGATGAGGTCGAGATAGTGGCCGTTGATCCACGAGCGCAGGAACGCGGTGGGCACCGAGATGCGGACAATGCCCTTGGACGCCTCCGCGACCTTCATGCGGCCGAACCAGCTCGAATAGACTTCAGCCCCCAGACGCGCCTTCAACTGGATCTTGACCCGGTCGAACTTCTGTTCCGCGTCGCTGGAGACCGCCATCTCGTTTGCTCCGATCAAAGTTCCAGGAAATGGGAGGTCGCCCGTAAGCTCCCTTTCGATGCCGCTCTGCATGATCGAGTTCCTTGCTTTTCTGTACCTGTTTTCCGCTGGGGATGCGCCTCCTGCATCCGTTTTCCAGCGACTATGTCTTCGCTACGATGCCCGTTGCCGCCGCCGGCAATGAACGTCGCCCACTATTCGGAGGGAACCGGTGCCGGCCCATGGAAGCCAGTCCGCGTTGGGTATGTCAGGGCAATACAACACCGTCCGGCGAAAGAGCGCCGGCGCGCCGTCTACCTGCCATGTCTAGTTACGCCAGTCCCCTTACCCACATCAAAAAAGACAAACCAATCCCGTTCACGGACTTGATCCGCGTTGCAAATCCGGCCAATTTACGCTGGCTGATTCGGACTGGGTTAAGGGCCACGGGCCCGTCCCTCTTGATGACCCAACATTACCGAAATCGCTGTGGATAGGGCAAGGCCACCCCTAACTGATTTTTAAGGAATCTGGTTACCTCGGGCTGGTTCGAGCCGCATGCCGCAACGGCATATTTTGACAAAGCCATTGTGATTCAAACTCTTTTCCGGCGAATATGAAAAAGTCGGGCCGGCGCGAAATATTCTGAAATAATTCGCTTGACAGCCAGTTGCCCTCCCGTCCCTTCGAGACGTTGTGGACAAGCTGTGGATGACCATAGCTAACTATCTGAAAAATATCGCTTATTTTTGATAGTTAAGAATTTTGAAGCCGCCATTTTTCAACGCTGTCAACCATCAGCAGGCAGGCATGTGCCGGCAAAGCATTTCGAATACTGGAATCCGCTTTGGGCACCGTTTCCGAGCATTCTTTTTAAGTACTTGCCGGCAAACGAAAAAACCCGGCACGACTGGCCGGGTTTTAAAGAAGCTTAGTCTGTAAAGGCGATGTTAGGCCGACAGCACCTTGAGGCGCGCGGCCAGACGCGACACCTTGCGGGACGCGGTGTTCTTGTGGATCACGCCCTTGGTCGCGGCACGCATCAATTCCGGCTCGGCGACCTTGAAAGCGGCCTGTGCGGCAGCCTTGTCGCCGGAGGCGAGCGCCTCCTCGACCTGGCGGACGTAGGTGCGCACGCGCGAGCGGCGGTTCTTGTTGATCGCCGCGCGGCGGACAATCTTACGCGTTGCCTTTTTGGCCGAGGATGTGTTGGCCATGATGCCTCTCTTCTGATCTGGTCGGCGCATGCGGCATGCCGCAGGGCGCAAAAAACAAACGGGCAGCCACAGGGCCGCCTCGGTTGGTGCGGCTTATAGTTCAGCTTTTCCGGCGCGTCAACGCTGCCTGGCGTTCTTTTTGGCCGACGCCACGGGGTTTCGATCGCTAGCCGGCAACGCTCTAGCGATTGGTGAAATTCGGCTTCCGCTTCTCGGCGAAGGCCGCCATGCCTTCCTTCTGGTCTTCGAGCGCGAAAAGCGAGTGGAACAGGCGGCGTTCGAACCGCAATCCCTCGGCCAGCGTCGTCTCGTAGGAACGGTTGACGGCTTCCTTCGTCATCATCACCGATGGCAGCGAGAAATCGGCGATCTTGGCCGCCGCCTTGATAGCCTCCTCGACAAGCTCGGCTGCGGGCACGACCCGTGACACCAGCCCCGAGCGTTCGGCTTCCGCTGCATCCATCATTCGTCCGGTCAGGCACATGTCCATCGCCTTCGACTTGCCGACGAACCGGGTCAGGCGTTGCGACCCGCCCATGCCGGGAATGACGCCGAGCGTGATTTCTGGCTGGCCGAATTTGGCGGTGTCGGCGGCAATGATGAAGTCGCACATCATTGCCAGCTCGCATCCGCCGCCCAGCGCATAGCCGGCCACCGCGGCAATGATCGGCTTTCGTGTGCGTGTGAACTCCTCCCAACCTGCGAAGAAGTCCTGGCTGTAGGCGTCGACATAGGAGATAGCCTGCATCTCCTTGATGTCGGCGCCAGCGGCAAAGGCCTTGTCGGAACCGGTAAGAACCATGGCGCCGATACCAGGATCGGCGCCGAAACCGTTCACGGCTGCGACGAGTTCGGCAAGGATCTGGGAATTCAGCGCATTGAGCGCCTTTGGCCGGTTCAGCGTGATCAGTGCGACCTTGCCGCGCGTCTCGGCGATGATCGTCTCGTAGGCCATGGCTGCTTCTCCTCGCTAGACCCGGTCCATCTTTTTGTTTTGACGCAATTCCCTGGGGAAAGCGCTATGCGCTTTTCCCGGGGAAAACCGTTCACACTTTTCCTGGAATTGCTCTAACTCAGCTCTGACACGTCCGGCAATAGAAGGTCGAGCGTCCGCTCTGCACGATGCGCTCGATGTGGCCGCCGCAGCCGGGCTTCGGGCAAGGCTCACCTTCGCGGTCGTAGACGGCGAAGGAATGCTGGAAATAGCCCAGTGACCCGTCGGTGTGCACATAGTCGCGCAGCGACGACCCGCCAGCCGCGATGGCATCTGATATGACCGAGCGGATCGCCTCGGCCAGGCGTTCGCTTTGTTCCTTGGCCCTCTTGCCCGGCTTGGCGATGGTGCCCGCCTCGCGCAAGGGCGACAGGCCGGCACGCCAGAGCGCCTCCGAGACGTAAATATTGCCAAGTCCCGCGATCAGCTTCTGGTCGAGAAGCGCTGCCTTCAGCGGCGATCTGCGGCCTTTCAGCAACGAGGCGAGCAGCACGCCGTCCAGCGCATTGCCGGTGGGCTCGACGCCCAGTCCGGCCAGCATAGGATGCGTCTCCGGCGGCCCTTCCGCAAACAGCATGAAACCGAAGCGGCGCGGGTCGTTGAAGATCACGCGGGACCGGGCGCCGTTGGCGGCGACGACATCGAACACGACATGGTCGTGCGCCGTGCTTTTCGAACGTTCGTGGTGGAACACGCCTTGTGTCTCGCCGTCGTCGTCGGTCTCGATGCGAAAGGAGCCCGACATGCCGAGATGGCAGATCAGCACCGGGCCGTCCTGCACATGCATGGTCAGATATTTGGCTCGGCGACCGAGCGCCGTGATGGTCCTGCCGGTCAGCCGTTCCGAAAACCGTTCGGGAAAGGGAAACCGCAGATCCGGCCGTCGCGCCTCGACCTTGGTCAGACGGGCACCTTCAAGGACCGGCTGCAGGCCACGCCGGACTGTTTCGACTTCGGGCAATTCAGGCATGGCCGCCAATCATCGCATGGAAAGAAGTGCCGTGGCGGCCGGGCGCCAGCCCGAGGTGTTCTGCGACGGTCTCGCCGATATCGGCGAATGTCGTTCTCAGTCCGATGTCGCCACCTCTCAAACCGGGTCCCATGCCAATCACCGGGATGCGTTCACGCGTATGATCTGTCCCTCTCCAGGTCGGATCATTGCCGTGGTCGGCCGTCAGGATGAGAAGGTCGCCCAGCTGCAGCTTTGCGAGTGCTTCCGGCAGCCGCCGGTCGAAGGCCTCGAGCGCGGCGGCATAGCCGGCGACATCGCGGCGATGGCCGAATTCGGTGTCGAAATCGACGAAATTGGCGAAAACGAGATCGCCGTTACCGGCATCATCCATCGCACCGAGCGCCTTGTCGAACATGGCCATGTTGCCGGCGGCCTTGCGCACTTCCGAAATACCGCGATGGGCAAAGATGTCGCCGATCTTGCCGACGGCGATAACGCGGCTTCCCCGCGCCGTCAGCCGGTCGAGCAAGGTCGGCTCCGGCGGCGGCACCGCGTAGTCATGGCGGTTGTAGGTTCGCTGGAAGGTGGCGGCGGTCTCGCCGACGAATGGCCGCGCGATCACGCGTCCGATCCTGAGCGGATCGACCAGCCGGCGCACCACCTGGCAGAATTCATAAAGCCGCTCCAAGCCGAAATGGACTTCATGCGCGGCGATCTGCAGGACCGAGTCGACGGAGGTGTAACAGATCGGCTTGCCGGTGCGGATGTGTTCCTCACCGAACCGTTCGATGATCTCTGTGCCCGGCGCATGGCAGTTGCCGAGAATGCCTGAAACCTCGCCCTCGCGGATCATCGCCGCGGTCAGATCAGCCGGAAAGGCGGGAACCGTATCCGGGAAATAACCCCAGTCGAACCGCACGGGCAGGGCCGCGATCTCCCAGTGTCCGGAGGGTGTGTCCTTGCCGCTCGAAACTTCCTGCGCCGCACCATGGAAGGCATTGGCGAGCAGATCCGTCCCGAAATGGGCAAAACCCAATCCTGTCGCCGTCTCGGCCGCCTTGCCAAGTCCGAGCGATGCCATGTGCGGGACAAACAGCGGCCCTTGTCGAAGCCCCTCGCGATCCGCGCGCCCTTCGGCGCAAGCTTCGGCGATGTGCGCGAGCGTGTTGGCGCCGGCGTCGCCATAGCGTTCGGCGTCGGCCGCGCCGCCGATGCCGAAGGAATCCAGGACAAAGAGAAAAGCACGCGCCATCGGGTCATTGTTGCCAGTGTGGACGCCCAGACATAGGGTTCCACGGCGGCATTGGCAATTCGGAAACCAAACGGCAACGGCTTGGCGCGATAGTGGGCATGCATCGGATAAAACGCAGGACGGTCTTGCCATGAACGCTGTGCTGAAGGCGTGCACCGCTCTCATGATCGTGCACGGCGCGCTCTGGTGTGGACCGGCGCTGGCCGACTGGCGTGATGATATCGGCACATTTCGCATCGGCATCGTCGCCGAGCCTGGCGGCGGCAACACTGTTCCGGGGCTGGCGCTGCTGACGCAATCCTTTACCAACGCGCTTGGCATGAAGGTCGAGTTCGTCGTTGCGCGCGATTATGCGGCACTGATCGAGGCGCAAGCCAACGCCCGGATCGAGTACGCCATCTATTCGGCGACGGCTTATGCCACGGCGCTGCAGCGTTGCGGATGCATCGAGCCGCTTGTGGCGCCGGTCGATTCCGACGGTGCGGCCGGCATCCGCTCCGTACTGCTGACCAGGGACGGCAAGCTGTCCGACCTGGCGGCGATGGAGACGCAACGGATCGCTATGCCGCCGCCGGACAGCGTCGGGGGCTCGCTTTTGCCGCTGGCGGAGCTGGCCGCCGAACACGTCAAGATCACTGAGGATGCCCCGTTTCTGATCCATGCCGATTCCACGTCCGCGGCCGAAACCATGCTTGTCGACGGCCAGGCTGACGCCTCGTTCGGCTGGGTGAGGGCAGCAGCCGACGGTCAGCCGCTGCTATCTGATGGCACGCAGGCAAGGCTCGAAGCAGCCGGCCTTTCGCCGTCGGCTCTCCAGGTCGTGTGGATGTCGGGCCTGCTGAGGTACGGTCCCCATGCCGTACGCACTGATCTCGACCCGGAAGCCAAGCGTCGGCTGACCGTGTTCCTGACCAACCTCAAATCGACGACGCCGGATGTTTACGATCTCCTGGAATCGAAACACTCCGGCGGCTTTCTGACCGTGGCCCCAAAGGACTATGCGACGGCGCAAGCCATCGTGCGCCTGGTGTCGACAGGTGGTGAGCAGCAGTAAAGTCTTCAGCAATCGCCGCAGGGGATCGTCAGGCTTCTGCGCGGGCGCAGATAGTAGGTCTCGCCCATCGGGATCGTCGTGGTGAGCGATTGTGTCAATCCGAGCTTTTGCTGGGTGTCCGACTGCCAGTTGATCATCGGCGAATAGCTCAGATTGCTTTCGACGCGGATGAGGAAGGTGCCGGCCACCCTGAGCGTTGTCGGAACCGTGGTGGCTGTGCCTGCGGCGGCCCCGACACTATAAACGCCACTGGCAACCTTGCGTGACCACACCACCTTCACCAGGGGCGTCGCATCGGTGGTGACCTGTATTGCCGTGATGGTGATGTTCGGCGTCGAGCGGTTGTAGGGCTGGATGGTCGAGGTGCCGATTTTCATGATGGCGTCGAGATCCGCCTTGACGATGGTCGGTTGCTGCGTGACGAGGTCGGCAACCATGCTGCCGATGCGGCTGACCTTCTTGCTGGTCTCGATGGCCTGCGAAGCCTCCATCGTCATGAAGTACATGACCAGCAGGATAGGAACGATAAGAGCGAACTCGACCGCCGCCACCCCACGGCGATTGGAGCAGAATCCGACTGCCTTGCTCCAGAGTCCTGCAATTCCCGGATGTGCCCCCGCACGCATCATGCCATTGCCTTTTTTCTTGTTGGTGCTTCCGTACTCAATTGTCGAACGGCTCGTTCTGCCAGGTCACCGAAGCAAAATGCAGTGTCCTGCCGCCATTCAGATTGGCCATCGACTTGGCCATCAGATCGGTCACGACAGGCCATTTGTAGAAGACCCGCAGCATGTTCTTCGATTCCGCCAGGCCAGGCGTGTTTGCAAAAGTCTGTGAGTTCGTGCCTTGCATCAGCACGACATCGCCATTCTGGATCTTGAAGCCCGCTGTGGCTGCGTCCGCGAAAGTCGGATACTCGCGAAGGTCCACGAGCAGCTGATCGGGACAATCCGTCGAGACGATGATCTGCAGCCTGCCGCAGATCAGGGTCGTCAATTTGTTCCCGGCGACATCGGCCGGTCTCAACTGGCCCGTGCGCAACTGGCGCGCAACATCGTCGGTGATGTTGGCCATCACTTCCTGGCCGGCAAAAGAGATGCAGCTTTCAAGGATGCCAAAGACCAGAAGCGCGAACGGCAATGCAAGAATTGCGAATTCGATGGCCGTGCTGCCACGGCGGTTGCGAACGAAGCGCTTCAAAAATCCGAAGCGCTCCACCTTGTGCTGACCTGTCGAGCCGAATTCGTTGCCCATACCTTGTTCCTGCCACCCCTGGACGGTTCCGACAGGTGTATTAGCGCAAACCAATTGAGGTCCGGTTTGAATGATCGTTAAAGTCGGCGCGAGTGTCTTAACCGGCCGGTAACCTGGGCGGCTCCCAGAGCGACGTAAGCCTATTTGCTAACGCTCATCTCGGCCTCGGAGGATTTTTCAGCCTCGCTCTTGTAAGAGCTTTCGCAATAGGGCGTGCAAGACATGGTCTGGACCTCGGCACGCCGGTAAATACGAACCGACGAGGCTGCCTGCCGCACGACGGTAACCTGTGCGTCGACAATCGGGCTGCCCTCCTGGTCGAGAACAACGAGATTGGTGACACCGAAACCCTTGCCGGTGAGCACGATCGTCGAGGCGTCCTGAACCGAGGCATCGGCGATTGCCGGGTTGCCGACGACGATCGTGTCGGCGGGACGCGACAGTTTCACGATCTTGGCCTGATTCATGGTGACTTCTATATCGGCAGCCGCAATGGCGGGCGTGATCAAGCTCGTGGCGGCAAGAAGCACGGCAATCAGGATTGAGGATCTCTGCACGGCCATCGAGGCGCTCCACAAGCAAACTGTTCAACGGAACATGAACGAGATTGGTGAACCAACGGTTAAGTCGGCTTGCTTGTGCCGGATGTGGCGATCGGCATGGTTGCTCGCATGGCCAGATCCACGCCGAGTTGCAAACTTCCTCAAGCCCTTGCCTTTTGCGGCGTTGGCCTAGGGCACGGTACTTTAGCCGGCACTTAGCATGGAGTTAACCACGCACTCCGATCGCGCCGGGAAAGGAATCGGTAAGGCTGTTTATTAAGCCGATCGAAAGAGCTTCTCCCTAGATTGGCAAGCATCCGATCAACCATCACAGAAGTTGACGGAAGTGCTGTAACACGTGGAGTAGGAGCTCTCAAATGTCTAACCTTTTTGCACGTTTCGTGAAGGACGAATCCGGCGCGACCGCTATTGAATATGGTCTGATCGCCGCCCTCATCGCGCTTGCCATCATCACCGGCGCCGGCGCCCTTGGCAACGCAATCAACGCCAAGTTCACCTCGATCGGCACCACGCTGAACTCCAGCGGCAGCTGATCTGCCGTACTGCTGACAATCAGCTTGTTTGTTACAGCAAGGGCCGCCCACTGGCGGCCCTTGCTTCGTTTCACCTGCTTCACAGCCAGTTCTGGTCCCGATTTTTAGGGAACCACCTCATCAATCGTTAATTGAAAATACCTAGGCTTGGCTCATTGGAATTGAACCTTAGGCGCGACACCGATGCTTGAAGCCCTGATCTTCGTCGTCTTTCCGTTCTGCATGCTGTTTGCCGCGATCTCCGACATGCTGTCGATGACGATTGCCAACCGCGTGTCGGTGCTGCTTGTCGTCGTCTTCGCGCTGGTTGCGCCGCTGACGGGTATGGAATGGGCAGCCTATGGTTGGCATTTCGCCGCCGGTGCCCTGGTCCTTGCCGTGACCTTCGGCCTGTTCGCGATGGGTGGCATGGGTGGAGGCGATGCCAAGCTGCTGGCCGCAACGGCCGTGTGGATGGGGTTGAACATCCATCTCGTCGAATACCTTGTTGTCTCGACAATGATCGGCGGCCTGCTGACGCTCGCCATCCTGCTTTATCGGAAGTCGCCGCTGGCGGTTATGACCGGCCGCAATGCATTCCTGCGTCATTTCGCGGATGACACCACCGGCGTTCCCTATGGGATCGCACTCGGCCTTGGCGGCCTGCTGACCTATCCGGATTCGCCCTTGATGGTGTGGGCGCTGGCAAGGCTTGCAAGCTGAACACGATCTGATTTCCGTCACCCCGGAGCGCGTTGCCCGACCGCTTTGAAAAGAGCAGTGGCCGGGCTCTTTGCGTGCGTGGCGGCGCGATCCAGCTAATTTATGTAAACCTTAAATTAATCACGATCGTAAGCATTACATTAACCTTGTTTTGACGATTGCCGCTGCAAAGTCCGGCTTGGCTACGTGGTTTGCCAAGGGCGAGGGTTCGGACAGATGCCAGCATCCCGACTGATTATTCTGAGCGTGGCGGTGGCCGCGGCGGGCGGCGCTGGCTATGTCGCAAAAAATATGGTCGCTGCCCCACCGCCGCAGATCGTCGTCGATTCCGGGCCCCAGGCTCCTGCCGTGCCCCTGCAGGACGTTCTTGTGCTCTCGGGTGATGTCTTGATGGGTAACGCGCTTCAGAACAACATCTCCTGGCAATCTTGGCCGGCCGACGGCGTCAACGCGAATTTCATCACCAAGACCAATGCTCCCGACGCCCTGGAGAAATTGAAGGGGTCGATTGCCCGTGTGCCGATGTACGCGGGCGAGCCCGTGCGGCGCTCCAAACTGATCGGCGAGGGGCAAAGCTTCATGTCGTCCATCCTGCCTTCCGGGATGCGGGCGGTCGCCACAACCATATCGGCCGACACTTCGGCCGGCGGTTTCATCCTTCCAAACGATTTCGTCGACGTCATCATGACCCGCAGGGCCGATGCCAGCGGTGGCGGCACCGGTTTCAACACCGAAACCATCCTCAAGAACATCCGCGTCCTGGCAATCGACCAGACCATCCAGGAGGACGAGGAGGGCAAGAAGACCAGGGTTGGCCAGACCGCCACGCTGGAGCTCACGCCCAAACAGGCGGAGATCATCACCGTCGCCCAGCAGATGGCGGATCGCCTGACGCTGGCGCTGCGGGCGATCACGGACACCCAGGAAAAGAATGTGGACGAGGCCGACTATCTCGTTTCCGGCAATGGCCGCAAGGGAACGGTGAGACTGATCAAGTCGGGTGAAGTCTCCGAAGTAGGGGCAAGGAAATGAGGCTAAGCGGTAAACTGCCGGCAATCGCAGCCGCGGCATTCGGCCTGCTGCTCGTCGGAACGAATGTGCAGGGCGTTGCCGAGGCGAAGAGCACGCAGGTGACGGCTACGACCGCCACCCAGCGCGTCAAGCTTGGCCTCAACAAATCGGTGGTCATAGACCTGCCAAGCGATGCCTACGACATTCTTGTCGCCAACCCGACCGTTGCCGATGCGGTGACCCGCACCGCAAGGCGTATCTACCTGTTCGGCAAGGCGGTCGGCGAGACCAACATTTTCGTCTTCGGTCCGAACGGCGAACAGATCGCCAGCCTGGACCTGGCCGTCGAACGCGACGTCGCCGGCCTGGAGGATTACATCAAGCGCTTTATTCCGACCTCGGACGTCAAGGTGGAACTGCTGAACGACAACGTCGTCCTGACCGGCATGGTCGATACGCCGCTGGACGCCAAACGCGCAGTCGACCTTGCGACGATCTTCGTCTCGGGCGGTGAGGCGACGACCGGACAATATTCGCAGACCGCGGCCGGCGGCTCGGCCCAGAGCGGTGTCGACATCAACAACCCGGACCAGGAACGCCGTACCAGCAAGATCGTCAACCTGCTGCAGATCATTGGTGACGATCAGGTCACGCTCAAAGTGACGGTCGCCGAAGTCAGCCGCTCGGTGATGAAGCAGCTTGGCGTCAACATGGTCGGCAGCGGCAACAGCAACGGCATCAGCTGGAATGCGCTGACTTCTCCCGCCTATGGATTGGGCAAGCCGCTATCGCAGTTTTCAGGCCTTAACCTCGGCAGCGCCACCTCGCCTTTTCAGGCCTACATCAATGCGATGGAGCAGTCCGGAGTCATGAAGACCCTCGCCGAACCGACGCTGACGGCGGTGTCGGGTGAAAAGGCGACATTTAAGGTCGGCGGTGAGTTCAATATCATTACCGGACGTTCAAGCAACGTCTCAAGCGACAACCAGACGGGTCAGGTCACCTACACCAATCAGCAAATTGAATACGGCATTGGTCTGGAGTTCCAGCCGGTCGTGCTGTCGGCCGGCCGCATCAGTCTCAAGGTCAGGACTTCCGTGTCTGAGCCGACTATGGAAGGCGCCACCACCTTGGAGGGAGTAGGCAGCCTGCCCGGAACCACCTTGCTCTCGATCCGCAAGCGCTTGGCAGACACCACGGTCGAACTTCCTTCCGGCGGATCCATGATGATCGCCGGCCTGGTTCGCGACGACGTGCGTCAAGCGGTCTCCGGACTGCCAGGCCTCACCAAGATTCCGGTCCTTGGCTCCTTGTTCCGCAGCCGGGACTTCGTGCGCAACGAAACCGAGCTGGTCATCTTCATCACGCCCTATCTGGCGAAGCCCGTGGCACGCAACGATCTCGCCAAGCCGGACGACAATTTCAACCCTGCAAGCGATGGTGCCGCCATGTTCCTTGGCAAGGTCAATCGCGTCTACGGCACCATGCAGACCGACAAGCCCAACGGCCGGTACCACGGCGTTGTCGGCTACATCTACAAGTGAATGGGGAAGCGGACATGTCTCAGTCAGCGTTGAAGACCAGGACCATCGCCACGACGATGCGAGCACTGCCGATCCTGGCGGTGGCGGTGACGGCGTTGCTGGCCGGCTGCGCCCAGCGCGACAGCATTACCGTTGGCGCCATTCCGGACGACTATCGCACCAACCATCCGATCGTCATCGCCGAGAAGAACCAGAAGATCGACCTGCCTGTCGGCGCCGGCGACCGCGGCATGACCGGCTCGCAGCGCGACACGCTGCTCGGTTTCCTCGACGGCTATGACAAGAGTGCCGCGCCGACATTGACGATACAGATACCCAGCGGATCGGCCAATCAGGTCGCCGCGACGGCGGCCGGCCGTGATTTCGCCAGGCTCGCGGTCGCCAGCGGCATCAAGCGCAACCGCATCGTCGTGGTCTCCTATCAGGCCGGCTCGAGTGAGACATCCGCCCCGATCCGCGTCTCCTTTATCGCGGTGAGAGCCCAGACTGACAAATGCGGTCGTTGGCCCGACGATCTGGTCGAGACCACGGAAAACAAGCACTATGCCGACTTCGGCTGCTCCTATCAGAACAATCTCGCGGCCCAGATGGCAAACCCGGCCGACCTGCTCGGGCCGCGCAAGCAGACCACCATCGACGCGGAAAATCGTGGTGCGGTGATCGATGTCTACCGCAGCAGAGGCATTTCGGATGAATTCCTCGGCAATTCGGAAGTGACGTACTGAGCCGAGCCCTCGAGGAAGAGAAGCCACGGAAAGAGCATGACCATGAGCAACCTTGCCTATGACGCCACCGTGGACGGCGGTGATACCTCGTCGCAGGACATCGCCGCGATGCAGGCATTGCGCCCGGTTCCGCGCATCTCGATCCAGGCATTCTGCGAGACCGAAGGCGTTGCCAATCCGGTCGAGCGCGCCGGCGAGGACCGCCGCATGACCAAGGCGCATCTCAAGGTGCATATGGGCGGCGTTGCCACGGCCATCGAGTTCTATCAGTCGGCGCCGACGCCGAACCTGATCCTGCTTGAGTCGCGCAGCGAACCCAAGCAATTGCTGGAGCAGCTCGCCCAGCTTTCGGAATACTGTGATCCATCCTCGAAGGTGGTGGTGATCGGCCACTACAATGATGTCGGTCTCTATCGCGAGCTCATCCGTTCCGGCATCTCCGAATATGTCATCGCGCCGGTGTCGATGGCTGACATCGTCAGTGTCGTGTCGTCGATTTTCGTCGATCCGGAGGCCGAACCGCTCGGCCGTTCGGTCGCCTTCGTAGGCGCCAAGGGCGGCGTCGGCTCTTCCACCATTGCCCACAACGTAGCCTGGGCAATGTCCACCCTGTTCAAGTCCGAGGTCGTCGTTGCCGACCTCGACCTCGCCTTCGGCACGGCCAACATCAATTTCGACCAGGATCCGGCACAGGGCATCGCTGAAGCGGTGTTCTCGCCTGAACGCGTCGACGAAGTCTATCTCGACCGGCTGCTGACTCAATGCGCCGAGCACCTGTCGTTGCTCGCGGCGCCCTCGACGCTGGAACGCGTCTACGACTTCGATCCCGATGCCTTTGCGCAGCTTGTCGATACCGCGCAGCGCAGCGTTCCGCTTCTGGTGCTCGACGTTCCCCATATCTGGACCGGCTGGGCCAAGAACACGCTGGTGAAGGCCGACGAGATCGTCATCACGGCGACGCCGGAACTGGCCAATCTGCGCAACACCAAGAACCTGGTCGACATGCTGAAGCGGCTTCGCCCCAACGACCCACCGCCTAAGCTGATCATCAACCAGGCCGGTGTGCCCAAGCGGCCGGAAATTTCACCGGCCGATTTCGCCGAGCCGCTCGGCCTGACGCCGATGTCGGTCATCGGCTTCGATCCGTTGCTGTTCGGCAATGCAGCCAACAATGGGCGCATGCTCGGCGAGATGGATGCCAAGAATCCGGTTGTGGCCATGATCAATGAGATTGCTCATGTGCTGACCGGCCGCAGCGAGATCCGGACGAAAAAGAAGGCTGGCCTGGGCAGTCTGCTCGGCAAGCTCTCGCGAAACAAGAAGTGACGCAGTGGGGTCGGTAGTCGATCATGTTCGGTAAACGAGGCAACGACGACGGCAACCGGTTCACGCCGGAATTCCGCCAGCCAGCACCGGCGCCGGCCGCGCCGCCGCCCTCGGGTTCGGCGGACACGGCGGTTCTGGCCGCCCGGCCCGCGGCAGCGCCGCAGCCAAGCGCACCTGTCGCGCCGCCGGCTCGCCGCGCGGTCGAGGCGCCGCCCATCGCGCCGGAGGCGAAGCGGGGGCGCGAAAAGAGCGAAACCTACTACGACACCAAGAGCCAGGTTTTCTCGGCGCTCATCGACACGATCGACCTGTCGCAGCTCGCCAAGCTCGAACCCGAAAGCGCGCGCGAGGAAATCCGCGACATCGTCAACGACATCATCGCGATCAAGAATTTCGCGATGTCGATTGCCGAGCAGGAGGAACTGCTCGATGACATCTGCAACGATGTGCTTGGTTATGGGCCGCTCGAGCCATTGCTCGCCCGCGACGACATCGCCGACATCATGGTCAACGGGTCGAAGAACGTCTACATCGAAGTCAACGGCAAGGTCGAGCAGACTGGCATTCGCTTTCGCGACAACCAGCAGCTTCTCAACATCTGCCAGCGCATCGTCAGCCAGGTCGGCCGCCGTGTCGATGAATCCAGCCCGATCTGCGACGCACGCCTCCCCGACGGCTCCCGCGTCAACGTCATCGCCCCTCCGCTCTCCATCGATGGAGCCGCGCTTACCATCCGAAAATTCAAGAAGGACAAGCTAACGCTCGATCAGTTGGTCAAGTTCGGCGCCATTTCCCCGCAGGGAGCCGAGGTCCTCAAGATCATCAGCCGTGTTCGCTGCAACATCGTCATCTCGGGCGGCACTGGCTCTGGCAAGACGACACTGCTCAACTGCCTGACCAATTACATCGACCGCGATGAGCGCGTCATCACTTGCGAGGACTCGGCCGAACTGCAGCTGCAGCAGCCGCATGTCGTGCGCCTGGAAACCCGCCCGCCGAACCTTGAAGGCGAAGGCGAAGTGACGATGCGCGACCTGGTCAAGAACTGCCTGCGCATGCGGCCTGAGCGCATCATCGTCGGCGAAGTGCGCGGACCCGAAGTGTTCGACCTTTTGCAGGCGATGAACACCGGCCATGACGGCTCGATGGGAACGATCCACTCGAACAGTCCGCGCGAATGCCTGAACCGTATCGAATCCATGATCGCCATGGGTGGCTATTCGCTACCGCAGAAAACCGTGCGTGAAATCGTCGTCGGCTCCATCGACGTGATCATTCAGGCGGCACGTCTGCGCGACGGATCGCGCCGCATCACCCACATCACCGAGGTGATCGGTATGGAAGGCGACGTCATCATCACCCAGGATATCGTCCTCTACAACATCAAGGGCGAGGACGCTAACGGCAGGCTTTTGGGCGAGCACGTCTCGACCGGCATCGGCCGTCCGCATTTCTGGGATCGGGCTCGCTACTACGGCGAGGAACAGCGCCTCGCCACCGCGCTCGAGGCGATGGAGAAACGTGCTGACTGAGGCATCCGCAGGCGTGAAGGTTCTGGTCGATGTTTGGAATTGACGGCACCGTATTGGCGTTTGTCGTGCTCGCCGGCTTCAGCGCCGGCGCGGTCGCCTATGCATTCCTGTTCACCCAGATCAGCAATGAGAAACAGGCAGGCAAGCGGCTTGAAACGATCAAGGCCGCGGAGACGGACCGTTCCGTCGTCAAGGCCACGCGCGACCGCGCGGCCGACGCGGCCAAGCGCCGTAAAACGGTGCAGGATTCGCTGAAGGACCTCGACGAGAAGCAGAAAACCAAGGACAACGCGGTCAAGAAGCCGCCACTGAAAGCCCAGCTTCGCCAGGCCGGCATGAAGGTTTCGATCGAACGTTTCTACATCTATTCCGCTATATGTGGGATCGCGCTGGCGGTGGTCGCCTTCGTGGCCGGGGCGCCGCTGCTTGTCGTGCCAGGCGTGCTGTTGGCCGGCGCGCTCGGCCTGCCGCGCTGGTTCGTCTCGTTTCGCCGCACGCGACGGGTCAAGGCATTCCTCAACGAATTTCCAAACGCCCTCGACATCATCGTACGCGCGGTCAAGTCCGGCCTGCCGCTGAATGATGCCATACGCCTGATCGCCAACGAATCCCCCGAGCCGGTGAAGACCGAGTTTCGCCGCATTGTCGATTCGCAGCAGATGGGCCTGTCGATCCCCGATGCGACCTTGCGCATGCCCGAAACCATGCCGTGCACCGAGGCGAGTTTCTTCGGCATCGTCATCCAGATCCAGTCGCAGGCCGGCGGCAATCTGTCCGAGGCGCTGGGCAACCTCTCGCGCGTGCTTCGTGACCGCAAGAAGATGAAGGCCAAGGTCCAGGCGCTGTCCATGGAGGCGAAGGCGTCGGCCGCCATCATCGGCGCGCTGCCCTTCATCGTCGCCTTCCTAGTCTACCTTTCGAGCCCGCTCTACCTGATGCCATTGTTCAACACCAGCGTCGGCAATCTTATCCTCGGTTGTGCCGCCGTCTGGATGTCGATCGGCATTCTTGTGATGCGCAAGATGATGAACTTCGAAGTCTAGGACCACGGCATGACCGAACAAGTCATCAAATCGCTGACTGATCCGACGCTGCTGATCGCACTGCTGGTCGGCATCGCCGTGTTTGCGACCGTCTTTACGCTGTTGCCGGCGTTTGGTGGCAGCCAGCTCAAGGCGCGCATGAAATCGGTCGCGCTGGAGCGCGATGAGCTTCGCGCCAAGCAGCGCGCGCGGCTTGCGACCGAGGCCGATCGCCGCCGCAAGGGTCTGCGCGAGCAACAGTCGGTCGGCATGCGCAACATCGTCGACAGGCTCGACCTGCGGCGCGCCCTCGCCGACGAGAGCACTTTGCAGAAGCTCAAGGTAGCCGGCTTCCGGGGACAGAACCCGCTGACGCGGTTTCTCTTCTTCCGTCTGGTGCTGCCTTTTGTCGGCTTCGCGCTGGCTCTGGTCTACATATTCGTGCTTGGCGGGTTGCCGGACAAACCATTGGTCATCCGGCTGTTCGTCTGCATCCTCGTTGCCTATGGCGGCTTCTACGCACCGGTCGTCTATGTCAACAACCGCGCCACCAAGCGCAAGCAGTCGATCCAGATGGCATGGCCGGATGCGCTCGACCTGATGCTGATCTGCGTGGAGTCGGGCATGTCGGTGGAGGCAGCACTGCGCAAGGTCGCCGACGAGATCGGCGCGCAGTCGGTGGCTCTGGCGGAAGAATTCATCCTGACCAATGCCGAGCTCTCCTATCTGCAGGAGCGCAAGCAGGCCTATGAGAATCTTGCAAGCCGTACCGGTCTGGAATCGGTCAAATCGGTGTCGCAGGCGCTCGTCCAGGCCGAGCGCTACGGCACGCCCGTGGCGCATGCGCTGCGCGTGCTCGCCGCCGAAAGCCGCGACATGCGCATGAACGCCGCCGAAAAGAAGGCTGCCGCCTTGCCGCCCAAGCTCACCGTGCCGATGATCCTGTTCTTCCTGCCGGTGCTTTTCGCCATCATCCTGGGCCCTGCCGGCATCCAGGTCAGCCAGCGCGGCATCTTCGGCGATCATTCCGGGGCGGCTGCGCCGTCCAGCCAGTAAGAGACACGGCAATCCTAGAGCGGTTCACCGTTTCACGGAAACGGTGAACCGCTCTAACTCTTTGTTTTGACGCAATTCCCAAGGGAAAGCGCTACGCGCTTTTCCCGGGAAAACCGTTTCACACTTTCCTGGAATTGCTCTAGCACAAATGCAAAAGCCGCGCTGCATGCAGCGCGGCTTTGTTCTGTTGGCGAAATCGCTGTGTCAGTTGGTTGCCGGCTTCGACTTCGACTTGTCCTGATCCTTGAGCTGGGTCCAGGCATTCTGCTGGGCCAGCATCTGCCTGAGATAGGCGACATTGGCCTGTGCCTGTTCGGGCGAGAGTTCCTGCGAGGCGATCTTCTCGGCTTCGTCGAAGCGTCCCTGCAGGCCGACGACCAATGCCAGGTTCTGGCGCACACGGCTGTCGGCGCCGGGCTGCTGGGCGGCTGAACGCATATAAGTCTCGGCGGTGCGCAGGTCCCCTTCCAGCACATAGGACATGCCGAGATTGGAGAGAACCGAGGGCTCGTTCGGCTTGAGTTCGAGGGCCTTGCGGTAGAGCTGGCGCGCGTCGTCCTTCTGGCCGATCTGATCAAGGATGGCCGCTTCCGCCGACACCAGCTTCCAGTCTGGATATTCCGGCGTCTGCGCACGGCGCACGGCGTCGAGCGCTGCCTCGAACTGACCATTGGCGGCCAGTGCCTTGCCATAGGCCGCGAGCACGTCGCGATCCTTGGGGTAGGCGATCGCCAGCTTGCGCATCACGGCAAGCGACTGGTCGGCATCACCGTCCATCTGCAGCGCGGCCGCGAAGTTGGTCGCTATACGCTTGTCGTTGGGGTTCTTGGCATAGGACTGGCCAAGGGCGGCCGTCGCATTGTGCAGTTCTCCCGCCGACATGGTCTCCAGCGGCTTGCCGCCGGAGCGGCCGATCGAGCCGGTAGTCATTCTGCTGGTTCCGCAACCGGCGATGCCCGCCGCCAGCGCCAGCATGAGGGCCGTGGTGACGAGCCGTTTTCCCCTGGAATTCACTGTCCGGTTGGTCGGCATCACACCCTAAGCCTCCATTCATGCGCGCGGCCATTGCGTGGCCATCTTCCCTCTCGCAGAAATATTCTGTTAACCCTAACGGACGGTTAAGAAACGCCGACTCGGGCTTCGGGTCGGCAGGAGAACATCGAATGCCTGTCGAACTCGTCGAGAAGAAATTGCAAGGCGCGCTGCCCGTGCATCTGGTGGCCCGGGACGGTCTGGAGGCCGCGGGCCTTGCACCATCTGTTGTCAGCTGGGCCAGGGCCAACGGGTTCTCCGGCGAGGCAGGCAGGACGCTGGCCGTGCCCGGCGAGAACGGTGCGCTTGCCGGCGCGCTGTTCGGTATTGGCGACGGCGAGGGCGCGCTTGCTCTCGGCGCATTGTCGAAAACCCTGCCGGAAGGCGACTGGCATTTCGCCTCGACGCCTGCCGAGCCAGAACTCGCGGCAATTGCGTTGGCGCTCGGCGGCTATGTCTTTACCCGTTACGGCAAGAAGTCAGGCAAGGTGCTGCGCTTCGACGTGCCGGCCGGTGTCGACGCGGCGCGCGTTCGCCGCATCGCCGATGGCGTCTTCCTGACACGCGACCTGGTCAACACGCCGACCAGCGACATGGGGCCGGACGATCTGGAGAAGGCGGTGCGGACTTTGGCCGCGGCTCACAAGGCCGAAATCTCCGTCATCAAGGGCGACGATCTGCTCACGCAGAATTTCCCGATGATCCATGCCGTCGGCCGTGCCTCATCAGGCGCGCCGCGGCTGATCGACATGGTCTGGGGGCAACCGGGCGCGCCAAAGGTGACGCTGGTCGGCAAGGGCGTCTGCTTCGACACCGGCGGTCTCGACATCAAGCCGTCGTCCGGCATGCTGTTGATGAAGAAGGACATGGGCGGCGCGGCCAATGTGCTTGGCCTGGCCTCGATGATCATGGCTGCCGGGCTGAACGTTCGGCTGCGCGTGCTGATCCCCGCGGTCGAGAACTCGATTGCCGGCAATGCCTTCAGGCCAGGTGACGTGCTGGCGAGCCGCAAGGGCATCACTGTCGAGATCGGCAACACGGACGCCGAAGGGCGGCTGGTGCTCGGCGACGCGCTGGCACTGGCCGATGACGAGGAGCCGCAGCTCCTGGTCGACATGGCGACGCTGACCGGAGCCGCCCGTGTCGCGCTTGGCCCCGATCTGCCGCCTTTCTACACCGGTGACGAGGCGCTGGCCTCGGAGCTGGCGGCGGCATCGCTTGCGGTCGAGGATCCGCTTTGGCGCATGCCGCTGTGGCGGCCCTACGATGCGAAACTGTCGTCGAAGATCGCCGACATCAACAATGTCACCACGGACGGCTTCGCCGGTTCGATCACGGCGGCGCTGTTCCTCAAGCGTTTTGTCGAAAAGACGATGAGCTGGGCGCATTTCGACATTTTCGCCTGGAATCCCGCCGACCGCCCGTACGGTCCTTCCGGCGGAGAGGCGCAAGGCATTCGGGCGTTGGAGCGGATCATCTCGACGCGCTATGGCTGATGTGACGGCCGCAAGCAGAGCCGGCAAATCGCTGAAACTGAAACGGAACCGAAACAATTTGCCGTCATGCTGGCGTGATGTCGATTGCGATGCGCCCGAGCCAGGCCTTGCGACTGTGGCAGCAAGTGATGCTGTCGCAGGTGCGCGACGACGCGCCTGACCTGACCATGCGCCAGACGGCCATCCTGTTCACCATCTATCTCGATCCGCCGCCGCACACGGTGCGCGGCCTCGCCGCCCGCCTCAACGTCACCAAGCCGGTCATCACCCGCGCGCTCGACACGATGGGCGCGCTGAAACTGGTGTCGCGCCATCGCGACGAACTCGACAAGCGCAACGTGCTGATCAAGCGCACGGTCGAGGGCGCGCTCTTTGTCGAGCGCTTCGGCGATGGTATCATCGCCAAGGCGCATGAACTGCCCATCTGACCAATTAGCCATTAGACCGAGTTAGTGATTTGACCGCCAGGGATGCCCGCCTTCACGCCTTTCGTACCGATCTTGCCGATGCTAGATTGAAAGGTGAGGTTACCGCCGACCGTTTTGTCAGCGGCCGTTCGGCGCGGATCACCGCGTCGGTTGCCGATGTCCGCAAGGCGCCGCGGCCTGATGCCGGCGTCAACACGCAGCTGCTGTTCGGCGATGATGTCCTTGTCTTCGAGGTCGCCGAAGGGTGGGCCTGGATCCAGGCCGAACGCGACGGCTATGTCGGCTATGTCGCCGACACCATGCTGGGCGGACGAGACAATGCGCCCACCCATATTGTCTCGGTGACCCGCACTTTCCTTTATCCCGGTCCGGATCTGCGCTTTCCAGTCGCGGGACAGCTGTCGATGGGATCGACCGTGACCGTGACGGGTGCCGCCGAGACGCGCGGCACGCACTATGCCGTCCTGCCCTCCGGCGAGGCTCTCATCGCTGGCCACCTCAGGCCAATCGCCGAAGTTGCCGCTGACTATGTCGCGGTTGCCGAGACATTTCTTGGCACACCTTATCTCTGGGGCGGCGCTTCCGGCTTCGGCATCGACTGTTCGGGCCTCGTGCAACTGGCGATGCGCATGGCCGGCAGGGACGTGTTGCGCGATTCCGACATGCAGGCGGCAAGCATCGGCGAACCCCTTGAGCCGGGCCCGGACTATGCCGGATTGCGCCGGGGCGATCTTGTGTTCTGGAAAGGCCATATCGCGGTCATGACCGACGCCGACACCATGATCCACGCCAATGGCCACACCATGCTGGTCTCGCGCGAAGGGCTGAAGGAAGCGGTGGCTCGCATCGGCTATCTCTACGGCGGGCCGACGGGGTTTCGGCGGCCATAGCGCATCCGTCTCGGCGCTGCGCGCCGATCCACCTTCTCCCACAGGGGAGAAGGGAAGAGTCGTCACGATCCCCTTTTGTTCCGATTTTCCTTGGCGATTGCCCGTGGCCGCGCTACCTCTGGCGCGTGACAGTTGAGCCGCGCCTTGCCGAGAAGAATGCCGCCATTGCCCTACCCGAGCCATTTGTCAGATGGTTCGGCGAGAAAGGCTGGTCGCCGCGCGCCCATCAGATCGAATTGTTGGCGAAGGCACAGAGCGGCCAATCGGTGCTGTTGATCGCGCCGACTGGGGCCGGCAAGACGCTGGCCGGCTTCCTGCCCTCGCTGACCGAACTGGCGGTCAGGCCGAGGCGAAAGCCGGGGCAGGCGCATCGCGGCATCCATACGCTCTATATCTCGCCGCTCAAGGCATTGGCCGTCGACATCGAGCGCAATCTCGGCAAGCCGGTCGAAGAGATCGGGTTGCCCGTCACCATTGAGACACGCACTGGCGACACCCCCGCCCACAAGCGCCAGCGCCAGAAGCTGGTACCACCGGATATTCTCCTGACCACACCCGAGCAACTGGCGCTGCTGATCGCCGCCCCCGATGCCAGGCGGTTCTTCGAGGATCTGCGCTATGTCGTGCTCGACGAACTGCATTCGCTGGTGACGTCGAAGCGCGGCCATCTGCTGGCGCTCGGGCTGGCGCGGCTGCGCAGTTTTGTCCCCGACCTGCAGACAATCGGCCTGTCGGCGACGGTGGCCGAACCGGACGAATTGCGACGCTGGCTGGTTAGGCAGAATCCACCTGGCGACATGTCCGAGCTGATCGTCGTTACCGGAGGCGCGAAACCTGAAATCTCCATCCTCGATTCCGAAGAGCGCGTGCCTTGGGCGGGCCATTCGGCGCGCTACGCCACGCCGGAGATCTATCGCGAGATCAAGCGCCACAAGACGACCCTGCTGTTCGTCAACACCCGCAGCCAGGCGGAGCTGTTGTTCCAGGAATTGTGGCGGGTCAACGAGGACACCTTGCCGATCGCGCTGCATCATGGCTCGCTCGATGTCGGTCAGCGCCGCCGGGTCGAAAAGGCGATGGGTGAGAATGCACTGCGCGCCATTGTCGCGACATCGACGCTCGATCTCGGCATCGACTGGGGCGATGTCGACCTGGTCGTGCATGTCGGTGCGCCGAAGGGCGCTAGCCGGCTGGCGCAGCGCATCGGCCGCGCCAACCACCGCATGGACGAACCGTCCAAGGCGATCCTCATCCCGGCCAACCGGTTCGAAGTGCTGGAATGCCGGGCGGCGCTCGACGCCAACTATCTCGGTGCGCAGGACACGCCGCCGCTGGTCGATGGCGGCCTCGATGTGCTGGCGCAACATGTGCTCGGCTGTGCCTGCGGCGCACCGTTCCGCGCCGATGATCTGTTCGAGGAAGTGCGAACGGCAGCACCCTACGCAAGTCTCGACCGGCCGACCTTCGACCGCGTCATCGACTTCGTCGCCACTGGCGGCTACGCGCTGAAGAACTACGAGCGCTACGCGCGCATCCGCCTGAACAAGGACGGTTTGTGGCGCGTCTCCAATCCGCGCGTTGCCCAGCAATACAGGCTGAATGTCGGCACCATCATCGAAGTGCCGGCGCTCAACGTCCGTTACGTCAAAGCCGGCAGCAAAGGCTCGGCTACGCGCGGCGGCGCCGTTCTCGGCAAAATCGAGGAGGCCTTCCTCGAAACGCTGACGCATGGCGACACTTTCATGTTCGCCGGCAAGGTGCTGCGCTTCGAAGGTATTCGCGAGAATGAATGCTTCGTGTCGAATGCCCCCGGCAGCGATGCCAAGGTGCCTTACTATGGCGGCGGCAAGTTCCCGCTTTCGACCTACCTGGCCGAGCAGGTCCGCATCATGCTGGACGATCCGCAGCGCTGGAAGAAGCTGCCGGAGCAGGTGGCCGACTGGCTGCGATTCCAGGCGGACAAATCGGTATTGCCTAAGCGCGATGATCTGCTGATCGAGACCTTTCCACGCGGCAACCGCTATTATCTGGTCGCCTATCCCTTCGAAGGCAGGCTGGCGCACCAGACGCTGGGCATGCTGCTCACCCGCCGTCTCGACAGGGCGGGCGCCAGGCCGCTCGGCTTCGTCGCCACCGACTATGCGCTGGCCATATGGTCGTTGGGCGATATGGGGGCGATGTTCAAGGCCCGCAGACCGTCACTCGGCGCGCTGTTCGACGAGGACATGCTGGGCGACGACCTCGAAGCCTGGCTGGCCGACAGCTGGCTGCTCAAGCGGACCTTCCGCAATTGTGCGCTGATTTCGGGACTGATCGAGAAACGCCATCCGGGCCAGGAGAAAAGCGGCCGCCAGGTTACCGTGTCGACCGACCTGATCTACGACGTGCTGCGCAGCCATGAGCCGGACCATATTCTGCTGCAGGCGACGCGTGCCGATGCGGCGGCCGGTCTGCTCGATGTCAGCAGACTTGCCGACATGCTCTCGCGCATCCAGGGTCGAATCATGCATAAGAATCTCGAGCAGATTTCGCCACTTGCCGTGCCCATCATGCTCGAGATCGGCAAGATGCCGGTCAATGGCGAAGCCGATGAAACACTCCTGATGGACGCGGCGACACTGGTCGAGGAGGCTATGGGGCCGGGAATGGTAGAGGAATGAATTTTTCGCTGGCGCGCACATCGCTGATTGGTGAGGCCGATCTTGTCGGCATCGCCGGCGAACGTGCGGTCTGCGATCCGCGCGGCGTGCTCTATTTTCCGGAGCTCAGGCTTCTGGCGGTATCCGACCTGCATCTGGAAAAAGGCTCGTCGCTGGCAAGGCGCGGCACGCTGATCCCACCCTACGACACCGGCGCGACCTTGCTGCGGCTGCAAGCGGTGATCTCGGACTATCAGCCATCGATCGTCATCAGCCTGGGCGACAGTTTTCACGACGGCGGTGGTGCCGAGCGCATGCATGCGAGTTTTCGCGAGCGGCTGGAAGCGCTGATGGCGGGCCGCGACTGGTTCTGGGTCGCCGGCAACCATGACCCGGAAGCGCCGGCCGATCTGCCCGGCGAAACCGTACGGGAACTAGCTATCGGTTCGCTGCTGTTCCGGCATGAGCCATCCAAGGTGCGCATCGAAGGCGAGATCGCAGGCCACCTGCATCCCTGTGCTCGCATCGTCCAGCGCGGCCGTTCGGTGCGGCGGCGGTGCTTCGCCGGCGATGGCGGCCGAATGATCATGCCGGCCTTCGGCGCCTATACCGGTTCGCTCAACGTCCTTGACCGCGCCTATGCCGGGCTGTTCCGTCTGGAATCGCTGATGGCCTATATGCTTGGCGCCGAGCGCATCTTCGCCATCTCCCGCTCGATGCTGCGGCCGGGCTGACCTCAACGTCCGTAGTACAGTGTAACCGTGTGCTTCGCCTCGGCGAAGAACAGCCAGCGCTCGACCAGCATGCCGGCGAACTGGACGATCGCGGCGAGCACCGAAGGCACCGCCGCAAAGGGCCAGGGCAAGGCGAATGTCGCGGCGAGAAGCAGGACGGGCAGGGCGAAGGCCAGGGCCTGTGTGATCTGGCGCAGGCGTGCGCTGTGCTTGCGCGCGATGCGAAAGCCCATTTCCTTGAGCAGGTAGTTTTCCTCGGTATGCGGCCATTCCAGCGACCGCACCGTGCCGCCGGCCAAGCCTGTAGCCGTGTTGGCGGTGGTTGGGATCTCGAGCCGGTCGTTGTGGCGCCATGTCGCCAGTTTCCAGCCCCAGCCGAGCAAGGTCAGCAGCACGCAAACCGCTAGCAGCATATTGGAGCCGAGGCCAAAACCCTGCAGCAGCGCGTTCAGGAGCACGCTGCCGGTCATCGCCGAGAATATGAGGTAGGCCGGTAGCGTGAAGCGGCTGTGCCACTGGGCGATTGGCTTCAGTGACGCGTAGATCATGCCGGTGGTGCAGACGGTGACGACCGCGCTCATAGCCGCCAGCAACCCGGCGATGGCCACCCAGGCGCCTGTGCGGCCGAAAAACACCCAGCCGATGCCGAACAGCCCCGCCGGGATGAAGGTAGCGACCGAAGCAACGCCTTCACGCGACAGCCACGAGCTGCGCCACTGCGAGAAAGCCCGCCAGGCTCGTTCCGGCCGACCGAGATGGCCGGTAGAGGACAACAGGCCTGCGGCGATCAGGCTGAGCGCCAGCCCCAGGCCGACGAGACCCAGCCAGAAATCGGGGGGGATGATCTCGAACCCGCCGAGCACGCCAAGCAGCGCCAGCAGACCATAGCCGGCGCCGGTGGCGGTGGTGAAGAAGACGACGGAGAAGGCGGGATGCATGGGCTAGTTCGAAAGCATGCGGTCTACCCAGCCGAGGAAGCCGCCTTCGGCCCGCACCGGCTCCAGCGCCTTCGCCGGCACCGATGCGGCGCGTTGCGTATGGGCGCGCGGCGGCAGATATTTGTTGGTCGGGTGGTAGCCGAGTTCCGGCATCAGGTCGACGCCGCCACGCTCCGCCACCAGTTGCGAGACGGCAGACTGCGGATCGCCGAGGTCACCGAAATGCCGGGCGCTTGTCGGGCAGGCGGCGACGCAGGCCGGCACGCGGTCTTCCTCGGCCAGATTGTCATTGTAGATGCGGTCGACGCAGAGCGTGCATTTCTTCATCACGCCGACATCACTGTCGAACTCGCGCGCACCATAGGGGCAGGCCCAGCTGCACAATTTGCAGCCGATGCACTTGTCCTCGTCGATCAGCACGATGCCGTCCGACGCCCTTTTGTAGGAGGCGCCGGTCGGGCAGACGGTGACACAGGCCGGCGTCTCGCAATGCAGGCAAGAGCGCGGGAAGTTCACCGTTCGACCGCCCATCTCGGTGGTATGCTCATAGCTGTGCACGCGGTTGAACCAGACGCCGTCGACATGGCCGCCATAGGGGTCGATGTCGGTCAACGGCGCCATGTGGCCGCCAGTGTTCCATTCCTTGCAGGCGGTGACGCAGGCCTGGCAGCCGACGCAGGTGTCGAGATCGATGACGAGGCCGAGCTTTTTGCCGGTTTGACTTGGCAGGCAGGTCATTCGGCCGCCTCTCTTGCTCGCCGAAACTCGGCACCGAAACGGAGCGTGTCGGGCGCTGGCTCGAAATGCGGCGGCTGCTGGAAACGCTCGAATTGCGGCTCTGTGAAGCCGGCTTCCTCATCTGCGCATTTGACGATGCGCACGCGCAAATCGAACCATGCCGCCTGGCCGGTCACCGGATCGGAGTTCGAATAGCGTTTGCCCTGCGCGTCGGCCGAGGTCTGGTCGCCGATGATGTGGTTGAGCAGGAAGCCGCGATTGCTCTCGGCGGCATCGTCCTTCAGGCCCCAGCTGCCGCGCCTTTTGCCGATCGCGTTCCAGGTCCAGACCGTGCTTTCGTTCACCCCGTCGATCAGCTTGATCTGCCCCTTCACCCGGCCATTGATGCTCTCGATCCACACCCAGTCGTCGTCTACCAGACCGAGGCTGGCGCCGGTCCGGTGATGCACGAACAGCCGGTTCTGGCTGGTGATCTGCCGCAGCCACGCATTCTGCGAACCCCAGGAATGGTACATGTGCATCGGCCGCTGTGTCAGCGCATGCAGCGGATATTTTTCGAGGTCGACCACCGCTTCCTCGAACGGCATGTACCAAAACGGCAGCGGGTCCATATAGGTCTCGATGCGCTGGCGTTCGCTCTCGGGTGGCACCACCCGGCCATGGCCGCGCGCTGCGAGGCGAAAGCGCTGCAATGGCTCGGAGTAGAGCTGGAAGACGATCGGTTCCGCCTTGGGGGTGAAGCCCATGCTCTCGGCGAAGTCGAGATAGGAGCGGTTGGCCATCTTGTAGTAGCGCTGGTCATCGGCGAAGTCGTGGTGCCAGAAGCCACCATTGTCGATGTAGCGCTGCAACTGGTCCGGGTTGGCCTCGCCCTTGCCGATCGCCGTCCCATCCTTGCCGCGCCAGCCGGCCAGCGGGCCGATGCCCGGCGTGCGCTCATGATTGACGATGTAATCGGCATAGTCGGCATACCTGGTCGATCCGTCGTCATCGACGAAGCCGGGCAGGCCAAGCCGTGCGCCGAGTTCGATCAGCACCGACTGGAACGGCCTGACGTCGCGGTCCGGTTCGACGACGGGATGGCGGATGGCGTCGCCCGGCCCGTCGGCATGGCTGATCGGCCGGTCGAGCAGGCTGATGCAGTCATGCCGTTCGAGATAGGTGGTGTCGGGCAGCACGAGATCGGCGAACGGCACGGTCTCGGAATAATAGGCGTCGGAATAGATGATGAAGGGGATCTTGTAATTACCGGCCTCGTCATGGTCAGTCAGCATGGCAATGGTCTCGACGGTGTTCATCGAGGAATTCCAGGCCATGTTCGACATGTACATCATCAGCGTGTCGATCGGGTACGGATCGCCCGCCCAGGCATTGCGGATGACGGTGTGCATCAGGCCATGGGCGGCCAGCGGCGCGTCCCAGGAATAGGCCTTGTCGATGCGGGTCGGCGTTCCGGCTTCATCAACCAGCAGATCGTCAGGCCCGCAGACGAAGCCGAGCGGCATGCCGTCCAACGGCGTCATCGGCTTGACGCTCTTGCCGGAGGGTTTCGGGCCCGGCGGCGCCGATCTGGGGTAGGGCGGCTTGAAGCGAAAGCCGCCGGGGACATCCACCGTGCCCAGAAGCACTTGCAGCAGATGGATGGCGCGGCAGGTGTGAAAGCCGTTCGAATGGGCTGAGATGCCGCGCATGGCATGCATCGAAACCGGCCGGCCCTTGATCGTCTCGTGCCGGCGCCCGGCCCAGTCGGTCCAGGCGATAGGCAGTTCGATCGTCTGTTCGAAGGCGACATGGGCAAGTTCGGCGGCGATCCGGCGGATCGTATCGGCGGCAATGCCGCAGCGCTCCGCGACCGCATCCGGCGCGTAGCTGTCGTCCAGGTAGCGGTCGGCGATCAGCTGGAACACCGGCGTGCAGCGGCGGCCGCCGACTTCGAAGCTGCCGGTCAGCGCCGGTTTCGCTTCCGGGTCATCTGCCTTGACGGAGGTTTTCGCCACCCTGTCCCAGGCCAGCGGATTGCCATCGGTGTCGCGCACGAACAGCCCATCGTCGGAGGCGCCGGGCTCCTGCACGACGAGGACATGGGCGTTGGTGTAGCGGAGCAAATAGTCGAGATCGACGCGGCCGGCCTTCAGCAACTCGTGGATGAGCGCGAAGACAAACAGGCCGTCGGTGCCTGGCCGGATGCCGATCCAGTCGTCGGCAATGGCATTGTAGCCGGTGCGGCATGGATTGATCGACACCACCTTGGCGCCGCGTGCCTTGAGTTTGCCCAGCCCGATCTTGATCGGGTTGGAATCATGGTCCTCGGCGACGCCGAACAGCATGAAGTATCTTGTGTTGTCCCAGTCGGGCTCGCCGAACTCCCAGAACGAACCGCCGATCGAATAGAGCCCGCCGGCTGCCATGTTGACCGAACAGAAGCCGCCATGGGCGGCGAAGTTCGGCGTGCCGAACTGGCTCGCCCACCAGCCGGTGAGAGACTGCGACTGGTCGCGCCCGGTGAAGAAGGCGAGTTTCCTGGGATCGGTCCGGCGGATGGCAGAGAGCCGTTCGGTGGCGATCGCGAACGACTCTTCCCACTCGATCTCGCGGAATTCTCCCGAGCCGCGCGGGCCGGTGCGCAGCAAGGGCTTCTTCAGCCGGGCCGGGCTGTAGTGCTGCATGATGCCGGAACTGCCCTTGCCGCAGATCACGCCGCGATTGACCGGATGGTCCTTGTTGCCGTTGATGTAGCGGACCTTGCCATCCTTGATGTGCACGTCGATGCCGCAGCGGCAGGCGCACATGTAGCAGGTGGTCTTGGCGATGCTGTCGGAAACGCTTGGCGAGGTGTCGACGCCGTCGCCCTCATCGGGCGCGCGTGTGTCGGCAAGCGGGCGTTGCGATGGTGCCGAATTCGCGCCGCGCGCCGGTCGGTGCATCATGAGCCGGTGTTGCCCGCGCGGCCGACGGATTTGGCTCGCGTCTTCGGCCCGGGGCCGCGCATGTAATGCTCTTCCGGGTGATAGCGATCGCCGGCCAGCCGTCGCCGGATGCCGCGGGTCCAATGCGCAAGCAGGGACTTGAACCGCCCGATCATTTTATTCCAAGCCATCCACTGGCGAATTTTTTCTAACTTCGCTCGAAAATGTAGAATAAAGCTATCGATCCGTCTAATCAGTTGTTCTTGTAAATTCGATCGATATTGGTTCTTAATGTCGTCATGACCCTGGACCAGTTGCGCATTTTCGTCGCCGTCGCCGAGCGCGGCCACATGACCAAGGCGGCGGAGCTGCTCGGCATCTCCCAGTCGGCGGCATCGGCCGCCATCCGCGCGCTTGAAGAGCAGCACGGCGTCCATTTGTTCAACCGCGTCGGCCGCAATATCGAGCTTGCCCAGACCGGCCATCGGTTCCTGCCGGAGGCCAAGGCCGTGCTCGAGCGAGCCGCCGCCGCCCGCAATGTGCTGGAACATGTCTCCCAGACGGTCGCCGGCAGCCTCTCCATCGCTGCCAGCCTGACCATCGCCAGTTACTGGCTGCCGCGCCGGCTGGCGTCCTTCCACGAGGCCTACCCCGCGGTGCGGCTGAGCGTCAGCATCGGCAACACAAGGCAGGTCGAGGCCAGCGTGCTGGATGGAACCGCCGATCTCGGCCTGGTCGAGGGTCGCACCGAGTCCGACATATTACGCCGTGCCAAGGTCGACACCGACCGGCTGATGCTGGTCGTTGCCAGTTCCCATCCCGAGATCGCTGAAATCGCGCCGGGCCGTCCCGATATCAAGGGCCTGCGCTGGATCATCCGCGAAGGCGGTTCGGGCACGCGCGAGGTGCTGGAGGATCTGGCGCGGCGTGAGGGGATTTCGCTTGCCGATTTGCAGGTGTTCCTGGTGCTGCCCAGCAACGAGGCGGTTCGCCAGGCGGTCGAGGCGGGTGCCGGCGCCACCATCATTTCGGAACTCGTCGTCGGGCGCGCCGTCGCCGAAGGTAGCCTGCGGTCCGTGCCGATCGAACTGCCGAAGCGCGATTTCGCCATGATCACGCACCGCGATCGCCAGGCAAGCTTGGCCCAGATGGCGCTCAAGGTGCATTTGACGGGCAATGCGGATGCGTCTCCGACGGGATAGAGCAATTCAAGGAAAATCCGCTGCACGCCATTCCTGAATTTCCTTGGCGTCGTGGCGTTTGCTGCGCGACAGGGACCCTTCTAAGAGTTGTTCTTAGCCAAACGTTTCCTGGCAAGGTCTGCCACGGCTTGGATCACCTGTTCGCAATCTTGCTGCGGGAAACTCTTCGATAGAACAGAAGAGAGGATGACGCCCATCAAGATTATGATGTCCGCAGTGCCGCCTCCAGCATCCTTGACGCTCTCAACGACCTTCCTCGAAAATGGTTCGCACTCCGTCTCAAAAAAGCGCATCATCTTGACGTAGATGATCCGTTTGCGGAATACGGCCAGCAATTTTTCAAGACGTGGCACGCTATCTTTGACTACAGAGAAGTTACGCGCATCTGCGAGTTCCTCGATGGGAATGGGGGGGTCTTCTTTCAGCAACCCGAGCTTTGCAAGTTCACGCCAGAATGCGTGATTGCGGCTGCCAACCCATGTTGACATTGAAGCGCGATGCGTCACCGCGCCAACAAGAACAGAGATGTCTCCATCGCTCAACTGCATCATCATATCGATAAGATTGTCCGGCGGCCATTGCTCATCCTGTGTCATCTCACCACCCTCCAAATACCAGCTGCAACGTCGCAGGATTGTGAGCAGAACAATCTAAACTTACTAGCGGGATTGGGTTTAATTTTTGCGAGAGGCGCGGCTTATGTACTCTTTGACAGGTCCGCTGGTGCTTCAGCCGAACTTCCGCTGGGCATCCAGCGCCAGGCCAAGCCCGACCGAGCCGAACATGTCGCCGTCGATGACGGAAGCCTGCGGCACCAGCGACAGGATTTTTTGTCTGGCCAGCGGAATCGCGGTCGAACCGCCGGTCAGGAACACCGCGGTGATGTCGGACGGCTTGACCTGTGCGTCACGGATGGTCTCAGCCACCGTTGCGGTGACCCGTTCGATGTCCCTGGCGATGGTGGCGTCCAACCCGTCGCGCGTGATCCCGGCAGCGAACGCTACGTCAGATAGCCTCACCGCGACTTCGGCCGATGATTGGTCGGTCAGCTCGATCTTGGCCCTTTCGACCAATGCCGCTAGCGCGTGCCCATAGCGATGCTCGACGATGTGGATGAAGCGATCGACGAGATCGGCGCGCGCGGCCTCGTAGCGGATCTGGCGCAGATGCGTCATCGCCTTGGCGGTGTAGACCAGGTTGATGCGCTGCCATGTCGCGAGATCGATGAAATAGCTGGCCGGCAGATTGCGCTTGCCGTCCTTGGTCGGGGTCAGATAGCCGAGCTGCGGCATCACATGGGCGATGCTGAGCAGCCGGTCGAAATCGGTGCCGCCGATATGGACACCCCGGCTGGCGAGGATGTCGTCCTTGCGGTCCAGGGATCGGACACGCTCCGGCGAGACGCGCACGACCGAAAAGTCAGACGTGCCGCCGCCCATGTCGATGATCAGCGCCAGCTCCTCGCGCGTCACCCTCTGCTCATAGTCGAGCGCCGCGGCGATCGGCTCGAACTGGAAGGCGATATGCTTGAAACCCTGGGCATGCGCGGCCTTTTCCAGGTCGCTCTGTGCGTTGGCGTCGGCTTGCGCATCGTCATCGACGAACTGCACCGGGCGGCCGAGCACCACGGTCTCGACCAGATCGCCGCCATCCTCCTCCAGCCTTTTCCTGAGATGCCCGAGGAACAGGCCGATGATCTCCATGAAGCCGATCGAGCGCGCCTTGATGCGCGTCTTTTCATGCGCCAGCGAACTGCCGAGCACGCTCTTCAGCGAACGCATCAGCCGGCCTTCCACGCTGTCCGTGTAGTTGGCGATGGCCTGGCGGCCAAAACAGATGCGGCCATCCTCGAAGTTGAAGAATACCGCACTGGGCAGCGTGACCTGGCCGTCCTCAAGCGCGACGAGGTGGGGTTGCCCGTTGCGGACCACGCCGACCGTGGAGTTCGAAGTGCCGAAATCGATACCGGCGAATGCTGGTCGCAAAGCAGCCTCCTCATTGGCGCCAGGCAGCGGATCGGCGCTCGCGGAAGAAGCGTGCGCTGCGGTTTCGGGCGACCGGACCGCTCTGCCGAATTGAATTGTGCGTGCTTGCCCGTTGGGCGGGGAGGTGCGGTCTATCGCATGACGTGGAAAAGGGAAACCCCTTTTGGACGCCTCAGTCCTTGCGGAAGATCAGCCTGCCGAGCCAGCCCGTCAGCATGGCCAGCGATATGGCGAAGACGCCATAGAGGAAGGAGTAGTTGTGGGCGACCCGGAAGATCGACTGTTCGAAACCGGATTTGCGGATTTCGAGCTGGGCTGAACTCTCCTTGATGAACAGGCCGCTCTTGAACAGGAACGCGCGGGCTTTGTGGGTGCCAACTGGCACATTGGGCGCCAGCCTGACAGTGGCGCGGAAAAGGTTCTGCGACAGGAACTGCACGCCGCCGACATTCTCGCTGTAGAGGCCGGTGGCGGCCTTGCGTTCGCGCAAGGCGGTAGTGAACTCCTCGATCGTCGCCGGGCTGTCACCAGCGTCAGCCGGCTGCATGTAGAGGTTGGAGGCGCCGAGCGACAGCTGCTTGTAGCTGTTCGGTTCGGTGATGTCCTGCAGCGGCCGCGTCGTCGCCACCGAATAGGACATCGGCACGTTCTCGAATGTTTCGGAATCGAGATTGACCCAGACGCCGAGCACCCGGTCCTTGCGCCGCACCACCACCGGCTTGGGTGGCCCTTCGAGCACGACGATGACGTCGTAGCGGCCCTGGCGGGCGACCAGCGGGTCGGGATTTTCCAGCGAGCCGAAAATGGTCAGGTCGGCACCGGAAAAGCCGGCGGTGATCGACACATTATCGGTGGAGAGCCCGATCTGGATGCCTTCCGGCAGCGGCGTCTGTGCCTTGGCGGGTACGACGACCGCCAGCAGTGACAGGAAAATGGCGGTTGCGAACGCTTTGCGGCCCGTCATCAGTTGAGGCCCAAGGCAGACAGCGAATAGAGATTGGGCGGGGTGACGAAAAGATCGATGGCAAGTCTGATCGCTACAGCCAGCACCAGCAAGGCCAGCAATGCCCTGAGCTGCTCGCCGCGCAGCCTCTGGCCGGCCTTGGCGCCATATTGCGCGCCGGCCACGCCACCCGCCATCAAAATGAAGGCCAGCACGACATCGACCGTCTGGTTGGTGGTGGCGTGCACCAGCGTGGTGTAGGCGGACGTGAAGATGATCTGGAACAGCGACGTGCCGATAACGACATTGGTCGGCACCTTGAGCAGGTAGATCAGCGCCGGCACCATGATGAAGCCGCCGCCGACGCCCATGATCGACGACAGGAAGCCGATGCCGGCGCCAAGGCCCAGCACCGGAATGACGCTGACGAACAGTTTTGACGCCCTGAAGCGCATCTTCAGCGGCAGCCGGTGGATCCAGTTGTGCTGGCCGGATTTCTTCAGCACAGGGGCGGCGCCACTGCGTGTGGCACGCAGCGCATTGATGCTTTCGACCAGCATGAGGCCACCGACCGTGCCGAGCAGCACGACATAAAGCAGCGAGATGAACAGGTCGAGCTGGCCGAGCCTGCGCAGGAAGGCGAAGACATAGATGCCGGCGGTGGAGCCGACGATGCCGCCGGCCAGAAGCACCCCGCCGAGCTTGAAGTCGAGGGTGCCGCGCTTCATGTGCGAAAGCACGCCGGAGACGGAAGAGGCGATGACCTGGTTGGCGCCGGTGGCAACCGCGATCGCCGGGGGGATGTTGTAGAAGATCAGGAGCGGTGTGATGAGGAAGCCGCCGCCGACGCCGAACATGCCCGACAGGAAGCCCACCGCCGCACCCATGGCCAGCAGCACGAAGACGTTGACGGAAATTTCCGCAATCGGGAGATAGATGCCCACCCGTCAGTCTCGATCAGTTTGCCTGTCGGCGAATACAGCCGTTGTCGGCAGTCTCGCACCGAAAAGCCAATTTTTCCTTGCGCCGACGCGGCGGCGGGGCCAAACCCCGTCGCCGCGCCGAAACAAAAAATATCTCAATCAGTTAACAGGCAAATGTGTGGCAAGAGCGTCGTGGAAACGACGCTTCTCTGTTATTTGCGCGCCAGCAGCGCCCGGACCAGTTTTTCATCGACGGCGCCGGTCGCCGGCAGCTTGTTGTCGGTCTGGAAAGCGATGATCGCGTTCTTGGTCTTCTCGCCCATGACGCCATCGGCGCCGCCGGCATCATAGCCGTTCTTGTTGAGGATGAGCTGGATGTTCTTGACCGCCTTCTTCATATCGATGCCGGCGGTCGTCTGCGGCGTGCCTTCCTGCCAGGATTCGGGAATGTCGGCCGAATTGGTCGCCGCATTGAGCGGCTTGGCCTTCCACAATTCGGTCGCGGCACGAGCCCGCTCGAGCTGCTCGGGCCGCAGCGCGTTGGCAATCTCGTCGCGCTTGGCGGCCGCATCCTTGTCGCCGGTCTTGGCGACGAGCGCGAACCATTTGTAGGATTCCTCGAGGTTCTGCTTCATGCCAACGCCCTTGGCGGCGAGGATGCCGAGATTGAACTGGCTGTCCTTGACGCCGAGGTCGGCGGCTTCCTGGAACCAGTGCGCGGCCGATTCATTGTCGGTCACGCCGTCGGCGGCCATGGCGAACAGCACGGCCAGATTGTGCATGGCGCTGGCGTTGCCCTGTTCGGCGGCGAGCTGGTACCAGGTCTTCGACTTCTTGATGTCGCGTGCGACGCCGATGCCCTTCTCGTAGAAATTGCCGATGCGGTATTCGGCCGGCGCGAAGCCGAGTTCTGCCGATTTCTCGTACCATTTGGCGGCTGCCGCCATGTCTTCCTTGACGCCGCGCGACTCGGCGTAGCGCGAGCCGATCTCGAACAGCGCCTTGGCGTCGCCACCGGCGGCGGCATCGCGCAGCGCGGCCGGGCCGGCGTCGGCCGGAATGTCGAACTTGGCCGTGGCGGCCGCTGCCGGCGCATCCGCCGGTGCAACCGCGCCGGTGGTGTCCTTGGCGGTGGCATCGTTGGCAGCTGTTGGCGCGGCCACAACCGGCTTGGCATCCGCATCCGTCGCTTGTGCACCGCCGGTGACAGCGGCCGGCTCTGAAGCCGTCGCATCCATCGGGGTCGTAGCAATGGGCGCGGCTGGCGCCGGAGCGACCGAAGCGGTCGCATCGGAGGCAGTGGTGCTCGGGCCGGAAGAGGTGGCCGAAGCCGCAGGCGCCGCTGTGGGCCCTGCTACCGGCGCCGTATTCGCCATTGCATCCGTGTCCGAAGGCATGGCCATAACGGGCTGCGCCGCCATCTCGTCCTTGCTTGCCGGCACCGACTGTTCGGCCTGCCTGACGGCACGGGCCGGTGCGCTGTCCGTCGCTGCAGGCTGAGTTTCCGCCTTCGGCGGGCTAGCCGTGTCGACGGATGCAGTTTGCACCGGCTGCGCGGCAACGATTGGTGCCGCGTCGTTGCTGGCCACCTGGGCCGGATCCGAGAGGAACGCCTTGCCGAGCTGCAGGCCGGCAAGCGCCAGCATGATCGCCGCCGCCGCCATCAGGATCGGCTTGCGCCGCGCCTTGAGCAGGTCGCCGATCCTGAGTGCTTTCACTGGCCCTTTCACCGTCGACTGGCGCTTCAAGGCGTCGGCCTCTGCTGCGGCAGCCTGCGCCGCGCGCCGCGCGGCAGCGATGAAGTCCGATTTGGCGGCGTCGCTTTCGCTGAGCTTTGCCGGCTGACCACGCTCGTCGCGCACCCGCTTCATGATCGCATTCAGGTCGGGCGCGCCCGAGCCGGGCTCCAGCGGTCGGTTGGCCACTTTCGGATCGAGCGGCTCGTCGAGATCGACACTCGGTATGTCGGCGCTTGGCGCCGAGCCGGCCAGCGGCGGAACGTCCGCCGCCTTCTTGCCCTTGAAAGCGCGTGCCAGCCCGCCGAACATCGACTTGCGGCCTGCCGGCTGGTCTTTCTCGGCAATGGTGTCGGAACCGAGTGCGGCGATGGCGGCGGCAGCGGCGGCTTCCGCCGGCGAGCGAGTGCCCAAGTCACCACGCGGGTCGCTGCGCGTGCCCAGGTCGCTACGCGTACCGAAATCGCCACGCGGCCCCGGCTCGTTGCCCAATATCGCAGCGGCGCGGCCGTCCAGATCGGCCATGTCTCCGGTCAGCGGCATCGGCTCGTCGATATCCAGGGACGGCGCCTCGACAGCCATCTTGGCGGTCCGTGTACGGCGCTTGCCGACCGCCTCGTCCTGGCGGGTGTCCAGAAGCTCGCTTACCGCCTCGGACGGTTCGCTGGTCTCCAGCGACCCCAGCCTGTCGACGATCTTGAGCAACGTGTCGTGGATGGCCTCGAAAGTTCGCGAATTGCGCTCGTCGGAACGCCGCGTCAGCGTTTCCAGCGTCTTCAGATCCTGGGCGAGCCCGGAAACTGCTGACGCGTTGGCGTTCGATCCAGCCAGCGAACGCACCGCGTTCTCGGCCGCCTCGCGTGCCGCGCCGAGGATGGAATCGCGGGTCCCGGCCAGTGTCTTCTCGATATCRTTGAGGCGCGGGCTGATGTCTTCGAATTCCGGCAGCGGCGTGCTCGGCCTGGAAAGATGGGCGGACAGGCCGGCGACTTGCGCCTCCAGGCTGCGGATCAGCGCCGGATCGATGCCGGCCACCTGGGCCGCCGATGCGTCGAGCCGGCTGGAAATGTCCTCGAGCCGGCTTTCCAGTCCACGGATCGCTGCTTCGCCAGCAGGATCGGGAGCGCGCGTCTCCATACGCGTGGCGAGTGCGGTGAAGCGGGCATCGATGGCTTCCATGATGCCGGCGCTGTCGACTTGCGGCGCGATGCGCTGATCGAGCCGGTCGGCAACTTCGTCCAGGCGGCGCTCGAGATCGCGAAACAGCATGTTGCCCTGTTCGATGGCGTCGCCCTGGCGTCGCTCCATCATGCTGGACAGCACGTCGAAGCGCTGCTCAAGCCCCTGGAAGATATAGTCGGCATCGGGCATGGCCGGCGCCTGGTCGATCTTGTCGGCGATCAGCGTGATCTGCTTGGCCAGCCGTTCCATTGCCTGTTCGGGCAAATTGGCGCGACCGGCGAGTTCGTCGACCCGGCTCGACAGCGTGCCCAGGCGATCCATGACCGCGTTGCCGGGGTGGTCCTGCGCCACTTCCTCGATCTGCCGGGCGAGCGAGTCGATCCGCTTCTCGATGCGTTCAAAGGCTTCGTGGTCGACCGAATTGGCCTGTGCCGCGACGGTCGAGGCAACGATGGCGCGGGAAATCTCGTCCAGCCGCTCGTCGATCATGGCAAGCGTGTCGCTGCCGCGATTGTCCTGCTGGCCCGCGAAGTGTTCGACGGCGCCGGCGAGCGTACGGACCTTTTCCTCGAGCGAGCGCAGCGACAGCGATTCCGGCAGATTGTTGACAGCGTTGCTGATCTGCTCCAGCCGGTCGGTCAGCGCCGCAAGGGCGGGATCGTCGGAACGTTTGCGCTGGTCGGCGTCGACGCGGTCTTCGAAAGCCGTCCAGCGGCGGTCGAAGTCGTCCCAGCGGCGGTCGACCTTCTGCACGCTCTCCTCGCGCGCCAGCGTGTCGAGCGCGGCCTTGACCTGCTCGAGCTCCAGCCGCAGCAGGTTGACGCTTCTGTCGTCGCTCTTCTCCGACAGCGTTTTGATGGCGCCGGAAAGCCGTTCGAATTCGACGCCGAGTTCGGCGCTGCCCTTGCCTGCCGCGCCGGGCTTGGCGTTCGCCTGGAAGGCGCGATCAATATCCTTGCGCAGCGCGTCGAATTCGCGTTGCAGGCCTGCCGTCATCTGGTGGCGCAGCTCCTCGCGCATGCCGCGCAGTTCGCCGGCGATCTTGCCAACCATGGCGACGCTGTCTTCCTGGCCGCGCACGCGGTCGATGTCGCGGGCGATGGCCTGGTAGTTCTGGTCGAAGCCGGGAGCGGGCGCCGGGTTCTGTGGGCGCGGCGCCGGCTGCGGGTCCTCGTACCAGCGCTGCTGGGCGGTTGGTTGCGTGGCGGGATAACGTGGCTCCGCGGGAGAGCGCGGATCGGTGGCTGGATAGCGCGGGTCGGCGCCGTATTGGCGCGGAGCCGGACGTGCCGTCACCTCCTCGCGGGTCTGCCCCAGTCGCTGTTCCAGCGTCTCCAGCGAGCGGTTCAGTTGCTCGAGCGTGGTCTGCGGCCTGCGCTGCCTGCCGGCGTTGAGTGTATCGAGATAGGACCGCTTGCTGTTCATCGGTGCGTCCGTCTTTCAGATTGGCCGGCTTGCGACCAGCTCCCCAAGTCCCTGCCGGAACGAAGGCGACCGCGCTGCCACGGTGGAAGACAAGCTTCCCGGGGGTTTCACCCGCGCTCCGAAAAACCGTGAAAAATTCGATACAGGATAAACACGGGTAGCCGACGCGCCCACATTTCCCCCAACGTGGTAAACAACGCGTTAACCAAGCTTAAGAAGTTGCAAGGAAGTTGGCTTCGCCGTCCGCGCTGCGGCATAAAGCACCTTCTCAGAACGCCCCTTGCGTCATGAGGCGGCTATCGGTATAGAATTGACGTAAACGTAAAAGGCGCATTTGAGTGTGCTGTTTGCGATTTTGTTTGTCGAAACCACGGCCGGAAGCACGCCCCCGCTTCCAGTCAGGCGACGCATGGTCCAGGACCGCGACGCCACCAGACGGGGAAAGCCAGTGACCATGAAGCTTATCTCGGCCGGCGAGACCGCGGCCAATACCAATAATGCATCTATCGAAGCCGGCGAGGATCTCGTCCGCATCGGCGAAATGGCCAAGAAATACGGTGTGACGCTGCGCACGCTGCGTTTCTACGAAGACAAGGGCCTGCTCAACCCGCAGCGCGACGGTTCGACCCGTCTCTACACGCGCCGCGACAAGGCTCGGCTTAAGCTCATCCTGCTCGGCCGCAAGGTCGGGTTCTCGCTGCGCGACGTCAAGCAGATGATGGATCTCTACGATCCGACCGGCTCCAACACCAAGCAGCTGCGGCTGGCGCTGGACAAGTCGGAGAAGCAGCTTGCCCGCCTGCAGAAGCAGCGGGCGCTGATCGACGACGCCATCAACGAGCTCTCCGGCTCGATGTCGGCGGTGCGCCAGATGTTGACCGAGCGCTCGGCACCGCAGGCGAGCGTCGCGAGCTAAACTGCCGGTTCCGACTCTGTCGGATTTCTGACTATCTAAGCCGCGTGGCTTTGCCGCGCGGCTTTTTCGTTGTCCTTCATCTGCCCAATTGATCCCTTGGCGCTGGCCTGCACGAAGTTGCGCCGATAGGCTCCTCAAGCATGGGCGGGGCGGAAATCTTGTCGCATCGAAAAAATTGACGTTTACGCAAACGTCAATTTTTGCTATCCCGACTTCAACACGGGTCCGCATGCTGCCCTGACATGAATTCGGGGGCTGTCGGACAAGGTCCGCAGGGTGGAGAAAAAGCATGCCAACATACAGGGCTCCGGTCCAGGATACGCTGTTCGTGCTCAACGAGGTGCTGGGCTATCAGCGCTATTCCAACCTTCCCGGATTTGCCGACGCCACGCCCGACGTGCTGGAGGCGATCCTCGCCGAAGGCGCCAAGCTCGCCGAAAACGTCATGCATCCGCTGAACCGCGTCGGCGACATGGAAGGATGCGTCCGTCACGAAGACGGCTCGGTGACGACGCCGAAAGGCTTCAAGGAAGCCTTCGACCAGTATCGCGAGGGCGGCTGGATGGGGCTGGCGGCACCGGTCGAGTTTGGCGGCCAGGGCTTGCCCTATGCCGTGCACACGGCGGTTGCCGAATACATGGTCTCGGCCAACATGTCGCTGATGATGTATCCCGGCCTGACGCAGGGCGCGATCGCGGCGATCATCACCCACGGCACCGATGAGCAGAAGGCCAAATGGCTGCCGAAGCTGGTCGAGGGTTCCTGGACCGGCACCATGAACCTGACCGAGCCGCATTGCGGCACCGATCTCGGCCTGCTGCGCACCAAGGCGGTGCCGAATGGCGACGGCACCTACAGGATTTCGGGCCAGAAGATCTTCATCTCGGCCGGCGAGCACGACATGTCGGACAACATCGTCCATCTGGTGCTGGCCCGCATCGAGGGCGCGCCGGAAGGCGTCAAAGGCATTTCGCTGTTCATCGTGCCGAAGCTCAAGCTCGATCAATCGGGCAATCCGGGGACAAGAAACACGCTCTCCTGCGGCTCGATCGAGGAGAAGATGGGCATCCACGGCAATTCGACCTGCGTCATGAATTATGACGAGGCCGAAGGCACGCTGCTCGGCGAGGCCAATGGCGGCCTCAAGGCGATGTTCAC
Source organism: Mesorhizobium sp. P3_A8 (assembly GCF_056402995.1). NCBI lineage: Bacteria > Pseudomonadati > Pseudomonadota > Alphaproteobacteria > Hyphomicrobiales > Phyllobacteriaceae > Mesorhizobium > Mesorhizobium sp. P3_A8. The sequence goes on along the minus strand of NZ_JBFUGI010000012.1, from coordinate 28,032 downwards.
GATGATGAACGAGGCCCGGCTCGGCGTCGGCCTGCAGGGCCTGTCACTGTCGGAGATCGCCTACCAGAACGCCGTCGCCTACGCCAAGGACCGCTTGCAGGGCCGCTCGCTCTCGGGCGCCAAGGCGCCGGACAAGAAGGCCGACCCGATCATCGTCCATCCCGACATCCGCCGCTCGCTGATGACCATGAAGGCCTTCAACGAGGCTGGCCGCGCGCTGGCGCTGTGGACGGCGATCAAGTCCGACATCGCCCACCGCTCCGCCGACGACAAGGATCGCCAGGCGGCCGACGACTACACCGGCCTGATGACGCCGGTGGTCAAGGGCGTGCTCACCGACAAGGGTTTTGATCACGCCGTGATGGCGCAGCAGGTGTTTGGCGGCCATGGCTACATTGAAGAGCACGGCATGAGCCAGTTCGTGCGCGATGCCCGCATCGCCATGATCTATGAAGGCGCCAACGGCATCCAGGCGCTCGACCTCGTCGGCCGCAAGCTCGGCTTGAATGGCGGCCGCGCCATCCAGGCCTTCTTCAAGGAGGTCGGCGAATTCTGCGAGGAGAACCGCGCCGACGAGAAGATGGCGCCGTTCACCAAGGGATTGAAGAAGGGCCTCAACGATCTGCAGGCGGCAACCATGTGGCTGGTGCAGAACGGCATGGCCAAGCCCGACAATGCCGGTGCCGCATCGACCGACTATATGCACCTCTTCGGACTTGTGGCGCTGGGCTACATGTGGGCGCAGATGGCCAAGGCGGCGCAGGGCAAGACCGGCGCCAACGGCTCCCAGTCCTTCTATGACAACAAGGTGGTGACGGCGCGCTTCTTCATGGAGCGGATCATGCCGGAGACCTCGGCGCACCTCGCCCGTATTTCGAGTGGTGCGGACACGCTGATGGCGCTGCCTGCTGAAGCGTTCTAGGTTCGGCGGGCCGGCAGCGCCGGCCCACAATGTCGGAACGTGGAGGAAATCGTGGCGACAAATCCAGCCGAAGTGCTCTCTTTGCCGAAGCCCGCCTGGGCGGCGGACGAGGTCGGCATGCTCTACGACATGGCAACCCGCTTCATGTCGGAGGAGATCGCGCCGCGCTACGACGAGTTCGAGAAGAACGAGATGGTCGACCGCGAAAGCTGGCTGAAGGCAGGTTCCGCCGGCCTGCTCTGCGCTTCGATGCCGGAGGAATATGGCGGCTCCGGCGGCACCTTCGCGCATGAGAGCGCCATCATCGAAGCCATCGGCCATGTTGGTGTCGACGGTTTTGGCATCGGTCTGCACAATTCGATCGTCGCACCTTACGTCCTCCACTACGGCTCCGAGGAACAGAAGAAGAAGTGGCTGCCGAAGCTCGCCACCGGCGAGCTGATCGGAGCCATCGCCATGACCGAACCGGGCGCCGGCTCCGACCTGCAGGGCGTCAAGACGCGGGCGCAGAAGGACGGCAATCAGTACAAGATCAACGGCTCCAAGACCTTCATCACCAACGGCCAGCTGGCCAATCTCATCATCGTCGTCACCAAGACCGATCCGGAAAAGGGCGCCAAGGGCACCTCGCTGATCGTCGTCGAGACTGACGAGGTGGAAGGTTTCGAGCGCGGCCGTAACCTCGACAAGATCGGCCTCAAGGCCAACGACACGTCGGAACTGTTCTTCAACGACGTGCGCGTGCCGACCTCCAACCTGCTTGGCCACGAGGAAGGGCAGGGCTTCATCCAGCTGATGCAGCAATTGCCGCAGGAGCGGCTGCAGATCGGCACTGGGGCGATCGCCATGATCGAGCGGGCGCTGGCGCTGACCATCGACTACGTCAAGGAGCGCAAGGCCTTCGGCAAGGCGATCATCGATTTCCAGAACACCCAGTTCAAGCTGGCCGAGTTGAAGACAGAAGCCACCATCGGCCGTGTCTTCTACAATGACTGCGTCACCCGCCACATCAATGGCGGCCTCGATCCGGTGACGGCGTCGATGGCGAAATACTGGCTCAGCGACCTGCAGGGAAAAGTCGTCGACGAATGCCTTCAATTGCATGGCGGCTATGGCTACATGAATGAATATCCGATCGCCCGCATGTTCCGCGACGCTCGCGTCCAGCGCATCTACGGCGGCACCAACGAGATCATGAAATTGCTGATTGGCCGCTCTCTCTGAGAGCGACATCAGGCAAACCCAAGGAGCAAGGAAATGGCCGAAGCTTATGTCTACGATGCCGTGCGCACCCCGCGCGGCAAGGGCAAGAAGGACGGATCGCTGCACGAGGTGCCGGCGGTGCGGCTTGCCGCCAAGACGCTCGAAGCGCTGCGCGACCGCAATGGGCTGGATACCGGCAACGTCGACGACATCATCTTCGGTTGCGTCGATCCGGTTGGCGAGGCGGGTTCGGTCATTCCGCGCGCGGCTGCCTTCGAGGCCGGCTACGACACCAAGGCGCCCGGCATGCAGATATCGCGCTTCTGCGCCTCGGGTCTCGACGCCATCAATCTCGGCGCCGCCAAGATCGCGCAGGGCGCGGACGAGATCGTGATTGCCGGTGGCGTTGAATCGATGTCGCGCGTCGGCATGGGTGCCTCGGGTGGCGCCTGGTTCATGGACCCTTCGGTCGGCCTGCCCGGCTGGTTCGTGCCGCAAGGTATCTCCGCCGACCTGATCGCCACCAAATACGGTTTCTCCCGTGACGACGTCGACGCCTATGCGGTCGAGAGCCAGAAGCGGGCGGCAAAATCCTGGGCCGACGGTCGCTTCAAGAACTCCGTCATTCCGATCAAGGACCAGAACGGCCTGACCATCCTCGACCATGACGAGCACATGCGCCCTTCGACCGACATGCAGTCGCTCGCCTCGCTCAACCCGTCCTTCATCATGCCGGGCGAAATGGGTGGCTTCGACGCTGTCGCGGTGCAGAAGCATCCCGAGGTGGAAGAGGTCAACCACGTCCATCACGCCGGCAATTCGTCAGGCATCGTCGATGGCGCCGCGGCCGTGCTGCTCGGCTCGAAAAAGGCCGGGAAAGCCATGGGCCTCAAGCCGCGCGCGCGCATCCGCACCTTTGCCAATATCGGCTCCGAGCCGGTGCTGATGCTGACCGGCCCGGTCGATGTCACCGAGAAGCTTCTGAAGCGCGCCAAGATGAAGCTGTCGGACATCGACCTGTTCGAGCTCAACGAGGCCTTCGCCTCGGTGGTGCTGCGCTACATGCAGGCTTTCGACATCGATCACGACAAGATCAACGTCAATGGCGGCGCCATCGCCATGGGCCATCCGCTCGGCGCGACCGGCGCGATGATCTTCGGCACGGTGCTGGACGAACTCGAACGCCGCGACCTCAACACCGCGCTGGTAACGTTGTGCATCGGCGCCGGCATGGGCACCGCAACGATCATCGAACGGGTCTAGAGACGTGTCCTCGAACCCCGCCTTGATCCTCATCGACGTACAGATGGCGTTCGTCGAATGGGAGCGCACCGGGAAGCGGAGAAACAATCCCGACGCCGTCGACAACATGGCCCGTCTGCTGGAGGCGTTTCGGCTCAGAGGCCTCGCGATCTTCCATATTCGCCACGCCTCGACCGAGAAGGGCTCCGCGCTGCGACCGGAACGCAGCGGGTATCAGCCGATACCGCAGACACGTGAGCTGTCCGGTGAACCGGTGCTGGTCAAACATGTCAACTCGGCCTTCATCGGCACCGATCTGGAAAAGCGGTTGCGAGATGCTGGTCACCAGACGCTAGTGATTGCCGGCATCACCACCAATCACTGCGTCGAGACGACGACGCGTATGGCCGGAAATCTCGGCTTCGACGCGCAACTGGTTCGCGACGCCTGCTACACTTTCGATCGCGTGGGGTTCGACGGCCGGCCGGAAAGCGCCGAGGCGGTCCACGACATGACCTTGTCCAATCTCAATGGCGAATTCGCTTCAATCGTAACAACCGATGCCGTGGTCGCGGCCGTCGCTGACGCTATCGCCGCCTAAGGAGGTTTAGATGACCTACACCAATTTCACCCTCGACACCGACGCTGACGGCATCGCGCTGGTCACCTGGAACATGCCCGACCGCTCGATGAACGTCTTCACCGAAGAGGTGATGAACGAGCTCGACAAGATCATCGACCAGGTGGTGGCCGACGCCAGCATCAAGGGTGCGGTGATCACCTCGGGCAAGGACAGCTTCTCCGGTGGCGCCGATCTCACCATGCTGCAGAAGATGCTTACCGTGTTCGCCAAAGAAAAGACCAAGGATCCGGAGAAGGCGGCGAAACTTCTGTTCGACAATGCCGGCCGCATGGGCGGCCTGTGGCGCAAGCTCGAAACATCGGGCAAGCCCTGGGTGTCGGCGATCAACGGCACCTGCATGGGCGGCGCCTTTGAATTGTCGCTGGCCTGCCATGGCCGTGTCGCCGCTGACTCCGACAAGGTCAAGATGGCCTTGCCGGAAGTCAAGGTCGGCATCTTCCCGGGCGCTGGCGGCACCCAGCGTGTGCCACGGCTGACCGATCAGCAGCAGGCGCTGCAGATGCTGACCTCAGGCCAGAACCTGTCGCCGCAGAAGGCGAAGGCCATGGGCCTTATCCACGAGATTGCTGAACCGGCCAAGCTGATCGAGACCGCCAAGGCGATGATCAAAAATGGTCTGAAAGCGGTCCAGCCCTGGGACGAGAAGGGCTTCAAGCTGCCCGGCGGCCAGATCTATTCGCCTGCCGGCTTCAATCTGTGGCCGCCGGCAATCGCCATTCTACGCCGCGAGACCTATGGCAACTATCCGGCCGCCGCCGCGATCCTGAAATCCGTCTATGAAGGCCTGCTTGTGCCGTTCGACACCGGCCTCAGGATTGAGCAGCGTTATTTCACCGAGATCATGCAGACCAAGGAAGCGGCGGCGATGATCCGCTCGCTGTTCGTATCGCTGCAGGAACTGAACAAGGGCGCACGCCGCCCTGCCGGCGTGCCGGAAACCAAATTCAAGAAGATCGGCATTCTCGGCGCCGGCTTCATGGGTGCCGGCATTGCCTATGTCACCGCCAAGGCCGGCATCCCGGTGGTGCTGCTCGACCGCGATATCGAGTCCGCCAGCAAGGGCAAGGCGCATTCCGACAGCCTGGTCTCGGATCAGGTCAAGAAGGGTCGCGCCAAGCCCGAGGAGCGGGACAAGCTCCTGTCGCTGATCACGCCGACATCAGACTACGCCGATCTCGCTGGCTGCGACCTCGTCGTCGAGGCGGTGTTCGAGGATTCGGCCGTCAAGAAGGCCGCAACCGAACAGGCGGAGGCCGTGCTGAAGTCATCGGCGATCTTCGCCTCGAACACCTCGACCATCCCGATCACCGGTCTCGCCAAGAATTCGACGCGGCCGAAGAACTTCATCGGCATCCATTTCTTCTCGCCGGTCGACAAGATGATGCTGGTCGAGATCATTCTGGGCAAGAAGACCGGCGACAAGGCGCTGGCGACCGCGATCGATTTCGTGCGCGCCATCAAGAAGACGCCGATCGTCGTCAACGACACGCGCGGCTTCTACGTCAACCGCTGCGTGCTGCGTTACATGTCGGAAGCCTACAAGATGCTGATCGAAGGCGTGCCGGCGCCGATGATCGAGAATGCGGCCAAGGCCGCCGGCATGCCGGTTGGCCCCTTGGCGCTGACCGACGAGACGGCCATCGACCTCGCCCAGAAGATCATGAAGCAGACCATCAGGGATCTCGGCGACAAGGCTGTCGACCCCAAGCAGATAGCGTTGATCAACACCATGGTCGACGACCATGGCCGTTTCGGTCGCAAGAACGGCAAGGGCTTCTATGACTATCCGGCCAAGCCGGCCAAGAAGAAGCTGTGGCCGGGATTGAAGGACCTCTATCCGCAGCTCGCGGCCGAGAAGGTCGACTATGAGGAACTGCAGCAGCGGTTGCTCGTCACCATCGCGCTGGAAGCCGCACGGGTGATGGAAGAGGGCATTGTCACCGACCCGCGCGAGGCCGATGTCGGCTCGATCCTGGCCTTCGGCTTCGCGCCCTACACGGGCGGCGCGTTGTCCTATATCGACGGCATCGGCGCCAAGGAATTCGTCAAGATCGCCAAGGGGCTGCAGAAGAAGTACGGCGCCGAATTCAAGGCGCCCAGGCTGCTCATCGACATGGCCGAGAAGGGCGAAACCTTCTACCAGCGCTTCGACCCCTACGCGAAGGGCGACGTGAAGCAGGCCGCCTGACGCAGGACTATGTACGTCTGGGCGCGCATGGCGCGCATGCTGGCCACTGCGCGAAGCCGTGGCCCCTATATGATGGGCGGTGAAAGCCGGCTGGCCTTTCGCTGCCTGCCGACCGACATCGATTTCAACATCCATCTCAACAATGCGCGCTATATGATGCTGGCCGACCTCGGCCGCATCGATTTGTTCGTCCGCGCCGGGCTGATCACGCTGGCGCGCAAGAACGGCTGGGCGCCGATGATGGGCGGGCTGCAGGCGGTCTATGCGCGCGAGATCAGGCTGTGGCGCCGCTTCGAAGTGGTGTCCTCGATCGAAACCTGGGAAGGCAGCCAGGTCATCGGCAAGCACCGCTTCGTCCTCGACAATGGCGAGAGGGCCGCTTTGATCCTGACGACGGCCGGCGTCTACGACCGCAAGGCGCGCCGCTTTCTCGATATCGATGAGGTTGTCGCGGCACTTGGCCGCTCGGCAAACCCGAGACCCCCGACGCAGGCTGAACGGCGTTTCATGACGTCGCACCAGGGTTTGCGTAGCCTCGCCAAGGCGGCTGATTGATCCCGGGAATTGGATTTGCGCGACCGGCAGAAACGTGCGCCAGGGGAGCGCGGCCGGTGGACAAACCGGCATTCGCGGACTAGAAGGAAAAGGCATTTTTTCCTGTCTTGAAGGAGAGCACGATATGCTCTCGCACGACCGCGTCTGGGCCGCCATCGATGCTCTTGCCGAGCGTTATTCGCTTTCGGCGTCAGGTCTGGCAAGGCGCGCGGGCCTCGATTCGACGGCCTTCAACAAGTCGAAACGTCTGTCGTCGGACGGCCGGCCGCGCTGGCCTTCGACCGAATCGCTCGCCAAGATCATCGAGGCCACGGGTGCGTCGCTCGACGAATTCACCGGGCTGATCGAAGGCCGCACGGGCGCCACACCAGCTCACCGGCGCTCCGTGCCGCTGCTTGGCTTTGCCCAGGCCGGCGCTGGCGGCTTCTTCGACGATGCCGGCTTTCCGGCGGGGCAGGGCTGGGATCTGGTCGAACTGCCGGCGCAATCGACAGAAAGCTCCTATGCGCTGCAGGTGCAAGGCGATTCCATGCTGCCGCTCTACCGCAATGGCGACGTCCTCATCGTCGAGCCGGGTGCAGTCACCCGCAAGGGCGATCGCGTCGTCGTCAAGACCACATCAGGCGAGGTGATGGCCAAGGTACTCGAGCGCCAGACCGTCAAGGCGATCGCATTGGTCTCGCTCAATCCCGATCATCCCGACCGCGACATTGCCATGCGTGATGTCGAATGGGTGGCGCGGATTGTCTGGGCAAGCCAGTAGATGAGGCTTCTTCATCTTGTCCTGGCGGTTCTGATGATCCCGGTTATGGCGGCTTTGGTCGTCGCCGGCGGCCGCACGCTGAAAGGAAGCGAAAGCACTGTTGCGGTAGATCAGATCGATCCCGGCGCGGACACGATCTCACAGGCCGGCACCGATGCCGGGCCCGACGAGCCGGCCACGTCAGCCATTCCCGCGCCGGCCGCTGCGCAGCCAAAGCCGGCGGTGCATTCGCGGGCGATCGATCCGGACGTCGTCGCGCCGCCGGAACTGCCCGCCGGAGAGCTCGAGCGGGTCGAGCCGCGCGAGCCATTGAGCAAGCTGGCGCTCGCCATGCCGCCCAAGCCGAAGATGCCCGACGACTGGGATGGTACAAAGCTGTTCCAGCCGGTCGCGACGGCCGCCGGCCTGATCGAGGCAAAAGGCTATTCGGTCGCGGTTTCCGGCATCGATGTTGTCGGGCAGGACGAGACCTGCACCTCCGACGGCAAATCCTGGCCGTGCGGCATCCGTGCGCGCACCGCGTTCCGCGCCTTCCTGCGCGGCCGCGCCGTGGTCTGCACGGTGCCGCCCGAAGGCGGACGCGACCGGATCGCTGCGGAATGCCGGATCGGCAAGCAGGATGTCGGTCAATGGCTGGTCGACAATGGCTGGGCGCGTGCTGCCAAGGGCGGGCCCTATGTCGAGGCCGGCGAAAAGGCACAAAGCGCGAAGAAGGGCATTTTCGGGTCGGCGCCGAACCTTGCCGGCATCTCGGCGGTGCCGGCCGCGCCGGCCCCGGCGCCACAGGCGCCGGGCTCGATCCTGGAAGAGGGCTCAATCCTGAAAGAGGAGGGCGGCGCCGTCAAACCAGTTGACCAGCCAGCGCCTGCTGAATGAGTGCGCGGGTCTCGGCGACGCCGTAGAGCGCGGCGAATGAGCCGAAGCGCGGGCCGCGCTCCTGGCCGATGAGCACCTGGTAGATCATCTGGAAGAAGGCGCCCGAAACGCCCGGGCCGCCTTCCGGGCTCTGCTTGGAATGATCCTGATAGCGTTCGATCTTGCGCGCCACGTTGAGCGAAGCGTTCTGGATCGCTTCGCCGCCGGCGTCCGCCGGCAGCGTGCCAAGAGCTGCGTCCAGGGCCTCGAGCGCCTCGCGCTCGACCTCGTCGGCCGGCCGGAAGGTTTTCGTCGGCCGCACGAAATCGTCGAAATAGCGGATCGCATGGCCAACCAACTGATCGAGCTCCGGATGCGTCTTCGGCGTCACATCCTTGGTATGGCGCGAGATGAAGCCCCACAGGACATCCTTGTTCTGCGCATTGGAGGCACTGACCAGGTTGAGCAGCAGGGAGAACGGCACAGGCATATCGATGGCGGGCGGGTTGCCGTCATGCATGTGCCAGACCGGATTGCCCAGCCGCTCCTTCCAGTCCTGCCTGGGGTAGGCGGCGAGGAAGGTGTAATACTCGTCCACGGCCCTAGGAATGACGTCGAAATAGAGCTTCTTGGCCTGCCGTGGGCGCTGGTACATGTAGAGCCCGAGGCTTTCGGTCGGCGCGTAGGTCAGCCATTCGTCGATGGACAGGCCATTGCCCTTCGACTTCGAGATCTTCTGGCCGTTTTCGTCGAGGAACAGTTCGTAGACGAAATGCTCCGGCGCGCGTCCGCCCAGAATGTTGCAGATGCGGTCATAGACCACGGCATTGGTCTGGTGGTCCTTGCCGAACATTTCGAAATCGACGCCAAGCGCTGCCCAGCGCATACCGAAATCCGGCTTCCACTGCAGCTTCACCCGACCGCCGGTGATCGAAAGCGTGGTCTCGGTGCCTTCGTCGTCGAAGGTGATGGTGCCGGCCTTAGCGTCGACATGCTTCATCGGCACGTAAAGCACGCGGCCGCTCTTCGGCGAGATCGGCAGGAACGGGCTGTAGGTCGCCTGCCGCTCCGGCCCGAGCGTCGGCAGCATCACCGCCATGATCTTGTCATAGCGTTCGGCGGCGCGCAGCAGCATCGCGTCGAAACGGCCTGATCTGTAGTATTGCGTCGCGCTGGCGAATTCGTAGTCGAAGCCGAACGTGTCGAGGAAGCGGCAGAGCATCGCATTGTTGTGGTCGGCGAAGCTCGCATAGTCGCCGTCGAACGGATTGGGAACCGAAGACAGCGGCTTGTGCAGATGCGGCTCGAGCGCGGCGCGATCCGGCACGCTGTCGGGGATCTTGCGCATGCCGTCCATGTCGTCGGAAAAGCAGAGCAGCTTGGTCGCGACCTTGTCTTGTGTCAGCACGCGGAACGCATGGCGCACCATCGAGGTGCGCGCCACCTCGCCGAACGTGCCAATATGCGGCAGGCCGGACGGACCATAGCCGGTCTCGAACAGGATGGTTTCGGGAAAGTCGGCGCCCTTGTAGCGCTCGATAATCTTTTTGGCTTCCTCGAACGGCCACGCCTTGCTCTCGGTCGCGGCCGCCAGCAGTTCGGGGTTGAGATCGATGATGTTTGATCCCGCCATGTCAACGTTTCCAATTATTCGCCGGCCAAATTCGCCTGATAGGGCCGCAGTGTCGATTTTCAACCGGTCTCTAGGCGTGCGTGGCCGGAGCGTCAACGAGCGCAGCGCTTTTTCCTTGCGGCCCTTGGCCCTCGTTCCTACCTTCGAGGCCCGTTCAAGGAGTAAAGAATGCCGTCGCCGACCCCGCATGAAGCCCTGATCTACCTGATGGTCATCACCTCGGCCTCCGACCGCGACATGACCGATGTCGAACTGGCCCGGATCGGCGACGTTGTCCGTTCATGGCCGGTGTTCGAGGATTTCAAGCAGGATCGGCTGGTTCCCGTCGCCCAGGCTTGTCAGAAGCTGCTGCATGAGAAGGATGGCCTGGAGGGTGTCCTCGCCCAGGTTGCCGAAGCCCTGCCGGAGCGTCTGCGCGACACCGCCTATGCCGCCGCCTTCGAAGTCGCCGCCGTCGATCTTGAAATGCGCCTGGAAGAAGTTCGGGTGCTGCAGCTGATCCGCCGTGAGCTCGATCTCGACACACTGACCGTCGCCGCCATCGGCCGCGCGGCCAAGGCGCGGCTGCGCACGCTGACCTGAGTCCCTGCGAGCGGGGCAGCCCCTAGAAGAAACTGACCGGGAAATAGCGCAGATAGAATTCGGCGAAGGTGTCCTTCATCGAAATCTCCTGCAGCGCGTAATCGATCGCGGCGGCCAGCGCCGGATTGTCGGCCCGTGTGGCGATGGCCATGCCGGTGCCCAGATATTCGGGCGCCAGATAGGGACCGCCGGCAAAGCGGCAGCAGCCGGCCGCATCCGAGCCGCCCAGCCAGAAGGCGAAGCGCATGCCGTCGCCGAACGCGGCGTCGATCTTGCCCGCCTTGAGATCGCTGTAGAGGGCTTCCGGCCCGTCGAAGGAGACGATCTGGACCGTGTTGAAATACTCGCGCAGCATGCGCTCATGCGCCGAGCCGGCAAGCACGCCGACGCGCTTGCTGCGCAGCTTGTCGAAAATCGGTTCTGCAAATGCCTTGCTCTTGGGCATGATGAAGCGCGCCGGAAACTGCAGATAGGAGCGCGAAAAGGCGTATGTCTGGCGCGATTGCGGCGTTGCGGCGATGCCGGCGATGATGGCTTCGCCTTCGCCTTTCTCCAGTGCCCCCTCGAGCTCGCCCCAGGGCAATGCCTGGATCTGGCATTTGTCGACGATGCCGAGTTCGGCGCAGATGGCACGTGCCAGGTCGATGTGAAAACCGGACAGTTTTCCCGCGCCATCGAGGAAATTGAACGGCGGAAAATCCGTGGTCGTCAGGAAGCGCAGCCGTGGCAGCGCGGAAAGGTCGGGTTTGGGCAACCGTTCCTTGGCGTCCCACAACACCGGCACCTGCGGTTCCGCCGCGCGCCCGCCAGCCAATGGCAGCGCCGCTATCAGCAGCGACGCCAGCACCAGGGACCTCCATTGGAACGCCACGATAGAACTCCGCCGCACTCGTAATTCGCACAGGTTTTGGTACGAAAATGGTACAGGCACAATGGTTTTTGATTTCAACGCGCCGATTTCAGGGTATGCTTTAGCGCGTTTGCAAACAGCGGTGGCTACTCTGGTTGGGGGATCAGGGTCGAGAACCACAACCGGAAATGAGCGCGTTGCAATCCGCGGTCGGTGGCAAAGTGCGGACAATGCATGGACCATTGATCTTAATGCATAAGGCAACATGGGGTTGATGTTGCGATGGGTCAGTTCGATCGCACGCTGGAATACATAGACCAACTGCAGCACGCCGGAACGGCGGCGGCGGTCTGCGAGAAATTGTTGGGGGTAACGTCGGATTTCGGTCTGACCGCGCTGATGGCCGGGACCGTTCCGCAGCCGGGCACGCCGACCGGTCAGCAAAAGCAGCATGTGCTGCTGTGCGACTGGCCCGTCGAATGGCTGGAGCGCTACGTGGCGCGCAACTATGTCGACCACGATCCGGTGGTCAGCCACATGAAGCAGTTGCAGGCGCCTTTCCAGTGGCGCGAAGCCGCCCAGGGCATCCGCATCGACAAGAGCAGCGGCGAAGTGATGGGCGATGCCGGCGCTTTCAAGCTGCGCGACGGGCTGGCCTTTCCGCTGATCACGCTCGATGGCCAGATCGTCATGGTGTCGTTGGGTGGCGAGGCCGTGGAACTGTCGGCCGCCGAGTTCGGGCTGGTGTCGCTGGTCTCGACCTATGCCGTTGGCCGCGCCATGCAACTCCACACCATGGCGACCAAGACAATCGACCATATCGAGTTGACCCCGCGCGAACGCGAATGCCTGCAATGGGCCGCCGTCGGCAAGTCGGAATGGGAGATTTCTCAAATCCTCGGCATCTCCGAGCACACGTCGGAGAAACATCTTCTTAACGCCAAAAGCAAACTCGGTGCCGTCAACCGGGTCCAGGCTGTCGCCGAAGCGATAAGGCGCGGCTACATTAGTTAGGTCGGCCGTGCCGACCTAGAATTTCTCGCCTACGTGATCACGCAATTTTCTCAAGAAAGCACGGCCGTATCTTCCTCTTAAACCCAGGAGACGACGGAATGCTTTTTTGTCTTACAACTCAGGAATTGATGGAACGTCCCGACCTTTGGGAGGCCGTCCATCGACTGCGCTACCAGATATTTGTCGAGGAGATGGGGTGGGAGGACCTGCGGCGCCCGGACGGATATGAAGTCGACCAGTTCGACCATGACGAGGCGGTGCATCAGATCGTCATCAGAGGCAATGAGGTCGCGGGCTATCAGAGGATGCTGCCGACCACGCGGCCCCATCTGCTGACTGAGGTTTTGACCGACCTTTCCGAAGGAACGCCGCCATCGGGCCCCAACATCTGGGAATTGACCCGTTACGCGGTGGCTGCCGGCTATCGTGATGGCCGTCGCGGCGTATCGACCGTCGGTACCGAATTGATCGCCGGCTTCGTCGAGTGGGGGCTGAAGCGCGGCGTCGACAAGGTGATCATCGAGTTCGAGCCGATGTGGGTGTTGCGCGCCTTGCAGCTGCATTTCCTGGCGACCCCGCTGGGCTATCAGCGCACCTACGGCAATCAGCAGGTCGTGGCGACGCTGCTCTCCTTCAACGAGCACACGCTGGACGTGGTGCGTTCGCGCCGCAATCATCATGCTCCCGTTCTGGCCAGGGGATACCCCGATATGTTCGGCCAAAGGCGGGCGTCATGAGATCGCCGATGGGCGCGCACCCGCAACCCGAACTGCGCAACCACACGCTGATCGTCACCGTGTCGTCGAATGACGGCCGCCCGGTGCTCGACAGAAGGGCTTATGAAAGCCTTGCCAGGACGTTTCATGAAGCCGCCGACAATGACAAGGTTCGTGTCGTCGTGCTGCGTGGTCTGGCGGGCTGCTTCTGCCTTGGCGGCGACTTTTCCGAATTTCTCGACGCCACCAAGCATCAGAAGCTGATCGCCGCCGTCACCGACCTGTTCCGCACGCTGGCGACGTTCCCCAAGCCCATCCTCGCCTGCGTCGATGGCGATGCCGTCGGCGTCGGCTGCACCATCCTGTTCCACTGCGACATGGTGATCGCCTCGAATGAAAGCACGTTCCGGGTGCCGTTCGTCGATTTCGGCCTTGTGCCGGACGCGGCGACCAGCATCCTGGCACCGCAGAAGCTCGGCTATGCCGGCGCCTTCCGTTTCTTCTGCCTCGGCGACACGCTTCGCGCCGAGGATGCCAGGGCGCTCGGCCTCGTCGCCGAGATCGTGGATGACGGTGTGGAGGAGGCGACGCTCGGCCGAGCCAGGCAGCTCGTCAAGAAGCCGGTCGCCGCCCTGCTGCAGACCCGCGGCTTGCTCAAGGGGAACACCGCCGCGTTGTGCGACCGCATCGACCAGGAGATATCGCTGTTCCAGCAGGCGCTGCAGGACGACACCACGCTGCGCCGCCTTCAGCGTATTGCCCGGCTCGCCGCCTGAGCAATTACGAAGATACCGCGCCGCGCTGCCCATTGGCCGCGCGGCGCGGAAACATCAACCTTCCTTGCCGAGGAATGACGGCCCTTCGCCGATAATCTTCTTGTCTTCCTTGCCGATGACATCGAGATCGCGCCCCTCATAGGGCAGCGACAACAGGATGCGCCGCATCACCGCCAGCCGCGAGCGCCGCTTGTCATTGGCCCGCACGATGATCCACGGCGCGAACTCCTTGTGGGTGCGCTCGAACATGGTGTCGCGCACCCTGGTGTAATCGTCCCATTTGGTGATGCCAGCGACATCCATCGGCGAGAACTTCCAGCTCTTCAACGGGCTATAGCGGCGATCGTGAAAGCGCTCGAGCTGCGTTTCCCGACCGATGTTCAGCCAGAATTTGAAGAAGTGGATGTCGTCGTTGACGATCATCCGCTCGAAATGCGGCGTCTCGTCGAGAAACTTCTCATGCTGTTCGGGCGTGCAGAAACCCATCACCGGTTCCACACCGGCGCGGTTGTACCAGGAACGGTCGAAGGTGACGAACTCGCCCGATGTCGGGAAATGGTCGACATAGCGCTGGTAGTACCATTGCCCCAGTTCGGTGGGGGTCGGCTTGGTCAGCGCCACGTTGCGTGCCGTGCGCGGATTGAGGTACTGGCGCAGCACGAAGATCGTGCCGCCCTTGCCGGCGGCGTCGCGGCCCTCGAACAGCGCCATCACCCGCTTGCCGGTCGCCTGCAGCCATGCCTGCGCCTTGACCAGCTCGATCTGCAATTTCTCGAGCGTCTCGTCATACTCCTCGCTCTTCATCTTCTTGTCGTATGGGTAGCCGCCCGCGGTCAGCTTGTTGTCCTCGACCCAGTCCGGAAGCTCGGGATTCTCGATGTCGAACTCCCGTTCCTTGCCATCGATCCTGATCTTCAGCGGACCTGAAGCCGGCGCGGCAGGCTTTTCCTTGGCTTTTTTCATCGAGACGAACCCTTTTCAGCTGACGGACTCATGCTATTGGGAGCCTCCGGACCGGTCCAGCGGAAGTTTCCGTTGCCGTGCGGCGGATGCGAAGGCATGGGACGCGGGCGCGCAAGCGAATGACCAACCTGGACGCAGAACAGAATGGCATGGCGCAAGCCTTGGCCACCCGGCTGTGGCACAGCCGCTGGCTGCTAGCCGCCGGTGTCGTCGCGGTCCTTATCGCCTTTGCCTTCGCGGGTGTTTCCGCCTACGTGCTGGTGCCGGCGCTGCTCCTGTTGCTTGCAGCGGCGATGCTGCCGGCCGCGGGCCTGCGCCAGTCCGCGCAGAGTGCTGCCGCGATCGAGGCGATCGGCCTGCAGCGCCTGTCGGGCGAATATCTGGCGGCGGCTGTTGCTGACCCGCTCATCATCTTCGACCATGCCGCCACCATCGTCCATGCCAACGCCGCCGCCTTTGCCGCCTTTGGCGGGATCGCACCGGGCCTGTCGCTGCCGTTGAAATTCCGGGCGCCGGAAATGCAGACCCTGCTCGACAGCGTGCTGTCCGGCATGATCGCCTCGGATGTCGTCGACTATACCGAGAAGCTGCCGGTCGAACGGGCTTACCGGGTCAGCGCGTCCTCGGTCGGCCACGGCACCGACCTCTATGTGCTGGTGTTCAAGGACCAGAGCGAGACACGGCGCATCGACCGCATGCGCGCCGACTTCATCGCCAATGCCAGCCATGAATTGCGCACCCCACTCGCCTCGATCGCCGGTTTCATCGAAACACTGCGCGGACCGGCCCGCAACGATCCGGCGGCGCGCGAGCAATTCCTGCAGATCATGCAAAACCAGACCGGCCGCATGGCGCGCCTGATCGACGATCTGCTGTCGCTGTCGCGGCTCGAGATGAAGCCCTATCTGAAGCCCGGGACGGAGGTCGATCTGCGCCAGACCGTCGACAGCGTCATCGACTCGCTGGCCCCGCTTGCCCGCGAAAACAGCGTTGCCATCGAGCGCGATTTCGCCAAGGGGCCTCTCAATGTGCCGGGCGATCGCGACGAGCTGTTCCAGGTTTTCGAGAACTTGCTGGAAAACGCCTGCAAATACGGCCAGTCGGGCGGCCGTGTCCTGGTGTCGATCGCACACGCCGATGACGGTTCCGAACCCGGCATCGACGTGACCATCAGGGATTTCGGCCCCGGCATTCCCGAGGAGCATATTCCGCGCATCACCGAGCGCTTCTATCGCATCGACGTCGAAACCAGCCGGACCCAGAAAGGCACCGGCCTTGGCCTGTCGATCGTCAAGCACATCCTGACGCGTCACAATGCCCGGCTGACGATCAAGTCGGAGGTCGGCAAGGGCGCCGCCTTCTCGGTTCATTTGCCGACGCACTGATATCGCCCTAGTTTTCCACGGAACCGTTTCTTTTTTCTGTCATCCGGCTAGCGTATCAGCGGGGATTCGAGGAAACGACTCAAGATCAAGAACCCGTGGGAAGGCATTCATCCATGCAGTCCGTGCACATAATGAGCGCCTATGACGAGGAGCTGAAGTATCTGTCCAAGCGCATTGCCGCGATGGGCGGTCATGCCGAGCGCATGGTCGAGCAAGCGGTCGCTGCTCTCGTCAATGCCGATCCGGGATTGGCCCAGAAGGTCATCCGTGACGACGCCGTGCTCGATGAAGGGCAGCGCGAAATCGACGACAAGGCGATCATCATCATCGCCAAGCGCCAGCCGATGGCGACGGATCTGCGCGAGATCGTCGGCGCCATCCGTATTTCCGCCGACCTCGAACGGGTCGGCGACCTCGGCAAGAACGTCGCCAAGCGGGTGGTCGCCGTCACCGACGGCCGCCAGCCGACCAGCCTGTTCCGCGGCCTGGAGGCCCTGGCCAATCTGGCGCTGACCCAGCTCAAGGAAGTTCTCGACGTCTACGCGTCGCGCTCGGTCGACAGAATAGGCTTCGTGCGCGACCGCGACGACCAGATCGATGCCATGTACACGTCGCTGTTTCGCGAATTGCTGACCTACATGATGGAAGATCCGCGCAACATCACGCCCTGCACGCATCTGCTGTTCTGCGCCAAGAACATCGAGCGCATCGGCGATCATGCCACCAACATCGCCGAGACCATCTATTACATCGTCACCGGCGACCAGATGCCGGCTGACCGGCCGAAGGGCGACAAGACGGACAAGATCAGCGTGTCAGCGCCGCTTTCGGCGAAATGAACGTTCGTCCACTCGAACGCCAGATCATATTGCGCTAAACTATCCCGGCGTTAAGCTTCTCAGGCCTTGATAAAGGCCCTGCTTTCCGGAGGCTGCGATGGAATATGTCCGAGAGTTCAAGCCCGCGGCGCCGACATCAGGCATCATTGCCTCCAGTGTCTATACGGCCGGCAAGCGCATCGCCGACATTCCGATCGAGGAAGCCGGCGAATGGGCCAAGAAATCGGGTCACGTCGTCTGGATCGGGTTGCTAGAACCTGACCGTGACCTATTGCTGCGCGTCAAGGCGCAGTTCCATCTGCATGAGCTGGCGATCGAGGACGCCGAGCATCCGCACCAGCGGCCGAAGATCGAGCAATATGGCGACGCGCTGTTCATCGTCGCCCGCACCGCGCAACTGATCGAAGGCCGCGTCACTTTCGGCGAAACGCATCTGTTTGTCGGCTCGGGCTACATCGTCAGCGTCAGGCACGGTCCGTCGACCTCCTACGCCGCCGTGCGCCAGCATTGGGAAAGCTGCCCGCATTCGCTGGCCAAGGGCGAGGATTTCGTCCTCTATGCCATTCTCGACTTCATCGTCGACAACTACATGCCCGTGCTCGAACAGATCGAGGACGAGGTCGAGGCGATCGAGGACAAGGTCCTTTTGAAGCCGATGACCGGCCCCGACATCGAGCGGCTCTATATGCTGCGCCGCGATCTGCTGCGCCTGCGCAATGCCGCACTGCCGCTGGTGGAAGTCTGCCGGCGGCTGACCAGCGCCGACCTGCCGCAGATCCACACTGCCATGCATCCACTGTTTCGTGATGTGACCGACCACATCCGCACCGTCCAGGAAAAGATCGACAGTCTGCGCGAGGTGCTGGCCTTCGCCTTCGAGGCCAGCCTGCTGGTCGGCCAGAGCCAGGAAACGGCGATCTCCAAGAAACTCGCCTCATGGGCGGCCATCCTGGCCGTGCCGACGGCATTCGCCGGCATTTACGGCATGAACTTTGACGACATGCCGGAACTGAAGATGGAATATGGCTACCCGATTGTGCTGGCCGCGATCGCCTTGATTTGCTCGTTCTTGTACTGGCGGTTCCGCAAGAATGGGTGGCTATGAAAAGAGAGCGAATAGGGAGTGGCGAATAGCAACAAAAAACGGCTTGCTCCCAGTCACAGAAGCCAAGCCGTTCCTATTCGCTATTCGCTATTCGCTATTCGCTATTCGCTATTCGCTATTCGCTATTCGCTATTCGCTATTCGCTATTCGCTATTCAGCGATTGCGCCTCCGCTCCGCCGCCGGCTGAAACGCCACGCGGGCATGATACTTGCAATACGGACCGGTTTCGGCGGCCTCGTTGCCGCAGAAATTGAAGTCTTCCGACAGCGGATCGCCGTTCGGCCATTTGCAGGTGCGCTCGGTCAGTTCGACGAGCTGCAGATGCCGTGAGATCGGTACCACGACATTTTCAACCGGACGGATGTAATGATGGCGTGCGACTGGCTCGGCATCGAACTGGGTCTGCAAGGCAGTTGCGCCGATCGAAGTCGTGACGTGGCGTGCCGTGCTTGCGGCGCGCGCCACCGATTTCTGAACGGTCGATCCCTGAGCCGTCTTCTTCTGGCGTGCCGGTGTCGCCGTTGCGCGGCCGCGGCCCGACAGCTTCAGCCGGTGCACCTTGCCGATGACGGCATTGCGGCTCACCCCTCCAAGCTGGGCAGCAATCTGGCTTGCGCTCAGACCCTCCGACCACAGTTTCCTGAGAAGTTCGACCCGCTCGTCAGTCCAGTTCATGAGACCGCGCTCCTGCTAAGCGTGCGCAATCGGAATCCCTTCCCGACCCAGCAACCTTGCTGGGGCAGACACCACATATATCTGGTGATTAGGTCCGCCGCACGAAATCTAGTTATTTCTCGACTACAATTACCTTATGCGCTGACTCGGTGACAAGAGTCCGAAGTGCAACACGAATCGGTTTTTTCGGTTTTCCCCAACTTGCCCGGTCGCTCATGAGCCGGCGTCGAGTTAGGGGGCTGATCGCGCGCCACTACGCGACGTTTTCGTTGACTTCATGGCCGAAAAACACGATAAGCCGCACAAGGCCGCCGCTTTGGCGGCTTTTTTGATTTTCCGGTACCGGAGACGCATATAATGAGCGGTTCGGCGCTTTACGAGACCTTTGCTCGCGCTCCCCTGGCTTTCGACCACGGGGAAGGCACCTGGCTGGTTACCGACAAGGGCGAGCGATATCTCGATTTCGCCGGCGGTATCGCGGTTAATTCGCTCGGCCACAGTCATCCGCATCTGGTCGCGGCTCTCACCGAGCAGGCGGCAAAACTCTGGCACGTCTCCAATCTCTACGAGATTCCGGGGCAGAGCCGGCTTGGCGAGCGTCTGGCCGACGCCACCTTCGCCGACAAGGTGTTCTTCACCAATTCCGGCGCCGAGGCGCTGGAATGTGCGATCAAGACGGCGCGGCGCTACCACTTCGTCAAAGGGCATCCCGAGCGCTTCCGCGTCATCACCTTCGAAGGCGCCTTCCATGGCCGCACGCTGGCGACCATCGCGGCCGGCGGCCAATACAAATACCTCGAAGGCTTCGGCCCCAAGGTCGAAGGCTTCGACCAGGTTGGCTTCGACGATATCGATGCCGCCGAGAAGGCGATTACGCCGGAAACCGCCGCGATCCTGATCGAGCCGGTGCAGGGCGAGGGCGGCATCCGTCCGGTCCCGACACAATCGTTGAAGCGGCTGCGCCAGCTCTGCGACCAGCACGACCTGCTCTTGATCTTCGATGAGGTCCAGTGTGGCATTGGCCGCACCGGCAAGCTGTTCGCGCATGAGTGGACGGGCGTGACGCCCGACATCATGGCGATCGCCAAGGGCATTGGCGGCGGCTTCCCGATGGGCGCTTGCCTGGCCACCGACGAGGCTGTGGTCGGCATGACGTCGGGCGTGCACGGCACCACCTTCGGCGGTAACCCGCTGGCGATGGCGGTCGGCAACGCCGTGCTCGATGTGGTGCTGGAAGACGGCTTCCTCGAAGACGTCCAGCGCAAGGCGCTGCTGATGAAGCAAGGTCTGGCGGCGGTCGCCGACGAGTTTCCCGATGTCATCGAGGACATCAGGGGCACCGGCCTGATGCTTGGCCTTAAATGCGCCATGCCCAACACCAAGGTGAACATGGCGCTGCGCGACCAGCATTTGCTGACGGTTCCGGCCGGCGACAACGTCATTCGCCTTTTGCCGCCGCTCACCGTCACCGACGCCGAGATCCACGAAGCGCTCAACCGCATCCGCGCCGGTGCCAAAGGCCTGGCAGATGCCATCGCCGCGGCCGCCGCGAAGTAATTCCGGAATATTGCTGATGTCCGTTCGCCATTTCACCGATCTCTCCACCGTTTCCGAGGGCGACCTGCGCTTCATGCTGGACGACGCGGTGGTGCGAAAGGCACGCCTCAAGGCCGGCGAGCGGACAAGGCCGCTCGAAGGCAAGGTGCTGGCGATGATCTTCGACAAGCCATCGACGCGCACACGCGTCTCCTTCGACGTCGGCATGCGTCAGCTTGGCGGCGAGACCATCATGCTGACCGGCACCGAAATGCAACTCGGCCGCTCCGAAACCATCGCCGATACCGCCAAGGTGCTGTCGCGCTATGTCGACGCCATCATGATCCGCACCACCTCGCATGAGCGGCTGCTGGAGCTGACCGAGAATGCCACCGTTCCGGTGATCAACGGACTGACGGATGACACCCATCCTTGCCAGCTGATGGCCGACATCATGACCTTCGAGGAGCATCGCGGTCCGGTGGCCGGCAAGACCATCGCCTGGACCGGCGACGGCAACAATGTGCTGCATTCGCTGCTCGAAGCCTCGGCGCGGTTCCGCTTCAACCTCAACGTCGCCGTGCCCGAAGGCAGCGAGCCGGCACAGAAGCATATCGACTGGTCCGAGGCGAATGGCGGCAAGCTGCACTTCACCCGCTCGCCCGAGGAAGCCGTCGACCAGGCCGACTGCATCGTCACCGATTGCTGGGTGTCGATGGGCCAGGAGCATCGCGCCCGCGGTCACAACGTGTTTTCGCCCTACCAGGTCAATGCCAAGCTGATGGCGCATGCCAAGCCGGATGCGCTGTTCATGCACTGCCTGCCGGCGCATCGCGGCGAGGAAGTAACCGACGAGGTCATAGACGGCCCGCATTCGGTGGTCTTCGACGAGGCCGAGAACCGGCTCCACGCCCAGAAGGCGGTGCTTGCCTGGTGTTTGGGCGCGTGAAGTGTCTGGGCGCTTGATCTGCGGGGGCGCGATGCCTATCTGCGCCGCATCACGCAAATCAAGCGCGTTTGGACGCATGTGCCTCTCCGGGTCGCATGGCCGCGCCCTGGAGCTTTGTCATGTTGGAAATGCATCAAGTGACTGAACATCACCCCAAACTCGGCGAGTTCGGCTATGCCGGCGACGACCATGTCGTGCCGTTCGAGGTCGGCCCGCTCGACGTGCGCGGTCGCACCGTGCAGCTCGGGCCGATGCTCGACGCCATCCTCAGCCGCCATGATTATCCCGAACCGGTTGCCCGCCTGCTGGCGGAAGCCTGTGTGCTGACGGTGCTGCTTGGCACCTCGCTCAAGTTCGAGGGCAAGTTCATCCTGCAGACCCGCACCGACGGGCCGGTCGACATGCTGGTGGCGGATTTCTCCACGCCCTCGGCATTGCGCGCCTATGCACGCTTTGACGCCGACCGGCTCGAGGCATTGGTCGCGGCGGGCGAAACGTCCCAGCAGACGCTGCTCGGCAGCGGCGTGCTGGCGCTGACCATCGACCAGGGCGCCCACACGCAGCGCTATCAGGGCATCGTCCAGCTCGACGGCGAAACGCTGGAAGATGCAGCACGCACCTATTTCCGCCAGTCGGAACAGATCCCGACCGATATCAGGCTTTCGGTCGCCAAGCTGTTGACGCCGGGCCCTGGCGGCGCGCGCGAACAGTGGCGCGCCGGCGGTATCCTGGCGCAGTTCCTGCCGCAGTCGCCTGAGCGCATGCGCGTTCCGGACCTGCCCGGTGGCGATGGCGATCCGCGCGAGGAGATCCATGATCCGGCCGACAATTCCTGGCAGGAGTTGCTGGCGCTGCTCGGCACCATCGAGCCGACCGAGCTGATCGATCCGACGATCGGCGCCGAGCGGCTGCTCTATCGCCTGTTCCACGAGCATGGCGTGCGGGTCTTCGGCGGCGTTCCCGTCGCCGACCAGTGCTCGTGCTCGCGCGACAAGATCCGCGGTATCCTGGAGGGTTTTTCCGCGCAGGAGATCAAGGACAGCACCGAGGATGGCGGTATCCACGTCGCCTGCGAATTCTGCTCGACGCAGTACGATTTCGACCCGGCGGAATTCGCTGCGCAGTAAAGGAGCGTCTTTCTCCCCGTGGAACGGGGAGAAAGACGCTAATTCACCGTCCGCCTCGTCCCCGGCAGATCCAGCGAAAACGCCGGGATGGCGATATCGAAAGTTTCGCCCCGCTTGTTGCGCATCGTGTAGCGCCCGACCATGATGCCTGACGGGGTCGAGAGCGGGCAGCCCGACGTGTACTGATAACTGTCGCCGGGATTGAGTTCGGGCTGGTCGCCGACGACGCCTGGGCCGCGCACCTCCTCGACCCGGCCGGCACCGTCGGTGATGTGCCAATAACGCGACAGAAGCTGCACGAATTCGTCCGACTGGTTGTCGATCGTTATCTGATAGCCCCAGACATAACGGTTCTCGGAAGGATCCGAGCGATCCTCAAGGTAGAACGGCCTGACCTGCACTTCGATGTTGCGCGTGACGGCGCGGTACATAAGCGGCTCCAAAACAATCCGATACCTTTCGGCGCTCCCGGCGAGCAGGTCAACGTGCGCGTCTTGTCGCGCCTGACTTTGAAACGCAGGTGCCGGCAAAGAATGTCATTTAAGTGACACACGACAATGGTGGGGTGCATGCACCGGGCGACTCGGCGCTCTGTCGAACTGTTGAAAACTGCCACGGTGCGGGCCGCCTCTTCTGGAGTGACCAGATCTCGATGGAACTCACTCTCATAGCCGCCTCGCTTTCGACTGCCCTTGTCCTTTCAAACGCTGCCAGCATCCTGCTCGCCGCTTCGCAACTGAAACGGCGCAGCACGATCGCACGGCCAGCTGGCAAATCGCCGCCGGTGTCGATTATCGTGCCGTCGCGCGGCGTCGAGCCGTTCACGCAGGAGACGCTGGAGCGCGCCTTCTCGCTCGACTGGCCGCGCTACGAGCTGATCTTCTGCGTCGCCCATGTCGACGATCCGGTGGTCAGGTTGATCCGCGCCGCCATTGGCCGCTTTCCAAAAGTGCCGGCTCGGCTGTTGATCGGGGACGATCGCGTCAGCGCCAATCCCAAGCTCAACAATTGCGTCAAAGGCTGGGAAGCCGCGCGGCACAACTGGGTCGTCCTGGCCGACTCCAACGTGCTGATGCCGAGAGACTACGTTCAGCATCTGATGGCGGCGTGGCGGACGGATACCGGCCTTGTCTGCTCGACACCGATCGGTTCGCGGCCGGACGGTTTTTGGGCCGAGGTCGAATGCGCCTTCCTCAACACGCTGCAGGCTCGCTGGCAGTATGCCGGCGAGGCGCTCGGCCTCGGCTTTGCCCAGGGCAAGAGCATGTTGTGGAACAAGCCGATGCTGGATGCCAATGGCGGCATCCGAGCGCTGGCGGCCGAAATCGCCGAGGACGCCGCCGCGACCAAGCTGGTCAATGGACTTGGCCTATGCGTCAATCTCGTCGCAGCGCCCTTCGAGCAGCCGCTCGGTCGGCGCACGCTTGGCGTGATCTGGTCGCGCCAGGCCCGCTGGGCGCGCCTGCGCCGCGTCACCTTTCCGCGGTTCTTCGCGCCCGAAATCCTGACCGGCGCGGTGGTGCCGCTGGTGCTTGCGCTGATTGCGGCGGCAAGTGCCGGCGTCAGCTTGCCGCTGACGGCCATCGCCGTACTAACGGCCTTCTACCTTCCGGAATGTGCCCTGGCCTGGTCCAAAGGCTGGTACCTGTCGTCGCGCACAGTCGCGGCGATGATTGCGCGGGACTTGATGCTTCCAGCCATGTGGGTCCGCGGCTGGCTCGGCGGCGCTGTCGACTGGCGCGGCAACGCCATGACCATCGGCACCAAGGCAGCCGAGCTGGAAGAGACGCCGTCGCGCGCCTGATCGCGGCGCGGACGAGCTGCCTCGACTGGGTCTATTTTGCGGCCTTCAGCGCCTGCGCGATGTCTTCCAGAAGATCGTCGGTGTCCTCCAGGCCGACCGACAGCCTGAGCGTGCCAGGCCCGATGCCGAGTTCGGCGCGGGCCTCGTCGCTCAAATTCTTGTGGGTGGTCGTTGCCGGATGGGTGATCAGGCTCTTGGCATCGCCAAGGTTGTTCGAGATCAGCACGATGTCGAGCGCGTTCTGCAGGGCGAAGGCCGCCTGCTTGCCGCCCTTGACGTCGAGGCAGATCAGCGTCGAGCCGCCCGACATCTGCTTCTTGACGATATCAGCTTGCGGGTGGTCGGCGCGGCCGGGATAGATGACGCGAGCGATCTGCGGCTGCTCGGCCAGGAAATCGGCGATCTTGCCGGCGCTCTCCGTCTGCTGGCGCACGCGCACCGGCAGCGTCTCCAGACCCTTGAGCAGCGTCCAGGCGTTGAACGGCGATAGGCTGGGGCCGGTGTGGCGGAAATAATCGTGCAGGTTCTCGTCGATCCACTTCTTGTCGGACAGGATCACGCCGCCGAGACAGCGGCCCTGGCCGTCGATGTGCTTGGTCGCCGAATAGACGACGATGTGGGCGCCGAGCTGCAGCGGCTTCTGCTGCAACGGCGTGGCGAAGACATTGTCGACCACAAGCCGCGCGCCGATCGAGTTGGCAAGCGAGGCGACGGCGGCGATGTCGACCACTTCCAGCGTCGGATTGGTCGGGCTTTCCAGGAAGAACAGTTTTGTGTTGGGCCTAACCGCCTTTTCCCAGTTGGCGATGTCGGTGCCGTCGACCAGCGTCGCCTCGATGCCGTAGCGCGGCGCCAGCGTCTCGACCACCCAGCGGCAGGAGCCGAACAGCGCGCGAGCCGCGACTATATGATCGCCGGCCTTGGCGCTGCACAGCAGGGCCGCCGTCACCGCGGCCATGCCGGATGCCGTGGCGCGCGCGTCCTCGGCGCCTTCGAGCGCACACATGCGCTTTTCGAACATGTCGACGGTCGGGTTGGCGTAGCGCGAATAGATGAAGCCGGGTTCCTCACCCTTGAAACGAGCTTCGGCGGCTTGCGCCGTTTCATAGACGTAGCCCTGCGTCAGATACATTGCCTCGGAGGTCTCGCCGAATTGGGAACGCAGGGTTCCGCCATGCACGAGGGCTGTCTGAGGCTTCCAGTTGCGCTTCTTGCTGCTCATCGCTTTTGTTTCCAGACACAAAAAAACCGGCCGCGAAAGTCGCAACCGGTCCATACGGCCTCGCGGCCAACGGTCCTTTAGCGACTTGTTTAACGTGGCTGCAAGCCGACCGGCCAAATCACCACGGGATAACGACCCTTTAGACCCGCGCCGCGCTTGCGTCAATTGCCGGCTTGATTAAGAGGTTTGTACCAGTTGGAACGGAGCCAGCCTTTGCGGCAGACAGGCATTCTTCCCGATCAAGACATTTCCGCGCTGTTCCAGTCCGGCGCGCTGAAGTCGTCGCGCGCGCTCGATGCCGACCAGATCCAGCCGGCCAGCCTCGATCTGAGGTTGGGCGACAAGGCCTGGCGGGTGCGGGCCTCCTTCCTGCCCGGCCCCAACCACAAGGTTTCGGAAAAGCTCGACCGGCTGAAGCTGCACGAGATCAATCTTGCCGAAGGCGCGGTGCTGGAAACCGGCTGCGTCTACATCGTGCCGCTGCTCGAAAGCCTGGCATTGCCTGCCGAGATTTCCGCCTCAGCCAATCCGAAAAGCTCGACCGGACGGCTCGACATCTTCACCCGTGTCATGACCGACCGCGGCCACGAGTTCGACAAGATCGCTGCGGGCTACAACGGTCCGCTCTACCTGGAAGTCAGCCCGCGCACCTTCCCGATCGTCGTGCGCACCGGCTCGCGCCTATCGCAGATCCGTTTCCGCACCGGCAACGCGCTGCTGTCGGAAGCGGAGTTGCATGAACTGCACCGCGCCGAGATGCTGGTCGCCACCGAACCGCCGAATATTTCCGGCGGCGGCATCGCGCTGTCGATCGACCTCAATGGCGACAGCGACGGGCTGGTCGGCTATCGCGGCAAGCATCACACCGGCCTTGTCGATGTTGACAAGCGCGCGGCCCAAGAGGTCGTCGATTTCTGGGAACCGATCCACAAGAGCGGAGCCGGCGAACTGGTGCTCGATCCCGATGAATTCTACATCCTCGTCAGCCAGGAGGCGGTGCATGTGCCGCCGCTCTACGCCGCCGAAATGACGCCGTTCGATCCGCTGGTTGGCGAATTCCGCGTCCACTATGCCGGCTTCTTCGATCCGGGCTTCGGCCATTCGGCATCAGGCGGCACAGGCAGCCGGGCGGTGCTCGAAGTGCGCAGCCACGAAGTGCCGTTCATCCTCGACCATGGCCAGATCGTCGGCCGGCTGGTCTACGAGCATATGCTGAAGCGGCCGCAGGCGCTCTACGGCACCGATCTCGGCTCCAACTACCAGGCCCAGGGCCTGAAGCTCTCCAAGCATTTCCGCGCCGCGCGCTGAGCTCCGGTTACCGGCAGGCAAAATACTTGCCTGCGCTGGCACATCATGCTTGGCTGGTTTGTCGGTCGCCCGGATGCGGCGCTCAAGGGGAACAAGAAAATGCAGATTTCAAGATGGATCCTATCGGCGGCAGGCGCTGCCTTGTTGGCGATTGCGGCCGGCTCTCTGTCGGCGCAGGCTGCCGAGAAATTGAAAATCGGCACCGAGGGTGCCTATCCGCCATTCAACACCATTACTTCTGACGGCAAGGTTGTCGGCTTCGACATCGACATCGCCAATGCGTTGTGCGCGCAGATGAAGGTCGAATGCGAAATCGTCACCCAGGATTGGGATGGCATCATCCCCGCTCTGCAGGCCAAGAAGTTCGACGCCATTATCGCCTCGATGAGCATCACCGAAGAGCGCAAGAAGCAGGTCGCCTTCACCAACAAATACTACACCACGCCGCTCGCCTTGGTGGCGCCGAAGGACAGCGAACTGACCTCGACCGATCCGGCGGCACTTGCCGGCAAGACCGTCGGCGCCCAGGCTTCGACCACACAGGCCGATTATGCCCAGAATACCTATGGCAAGGCGGGTGCGGAGGCAAAACTCTACCCAACCCAGGAAGAGGCGATCACTGACCTGACCAACGGCCGGCTTGATGCCGTGATCTCGGACAAGTTCGTGCTGGTGGACTGGTTGAAGAAGGCAAGCGACGGCTGCTGCAAGCTGATCGGCGACGTCAAGGGCACCGAGACTCAAGCCGGCATCGCCGTGCGTCTGGAAGACACAGAACTTCGCGACAAGCTCAATGCGGCCATCGACGCCATCGTCGCCGACGGCACCTACAAGAAGATCCAGGCCAAGTATTTCGACTTTGATATTTATTGAGGTTGAAGAGCGTCTCTTCCTTCTCCCCTTGTGGGAGAAGGTGTCGCCGAAGGCGACGGATGAGCAACTGTGTTTTCAGGCTTTGTCTGGACACCAGGGTTGGTTGTGTCGAAGCATGGCGCTGAGGATGGTCATAATCTTTCGGGCCACGGCGACGATGGCGACCTTTGGTTGCTTGCCGTTGGCAATGAGACGCTGGTGGAAGGCTCTGAGTACGGGATTTGAGCGGCTGGCGGTGAGCGCTGCCATGTAGACCACCCTGCGCAGAGCATGCCGGCCGCCCCAGATGACGCGGCGACCTTT
>NZ_JBFUGI010000011.1:0-299826 GCF_056402995.1 Mesorhizobium sp. P3_A8 | reverse complement strand
CGGTCGCGCTGTCGGTCGTCACCAGATGGATGTCGGGCGTGTCGTTGGTGCCGGTGATAGTAATCGTCACCGTCTGCGTGTCGGTGCCGGTGTGGCCATCGTCGGCCTTGATCGTGTAGGTGAGCGTCAGCGTCTCGCCCTGGGCGAGAAAGTCGAAGGCTTGCGATGCCGAGTTGAACGACCAGTTCAAATTGTGGGTGTCGGTCGGGTTGGCTGCAAGCGAGGCCGGCGAAACCGTCAGCATGCCGATGACGGCGGCACTGTTCAGGCTGCCCGTGGTGCCGCCGAGCGATACGGATGTGACAGTCGGGGTGACGGTATCAGAGAGGTCTGCATCGGTCACCGTCAGGGTGCCGCTCTTCGTCAGGGCGGCATTGGTCTCGGTCAGCGAGGCGGCCGCGCTATCGCCAGCGCCAACGGTGATGTCCGGAGCGTCATTGGTGCCGTTGATGGTGATCGTCACCGTCTGCGTGTCGGTGCCGGAGTGGCCGTCGTCGGCCTTGATCGTGTAGGTGAGCGTCAGCGTCTCGCCGACAGCCAGGAAGTCGAAAGCCTGTGGTGCCGAGTTGAAGGTCCAACCGAGGTTGTTGGTTTCACCCGGATTGGCCGTAAGCGAGGTCGGCGAAACCGTCAGCATGCCGAGCACGGCGGCGCTGTTCAGCCCGCCCGTGGTGCCGGCGAGCGACACTGATGCAACACTTGCGGTTACCGTGTCGGACACATCAGCATCGTTCACAGTCAGCGTGCCGCTCTTCGTCAGAGCCGAGTTGGTCTCGATCAGCGAGGCGGTCGCGCTGTCGGTCGTCACCAGATGGATATCGGGTTTGTCGTTGGTGCCGGTGAACTGAATGGTGGCCGTGGCCCAGCTCAGCGTGCCATTGCCGAGCTGAATGGCGTAGGTCACTTTATCGACAAGAACCTCTCCAGCCCCAAGTGCTTGAATCGTACTGTCGATATCTGCCGCATTGTAGTGGATCGTACCGTCAGTGCCTATCCAGATATGCGCACCCAGGTAACTCGTGTCGGTCCCCCCTCCGACACTTCCGGAATATGTCGCGTCACGTGTGAGCAGATCTGCCGGGGCATATGTCTTCGTTGCAGTGGACGCACTGTCTGCGTTATCGATGGAGTAGAGCTGTTTGGCTGCGCCTCCCAGATCATTAGCCAAGACATTCAGGATTAGGACACCTGTGGCGTCTTCCGAATAAGTGAACAGGTCATCCTTCGCCTGTGGTGTATTCGAGAAAGACGCGGTAGTGCCGCCGGCACCGGTGACCTGAGTAGCCATTTTCAACCCCCTAGTTGTTAAACAACAGACGCCCAACCATCTGCTTCATTCACAGTACTGAACGACCGGCTGCTTCCAGCCGAAGAACAGTCGCGCGACCGGCGTGCGATTCGGGTAGGCATCATTTGCCGGTGCCATCCAGACAAGCCGCTCCGTTACGAACAGCTGGTTCAAGCTGGTCATTCATGGACGGACGGTCGCTCGATGACGGTGGCAGCGACGACCTTGGTCGCGGCTCTGCGTCTCCTACCCCAATTGCATCGTCTAACTCGCCGGTTACCGATCGCGAATTTTAGAAGACGCTTATATTAGGAGATTATTAACTCTACTGACGGGGAGGGGTCAACATCGAACTTGATGGAACAGTTAATAGTCGAATTCAAACAGCAGCAGGGGTCGCGGCCTAGTGGACCGCTGACGGCTGCTGAAAAGACCGCTGGAGGACGGAAAGTCTGACCCGAAGCAAGTCTGCCGCGACGTGAACGGCTGCTTTCTGCGTCTTCTCTGACGTAGCGGTCAGCCTTGCCATCGCTTGAAAGCAGACATTGCCGGCGACCTTTGGAGCGGACTATGGCGTGCGGTCTGCCAAGTTCGGGCACGCCGCACCTGTCGTCCAGGCCGTAGCGGCGGTGCGCCTCTCGCTGCGAGACGTGACTTACACCGTCCCGCTAATGCCGGCTAGCGCCCCAGACGACGGCATTCTCGTGCCGCTTGATGATGTGCTTCAGATTCTCGAAGGCGGTCGTGACGTGGCCGGCGAAGCGCTCTGCCGCGGGCGAGCGCGGTCCGCTCACCCGGCGCAGGATGCCAAGTGATCGGCTGGGCTGCGGAATTTCATAGGGGAGCACCGTCACCCGGTTCTCCTTGCGTTGCGCGAAGACCACGGAGAACGGCAGCACGGCCAGCGCATCGGTTTCGGCAAGGAAGTTGATCACGCTCATCAACGAGCCTCCCGAATAGCGCACGTTCAGGTCCGACATGCCGATGCTCATAAGGATCATCTGCAGGTCCGACATCAGCGGAGAGCCGGGCAGTGGAGCCACCCAGGGAAAGCTGGTCAGGTCATGCGCCCTGAGGCGGCGATTGCGCAGCAGCGGATGGTCTGGCCGGCAAGCCACGACGTTGCGTCCTGGCAGGATCTCGGTGAATTCGAAGCCTGGTCCGAGGTCGAGCACGCCGATCGGCACGATCCCGAGGTCGATCTGGTTGCTCTCCAGCGCTGCGACCATCTCGGGCAGGTTCATATAGCTTTGCTGGACGGTGACCTCGGGTTCGAGCTTCTGGAATTCCCCGATCATCCGGCTGATCATCGCATCCATGAAGAAAGGCACGCCACCGACACGGACGACGCCCTTCGTGCCCTTCATGAAGCCCTGCACTGCATCCGACGCCTTGCGCGACGCGGTGATGATCGTGCGCCCTTGCGCCGCCAGCTGGAAGCCGAGCGGTGTCGCCTGCAACGGCCGGCGGCCCTTGAGGAAAAGGGGCTCGCCGACCCGCGCCTCCAGCATGGCCAGCGATCGGCTGACCGCGGGCTGGGTCAGGCCCAGCATGGCGGCTCCTTCCGACACGCCGCCAGCATCCAGCACCGCGGCGAGCTGCATGAGGTGGCGCTCGTTCAGCTTCATAGCAAAACGCTATACAAGGGGCGCGACATCTCATCAAGCAGCGCGTTGGGCCGTGCTATCCCGTTTGGCAAGGGGAAGGGAGGCCCCGGCGAAATGGACGGCCAGCCCGACCCCCAGAGGGATGAATTCCCCAAGGCGATCTCGACGCAGGCCGAGGAATTCGCTCGGCGTCTGACAGCAATGGGCCCGTCCCGCCTGGCGACGGCGGCGCAGGCAGCCGTGGATGGTTTGCACGCGCTCATCGTGGAGTTGCGACCCTCCGGCGAGGAATTTCGGCTGGCGATCGATTTTCTGACCGAGGTCGGCCATTACGCCGATGCGCGGCGCCAGGAATGGGTGCTGTTCGCCGATGTTCTGGGCGTGTCCTCGCTGATCGAGGATCAAAACAGCCCACGCCCCGCCGGGGCGACCCCCAATACCCTGGCCGGACCCTTCTACCGCGCCGACGCGCCGGAGATGCCGCTCGGCGGGAACATCTCGCGCGACCACAAGGGCGAGCCGCTGGAGGTTACGGGGCGGGTCGTTGCGCTCGACGGCGCGGGGATCGGCGATGCGATGGTCGAGATCTGGCAGGCCAATGCCGAGGGCCTCTACGAGAATCAGGAACCGGACAGGCAGCCGGAATTCAACCTGCGCGGACGCTTCCGTGCCGATCCGCAGGGACGGTTCCGCTTCATGACGGTGAAGCCGAAGGGCTACACGCTGCCCGCGGACGGCCCTGTTGGTCAATTGATGTCGGCGCTTGGCCTTGGCCTCGAGCGACCGGCCCATATTCATTTTCGCGTTTCGGCACAGGGCTTCGAAACGCTGACGACCCACATCTTCGACCGATTGGACCCCGCAATCGGCCGAGATGCCATTTTCGGGGTCAAGCCCGAACTCATGGCCGAGTTCCGCGCGCTGCCGCCCCATGGGGGAAAGCGAAAGCACGCACTCGACCTCAATCTCGTGCTCTGCCCGACAAGGCGGGGCGAAACCGAAACCTCTGGGAGGAGATGATCGATGGCCCGTATCAGCGGCTACCACCATCTGACGCTGTCGACCGACGGCGCTCAGGAAGATTTTGATTTCTATACGAAGGCGCTCGGCCTGCATTCGGTGAAGCGCACCGTATTGTTCGACGGCGTCATCCCTGTCTATCACCTCTATTACGGCTCGCCCAACGGTGATGCTTCGACGATCATCACCACTTTTCCGTTCCGCAAGCCAGGCGTCTATGGCCGCCGCGGGACCAACCAGTCTCGCACCATCATGCAGTCGATCCCCAAGGGAGCCGCGGATTTCTGGGTGGACCGGCTGAACGCACGCGGCATCGAGGCCACCAAGATCACACGCTTTGGCGCCGACCGCGCGTCTTTTGCACATCCCTGCGGCATCTCGCATGAGCTGGTGGAAAGCGACAGCGATCCGCGCGCGCCCATCACCAACGAGACGCAAGGCATCGGCAAGGCTCACGGCATCAAGGGCATCTACGGCGCCGTGGTGGCGGTGATGGATCGCACGGCCATGGACGACTTCCTGACCATTGCGTTGCCGCTTGAGAAGGAGGCCGACAATCACGAGGGGCTCGTGTTCCGCGTGCCGGACGCGACGGGCGTCAATCAGCGGGTCGAAGTGATCGTCGATCGCGACAGCGCGCAGGGCACCTGGACGCTGGCGGGCGGCACGATCCATCACCTAGCCCTCAACACGGGCGACGAAGACAACCAATTGAAGCTGCGTGCCCATATCGAAGGCCTCGGCTTCACCGATATCTCGGAGCAGAAGGACCGCAACTACTTCAAGTCCTGCTATGTCCGCTCGCCCGGCGGCGCGATGTTCGAGCTTGCCTGGACCACGCCGGAAGGCTGGGCCAAGGACGAGCCCCCGGGCCAGATCGGCAAGACGCTGGTCTTCCCGCCGTGGTTCAAGGACCGCGAGGGCGAATTGCAGGCCGGCCTGGAACAGGCGGATTTCACGTGAGCTCAGGCAGCGGTCCGCTCCGGCTTGGGCCAAGGGGGCCGGAGGCGAAGGCGATCTGCGTCTTCGTCCACGGGCGCGGCCAATCGCCGGAAGAGATGCAGTCCCATGTGCTGTCGCGGCTTTCTGCGTCAGCGGTGGCCTTCATCCTGCCGCGCGCACCGCTCGGCATGTGGTGGGAGGCGCGTGCCGTCGACCCGTTGACGCCAGTCGCCCGCGCGCAGCTTTCCGACGCGCTCGACCACCTCGCGGCCGCGATGGTGGCGG
This sequence comes from Mesorhizobium sp. P3_A8, assembly GCF_056402995.1. Taxonomy (NCBI): domain Bacteria; kingdom Pseudomonadati; phylum Pseudomonadota; class Alphaproteobacteria; order Hyphomicrobiales; family Phyllobacteriaceae; genus Mesorhizobium; species Mesorhizobium sp. P3_A8. The sequence continues at coordinate 294,684 of NZ_JBFUGI010000011.1, read as the reverse complement.
CGCGGGCGGAACTGCCCGGACTGCCGCTTCTTCTCGCGGGCTTCTCGCAAGGCGCGTGTCTGTCGATCGAGTATCTCTGCGCGGGGCTGCCGCCGCCGGACGCTTTGGCGGCCTTCACGGGTTGTCGTGTCGGTGTACCGGCGGACGAAAGATCCGAGGCGGCGCCGGTTGGAATGCCAATCTATCTTTCCGGTGGCGATGCCGATCCCTGGATTCCGGTCTCGGCGTTTGCCGACGCTGCACAATCACTGGGCCGCGTTGGCGCGAGCCTGCGGGCCGATCTGTTCCCGGGCCGCGGCCATGAAGTCTCGGACGCCGAGATTGCCATGCTGGGTACGATCCTCGATGACCTCGCGGCCGGGCGTGGCCCGCGTATGGAGGCGGCGCGATGATGGACAGCTTCACCTTTCCGGGCCTGACGACACGGGTCGTCTTCGGTGCTGGCACCATGGCCAGCGTCGAGGAGGAGGTGCGGCGGCTTGGCCATGACAAGACGCTGGTGCTGTCGACGCCACATCAAAAGGCCGATGCGGAAAGGCTGGCTGAAAGCCTTGGCGGCCTCGCCGCCGGGGTCTTTGCCGGCGCGGTCATGCATACGCCGGTCGAGGTTACGGAAAAGGCGGTCGATGCGTTCCGGGCCAGCGGCGCCACTGCGGTCGTCAGCCTCGGCGGCGGCTCGACCACCGGGCTTGGCAAGGCCATTGCCGTTCGCACGGGCGCCGACCAGGTGGTCATTCCCACCACCTATGCCGGCTCGGAGATGACCGACATCCTCGGCGAGACGGCGGCCGGCGAGAAGACCACCCGCCGCTCGCCGGACATTCGCCCCGAGACGGTTATCTACGACGTCGATCTGACACTTAGCCTGCCGGTCGGCCTTACCGTCACTTCGGCGATGAATGCGATTGCTCATGCTATGGAGGCCTTCTACGCCCCCGACCGCAATCCGGTGATCGTGCTGATGTGCAGGGATGCCATGGCTGCCTTCCGGGACGGCATTCCAAGGCTGATCGGCGATCCGCAGGACCGCGCGGCGCGGACGCAGGCGCTCTATGCGGCATGGTGCTGCTCAACCGCGCTCGGCTATGTCTCGATGGCGCTGCATCACAAGTTGGCGCATGTCTTCGGCGGCTCGTTCGACACGCCGCATGCCGAAACCCACGCCATCCTGCTGCCTTACACGACCGCCTTCAACGAAGCGGCGGTGCCCGATCTGCTGCGCCCGATCGCCGAAGCATTCGGCGGCGGCTCGGCGGGCGGCGGGCTCTGGGATTTCGCGCGATCCGTCGGCTCTCCGCTGAGCCTGAAGGAGATCGGCATCAAGGAAGCCGATCTCGACCGCGCTGCGGCTATCGCGTTGAAGAACGCCTATGCGAATCCGAGGCCGATCGATCCAGGATCGATAAGGGAACTCCTCCAGGCGGCGTTAGAGGGACGCCGTCCAGGAGGCTGACAAGAGGCAAGAGGGAGGAAGAGCAGATGATTACAAGACGGAGCTTACTGAAAGCGTCGGCGGCGACAGGCTTGGCGCTCGCCGGTTCTCGGCTGGCGACGCCGGCGCTCGCGCAGGGCGCCAAGATTCGCCTGGGCTATGTTTCACCGCAGACGGGGCCGCTCGCCGGTTTCGCCGAAAGCGATGCCTACAACATCAAGGCTTTCCTCGCGTCCGAGGCGGGCAAGAACTTCGAGGTCATCGTCAAGGACAGCCAGTCGAACCCCAATCGCGCGTCCGAGGTGGCGAAGAGCCTGATCGTCGACGACGAGATCAACCTGATGCTGGTCGGCTCGACGCCCGAGAACACCAACCCGGTCGCCACCACCTGCGAGGCGGAAGGCGTGCCGGTCATCTCGACCATGGCGCCTTGGCAGCCCTGGTTCATCGGCCAGCAAGGTAATCCCGCCGATCCATCGTCGTGGAAGCCTTTCAACTTCGCCTACCATTATTTCTGGGGTCTCGAAGACATCATCGCCGTCTATACCGGCATGTGGAAGCAGCTTTCCACCAACGGCAAGGTGGGCGGACTGTTCCCCAACGATGCCGACGGCAATGCCTGGGGCGATCCGAAAAACGGGCTGAAGCCCGGACTTGATGCCGCCGGTTTCAGCCTTGCCGATCCCGGTCGCTATCAGAACCTCTCGGACGATTTCACCGCGCAGGTCAACGCTTTCAAGGCGGCCGATGCCGAGATCGTCACCGGCGTGGTCATCCCGCCCGACTTCACCACTTTCTGGAACCAGGCCCGCCAGCAGGGCTTCAAGCCCAAGGCGGCGACGGTGGCCAAGGCGATCCTCTTCCCGCAATCGGTCGAGACGCTCGGCGATGCCGGCCACAACCTTTCGTCCGAAGTCTGGTGGTCGGCCTCGCATCCGTTCAAGTCGTCGGTGACGGGCCAGAGTTCGGCGGATATTGCGGCGGATTTCACCGCCAAGACCGGGCGTCCGTGGACCCAGCCGATCGGCTTTGTCCATTCGCTGTTCGAGGTGGCGGCCAATGTCATGGGGCGCGTTTCGGATCCGACGAATGCCGAGGCGATCGCGGCAGCCATAGCGGCCACCGACATGACGACCGTGGTCGGCAAGGTGGCCTGGAGCGGCGCGGGGCTGCCGCCTTTCGCCGCAAAGAACGTCTGCAAGACGCCCCTCGTCGGTGGCCAGTGGCGCAAGAAGCCCGGCGGCTTCGATCTGGTGATCGTTGAAAACGCCAGCGCGCCAGAGATCCCCACCGCCGGCAAGATGGAAGCCCTGGCCTGACGCTGCCGAGGGCGGCGGATGCCGTCGCCCTCGTTTGGCGCGACCCGAGGATGACAGTGATGATACTCAGGCTGGAAAACGTCTCGAAGTCCTTCGGCGCCTTGAAGGTTGCGGACGGCGTGACCGTCACGGTGCCGCGCGGCGAAGCCCTGGGCATCATCGGCCCGAACGGGGCAGGAAAGTCGACGCTGTTCAACCTGATCACCGGCAATCTGCTTGCGAATGAGGGCCGCATCGAATTCCTCGGCCGCGACGTAACCCGCGCTCCCGCGATGGAGCGGGTGCGCATGGGCATCGGCCGCAGCTTCCAGATACCGCAGCCTTTCGAGGGGCTGACCGTGTTCGAGAACCTCTTGACCGCCGCCGCCTTCGGCCGGGGTCGACGCGAGGCCGAGATGGTCGACGATTGCGCCGGTATCCTCGAGGAGACAGAGCTGCTCAGGAAGGCCAATGTCCTGGCCGGATCGCTGAGCCTTCTCGACCGCAAGCGCCTGGAACTCGCTCGCGCCCTGGCGACGGGACCGGAGCTTTTGCTTCTGGACGAGATCGCGGGCGGGCTGACCGAGGGCGAATGCAAGGCGCTGGTCGCGACGATCAAGGCGATCCACGCCAGGGGCACCACGATCATCTGGATCGAGCATGTGCTGCATGCGCTGAGATCGGTGGTCGAACGGCTTCTCGTGCTGGATTTCGGGCGCGTGATCGGGATCGGCGCGCCGGATCAGATCATGGCCTCGAGAGAGGTTCGCGAAATCTATCTGGGGCTCGAGGTCTGATGCTGCTCGAAACGCGCGACCTCACCGCGAATTACGGCCAGTTCCGGGCGCTGTTCGGCGTGGATATCACCATTGCTGCGGGCGAATGCGTGGCGATCATCGGCGCCAATGGCGCCGGAAAATCCACGCTGATGCGTTCGATCACGGGTGTGATCGGCAACGAGCCCGGCATGGTGCTGCACCGGGGCGAGCCGATCGGCGGGCTGTCTTCGGCCGAGATCATGAAGCGCGGCATCGCCATGGTGCCGGAAGGACGCCGGCTCTTTCCCTCGCTGACCGTCGAGGAAAACCTTTTGATCGGCGGGCAGGCGCGCAAGGTGCCAGGGCCATGGAGCCTCAACGCGGTCTATGACCTTTTCCCGATCCTGCGCGAGCGGCGCAAGAGCCCCGGCACCGCGCTCTCGGGCGGCCAGCAGCAGATGGTGGCGATTGGCCGGGCGCTGATGTCGAACCCGGAATTGCTGCTCTGCGACGAGATCAGCCTCGGCCTTGCGCCTGTCGTCATCCGCGACATCTACGCCGCGCTTCCCCGGATCCGCGAAGGCGGCGCCGCGATCGTGGTGGTGGAGCAGGATATCGGCAAGGCGCTGGCGGTGGCCGACCGTGTCTACTGCATGATGGAGGGGCGTGTCACATTGGTCGCCAAGGCCGCCGAGGCCACGCGCGAAAAAATCCATGCCGCCTATTTCGGAGCGGCGGCATGACGACGGGACCAAGCCATCGTTTGCTCGCGCCGCGCTGTCATGGCCTGATCGGCATGGTGCAGCGATGATCTGGCTGGACACCCTCGTGCAGGGGATTCTGCTGGGCGGGCTCTATGCCCTGTTCGCAGCGGGATTGAGCCTCGTCTTCGGAATCATGCGGCTGGTTAATCTGGCCCATGGCGACCTCATCATTCTTGCCGCTTATCTGGTGTTGATGGGCGTCACGCTGCTCGGCCTGTCGCCCTGGATCGCCGCGCTGGTCGCCATGCCGGTGATGTTCGCGCTCGGCTGGCTGTTGCAGGCCGCTGTCTTGAATCGCGTGCTGGGCAAGGACATCCTGCCGCCGCTTCTGGTCACCTTCGGCCTGTCGGTCACCCTGCAGAACGGGCTGCTCGAGGTCTTCTCCGCCGACAGCCGCCGCATCCCGGTGGGCGCGTTGGGGGGGGCCTCGCTCGATCTCGGGCTGGTCACGGTGGGGATCATGCCGTTGATGACCTTTGCGTCGGCGATCACGATGATCATTGCCCTGAACGGGCTCTTTTACCACACCGCCCTCGGCCGTGCCTTCCGCGCCACCTCGGACGACGCCGTGACGGCGGGGCTGATGGGGATAGAGCCGAAGCGGATTTTCGCGATCGCCACCGGGATCGCAATGGTCGTGGTTACGCTAGCGGCGCTCTACCTCGGCATGCGAGCAAACTTCGATCCCTCGATCGGACCGGCGCGGCTGATCTATGCCTTCGAGGCAGTGATCATCGGCGGCCTCGGCAGCCTGTGGGGAACGCTTGCGGGCGGGATCATCATCGGCGTGGCGCAGACGTTTGGTGCGGCGCTCAATCCGGAATGGCAGATCCTGGCCGGCCACATCGCCTTCCTGGCCGTGATGCTGCTCAAGCCGCGCGGGCTTTTTCCGCGCGCAGTGGATTGAGGGGCGGCATGTATCGACTGACAACCCGCACCCGCGCCGGAACCGTGACCGCGATCACCGTGCCCATCTTCATCGTCGCCGCGCTCGCGCTGCCTGCCGTGGCCTCGCGGGGCGTCATACAGGATCTGTTCTTCATCCTCACCATGCTGACGCTGGCGCAGATATGGAACCTGCTGGCGGGCTATGGCGGTCTTGTCTCGGTGGGTCAGCAGGCCTTCGTCGGCATTGGCGCCTATGCGATGTTCGCCGGCGTGATCCTGCTGGGCTGGAACCCGGTCGTGGCGATCCTGCTGGGTGGCCTTGCGGCGCTGCTGCTGGCGGTTCCGACGGCCTTCTTCGCCTTCCGTCTGCAGGGCGCCTATTTCGCCATCGGCACCTGGGTGATCGCCGAGGTGACGCGTCTGCTGGTCGCGCAGTGGAAATCGCTGGGCGGTGGCACCGGCACCTCGCTGCCACGAGAGGCGACGAGCAATGTCATGGGCACGGATGCGATCCGGGCACTGTTCGGCGTACGCGAGGCCGGGGCGCGCGATATTCTCGCCTATTGGCTGGCCCTGGTGCTGGTTGTGGCCGTCACGGGCGGCATCTACTGGCTGCTGCGCAGTCGCCTCGGGCTGGCGTTGTCGGCCGTGCGCGACAATGTCGAGGCGGCGCAATCGGTTGGGGTCGATGCCGGGCGGCTCAAATGGGCGGTCTTTCTGATCGCCGCGGCCGCCACCGGGCTGACGGGCGCGCTGATCTTTCTGCAGACGGCCCGCATCTCGCCGGAGGCGGCCTTCGCCGTCACCGACTGGACCGCCTACGTCATCTTCATCGTCGTCATCGGCGGCATCGGCACCATCGAGGGGCCCATCGTCGGAGTGCTGGTCTTCTTTGCCCTGCGCTCCGCGCTGGCCGACTACGGCAGCTGGTACCTGATGACACTCGGCCTGGTCGCCATCGCCGTGATGCTGTTTGCACCGAAGGGGCTGTGGGGGCTGATCTCGGCCCGCAGCGGCCTGCACCTGTTTCCGGTCCGCCGCAGGCTGGCCGGTCCGAAGATCGAAGGAGGAAATTGATGGCGGATATCGAAACCGACGTGCTGATCGTGGGCACGGGCCCGGCCGGCTCGGCCACGGCGGCACTCCTATCCAGCTCCGGCGTGGCCAATATGGTCGTGAACCGCTACCGCTGGCTGTCGAATACGCCGCGTGCCCACATCACCAACCAGCGCACCATGGAGGTGCTGCGCGACCTCGGGTCGGAGGTCGAGGCCGAGGCCGTGATGCACGCCTCGCCGCAGGAGCTGATGGGCGAGAACGTGTTCTGCGAAAGCCTGGCCGGCGAGGAGCTTGGCCGGATGAAGAGTTGGGGCACGGACCCGCTCTCCAAGGCCGAACATCTCTTGTCGTCGCCGTCCTTCATGAACGATCTGCCCCAGACCTTCATGGAGCCGATCCTGTTCAAGACGGCATGCGCGCGCGGGACGCAGGCGCGCATGAGCACCGAATATGTCGGCCATGTTCAGGACGCGGACGGCGTGACCACGACCTGCCGCGACCGGCTGTCGGGCAAGGACTTCACCGTACGGTCGAAGTTCCTCGTCGGTGCCGATGGCGGCAACTCGCTGGTGGCCGAGCATCTGGGCCTGCCGTTCGAGGGCAAGATGGGCGTCGGCGGGTCGATGAACATCCTGTTCCGGGCCGATCTTTCGAGATACGTCGCCCACCGGCCGAGCGTCCTCTACTGGGTCATGCAGCCCGGCGCCGACGTCGGCGGCATCGGCATGGGTCTCGTTCGCATGGTGCGGCCGTGGAACGAGTGGCTCATTGTCTGGGGTTACGACATCAACCAGCCGCCGCCCGATGTGACGCCGGAACTGGCCACCGAGGTCGCGCGCCAGCTGGTCGGAGATCAGAAGCTCGAGATCGAGCTTCTGGGCGCCAACACCTGGACCGTGAACAACTGCTTTGCCACGCAGATGCAGAAGGGGCGGGTGTTCATCATGGGTGACGCCGCGCACAGGCATCCGCCCTCGAACGGGCTCGGCTCGAACACCTCGATCCAGGACGGGTTCAACCTCGCCTGGAAGCTTGCCAAGGTCGTCAAGGGGCAGGCGGGCATCGGGCTTCTAGACAGCTACTCGGTGGAACGCGCACCGATCGCGCGCCAGATCGTGACGCGCGCGAACCAGTCCATCGCCGAATTCGGTCCCATCTTCGAGGCCCTCGGCATGGACGGCGGCGTGGATCACGACAAGATCCAGAGGAACATGGAGGCCCGTGCGGACGCGACCCCCGCCGCCGAGGCGCAGCGCGAGGCGCTGCGCAAGGCCATCGCCTTCAAGAAGTACGAGTTCGACGCCCATGGCGTCGAGATGAACCAGCGCTACGTGTCCGGCGCGGTGATAACCGGCGACCAGCCCGAGCCGGCCTTCGAGAGGGATCGCGAGTTGCACTATGCGCCAACGACCTGGCCCGGTGCGCGCCTGCCGCATGTCTGGGTCTTCGAGCGCTCGGGCAGGAAGGTCTCGACGCTCGACCTTTGTGGACATGGCGAATTCACGCTGCTGACCGGCATTGGCGGCGAGGCGTGGGTTGTCGCGGCCGAGACGATTGGTGCGGAACTCGGTCTGCCGATCCGCACTCATGTCATCGGCCCGCGCCGTACGATCGAGGACCATACCGGCGACTGGGCGCGTGCACGCGAAATCGGCGATGCGGGCTGCCTGGTGATCCGCCCCGACCATCACGTCGCCTGGCGCTCCGAGGCGCTGGCCGCCGATCCGGCGGCCGAGCTGCGCCGGGTCCTCAAATCCGTTCTCGCACGCTGAGGAATGTCCATGATCGACGAACACGAATACGGCTACTTCACCGAAGCGAACTCGGCCGAAGTCGTCGTGGCGCGCAACAAGAACGCCAAGGACCGGCGGCTTACTCAGGTGATGGAAGTCATCACCCGCAAGCTGCACGAGGCGGTGAAAGAGATCGAGCCGACACAGGAGGAATGGTTCGGCGCGATCATGTTCCTCACGCAGACGGGCCAGATCTGCAACGAGTGGCGGCAGGAGTACATCCTGCTGTCTGATGTGCTCGGCGTCTCGATGCTGGTCGATGCGATCAACAACCGCAAGCCGTCGGGCGCCTCGGAATCCACGGTGCTGGGGCCCTTCCATGTCGCCGACGCGCCCGAACTGCCTATGGGCTCGAACATCTGCCTCGACCAGAAGGGCGAGCCGATGTTCGTGCATGGCCGCATCCTCGACACCGAGGGCCATCCGATCGCAGGCGCCAAGATCGACGTCTGGCAGGCCAATGACGAAGGCTTCTACGACGTGCAGCAGAAGGGCATCCAGCCCGACTTCAACCTACGCGGCGTCTTCCGCACCGGCTCGGAGGGGCGCTACTGGTTCCGCGGCGCAAAGCCCAAATACTACCCTATCCCGGATGACGGGCCGGTCGGCAAGTTGCTCGGCGCTTTGGGACGCCATCCCTATCGCCCGGCGCATCTCCACTACATCGTCGAAGCCGAGGGCTTTGAGGCGCTGACCACGCACATCTTCGATCCGGACGACCCGTACATCGATACGGACGCCGTCTTCGGCGTCAAGCAGAGCCTGCTCGCCGAATTCCGCAAGGTCGAGGACGCCGAGGCCGCCGCCAGGGTCGAGGTCGTGGCTCCGTTCTATGACGTCGAGTTCGATTTCGTGCTGTCGCGCAAGAAGAAGTGACCCTGCGCAGCGGGCGCTGCGAAAGCGCCCGTGTGCGGGTCGGTGTTGCTGAAACAGGGAGGAAATGGATGGCCGCACTCGAAAAGATGTTCGATGTCAGAGGCAAGTCGGTGATCGTCACCGGCGGCGCCAGCGGCATCGGCCAGGCCTATGCCGAGATCATGGCCGAGCACGGGGCGAAGGTCTGCATCTTCGATCTGAATCCTGCCGGGCTGGAAAAGAGCGTGGCCGCGATCAGGGCCGCGGGAGGCGATGTCTGGGGCCAGGTCGCCGACGTCGGCGACCGTGTAGCCATGGCAGAGGCCTTCGACAAGGTGGCTCACAAGGCAGGCTCGATCGATGTTGTGTTCGCCAATGCCGGGATCGACGCCGGGCCGGGCTTCAACACTGCGACCGGCGAAAGGAATCCCGAGGGCGCCATCGAGAACCTGCCGGATGAGCACTGGGACAAGGTGATCGAAATCAACCTGACCTCGGTCTACACCACGATCAAGCATGCCGCCCGGCACATGAAGCCCAACGGCGGCGGCCAGATCATCGTCACGTCGTCCATCGCCTCGTTGATAAACGAGAGCATCGTGGGCACGCCGTACATGCCCGCCAAGGCTGCGGTGAACCATCTCGTTCGCCACATGGCGATGGAGCTCGGCGCCCACAACATCCGCATCAACGCCATTCTGCCCGGACCGTTCATCACCAACATCGCCGGCGGCCGGCTGCGCAATCCGGCGGACCGCAAGGCTTTCGAGGCCCAGTCGCTCCTCGGCCGGATCGGCGATCCCGAAGAGATCAAGGGCCTGGCGCTTTATCTGGCCTCGCCCGCCTCGTCCTATGTCACCGGGTCGCTGATCGTCATCGATGGCGGTTCGCTGCTGCGGATGACCTGAAGAGGTTTCAAACGGACGCCGGTCTCGTCGAGGGGACGGGTCGGCGAGACTTAACCAAGGGAGGAAACGACGATGACCTATTACAACAGACTGGTGAAATCGGGCTTGCAGCCCAGCCGCCGGACCGTGCTGAAGGGGCTTGGAGCCGGCATTGCCGCCAGCACGCTCGCCATGCCGGCCTATGTGCGCGCCGCGACCGCCGGGAAGATCAAGCTCGGCTATCTCAGCCCGACGACCGGGCCGCTCGCCCTCTTCGGCGAAACGGACGGCTACACCTTGCAGAAGATCCGCGCCTTGCTCGGCGGCCAGCTGCAATGCGCCAACGGCAATACTTACGAGATCGAGATTCTCGACCGCGACAGCCAGTCCAATCCGAACAAGGCGTCGGAAATCGCCGGCAACCTCATCCTGAACGACGAGGTGCATCTGCTCCTTCCGGCGTCGACCACGGACACGATCCTGCCCGCGGCCGAGCAGTGCGAACTCTATGAGACACCTTGCATCTCTTCCGGAGCCCCCTGGCAGGCGGTGATCATGCCGCGCGGCGGCGGCAAGCAGACTTTCGACTGGACCTATCATTTCTTCTGGGGCCTCGACGAGGCGCTGAACACCTTCGTCGGACTCTGGAACCATCTCGAGACCAACAAGAAGGTCGGGATGCTGTTTCCCCAGAACATTGACGGCGAGACCTGGGGCAACGACGAATACGGCCTGCCGGCGCCGACCCGCAAGGCCGGCTACGAGGTCGTCGTACCCGGCTACTTCCAGCCGCGCACCAATGATTTCTCAGCGCAGATATCCGAGTTCAAGAAGCAGGGCTGCGAGATCATCGGCGGCATCACCTACCCGGATGATTTGAAGACGTTCGTCACCCAGTGCAACCAGCAGGGCTTCAAGCCGAAGGCGGTCACTGTGGCGGCGGCGCTGCTGTTTCCAGGCGGCGTCGAGGCGATGGGGCCTCTCGGCAACGGCATGTCCTCGGAGGTCTGGTGGACGCCGGCCTTCCCGTTCAAGTCGTCGCTGACCGGGCAGGTCAGCAACGACATAGCCAGCCAATGGGAAGCCGATACGAAGCGCCAGTGGACGCAGCCGCTCGGCTATTCGCATGCCCTGCTCGAGGTCGCCCTGGACATCCTGAAGCGCTCTTCCAATCCACTCGACCGTACGGCCAACCGTGACGCTCTGGTCGCCACCGATCTGCAGACGCTGGTCGGTCATATCAAGTTCGACGGCTCGCCCCACAAGAACATCTGCAAGACGCCGATCTTCGGCGGCCAGTGGGTGAAGGGCGAGAAATGGCCCTATGACCTGAAGATCGTCGACAACACGGTCAATCAGCTCTTCGCGCCCCAACAGGCGATCAAGCCGATCGCCTGGTGACATGAGCCGGGACGGCGGAGTTATGGATAGAGAGATCCTGCTGAAAGCGCGCGGCGTGTCGAAGTCCTTCGGCGCCGTCCGCGTCCTGCATGAAGTGAGTTTCGACGTCCATCGGGGTGAGGTGCTGGGCATCCTCGGCCCGAACGGCGCCGGAAAAACGACGCTGTTCAACATGATCAGCGGCGATTTGAAGGCGTCGGGTGGTGAGATCCAACTCGGCGACACGGCGCTTCGCGGCGAACCGCCCTTCCGGCGCTGCCAGATGGGGATTGGGCGGACCTATCAGATCCCGCGCCCCTATTCCGGCATGACCACCTTCGAGAACCTGCTGGTCGCCGCTGCTTTCGGCGGCGGCCGGTCCGAGAAGAAGAGCTATGCCTTCTGCGCCCAGGTCCTGCGCGATTGCGAACTTTCCGACAAGGCCAATGTCTCAGCCGGCGCGCTGACGCTGCTCGACCGCAAACGGCTGGAACTGGCGCGCGCGCTGGCCTCGGATCCGAAGCTACTGCTTCTGGACGAGATTGCGGGTGGGCTGACCGACGATGAATCGAAGGCATTGGTGGCGCTGGTGCGCCGCATCCGCGACCGCGGCATCACGATCGTGTGGATCGAGCATGTGCTGCACGCGCTGCTGGCGGTGGCCGACCGCCTGTTGGTGCTGAACTTCGGCGAGAAGATCGCGGAAGGGGTGCCCGCCGAGGTGATTGCGCTGCCCGAGGTCCAGCGCGTCTACATGGGGATCGAGGCATGACGGCCGTTCTTTCCACCCACGGGCTCCTCGCCCGCTATGGTGACTTCCAGGCGCTCTATGGCGTCGACACCGAGCTGCATGAGGGCGAGGCCGTGGCGCTGATTGGCGCCAATGGGGCAGGCAAATCCACCCTCCTGCGTTCGATCATGGGCCTGCTCCCGGTCGCGCGAGAGATGGTGCTGCTGCACGGCGAGCCGGTCGGCGGCACCGCGACCGACCGCATGGTGCGCAAGGGCGTCGCCATCGTGCCGGAGGGTCGCCGCCTCTTCACCGGCATGTCGGTCGAGGACAATCTGCGCGTCGCCATCGATCAGGCCGCGCGCATGGGCGCGAAGGGTGGATGGACACTGGCGCGGCTGCACCAGCTGTTCCCGATCCTTAGGGAAAAGGCCCGCACGCAGGTGCAGAGCCTCTCGGGCGGGCAGCAGCAGATGGTGGCAATCGGCCGCGCTCTGCTCTGCCAGCCGCGCGTCCTGCTCTGCGACGAGATCAGCCTCGGGCTCGCGCCCAAGGTGATCCGCGAGATCTATGCCGCCTTGCCCGAAATCCGCGCCACCGGCACGGCGATGATCGTGGTCGAACAGGATGTGGGCCTCGCCCGGTCCGCCTCGGACCGTCTCTACTGCATGCTGGAGGGGCGCGTGACCCTGACCGGCAGGTCCGCCGAGATCACGCGCGAGCAGATTGGCAAAGCCTATTTTGGAGCGGGCCATGGAGTGGTTTGACGCCTTGGTGCAGGGGGTCCTGCTGGGCGGCATGTATGCCCAGTATGCACTCGGCATGGCGCTGATGTTCGGCGTCATGCGGATCGTCAACATCAGCCATGGCGATCTGGTGATCCTGCTGTCGCTGATCGGCATCTCGATCGCCACGGCCTGGGACCTGGGACCGCTGCCGGTGCTGATCGTGCTGGTGCCGCTGGCGGTGCTGATGGGCTGGGTGCTGCAGAAGGCCGTGCTGAACCGTGTGGTGGGCAGCGATCCGCTGCCTTCGCTGATCGCGACCTTCGGACTGTCGATCGCGCTGCAGAACCTGATGCTCCAGATATGGTCCGCGAACAGCCGGTCACTGCCTGGCCATGGGATCGAGAGCCAATCCATCGAGATCGGCGGTATCTATGTCGGCCTCCTGCCGCTGATCGTGCTCGCGGTCGCCACGGGTCTGACCTGGGGCCTCGACCTGATGCTGAAGCGCACGCGCTTCGGTCGGGCGCTCCGCGCGGCGTCGGCCGATGTCGAGGCGGCGGCGATGACCGGCATCAACCCCCGCGCCGTCTATGCGATGGCGACAGCGGCGGCGGTCGGCATCCTCGGCTTTGCAGCCGTCTTCCAGGCGTTGCGGTCGACCGTTGCGCCGGCCGATGGACCCGCTCAGCTGATCTACGCCTTCGAGGCGGTGATCATCGGCGGCATGGGTACGGTGTGGGGCGCCTTCGCCGGCTCGATGGTGCTCGGCATCTCGCAGGCCATCGGCTTCCGCATCGATCCGGGCTTCGGCGTGCTCGCCGGACATATCGTCTTCCTGATCGTGTTGGCGACGCGTCCGCGGGGTCTGTTTGGAAAGGCACTGTCATGAGCGCAATCCTCTATGCCGCAACTGACGTGCCCGAGGTCATGGTCCAGCGCCAGACGCGGTCGGGTCGCATCGCGATGACGCTGGCGGTGCTGGCGCTGATCGGCGTCGCTGCCATGCCGTTGTGGGCCTCGACCGGCACGATCCGGTCGGTTCTGGTGCTGTGCTGCTATATCGCCGTCGCGCAGATGTGGAACCTGCTCGCCGGCTATGCCGGCCTCGTCTCGGTGGGCCAGCACGCCTTCATGGGCGCGGCCGGCTATGCGCTTTTCGTGCTGGCGCAGACCTATGGCGTCAATCCGTTCGTGGCGATCTTCCTTTCGCTGCTTGTGCCTGCCGCGCTGGCCGTGCCGATCTATCTGCTGCTTCATCGCCTGGATGGCCCCTATTTCTCGATCGGCACATGGGTGGTGGCCGAGGTTTTCCGGCTGACCGCCTCGAACCTGCCGCTGGTCAATTCCGGCGCGGGCATGTCGTTGCGGGTGATGAAGGACTATTCGGCCTTCGAGCGGAATGTCGCCATGTCGCTGCTCTGCGCGGGGATGCTGCTGATCACGCTAGGTGGCAGCTACTGGCTGCTTCGCTCGCGCTTCGGTCTCGCGCTGATCGCCATGCGAGACAATCCGGTCGCGGCTGCCAGCCAGGGTGTGAATGTCGTGAAGCTGCGCTTCCTGATCTACGTCGCGTCGGCGGTCGGCTGCGGGCTTGCGGGCGCGATCTATTTCATGGCGCAGCTGCGCATCACCCCGGGTTCGGCCTTCGATCCGATGTGGGCGAACGTGGCGATCTTCATCGTCATGGTCGGCGGGATCGGCTCCATCGAGGGCGTTCTGATCGGATCCCTGATTTTCTTCATCGCGGACCGCTGGTTCGGTGAATACGGCGCAAGCTATTTCGTCGTCCTCGGTCTGATGACACTGCTTGTGGCGCTCTACGCCCGCACCGGCATCTGGGGCCTGATCTCGAAACGATGGGATGCGCCCTGGTTTCCGATCCGGCGCAAACTCGTCGATCCAAGCCCGCTGATAGGGAGAGTTCCATGAAAGCAGCTATCTTCGATAGGGTCGGCATCCCCTTGCGGATCGCAACGGTACCAGACCCGGCGCCGGCACCAGACGAGGTCGTCTTGCATGTCGCCGCTTGCGGCATCTGCGGCAGCGACCTGCACATCACCGAGGATCCGGTGCCCTTCGGCATCGGGACAGGTTTTGTGCTCGGTCACGAATTCGCGGGCGACATCGTCGCGATCGGATCGAAAGTGACCGGCCTGCGGATTGGCGACCGCGTGGCCGTCGTGCCGATGCGCGGCTGTGGACACTGCGAGGCCTGCGGGCGAGGCGATCCGGGGCGCTGTCCCGAAATCGTGCTGATCGGCGGCGGCTATGCACAATATGTGAGCGTCGCGGCGCGCCAGTGCCATATCTTGCCCGACGACGTGGCGCTCGAGGATGGTGCGTTGGCCGAGCCGCTTTCGGTTGCGCTGCATTGCGTCATCCGCTCGGGCATGAAGCCGGGAGACCGGGTTGCCATCCTGGGTGCCGGACCGATCGGCCTGCTCGTTGCCTTCTGGGCTCGGCGGATGGGGGCGTCGCGCGTGGTCGTCGCCGACATCCACGCCCATCAGCGCGAACGGGCGCTCGCTCTCGGCGCGACAGGCTTCGCGCTTTCGGGCGAAAAGCTGGCCGAGAACCTCGCCGATCTTTGCGGCGGAGCACCCGATATCGTCTTCGAATGCGTCGGCAAACGCGGCCTCATCGGCGCGGCGGTTGATGCTGTGCGCCTGCAGGGCACGGTGGTTGGCGTCGGCCTGTGCATCGGTGGTGACGAATGGGACCCGTTCATGGCGCTGATGAAGGAAGTGAACCTGTTGTTCTCGGTCTTCTTCCATCAACGCAACGAATTCGACGTCGCGCTTGATGCCTTGCGCGGCGGACCTTTCGCGCCCCAGGCGCTGATCACCGATCGGATCGATCTCTCACCGCTTCCGCAGGTTTTCGAGAGTCTTCGCCACCGTACGACGCAATGCAAAGTCTTGATCCAGCCGGACCTTGTCTGAGGAGGAATGAAAATGGCCGTTGAGTTCGAAACGCTCGAACACGATGTCGGTGGCACCAAGACGGTGGTGAAGGCCATCGGTGAGGGCAAGCCGGTGCTGTTCCTGCACGGCGCCTCGACGCTTGAAGGTTTCGGCTTTGCCGAAGGCCTCGCCGACCGCTTCCGTGTGCTCTGCCCGAGCCATCCGGGCTTCGGTTTTTCAGGCACGGCACCGCATGTGGCTGCGATGTCCGACGTGGTTCTGCACTATCTGAACCTGCTCGATGTTCTGGATCTGCCGGAGAAGCCTCATCTGATGGGCTTTTCCATGGGCGGCTGGATGGCGACCGAGCTCGCCGGCCTGGCGCGCGAGCGTTTCGACAGGGTGGTGCTGGTCGCCCCCGCGGGGCTCAACGATCCCGCGCATCCGGCCACCGATCTCGGCGCGGTCGCGCCGCAAGAGTTGCCGGCCTACCTTGCGCATGACGTCCCGGTGGCGCTGCGCTATTTCCCCGATGGGTCGGACCCGGCCTTTGCGGAAGCCTTTGGCGCCGATCGCGCCCGCGAAGGCGAGACGTTGGGCCGCCTGCTGGCCCCCTTCGGCATGGGCCACCCAAATCTGCGTCGCTTCATGGCGCGCATCGCCAATCCGACACTGGTCGTCTGGGGCACCAAGGACCGCCTGCTGCCCGCCAGCCAGGCGCCGCTATGGACCGAGGCACTGCCCGACGCGCGGCTGATCCTGGTCGAGGACGCCGGCCACTTCGTCATGCAGGAAAAACCCGAAACCTTGGCCAAGATCGGCGATTTCCTCGCCGGCTGAACCGATTTCAAAGAGGAGGAAGATCATGAACAAACCCATCAAGCACGGCTCGTGGGGGACGACCGCCGACCATCGCGATCTCTTGAAGCAGATCGCGGAGATCGGGCCGATCCTGGAAGCCAATGCCGCCGCCGACGAAGAGAGCGGTGAACTGACTTCGGCCACGTTCGCAGCGCTGAAGCCGCTGCGGATGTCGCATATCTTCGCCGCCGAGAGCCTTGGCGGCGCGCAACTGCGCCCCACCCAGGGCCTCGAACTAATCGAGGCGATCACCTGGCATTCTGGAGCGGCCGGCTGGGTTTCCATGGTACATTGCTGCATCGGTGCGATGTCGGCGGCCTTCCTGCCGGACAGCGCGGTCGCGCGGCTTTTCGCGCCGGGCACCGACAACCGGTTCTCGGGGCAGGGCGCACCGCTCGGCATGCTGAAGAAGGTCGACGGCGGCTACAGGCTGAACGGCAAGTGGAGCTATGGCAGCGGTTTCAGCCACGCCACCTACAGCCACAGTGCCGCCTTCGTCGATGATGGCACCGGCAAGCCCGCCAAGGACGAGAACGGCAACGTGATCGTCATGTGCGCCCATGCACCGATCTCCGAGCACAAGCAACTCGGCAATTGGGACGTGCTGGGTCTTTGTGGCACCGGCAGCATCGACTACGCGGCCGAGGACGTCTTCATTGCCGATGATCTCGTCTTCCCGATCTTGACCGCGCCGCCGCTGCGCCAGAAGGAGTTCTTCAGTCTCGGTGTCGTGGGCCTCGCCGCCATCGGCCATACCGGCTGGGCGCTCGGCGCCGGGCGGCGGATGCTGGACGAGATCGCCAAGTTCGCCCGCACGAAATCGGGCCGCGCCGGGTTGATCGGCGAGAGCGAGAAATTCTGGCATGACTACGGCCGTGCAGAGGCCCGCTATCGCGCGGCACGCGCCTTTGTCTTCGAAGTCTGGCGCGACGTCGAGGCGACGGTCGAGGCCGGCAACAGCGTATCGACGCGGCAGATCAGCCTTGTCCATCTGGCCAAGTCCGAGATTCATGAGGCGGGCGTCGATATCTGCAACTTCGCCTACCGGGCTGGCGGCGGCGCCTCGCTGCGCGCCGGTGTGATCCAGCGCACCTTCCGCGACATGATGGTGGCCGCCAACCACTTTACGATCGCGCCGTCGATCGTCACCTCGGCCGGCCGCGACATCGGCGGCATCTGGAGCCACCGCGTCTGGCAGTTCTACGACCTGATCGAGAAGAAATAGTCGCAAGGGCCGGACAGCGGACGCCGTCCGGCCCCTTTTTCAAGCTGCAGAAGAGATATGTCGATGAGCTTGCCGCATCCGATGACCAACGCCTTTCGCGAAGCCTTTCGCCACCATCCGGCCGGTGTTGCCGTCATCACGGCCGATCCAGGCGACAGACCGGTGGCGATGACCGTGTCCTCACTGATCTCGGTGAGCGCCGCGCCGCCGGTCGTCGCCTTCTCCCTTTCGATGAAATCGACATCGTCCGAGCCCATGCTGCGCGCCGAGACCATGGTGATCCACCTGCTCCGCTTCACTGACATCGACCTGGCGCAGCTCTGCGCGTCGAGCGGCGCGGACCGCTTCCCGCCAGGGGGCGCCTGGGCGCGCCTGCCCACCGGTGAACCGCGCTATACCGGCGTTTCGACCTGGTTCCGCGCCCGCCGGCTCGGCATCCTGCCGATCGAGGGCGCGACGCTGGTCGCGGCCGAGCTTCTGGACGGCGAGGTCCAGCCGGACGAGGTCCCTCCGGAGGCGCATTCGCTTGTCTATCTCGACCGCCGCTGGCATCGCCTGCACAAGGAACTGGACGGCGTGGCCGAGCTTCTGGAGTCGTCACGTTTTCTCTAGAGCGTTTCACCGTTTCATGGAAACGGTGAACCGCTCTAACTCTTTGTTTTGACGCAATTCTTGACGGAAAACCGCTCACACTTTTCCTGGAATTGCTCTACGCGAATCGCGTTCCGCAGCATTCGAAAAAACGCTTAGGTTGAGAAGCCATGCTTGAAGACGCTCGCCATGCGGTCGATTTCAGCGGACCGGGCGCCAGATGCGCATCCTGTGCAAATTCAGGCTGAGCTTCGCAGCATCAGTTCGGCGTTGAGCAGAATGCGTCCGCTTTCGCGCTTCGCCGCCTTTTCATCCAGCCGCAACAGCAGCAGCTCGATGGCCAGGCGGCCGATCTCGTTGTAGTTCTGCGCGACCGTCGTAATCGGTGGGCAGGCATAGCGCGACAATGGATGGTCGTCGTGTCCAGCAACCCGCAGGTCGCAATCCGCGCCATGGCCGACCTTCAGGCCGAGCTGGAACGCGGCGCCGATCACGCCGAAGGCAACACGGTCGTTGGCGCAAAGCACCGTCTTCGTCGGGAAACCTTGCGCCTGCAGGATGCGAAGCGCTTCGTCAAAGCCGAATTTTTCAAAATCCCACGATCTGATGTCGGCGACGGGCACGATTTCAGGCGTCATCTTGAACTGCTGCATGGCCTCGACATAGGCGTCCTGGCGTGCCGAGGCGTTGTTGTTGACGAGCGGCATGGCGAAGTAGCAGGGGGGCTCGCCGGACCTGCAGAGATAGTCGACGATGAGCCTGAAGCTCTGCCTGTTGTCGGTGCCGACGAACGAGGAGGTCTCGTCAAGCGGCGAGTCGACATAGATCAGCGGGATGCTCGATCCGAGTTCGGCCAGGATCCTGTGGTGAGACTGCACGCCGAGCGGCGCGATGATGGCGCCGGCGATGTTCATCGATCGGAACGTCTGGATCGCCTGGTCTTCCATTTCGGGGCGCCCGTCGGAGGAGAGCACGAACGCCAGGAAGCCGGCTTCATTGGCGATCGTCTCGATGCGGCGCGTCAGCGCCATGTAGAACGGATCCGTCGAATTCGGGATGATGACGCCCAGTATGTTGCTGCGGCGGCGATTGAGATTGACGGCGAACATGCTCGGTCGGAAGTCGGACTTCTTCAGCGCGGCCTCGATCGCGCTGCGCGTGTTTTGCCTCACCGAACCGGGATCGTTGAAATATTTGGAAACCGTCGTGCGGGACAGACCGACAAAGGCGGAAAAATCCTCCATCGTTCTTATCGTCTTCGCCATCCATGGCCCCCTGTTTGAACCCGCCGTATCGACCTTCTACGTGAGTCACCTATTTGCGCAAAGCCGGAGGGTTTTTCTCCCGGCTGCGCAAACGATCGGCCCGCAAGGGGAAGCCGCATAGCCCTGAGTCTACGCTTGCGCGGAAAACTGCACCTTCATCGTCGTTGGGTCGCCGCTGCTCTTGGCAAAGAACGGCAGCAATTGCGACAGCGGCAACTGATGGCTGACAAGCCGCGCCATCGTGCCGTCGTCGCGTTTGAGGATCTCGAGCGCCTGCGGGATGTTGCGGTTCAACGAATGCGAACCCGCCAGCCTGATCTGCCGGCGGAAGATTTCGAACGGGGCGACCGAGATCCTGGCATCGGGCGCGCAGACGCCGAAGACCAGGGCCGTGCCGCCATCGGCGGTGAAGCCGATCATGCCTTCGACCACCTTGGCGACGCCGGTGGCGTCGGCGACGAAATCGAAGCCGCGCGCCCGCGTCGACAGCGCCTGCGATCCGGACACCAGCGGTTCCAGCCCGAGCGCTTCGGCGAAGGCCAGGCGCTGTTCGCTGATGTCGGCGACCGCCACGCTTGCCACGCCCTTGGCCTTGAGCGACAGCGCCAGAAGCAGGCCGATCGGCCCGGCGCCGAAGACCAGCGCATTGCCCGGTATGCTCCTGCCGGCCTCGACGCCTGCGGCACTGAGACCATTGAGGACACAGGCGAGCGGCTCGGCAAGGGCCGCCGTATCGAAGGCGAGATCGCCGATCCCATGCAGATGGTCGACGGCAACCACGCTGAATTCCGCGAAGCCGCCATTTTCGGTGACGCCGTAGGCCTTCAGGCTGGCGCACAGATTGGTCAGGCCCTTCCGGCAGGCGGCGCAGTGGCCGCACGGTATGTTGGGATCGACGGCAACCCTGTCGCCCGGCTTGACGGTGGTGACATCGTCGGCGACCGCCTCGACCGTGCCAGCATATTCGTGGCCGGGGACCAGGGGAAACGCACCTTCGCCGTAGCGGCCATGCAGCACCTCGATGTCGGTATGGCAAAGGCCGGCGGCGCGGACGCGCACCAAAGCGTGTCCAGGCTTGACCTTTGGCAGCTCCAGATCCGCCATGCCGGCGACGCCCGCAGCGGTAAATCGGATAGCCTTCATTGCAGTCTCCCTTGTCCCGGCAGCTTGGTTTGCAGTGCGTCAGCCCATCCAGTTGCCGCCATCGACATTATAGGTTTGCGCCAGGATGTAGTCGCTGTCGGACGAGGCAAGGAACACGGCAAGCCCGGCAATATCCTCGGGGTTCGCGAAGCGGCCGATTGGCACCGACTTGGCCACCGCGGCCTTCTTCTCGCCGGGCTTCAAGCCCTCCCAGCGGGCGAAGTGGGCGTCGACGACCTCCCAGTGTTCGCCGTCGACGACGCCGGGCGCGATGGCGTTGACGTTGATGCCATGCTTGACCAGCGCCAGCGCGGCCGACTGCGTCGCCGAGATGATCGCTGCCTTGGAGGCGCAATAAAGCGTCACCAGCGCCTCGCCGCGGCGGCCGGCCTGGCTTGCCATGTTGATGATCTTGCCGCCGCGGCCGCGCTTGATCATCAGATTGGCCACCGCCTTCATCATGAACAGCGGCCCCTTGAGATTGATGTCGAAGACCCTGTCGTAGCTCGCTTCGGTGATGTCGGTGATCGGTGCCATGTCGAAAATGGCGGCGTTGTTGACCAGGATATCGATGCCGCCGGATGCACGATCGACCTCGGCGGCGACGCTCTCGATCGCCTCGAGGTCGGTGACATCGAGTTTGACTGCGCTGGCCGCCGCGCCGATCGCCGCTGCCGCCCGCGTCGCGCGGTCGATATCGATATCGGCAATCACCACGCTGGCGCCTTCGCGCGCGAAAGCTTGCGCGAAGCCGAGGCCAATGCCGCGCGCGCCGCCGGTGATCAAGGCCGTCTTGCTCTTCAGTTTCATATCCGGTTCCAGCCTTTCCCGACTGTTCGAAAACGATATTTGGCGCCTGCCGGCGGATGCGTGGCGGCGTCTTCTCAGGCAATTCCTGTGGGAAAACCGTTACACGCTTTTCGCCAGATTGCTGCGAGGAACGCACGGACCTGCCGATTGCTCACGCAATTCCGGAGGGAAAACCGCACCGCAGCTTTCCTGGAGTTGCCTCGGCGGATCCGTGCATCCTCCCGGCCCGCTGCAACGGGAGGTATGACAGGCCGGGATCGCCAGGAGGCGGCGCACGTTCCGCCCCCTGGTCTGGTTGTGTGGCTCGAGCCCGCTATTTGATGTAGCCCGCTTCCGTCATCGTCTTCTCTACGGAGGACTGGGCGCCATTGAGCGCATCATCCACCGACTGCTGGCCGGTCACCGCGGCAGCGATCGCCTGACCAACCTCGGTTCCGATGCCCTGGAATTCAGGGATGGCGACGAATTGGATGCCGGTATAGGGGACCGGATCCTTGGTCTGCTTGGTCGGGTCGGCGGATTCGATCGCTGCAAGCACCGTCGCGGCGAAGGGCGCCGCCTTCTGGTAGTCGGCGCTGGCATAGGTCGACTTGCGCGTTCCCGGAGGTGCCGCGACCCAGCCTTCGGTCTCGCCGACGCGCTGGACATAGGCTTTCGAGGTCGCCCATTTGACGAAGGATTTTGCCACATCGGCCTTCTTGGTCGAGGTCGGGATGGCGAGGCTCCATGCCCAGCCCCAGGCCGAACCGTTCGGCGTGACCGCCACCGGCGCCTTGGCGAAGCCGACCTTGTCGGCGACCTTGCTTTGCTTGGGATCATAGACGCGGCCCGCGGCGGACGTGGCGTCGATCCACATGGCGCAATGGCCGGAGGCGAACAAGGTCTGGTTCTCGTTGAAGCCGTTGGAGCTTATTCCCGGAGGTCCATCCTTCTTCATCGTATCGACATACCAGCCGATCGCCTTCTTCCACGCATCCGAATTGAGCTGCGGCTTCCAGTCCATGTCGAACCAGCGGCCGCCGAACGTGTTCACCAGCGTGCCGACGAAGGCCATGTTCTCGCCCCAGCCCGGCTTGCCGCGCAGGCACAGGCCGTATTGCTCCTTCGACTTGTCGGTGAGCTTGTCGGCGAATTCCGTGATCTGGTCATAGGTCGGCTGCTCCGGCATCTTCAGGCCGGCGGCGTCGAACAGATCCTTGCGGTAGAGTGTGAACGAGCTTTCGGCGTAGAAGGGCACGGCATAGAGCTTGCCGTCGACCGTCAGGCCGCTGCGCACCGGCGCGATCAGGTCGTCATAGTCATAATCGTCGCCGAGATCGTTGAGCGATGTCAGCCAGCCGCTCTTACCCCAGATCGGCGTCTCATAGCCGCCGATCGTCATCACGTCGAACTGGCCGCCCTTTGTGGCGATGTCGGTGGTGACCCGCTCGCGCAGCACGTTCTCCTCGAGCACCACCCAGTTCACCTTGTTTCCTGTCGCCTTCTCCCATTCGGGCGACAGCTTCTGCATGATGATCATGTCGCCATTGTTGACTGTCGCAACCGTGATCTCCTCGGACAGGGCGGCATTTGCCGCCAGTGCCGAAACAGCGGCCGACAGGCCAAGAATTCCGATACGCTTACCGATAGGCATTTCGTCTCCTCCTTTACGAATGCGCATGTGTAAGTGGACATGCGTATACATTTTATTGCGCTATGGGAAAGCCGAGTCAAGGCAGCCACGCTTGATTTCGGCACCATGCCGTCACCAGGCGAGTTGATATTCCTGATTTGGCATGTCTAGGAAGGCCGCATGCGCAGCAAAATAAATGTACATGCGTGCAGTTTCTGTTGACTTCGCACTTGCCGCGATTTACCTCGGCTACCGTCAAGCGCTATCGTGGGGCTGGGGTGACTGCGACGGCATCCGTTCCGGCTGGGGAGAGAAGGAATTGCAGCAATGAGCCGCCGAAGGGAGATCGCCTCCGAAGCCGCGGGGCCGACGATCACGGCCGGCGAAATCCTGGTCGAGATCATGGCGACGGACCGCGGCCTGGGGTTCCTCGAACCGCTGGCGCTGGTCGGGCCATATCCGAGCGGCGCGCCGGCCATCTTCATCGACCAGGTGGCTAGGCTGGGCGGCGGCGCCGGGCTCATCGGCTGCGTCGGCCGCGACGATTTTGGAACGATCAACCTGGAAAGGCTGAGACGTGACGGCGTCGACGTCTCGGCGGTGTCGGTCAGCGACCGCTACCCCACGGGAAGCGCGTTCGTGCGCTACAGGCCCGACGGCGGCAGGGACTTCGTCTACAACATCGCCGAATCCGCCGCCGGGCAAATCCGTCTCACCGACGCGGCGCGCGAATTGGCGGACAGGGCCGGCCATCTGCATGTCATGGGCTCGACCTTGTCGGTGGCCGGGCTGAAGGAGATCGTCGCCTATGCCTTGAAATCGGTGCGGGCGCGTGGCGGCTCGACCTCTTTCGATCCGAATATGCGCAAGGAGTTGATCGACGGCGCCGACGGCGCGCAATTTTCAGCGCTGGTCGACGATGCCGATCTGTTGTTGCCGTCCGGCGACGAATTGCTTGCAGCCGCCGGGGTCGATGACGAAGGCCAGGCGGTGAAGGCGTTGTTTGCCAGGGGCGTCGGCGAGATCGTGCTGAAGCGCGGGGCCGCCGGCTCGTCCTGGTTCGGCGCCGACGGCGCCAGGATCGACTGCGCCGGTTTCCGGGTCGAGGAAGTCGACCCGACCGGCGCCGGCGACTGTTTCGGCGCGACCTATCTCACCTGCCGGCGCAAGGGCATGGAGCCGGCCAAGGCGCTGTTTTATGCCAATGCCGCCGGCGCCCGCAACGTCACGCGGCGCGGACCCATGGAAGGCACCGCCGGCTTCGATGTGCTGGACGGCTTCATCACCGGGACGCAGAGGGCGACATGACGACCAACCCGCTCGCAGGCCTTGCCACCGCGCGCAGAAACGGGTCGCCCTACGGCATCACCTCGATCTGCTCGGCCCATCCGCTGGTGATCCAGACGGCCATCCGGCGCGCCGTCAGGGACAAGGAAAGCAGCCTGCTGATCGAGGCGACCTGCAATCAGGTCAACCAGTTCGGCGGCTACACCGGGATGAGCCCGGATTTGTTCATCGCTTTCGTGCTCGAGATTGCCGGCAAGGAGGGACTCGACCCCCAACGCATCATCTTCGGCGGCGATCATCTGGGACCGAACCCGTGGCGCACGGAGCCGGCAGCACAAGCGATGAGCAAGGCCGAGGCCATGGTCACTGCCTATGTCTGGGCCGGCTTTAGCAAGATCCATCTCGACGCATCGATGGGTTGTGCCGGCGAGCCGGCGGCCCTGGACGACGAGACCATCGCGACACGGGCCGCGCGGCTGGCCAAGGCGGCCGAAAAGGCGGCACGCGCCACGAGTGGCGCCTTGCCGGTCTACATTATCGGCACCGAGGTTCCAGCTCCCGGTGGCGTCGATCACGCGATCAGCGACCTGAAGCCCACCGAGGCGGCGGCGGCGCGGCGCACGATCGAGGTGCATCGCGAGATCTTTGCCAGGGAAGGGCTGACGGAAGCATTTGGCCGCGTCATCGCCGTGGTGGTGCAGCCGGGCGTCGAGTTCGGCAGCCAGAACGTCGTCGCCTACAGACCCGAGGCATCGAAGCCGCTGACCGGTTTGCTCGACGAGGAACCGTCGCTCGTCTACGAGGCGCATTCCACCGACTACCAGAGCCGCGCGGCGCTCACCGCCCTTGTCGGCAACGGCTTTCCGATCCTTAAAGTGGGTCCAGGCCTGACCTTTGCGTTGCGCGAGGCGCTTTACGGGCTCGACCTGATCGCGTCCGAAATGATCGCGGACTATGGCGACAGGTCGCTTGCCCGCACGATGGAACGCGTGATGCTGGCCGCTCCGGGCCATTGGCACGGCCACTATCACGGCAATGAAGCCGATCGCTACCTGCAGCGCCACTACAGCTACAGCGACCGCATCCGCTATTATTGGAGCAATCCAACGGCCAGCGTTGCCGTCGGCCGCCTGCGTGAGGCACTTGCCGGCGTTGCCATTCCCGAAACGCTGATGCGGCAATTCCTGCCGACGCTGCCGTCCGGGCTTGGACCGGCTGGCAATCCCGAGGCCATTTTTCACGCAGCGATCGGCCAGGTGCTGGCCGACTACGACGCCGCTTGCCGCATCGCCTGAACCCGTCGCATCGTCGCTCGCCACAGGCTTGCTGCGCTCACTGGTCGCCGCAGCCAGGCATCAGGAAGCGAGGGGCTTCCTGACCAGCTATACCTGCCGGCCTCCTCCGGCGCGGTTAGCCCGGTCGTAAAGGGCGACCTGGGTGGCGCCGTCGATCCAGGACAATTCCTTGGGCTCCTGCGCGGTCGCGAATGCCACCGAGGGCGGATTTGTGTCTTTGTTGCTTGTTGTTGCCCGATTTTATCTGGCCAGCAGCAGCCGGGCATAGAGTTCGGCCGGCAAAGATATCTCATTTCACGCCCCTATCACGCCAGCGCGTCAGTTTCGGAAAACGCGAGCGGAGCCTCCGAACTGTTTCTGAAGAGGCAACCTCAGACGGGTGCAACCAGGGAGGACGATTTGCCATTTGTCGCGCCAAGTGACGCTCCAACCTGCGCTGATGTTGTGCAGGGCCGGATGTGTCACGCTGCGCTGGACTTGGAGCACGAAGATCCGGTTGTTACGGCACTGGAATGCGTCCGAGGAAACTCGTTGTCTCGCAACAAAAATAACTTTCACCCGATTGAGCCGCAGAGTTTGAAAGTATTTTATTATTCCGCCTCATCCGATAAAACCGTATCGGAAAAGTCGGAAACCAAATACGGACGCCGCTTAGGTAACAAAGACTATTATTTATATTTGAATCATGATTATGTTCCGTTTGGGCACTTGTCAGGGTTGGGTAGACCCATGTTGCGGGTCAGGCTTTTTGGACCAATGCAGGTTCGTGGGCTGGATGGTCGGGATCTTACCCCTCCCACCCAGAAGGCTCGCGCGATTCTGGCAATGGTGATGGTGGCGGACGGCGGGCGGCGTTCCCGCAGCTGGTTGATCGATCACCTCTGGAGTGAAAAGTCGCGGCCTCAGGGTCAAACGAGTCTTCGCCAGTCGCTGAAGGAAATCCGCAAGGCTCTCACGCCTGCTTACTCCGACGTGCTGAAGATCGACAATTTTGTCATCGAAATTGACCTCGATAAATGTATCTTCGAAGGCTCTTCAGACGCTGCTCCTGTAATTGAGAACTTTCTTGAAGGGATCGACATTGCCGATCCTGAATTTGAGGAATGGCTGACACTTGAGCGCAGTCGCTGGCAAAAAAGCGAGCCGCTGAAGGAAGCCGGCGCCGAGGTGGGCAGGCTGGAGGAGCGGGCTCCAGCCAGATTCGGTCTCCGGATTGATCCCGTCATTGTGTCCGGTCTCGATCGCGAAGAAGACATGCTGGCCGACGTCATCGTCGACAGGATTGTGGCTGGATTGGTTGAGGACGGCTTTCGCGATTTCCTTGATCGGCGGAAAAACGGCATTACGCTGCTCGCTTCTCGCGATGCTCACGTGCAGCACTCGCTATGCCTGCGATGCTCCGTGCGCCGTGTTCGCGACACTGCGCGCATCACTCTTGCCTTGGTCGACGTGGCCGAGGAACAGACGCTCTGGCTGCGTGTTTTCGACGCGGCAACATCCGCGGTGCGCCAAGAACGCGATGCCGATCTCGCCGCGGGCCTGGCGCAGTGCATCGATCGGATCTGGCTGGAGAAAGAGAATGTGGCCCGCCTCCGCAAGCTCGGGGAGGATGGCGCCGACACCATGCGTTCGGCGGTCCAGGACATGTTCGAGCTCGGTCTTGGCGATCTTGCGCGCGCCGAGAAGGACCTGAGGCGGCTGATCCCGACCCGATATGGCGCCTTGGCCTCGGCCTGGCTGGCCTTTCTTATTACTTTCAGGGTCGGCCAGCGTTTTGTCCGGCACGATACTGCGTTGCACGAGGAAGCAAGAGATTTGATAGAACGCGCTCTCGAGCGCGATCCCGGCAATTCTGTCGTTCTGGCCTTGGCCGGTCATGTGCATAGCTACCTTTTCGGCAACTATGTGCGCGCCGCCGAGTTGTTCGAGCAAGCAATTCGCATCAACCCAGGGCGAGCACTTGCCTGGGATCTTTACTCCGTGTTGCATGCCTATATCGGCCGGCCGCAACCCGGGCTTCAATGCGCCCTCTTTGCGCGCCATCTCGGCGCCAACAGCCTCTATCGCTACTATTTCGACACATCGTGCCTGATCACGGCGAGCTTGCTTGGGCGGCATGATCTGGCAATCCGCCATGGTGAGGCGGTGCTCGATGTTCGGCCGGATTTCAATTCGGTGCTTCGCTTCCTTACGTCGAGTTACGGCCATTCGGGGGCACGGCAGAAGGCGGCTCAAACGCGCGAACGGCTTCTGGCCGTGGAGCCGTCATTTTCTGTCGAGTCGCTGCGAGACGCCCGGTATCCGGGCCTCGATACACAGGCAGGGCACTATTTTCTACGGGGTTTGAAGAAGGCAGGGATAAGGGAGGTCGCCATATGAGCAAGGAACAGGAAATCACCATCGATGTCGGCCCGGCGAAGGACGGACCTGGAAAGATAATTCTCGGTGAACTCAATCGCAGCGGATTGTGGATACGTGCTGGGGAGATTTTTTCCTTTGTTGCTGAATCGTCACTATTATCGCACGACGAAGTATTTAGAGCATCTGGATCCATTTCTCTTAATAAAAACAAAACTAAAAATAAGAACAAAAACAAGAACAAGAACAAAAACAAGAACAAAGCAGCTGGCGATATCGAGGTTGGACAGCTGGCGTTCGGCTTGTCCCCCTATCGCGAGCTGCGAAGGTTGCATGATGTCAAGAACATGGCGCCAGAAGCAGACATCAAGGCCGGTTTCTACCTTTGGCAGGTTGTTGGTCTCCCCATGCCTCCAGGCCCTGATCAGACTCGTCTTGAAATCGAAAATCTTTTGGCAAAGCAGTATAATGTCGATGAGCGTAAGAACAGAAGAGAGGAGATAGAGCGCCAAGATACGCTCGATCTTTCAGATTTCACCAGGCCTTTGTATATTGAGAATGTCGCCGGGTTTGAGGCGACAGAATCTCTTTTCTCCACCATTCTTCAGATTTGCGAGTATGTCGGACTGCAGTACAAGGACATGTATGGCCGCACCAGGCCGAGCATGATCGATCCGACTTTGCGGCCCATGCTGCCGGTACCGCCGCATCTTTCCTATCCATCCAATCATGCCTTCCAGTGTACTTCGCTGGCGCTGGTGTTCGAGCGCTTCTTTCCGCAGCATCCGGCGACCGAGGAATTGCACCGCATCGCCGCGCGGGTCGCGGAGAATCGTGAATGGGCAGGCCTTCACTATGAGAGCGACACCGCCGGCGGGAGGCTTCTGGCGGAAAGGTTTCTGCCTTTCCTTGTGGATGCCTGCAGCGAGTTGATGCGCGAAGCGCAGTCTGAATGGAATTGAGGGGGATACTCAAATGACACAAACTAGGGCGCCCGTACGTGCCTATCGGGCTTTTTGGCACTTGCATGCCATAGGGGTTCTTTCGGTTGATCCGAAGAACCCTTCGGGAAACTACACGAGCGCAATCTGGGAGCAGTTGGAGGGCTCTCCGGCAGCCAAGGTGGCGCTGATCGACACGGGTGTCGACACAGCCCATGTCTATCTGAAGGACAGAATAGTTATAGATGAGGTGCTGGATCTCACCGGCATGCCGATCAAGGTCGTGGAAAAAAAGGCAGCCCGACTGGCATCGGGGCCGTTCAGCGAGTTCCCCACAAAACTGGACGAGTTGGGTGTGTCGCTTGATGATGCCGATATGGCCCAGTTGAAGAGCTTTCTCGATGACAACAAGGACTGCGCCCCCTTTGATTCAGGTGCGCCAAAAACGGCGAATCTGAACTTCTCGTCGCACGGGACATCGTGCGCCGGGCTGGTGGTGGGACGAACGCCAGTTCCCGAAAAGAGCGGACAGCCAGCACCGGCGCCGACTGCTTATTTTGGTGTCGATCCATTCAGCAAGCTGATTTCGGTGACAACGTCTTTCGCACCGCGGCCGGAGCCGTTGATTCTTGCTTTTCTGTTCGCATGGGTGAAGGGGGCGGATGCCATCCTGTTCCCACGGGGATTGCCGGACGATCTGCTCGACAAGAGTGCGAACTGCGCGCCAGGCTGGCGTATTCTTCGCGAAGTCATCCTCGCGGTGTCGCGGAAGATCCCCATCATTTGTGCGGCCGGCAATGATGCAGAAAGCCGGCTGATCGCGCCCGCCGCACTGGCTGGCGCCGCGTGGAGTCCGAATGGCGTGATTGCCGTCGGGGCGATGAACTTCCGCGGCATTCGGTCATCGTACAGCTCATACGACGAAGATCTGACGGTCTGTGCGCCGAGCGATGACGGCGAAATATTTGACGTCGACCAGTACCGCCTCGACCAGACCGACCGGACCTATCCGGACTATCCCTACGTCGCAACGCTCAAACAAAACGGCTTTCACGAACAGCCCGAGACGGTCAGTGGCGATGAGGTCTCTCACAATGATCCTGAATTTGATCTCAAATCCAATCTCTTCGCCGAACAAACGATCATGGCCATCGACATTCCAGGCCCGTTCGGCTTCGAAGGCAGCGGAAGCAACTTAGGCTACAAGGATCTCTCCAATACGCAGTTCTCGGGCGATTTCACTGAGTTTGGTGGTACATCCGCGGCATCCGCGATCGTGGCAGGGGCGGCCGCTCTGATACAGCGCAAGATGAAGAAAATGCATCCAAAGGACCAGAACGCCCGGCTGAACGGCCTGGAGGTCAAGGCCCTTTTGAAATCCACAGCGCGGACAATGAAGCTTCCGCATCTCGATTTGGAACATCTGCCATCTCCCGCAACCGGCAATCTGATAGCGGATCACATCAACGGAAGGTCCTTGACACGCCAGCAGGCATTTGGTGCCGGATTGGTGGATGTGGATGCCGCGGTGAAAGCGGTCAAATAAAGGATTGGCGTTTTCGCAGCTTTTGCTGATGCTCGCGAGAAATGTCCGACTTGGCAATAGAGAAAGGGCCCGGAGCGAACGCTCCGGGCCCTTTCTTCCAGTCCGCTGGGAGGATGCGCGACCGACTAACCTTGCTTCTCGACTTCTGGCTTCGACCGCTCGAATTTGGACAGAGCCGAGAGCCCGCCATAGGTCACGATAAGTTGCACGAGCATCTCGTAGATCTTGGGATCGATCGTCAGCATCGATGTCTGATGCAGGACTGTCAGCGCGGCGTAGGCTGCGCCGGCGATCAGCGTTTTCTTTCCAACCAGGTATTTACCGCCCAAGGCGACGTCGATGGCAGTCATGGCAGGTTCTTCCTTCGTGACAGGGGTTTGGTTCGAGGCAGGAATGGTTGTGGCAATGCCGGCGGCGTCAGGCGCGAGTTTGGCAACCATGCCAAGCGCCGCGACAGGAACGCTCTCGCCGCCGGCCGCCGCGTTCGCCGCGGCGGTGATATCGTTCAGCCGGTTCATCCAGCCTTTTCCGAAGACCGGCCAGATCGACAAGCTGCGATAAAACTCCTCATAGATGGCCGAGAAATCGCTGACGAGACGGACTTGCCCGGCGGTGTCCGCGGCAGCGATCGTCTTGGCCCCGATCGCGCCATCCTCGGAAAGCGCCGCACCTTGGCGGTTGAGCGCGCGTTGCAGAAAAATTCCGCCGCGCTTCGGGCCGGAATTGACGCCGCAATTGTAGCTCATCAGCGCCGCCGGATAGGGGATCTCGTCGAGGCGCATCGGACGCCAGTAGCGGGCGTAGAAAATCCGCCGAGCCTCCTCACGCGTCAGGTTGCGTACATCCTCGACGCTGACCGGATGGCCGCGCCAGTCCGAAAGGACCGCCTGCGTGATGCCGAAGTTCGTCGCGCCACCGGGATCGCTTGGATGGTTTGAGAAGCCACCCTCCCATTTTTCGATGAGCACGTGCGCTTTGATGAAGGCGTCCGTCCACATTGCAGGCGGGGTTGTGTCTCCGGTTTCGCCGATGCCGCCCGCCGCCGCCCCGCCGCCCGCCGGAGTCGCGACGCCGTCGGTGCGAACGGTCGCCCAGTTGATGCCGGCCGCAAGATCGGCGGGTGAGGCGTCGATCTCGAAGTGCATGGTGTCGATCTTTGTCTTCCAGTTCCCCCATTCCAGCGGCCGCATGCCGGCGTTGGTGCGAATGGCCAGAATGTCGTCAATCATCTGCCGGGTCATGTCTGTGTCGGCCAGATCATTTTTGACATCCTTGGCGCGCGCAGCCTGCGTGGCCTTGGACGAGAACCGGACCGGGCTTTTTGGCTTGGTGTTGACCGGATTGGTGTCCCAGTTGAGGTCGAGCGCCACGCCATAGGCGTGCAGGCTCTTCAGCGATGTGCCTGCAATATTGCGGTCGGCGTAGGTTCCGGTGTC
The DNA here is from genome assembly GCF_056402995.1 of Mesorhizobium sp. P3_A8. Taxonomy (NCBI): domain Bacteria; kingdom Pseudomonadati; phylum Pseudomonadota; class Alphaproteobacteria; order Hyphomicrobiales; family Phyllobacteriaceae; genus Mesorhizobium; species Mesorhizobium sp. P3_A8. Next base: position 262,839 of record NZ_JBFUGI010000011.1, on the reverse strand, counting down.
GCCGGCGCGGACCTCGTAGCCGTGCGCCTTGAGGATCGCGTCGAGGGCCTGCCATGTTTCCTTGGTTTCCGGAGCGACCAGACACGAAACGCCTCCGAACGAAGTGTGCTCCATCTTTGAAGGCGCGGCCTCGTAGGCTTTCCACGCCTTGCGCATTTCTGCTGAAGTCAATGCCATTGCCATTCTCCTCATTGTTTGGGGCTGTTGCCCGTGCTGCGAATGCGCGCGCTTCACAGAAGCGGAAGGATCGAGGCCACCCAGGCAATGATCTGCGCGGCCTGGGTGGCAGAAACCGTGAAACTGTCGACCTGATTGCGAACCCAGTTGAGGTCCTTGATGGCGGTATCGAAGTTGCCCGCGAGCGGCACATATTTGGCCGCCGCGTTTTTGAGCTTTTGTTCGGCGATGGCGACGAGCTCGCCATCGACCTTGAGGATCAGCGAGCGAAGTCGGGAGCGGCGGGCCGCGCTTGGCTCGTTCGCCCAAGCCGTGCTCAGTGCATCGCTGACCTGCTGCAACGCAGCCTGTGCCTCGGAAAGGTTCATTTCGACAAACTCCTCAGTTGGTGTGCAGGATGGAAAGCGCGGCGACGATCGCATCCGACGCGGCAAGGAAATCGGCCAGGGCGCGATCGCTGTCGGACGACGTCACGAGTGCATGATGTGCGTCGGCGAGTTTCTGCAACGCGTCGGGGATTCGGCTTAACGTCGCCAGCAGCGCCTTGGTGTTTCGCTCGCGTGCGATCACCTCTTCGTAGTCGGCACGAAGAATCGTTGAGCTGTTACGGCGATCCGCGCGCAGCAATTGCAGAAGATCGCTTCGGACCATCGTCAGGCCTTTCGCGTTCCGCACGGGGGCGGTCGACAGCAATTCGAAATCGGCTTTGAGCAACTGGACCGCCTGACGAAGCTGTGGGTCGGTCTGGACCATGACTGTGCGCATGCGTGCCGCGAGTGCAGCATCCGCGCCCAGGCGGATGAAACCCGCGACGAGGTTTGGCGCTGCGTTCGCCGCAGTCGGGATGGATGCGCCTCTCGCGGACGAGAGGGTCAGAACGCTTGCAGCCAGAGTCTTGCCGCTCGCCGCAGCCTTTTCGGCCGCTCCCGGTTCGCCGGTCTTCGACAGCGCCTCGGCATACTCGCCGATGGCTTCGATCATGCGCAGCCGCACGCCCCATTGCGCCGGGGAGTTAACCGGGATCGCATTGTAGTCGGGCATGAACGTGGCGCTTTTTTCGAGATAGGCCACGACGCCTTCCTCTTCGGCCCGCTGCCTGGCGATATCAAGATTGGCTGCATAGGCGGCTTTGCCGGCGACAGAGATTTCGGAAGCTGCAGCACCGAAGGCAGCAATGCGCGCCTGTTGCGGGTAGTTTGCGCAGCCAGTTGTAAAGAGCATCGCGCCAAGAAAGATCGCCCCGCACCGTCTTGCCGTTGAATCGCCTGTCAATGTCCCCATCGCTTCCTCCTGAAATGTCATGAACACTTCACGGCAGAAGCGTGAGATGGGCGTGATTTCACCCTAAGCGGCTGATTTTGTGGAGTTTAAGTTGCGCGGTTCACCAGAGCCAACGTCCGCTCGGCAAGGGTGCGGTTCCAAGCATCCAGCGTCAGCTGTTCGGCGCGGTTGTCGTCGGCTTGAGGTTGATGTCGGCGCAAGCAATCAGCGCACCGAGATGATCCTCTGACCTGGAGACTGCATCCAGTTTGAATCCTCGCTCGGGCACAATGATGTCGCCATCGACGGCAAGGAAGCCAAGGCCTTCGCCGGACGAGAAGCCTTGAGCTTTGCGCGAGGACCGCCTCCTGTAATTAGACAGCCAACAATTGGTCTCCGGCAATCCGGGGACGCTGGCGCGCAGCTCCACATAGGCCTCCATCCGACCAGAAAGTTCAACGGCGCCTCACGGTCGCCGAAGAACGGTTCGCATTCAGCGTCAAAAATACGAAGCGGGATTGCGCTACAAATGCTCTTGTTGTACGAACGTTCAACAAGAGCATTTGCGGGTACCTGCCGTGGTACGAACCGAGTTTCCCTTTGCCGTCGAAACCGTCGATCCGCTGTGGATCATGCTGGCCGACGGCACCCGCATTGCCGCGACGCTGTGGCGTCCGCGCACCGTGGACAAGGTGCCTGTCGTCGTCGAGATGGTGCCTTATCGCCGCCGTGACGGCACCGTGGCCCGCGACATCGACATCCACCCCTGGCTTGCCGGCCATGGCATTGCCTGCGCCCGTATCGACATCAGGGGCTCGGGCGATTCCGACGGCGACCTCGCCGACGAATATCTGCCGCGCGAACAGGAAGACGCCTGCGAGATCATTGCCCATCTGGCAGCCCAGGCCTGGTGCAACGGCAATGTCGGCATGACCGGCATTTCATGGGGCGGCTTCAATGCGCTGCAGGTCGCGGCGCGCCGGCCGCCGGCCTTGAAAGCCATCATCACCAACTGCGCCACCGACGACCGCTACGCCGACGACATCCACTATATGGGCGGCGCGCTGCTGACCGAGCAGGAGATGTGGTCGAACTTCATGCTGGTGAAGAAGGCGATGGCGCCCGACCCGCAGATCGTCGGCGACGCCTGGCACGCCATGTGGATGAGCCGCCTCGCGGCGACGAACTCACTTTCGGAAGTGTGGCTCGCGCACCAGCGCCGTGACGATTACTGGCGGCAGGGTTCCGTGTGCGAGGATCACGCGGCGATCGAATGCGCTGTTTTGGCCGTCTGCGGCTGGGAGGACAGCTATTCGAACTTCGTGCCGCGCCTGCTCGAACATTTGCCGGGACCGAAGCTTGGCATTGTCGGCCCATGGTCGCATGCCTATCCCTGCCGCGGCGCGCCGGGTCCGTTGATCGGCTATCTGCAGGAGGCGCTGCGCTGGTGGCGTCACTGGCTGTGCGGCGAAGACACCGGCATCATGGATGAGCCGCTCTACCGCGTCTGGGTGACGGGCGAGGAGCGGCCGCAACCTTTTTATCTGCCCAATCATGCAGGCAACTGGGCTGCCGAGGATCAATGGCCGTCGCCGCGCATCGAGCGCCGCGCTCTGCATCTGAATGCCGCCGGGTTGAGTAATGAACCCGCACCGGGAGCGACGCTTTCAGTACGTTCGCCCGCCACCGCCGGGCGCGATTGCGGCCGCTGGGGCGGCTATGGCGGCTCCTGTCCGGACATGCCCATCGACCAGCGCCGCGAGGACGGCATGGCGCTGTGCTTCGATACGCAACCGCTCGACGATGACATCACCTTGCTGGGCGCACCCGAGCTCGATCTGCTCGTCACTGTCGACCAGCCGCATGTCAATCTCGCCGCCCGGCTCTGCGATGTTTATCCCGACGGCGCTTCGGCGCTGATGACTTACGGCGTGCTCAATCTCAGCCACCGCGACAGCCACGAGCATCCCACCCCGTGCCCGGTCGGAACGCCTTTCCGCGTGCGGCTGAAACTCAACGATTTTGGCCGCACTGTGCCTAAGGGCCATCGCATCCGGCTGTCGCTGGCCAACCAGCATTGGCCGATCCTGTGGCCACAGCCGAAGCTGTCGACGCTGTCGGTCACGACCGGCGACAGCACGGTGATGCTTCCGGTGCGCCCGCCGTCGGCTCGCGACCGCGATGTCCGCTTCGAGCCCGCCGAAACCGCGCCGCCGGTTCCGACCACGACATTGGACGAGGGTTCTGATCGCCGCATCGTAACCGAGGATGTCGGCTCTGGCATGCAGACCATCGCGCTGTCCTCCGACCACGGCCGCAGGTGCTATGACGATCGCGCCATCACCGTCTCCTCGGCCAACAGCGATACGATGAGCATCCGTGCCGACGATCCGCTGTCGGCAAAACTCGTCACCGAATATCGCTGGGCGATTGCCAGCGGCGAGGCCGACACCGAAGCAATCGCGATGACCGAGCTGACATCCGATGAAACCCATTTCAACCTGAGTTGGCGGCTTGAGGCGCGAGAACGGGGCACGCTCGTCCACAGCGCCTCGGCAACCCGGCGCATCAGGCGCGATTTCGCCTGAGGAAAGGAGGGGAGACCATGCTTGCATATGCAGTGAAGCGCATCGGTCTCGGCCTCCTGATCCTCGTGCTTGTCATGGTCGCGATGTATGCGGCTGTCTTCCTGGTGCCGGGCGATCCGGCAACCGTGGCGCTTGGCCCGCGTGCCACGCCGGAACTGAAGCGGCTGCTGATCGAGCGCATGGGCCTCGACCAGCCGGTCTGGTGGCAGATCATCGAATTCTTCCGAAACGCGCTCACCGGCAATCTCGGTTATGACGTGTGGTCGAACCGGCCCGTTTCCACACTGGTGCTGGAAGCGCTGCCGAACACGCTGATCCTCGGGCTGACGGCGCTTACCGTCGCGCTCCTTATCGGCGTGCCGCTCGGCTGCCTGTCGGTGATGCGGCGCGGTACGGCGGCCGATGCCGTCATCGGCGTGCTCTCGGTCGGTGTCATTGCCGTGCCGTCCTTCGTCGTCGCCATCTATTCGCTGCTGCTGTTTGCCGTCACGTTGCGCTGGCTGCCGGCCATCGGCGCCGGCGAGGCTGGCGACTTCGTCAGCCAGGCCAAGGCGCTGGTCATGCCGGCGGCGGCGATCGCGCTCGGCTGGATCGGTTACATCGCCCGCATGGTGCGCGCCTCGATGATGGAGGTGATGGGCGAACCGCACATCCGCACCGCGCGATCGTTTGGTCTGCCTGAGTGGAAGATCGTCTCCAAATACGCGCTGCGCATCGCCATCATCCCGACCATCTCGCTGGTCGCCGTCGGGCTTGGCAGCATCCTGTCCAGCGCCGTCTTCGTCGAGGCAGTGTTCGCCCGGCCCGGTATCGGCAAGCTGATCACCGACGCCGTCAACACCCGCAACTATCCGGTCGTTATGGGCACGGTGCTGATCATGACCGCCATTTACGTCTCCATCACCATTGCCGCCGATCTTTTGATCGCGCGGCTCGATCCGAGGGTGCGCGATGTCTTCCGTGGCTGATGCCTCGTTGTCCGTTCCGGGCCGACAACGGTTTCCGCTGCTGCGCGCATTGCTTGCCGATCCGTTCACCTGCGTGGCGCTGATCCTGGTCACCGGCTTCCTCGTCACCGCCGTCTTTGCGCCATGGCTGGCGCCCTATTCGCCGGTCAAGATCGACGTGTTGCACAAGCTGCAGCCGCCATCGGTGGAGCATTGGTTCGGCACCGATCATCTCGGCCGCGATCTGCTGTCGCGGGTCATCTACGGCGCGCGCACGGCGCTGACGATCGCCATTGTGTCGGTGGCCATCGCCGGCGCCATCGGCCTGCTGCTCGGGCTGATCGCCGGCTACGGCCCGCGCTGGCTGGATGCCATCCTGGTGCTGACGTTCGACAGCCTGAACTCGCTGCCGATGATCATGTTCGCGCTCGCCATCATCACCGTGCTCGGCGCCGGCACCGGCACGCTGATCATCGTCATCGCCGCGACCTCGTTTCCAAGCTATGCCCGGCTGATCCGGGCGCAGACGTTGGCGCTGAAGAACAGCGACTATATCCTCGCCGAACGGCTGATCGATGCCAGTGCCGCGCGCATCATCTTCATCCACCTTCTGCCCAATGTGGTGGGACCGCTGATCATCCTTCTGTCGATGGACATTCCGGTCGTCATCATGGTCGAGGCCGGTTTGAGTTTCCTCGGCCTGGGTGTGCGGCCGCCGACGCCGTCCTGGGGCTCGATCCTTTATGACGGCTACACCTCGATCCGCGCCGCTCCCTTCATGGTCATCTTCGGCGGGCTGCCATTGGTGCTGGCGACGCTCGGCTTCACCTTCCTCGGCGAAGGCCTGCGCGACTATCTCGATCCGCGCCTGCAATTGCGGAGGCCGGCATGACCGGCTCGCTCGCCGCCAGCGATCTCAGCGTCCGCTACGAGACGCCGCATGGCGCGGTGCACGCGCTACGCCATGTCGACATCGAGGCGCATCCCGGCGAGGTCATCGGCATTGTCGGCGAGAGCGGTTGCGGCAAGTCCACGCTGGTCACTGCTCTGGCCAATCTCTTGCCGGCGAACGCCCGCGTCGACGGGTCGATCCACTACAATGGCGTCGACCTGGCGAAGCTCGACGCGCACCATCAGCGCCTGCTGCGCGGTGACGAGATCGCGCTGGTCAGCCAGGATCCGATGACGGCGTTCAATCCGGTGCTGACCATCGGCGACCAGCTCGTCGACTTCCAGCACCACCGCAAGGATCTTGGCCGGGCGCAGAAGCGGGCGCGCATCGCCGCCATGCTCGGCCGGGTCGGCATCGCGGACGCCGAACGGCGCATGCAGAGCTATCCGCACGAACTGTCCGGCGGCATGCGCCAGCGCGTCGCCATTGCCGCCGCCTTGCTGACCGATCCCGGCCTGCTCATCGCCGACGAGCCGACCACAGCGCTCGACGTCACCATGGAGGCGCAGATCATTCATCTGCTGCGCGAACTCCGGCGCGACTACAACGGCATCATCATCGTCGTCTCGCATCATCTCGGCGTCATCGCCGAGCTCTGCGACCGCGTCTATGTCATGTATGCCGGCGAGGTGGTCGAGGGCGGCGAGGTCGACGCGATTTTTCACGATGCCCAGCATCCCTACACGCAAGCGCTGCTCGCCTGCGATCCCGCCCGTTTCCACGAAAGGCTGGACAGGCTGCCGACCATTCCGGGATCACTGCCCAACCTGACCCAGCCGCCGATCGGATGCGTCTACGCACCGCGCTGCGACCGCGCCTTCGCGCCGTGTGGTTCCATCGCGCCACCACTGGTCAAGCTCGCCGCGGCCCATGTCGCGCGCTGCCACGCGGTGACGCCATGAGCCCGTTGCTCGCCGTCGAGGGCCTCTCCGTGAGCTTCACCAGGGGCGGCTTGCTCAACCGGCTGATCAATCCGTTCCCGCTGCCGGGCTTCAACGTCATTGACGGCGTGACGCTGTCGCTGATGCCGGGCGAGACGCTTGGGCTGGTCGGCGAATCCGGTTCCGGGAAGACGACGCTTGCGCGCACCATCCTGGGCCTCATACGAGCGGGCGCCGGTCGTATCGTCTTCGAGGGCAGGGACGTGGCGACGCCCGCCGATTTCCGCGCTATGCGGCGGCGCTCGGCGATGATGTTCCAGGACCCGGTCGCCTCGCTCAGCCCGCGCCTGCGCATCGGCACGCTGCTGACCGAACCGCAGATCATTCAACGGTTGCCGATGCCGGATCGCCGCGCTGCCGCCAAGGCACTGCTGGCGCTGGTCGGGTTGCCCGCGTCCTTCGTCGACCGTTTCCCGCATGAGCTGTCGGGTGGTCAGGCGCGCCGTGTCGGCGTTGCCCGCGCTCTGGCGATGAAGCCGCATCTGCTGCTCGCCGACGAGCCGACCGCCGGCCTCGATGTCTCGGTGCAGGGCGATGTGCTCAACCTGATCGGCGAGCTCAGGCGCGAACTCGGTTTCGCCGCCATGATCGTCACCCACAACCTCGCCATGATCCGCCATGTCAGCGACCGGCTGGCGATCATGTATCTCGGCCGGCTGGTCGAGACCGGACCGACGCAGGACGTGTTTTCGGCACCGATGCATCCCTATACCGCGACGCTCATCCAGTCCGAGCCGGTCCCCGATCCGCGCCGGCGCAGCCAGAACCCCGCCGTCACCGGCGAGATACCGAGCGTGTTCCGGCGTCCCTCAGGCTGCGAGTTCCACACGCGCTGCCCGATCGCACGCGACCGTTGCAAGACCGAGGCGCCGGCCTATCGGCCGATGGGCGCCGATCGGATGGTGCGCTGCCATTTCCCGCTTGAGACAGGCGGGCAAGAACGGGAAGCCTTTTCACGCGCTTCCGCAAACCAAAGGGGAAACTGACATGACACAATGGACCATGGACAGACGTGCATTCCTGAAGGCGGCTGGCGTGCTCGGCGCCGGCATGGCGATGAAGCCAGGCTTTGCCTGGTCGGCCGCCGGCGACACGTTGCGCATCCGCATGGAAGGCGATCTTCAGTGCCTCGATCCCGCCTTCATGAATGGCGGCATCGAGGATGTCATGATGCGCGGCATCTATGTCTCGCTGAACCATTTCGGCGATATCCGCAAGGGTTCTCCCTGGTCGTTGTGGGGGGCGGAAAAGCTCGAGCAGAAGGACCCGAAGACCATCGCCTTCACCCTGATCGACGGGCTGAAATGGTCTGGCGGTTTCGGAGCGGTCACCGCTGATGACGTGAAATTCTCGTTCGAGCGCATCGCCGACAAGGCTCTGGCATCGCCGTGGGCCTACCAGTTCGAAAAACTCGATCGCGTCGAGGTTGTCGATGCCAGATCCGGCATCATCCACCTGAAAGAGCCCTACCAGCCGATCTTCGTCACCAGCCTGCCTTACTATGGCGGCCACATCATCAGCCGTGCCGGCACGGAGAAGGCGGGCGGCAAGTTCACCACACAGCCGCCGGCGACCTGCGGACCCTATCTCTTCTCGGACTGGCAGCAGAAGCAGAAGGTGACGCTGACCGCCAACCCGGACTGGCCGGGACCGAAGCCGGATTTCGGCAAGGTCGAGATCTATGTCGTGTCGGACGATCAGGCTGCCCAGCTCGCCTACGAGGCCGACGCTTTCGACTACACCAAGATCGCCATTTCGGCGACCAAGGCGGTCAAGGCGAGCCCACCCGCCGATACGACGCTGATCGAGGCGCAATCGACGCGCTATGTCTGGCTGACGATCAACATGCTGAGCCCGCGGCTCAAGGATCCAAAGGTCCGCCAGGCGGTGCAGTATGGCGTCGATGTCGGGCAGGTCCTCACCGGCGTCTATGACGACCTGACCAAACGCTCGACCGGTGTCGTCCAGCCCGGCACCAAATTCGCGCGCGCCAGCAATCTGATCGCAGCAGTCGACTATGAGAAGTCCGCAGCGCTGCTCAAAGAGGCCGGCGTCAGCGACCTGTCATTGACCCTGACGGTGATGAACGATTCCATCCGCACCGCGACCGCGCAGATCATCCAGGCCAGTCTTGAACAGGCCGGCATCAAGGTCGAGATCCAGCCTTATGATGAGGCCGCCTTCTGGGGCGTCGGCGATAAGACGCAGGGCGATGGCTACAAGAACATCGATCTGGCGTTGATGGATTTCGCCGGTGGCATCGATCCGTCCGAAAACCTGGTCTGGTTCCGTCCCGACCAGATCGGCGCCTACAACTGGTCCGGCTTCGACAGCGCCGAGTTCGAGACCAGCTATCAGCAATTGGTGGCGGAAAGCGACGAGGCCAAGCGCATTGCCTTGTCCAACCGCATGGAGGATCTGATGGAGCAGTCCGGCGGTTTCGTCTTCATCTGCCACCAGCCGCTGGTCGCCATCCACAAGACCGCTTTCGACCCGGTTATTTATCCAGACGGCCACCCCAATCCGGTGCTGTTCAAGAAGAAGGCGTGATCCCTTCCGTGGACAGAAAAGCCACGATCGTTTAGCTGGAGTCATGACGGACACAGGACCAGCCCCTGAAAAACGCAAGCGCGGCGCCAAGAAATCGCCGCCGCGCTTCAGCCGCGAACAGGCTGATGTGCGTCGCTCCATGCTGATCGAGGCGGCGACGCGCTGCCTGTCGGTCGGCGGCATCGGCGCCTTCACCATCGATCGCATCTGCAAGGAGGCCGGCGTCTCGCGGGGCCTCATCAACCACCATTTCGAAAGCCTCGACGGGCTGCTGGTCGAGGTCTACAAATCCTCGCTCTATGCCAGCGTCAACAACCAGATCGCCGAAGCCAAGCGCCGTCGCGCCGAGACTTCCGATTGGTCGCCGCAGGCCGCACTTGCCGCCCTGGTGCACTCCAACTTCTCGCCGGAGTATTTCAGCCGCGAGAACCTGCTGATCTGGCTGTCGCTGTGGGGCGAGATCGCCGTCAACCCGCGCCTCAAGGCGGCGCATCGCGAGCTCTACGACGCCTACCGGGCGGAGCTTGCCGAAGACATCGCGGCTGTCGCAGTGCCGCGCGGAAGGCAAGTCGATGCTCCGGCGCTGGCGCGCAATTTCATCGCCTTGGTCGACGGGCTGTGGCTCGAATGGTGTCTCGATGAAAGCGTGGTGACGCCGCAGGGCGCGGAGGCGGCGGGGTTCGAGATGCTTGAAGGGCAGGTGGGGCCGCTGCGCGAGTCTTAGCATCACTTTATGGGAAGGTCGCTGCCGTGATTTCAAGATCCTCCTGTCCGAAGTGTGGCAATAACTTCTCCGATTGTGAACTCGATCGTGATGCCGAGGATGATCGGTCGATAGTCAAGGCAGAGCAGCAAACCCTTGGACCAAATATGACGGATCTAATGGCGGCGGTCGGCGAAGTTCTGCTGCTATGGGGCTTTCTGGAAACCGCCATGCGTGAGCGCCTCGCTGTGATCCACCCCAGAGCCAAGCCACCGACGAAGGCCCCAGTTCTTTCCCAATGGCGCAAAGCGGCAGAACAGGCGACCGATCATACTGACCCGCGACTGGCCCAGTTGTTTGCCGATATCACGGAAGCCGGGTCGATCCGGAATTGTCTGGCGCACGGCCTTACGTCGGCATCGGCTGATCCATGGAGTGACGTAGAGGCTTCAGTTGTTTGCATCGCACAGGACGGAAGCCGCCTGCATCTTACCATAACGCAAATGTCTGAGACCAAGCGCCTCCTTCAGATGTTGACGAATCGTGTTCGGAATCTTGGCATCTGAGCTGCCACCAATTGCACCAAAAACTCAATTCAGCGGCGAGCCACCCTCACGTTTCCGCCGCTCCATATAGTCGCGCAGCGCCTCGTCGATGCCGGAGTCGATAGGCGGCTGTTCGTATTCGGCGACCATGCGCTTCCACACGACGTTGGCGCGCTCGCGCGCGGTGATCTGGCCGCGCTCCATCCAGGTGTCGTAATTGTCCCAGTTGGACACCATCGGCGAATAGAAGGCACGCTCGTAGCGCTGCATGGTGTGTGCCGCGGCGAAGAAATGCCCGGCCGGGCCGACCTCGCGCACCGCTTCCAGCGCCAGCGTGTCGATATCGACCACCGGCGGGTCGAAATAGGCCGACATCATCTGCAGCATCTCGGCATCGATCACCAGTTTCTCGAACGATGCGGTGAGCCCACCGCCGAGCCAGCCGGCGGCATGCAGCACGAGATTGGCGCCGCCCATCAGGCAGCCCCACAGCGACATGGCGCTTTCATAGGCGGCCTGCGCGTCGACCGAATTGGCGGCGGTGACATTGCTGGAGCGGAACGGCACGCCGATCAGCCGGCACAGCTGCCCGGTGATCTGGGCCGCCTGCGTGTATTCGGGCGTGCCGAAGGCCGGCGCGCCGGTCTTCATGTCGACATTGGAGGTGAAGCCGCCATACATCACCGGCACGCCGGGGCGTACGATCTGGGTCAGCACGATGCCGGCCAGCGCCTCGGCATGCTGCTGCGACAGTGCACCGGCAAGCGTGACGGGGCTCATCGCGCCGGCCAGAGTGAACGGCGTGATGATATTGACCTGGCCGTGCTCGGCCAATGTGATCAGCCCTTCGGCCATCGGCTCGTCGAGCTGCAGCGGCGAGTTGGTGTTGATGATGCCGGTGAAGACAGGCATCTCCTGGGCCAGCTTCTCGCGCGTCGTGCCGAGCGAAATCGCCACCATCTCCAGCGCGTCGGTGGCGCGTCCACGGCCAAGCGTCTGCGGCTGCCAGTTCTTGTCGAGCAAGGTGATCTCGGCATAGTAGAGGTCGAGATGGCGGGTGTTCTGGTGCAGGTCCAGCGGCTCGAACGGGCCGCCGCCTTCCTGGTGCAGCACGTTGAACGATTGGATGAGCTTCAAATAATCGCACATCTCGGCATAGGTGCCGGGGCGGCGGCCGCGATCATTGTCCATGACATAGGCCGGCCCGCCCACCGACGACAGGATGCAGTGCCGCCCGCCGACCTTGACGTTCTTTTCAGGATTACGAGCGCGCAATTCGAACGATGACGGCGCCATGGCGACGCGCTCCATTACCATGGCGCGGTCGAAGCGCACCCGCATCTCGCCTTCGTCGACATCGCAGCCGGCGGCGCGATAGAACTGCCGCGCCTGCGGCTGCAGCACGCGCATGCCGATCTCCTCGAGAATGGTCAGGCCCATTTCGTGGATCGTCTGGACCTGGTCGGCCGACAGGATCTCGATCGGCGCATAGGGGCGCGTCAGCTGTTTCCACGGCCGCTGCTCGATGCCACCGATCTCGCGCTGCGGGCGGCCGGGTCTGCGACGTGCGGCGGTGCGTTCCATGCGTCCTCCTATTCGGCTGCCGTGCGCATATCGAAATCCGCCACCGCATCGACGATCGGCGTATCGCGGCGGTAGGGCTGCGAGCGTCGTTTTGCGCCAATCTCCTGAGCAAGCTTGTGACCGCTGTGCACGGCATGGGCGATGGCGCCGGGGGCCAGCGTGTCGCCGATGCGGTCGACACTTTTGATGCCGGCGGCCGCAAGATCGTTGGTGCGTTCCGTCAGCGTCTCGAACAACTCGTTGCGCGGCAAGCGCAGCCCGACGATCAGCACCGAGCGGCAGGCGATGAGGGTTTCCTCGCCGGTGAACAGATGCGCCAGCGTCGCCGTCTCGCCGTCGAAGGATTTCAGCAGATGCAGCGTCGTCACCGGCACCTTGCGCCGTGCCAGCGCGCGATGCACCAGCGGCAATTCGTTGGTCATGATCGTCCAGGCGGAGGCCTGGCCTGCAGGCGTCACATAACTGACCGAAATGCCATGCGCCGCCAGATGCTCGGTGAGGACGCCGCCCATGTAGTAATTGTCGAAATCGAAGACCAGCGTCGGCCCCTGCGGGAGCCGGCCTGCGGCGATGTCGTCGGGCGTGAAGACATTGGGGTGGTCGAGCGTGCCGACCGGTATCTCCAGCGAGGAATAGAGCATGCTGGTCCAGCGCGCGCCGGTTGCCAGCACCACGCGCTCCGGCGCGAGGTCGATGATCTCGTCCGCGCCCAAAACACTCTCCGGATAGAGCGAGACGTTGCTCATTTCGCCGAGGCGGCTGAGGCGATACTCGACAACGCGGTTCCAGGCCGAGAGGCCGGGCAGTGTCTTTTCGAAGGTCAGCCTTCCGCCGAAGTTGCGGCTGCTGTCGGCGAGCGTCACCTCATGGCCGCGTCGGCCGAGCGTCAGGGCGCATTCGAGTCCCGCCGGCCCGCCGCCGACAATCAGGATGCGTTCTGGTGCATCAGTGCGCTCGACACGCTCGGGATGCCAGCCGCGCCGCCATTCCTCGCCGGCGGTCGGGTTCTGGGTGCAGCGCACCGGCACGCCATCATGCCAGCTGGAAATGCAGATGTTGCAGCCGATGCATTCGCGGATCTCGGCCTCGCGGCCCTCGCGGATCTTGGCCGGCAGGAAGGGGTCGGCGATCGACGGCCGCGCGCCGCCGATGAAGTCGAGCACGCCGCGCTTGATCTGCGAAACCATGGTGTCGGGCGAGGTGAAGCGGCCGACGCCGACAACCGGTTTTTTGGTCAGCGATTTGACGAAATCGATCACCGGCTCGTGGCTGCCTTCGCCGGTGAAGCGTGACGCCGAGCAGTCGGTCGGGCTGGAATCCATCTTGACGTCGAACAGGTCAGGCAGGTCGGCCAGCAGTTCGATCAGCTCGTGCGCTTCGGAGGGCTGGTTGCGGCCGGGCCGGCCGCGCAGTTCCTCGAGGCTGACGCGCAAGGCGACGCCGCAATCCTTGCCGACGGCGTCCTTGGTGACCTCGATCATCTCGCGCACGAAGCGCACGCGGTTCTCGATCGATCCGCCATATTCGTCGCTGCGGTGATTGTATTCGGGCAGCAGGAATTCGTAGCCGAGATAGCCCATGCCGGCATAGACATAGACGACGTCGAAGCCGGCCGTGCGCGCCTTGCGCGCCGCTTCGGCCTGGCACCGCAGCACCTCTTTTATGTCGGCCTTGTCCATCGTCTTCGGCCGCAGATTGCCCATGAAGCCGACATGGGTGGCCATCCAGGGAATCCCCGACGGCGACAGCGGCGGCAGGCGGCTGGTCCTGTTCATGACGGATGCGCCGCCGTGCCACAATTCCACGCCGGCTAGCGAACCATGGCGATGCACGGCCTCCGTCATCAGCGCATGGGCGCGGATGTCGTTGTCGTCCCACAGCGTGGCGAAAGGCAGCGGCGCGTCGTCCGAGCTCGGATCGATCGAACAGGCGCCAGTGCAGATCACGCCCCAGCCGCCTTCGGCCTTGGCTTCGCGAAAGGCGGCGCGCACGCGCGGCAGGGCGTTGGTCATGCCGCTGGCGTGCGGCACCTGGTAGAAGCGGTTCGGCGCGGTGACCGGCCCGATACGCATCGGCTCGAACAGGATTTCATAGCGGGGATTGCAGGTCATCGGGGCTTCGCAAACACGCTTGTTGAACGATCGTACAACAAGCATATTCGCTGATATTGCAGAACGCAATGGCCCAAAGCATGGGATGGTGGACGCTCGAACCTTGGAGCGCGGCGCGAACCACTGGCAAGGGCTTGCTGGCACCGTCGGGGACGTCGCTCGCATGGCACAGTCCGATTATCTGAACGCCCCTTTTAGCTTTCCTTGTTTGAGGTCGCCGGCGGCGGGAGTAAGAGTCGCGGCGGAATTCGTGAGGAGGACGCCGTGACGCTGAATTTCGACCCGAGGGCGAAGGCCACGTCGCTCTACCATGGCGAATTCCGGCCGATGTTCATCGGCGGCAAATGGGTTCCGGCGCAGTCCGGCGAGGAGATGCAGGCGCTCAACCCGGCAACGGGCGAGGTGCTGGCCACCGTGCCGCGCGGCGGGGCCGCCGACATCGATGCGGCGGTGGCTGCGGCGCGAGCCGCCTTCGAAGGCCCATGGTCGAAATTCTCGCCCTATGAGCGGCAGTGCGTGCTGTTACGCATCGCCGATCTGTTCGAGACGCATTGGGAAGAACTCAGCGTTTCCGACACGCTCGACATGGGCCTGCCGATCACGCGCACGCTGGCCAACCGCCGCCGGGTCATCGGCATGCTGCGCTTCTATGCCGGCATGGCGACGGCGCTGCATGGCGAATCCATCGACAATTCGATCCCAGGCGAGATCGTCTCCTTCACAAGGCGCGAGCCGGTCGGCGTCGTCGGTGCGATCATTCCCTGGAACGCGCCGACCGCCGCCTCGATCTGGAAGATCGCGCCGGCGCTCGCCACCGGCTGCACCGTCGTGCTGAAACCTTCAGAGGACGCCTCGCTGACGCCGCTTTTGATCGCACGGCTGATGCAGCAAGCCGGCGTGCCGGACGGCGTCGTCAACATCGTCACCGGCACCGGGGCCGAGGCCGGCGCGCGGCTCGCCGAACATCCCGACGTCAACAAGATCGTCTTCACCGGCTCGACGCTTACTGGGCAGGCCATCGCACGGGCGGGCGTGACAAACCTCAAGCGCGTTTCGCTGGAGCTCGGCGGCAAGTCGCCGATCATTGTCTGCCGCGATGCCGACATCGACAAGGCGGTTCCGGTCGCGGCGATGGCGGTGTTCGTGCATTCGGGCCAGATCTGCATCGCCGGCTCGCGCCTGTTCGTGGCGCGCGAAATCCACGATGAGTTCGTGCGCCGCGTCGCCGAGTTTGCCGGCAAATTGCGCATCGGCCATGGCATCGAGGCTGAGACCGAAATCGGGCCGCTGATCAATGCCAGGCAGGCCGGTAAGGTGGAGGGCTACATCAAGGCCGGCAGCGACGAGGGCGCGGAACTGGTCACTGGGGGCTCGCGGCTGACAGGCGAACTTTATGATGGCGGAAACTTCATCGCGCCGACTGTCTTCGGCGCGGTGTCGGACAAGATGACCATCGCGCGGGAAGAGATTTTCGGGCCGGTGATTTCGGCAATGCCGTTCGACACGCTCGACGAGGCAGTGGCGCGCGCCAATGCGACGCCCTACGGCCTCGCCGCCGGCATCTTCACCACCCATCTGGGCACCGCGCACAAGCTGGCGCGGCGCATCAAGGCCGGCTCGGTCTGGGTCAACATGTACCATGCCATCGACCCAGCGGTGCCGTTCGGCGGCATGAAGATGTCCGGCTATGGCCGCGAAGGCGGCATCGAGCACCTGCATGAGTATCTGGAGACCAAGTCCATCTGGATCCAGACCGACTGATATTCAGGCGAGGCCGGCCTGCGACCGGCAGCGTGCAAATCGCCGGCAGGCAAACCGCTGCGTGGGAACCTTTGTTCGGTTGGCGATTTTTGCCTATATTGGAAATGCGAACGGCCAGGAGGGTGTTGCGTATGACGACGAAACGGTTTGCGATCTGCGCTTTGGCTCTCGCCATGGGCTGTATGGTGTCCTCATCGGCGCTCGCCGGGGCCAAGCATCGCCACCACCAGGCCGAGCCGGAACGCTATGTTCCCGCCCAGGATGATCTCATCGACTTCCTGTTCGGCGGTCCGCGCTATTACGACCAGCAGCTGTTCACGACGGCGGCAGGCGCCTGCTCCTACAACCGGACAGGGCCGGACGCGAATGCGATAAACAAGATCAACGATCATCATTGCGGGAAATGATCAGCTGATCTGTCTATGGCAGGCATAGGCCGGTCTCCTCACGAGAGCTTACGGACATAAGCGACGGCTCGATGCCGCTGCTGTTTTGCCGCCCATTGCGCATTGGCGATTTCAGGCTATGATGGAAATCTCCAATCGTGAGACGGGTATGAAAAAAAACTCCAAATCTGTCACCGTTGAAGCGGCAACGGCCGGGGATGCGCCTGAAATCGCACGCCTGCTGAGCTGGGCTTTCGGCTTCGGCAAGGCACGATCCGAGGAATACATCGCCAGTGTCGGGCTCGGCTCGCTCAGGCTGCTGCGCGGCGAAAGCGGGCATCCGCAGGCTTGCGCGGCACTCCTCGAGACGAAGCATGTCTTTCACGGCAAGCCGGTGCGGGCGGCCAACATCGCGCATGTGGCGATCGCGCCGGAGCGTCGCGGCCAGGGGTTGGCGGTGCCTTTCGTCGACGCGTTGTGCGCGGAGGCGCAGGGCAAAGGCGCTGCTATCGCCACGCTGTTTGCCTCGGCGCGGCCGGTCTATCGCAAGAGCGGGTTCGAGCTCGCCGGCCATGAGATCGTCTATGAAGCCGAGACGGTAGCCTTGCCGGCCACGAGCCGGCTCGCCTTCGAACGCGTCGAGCTGGACGATCCGCGTCTTGCCGGTGCCTATGCCATCAAGGCAAGCCGCGAAGCCGGGCTGCTCAGCCGCGGCCAGGCGCATTGGAACGAGTTGCGGCGAGAGCCGACCGATGCGCTCGCTGCCTATCTGGCGGAAGGCGATGCGGCCTATCTGATCCTCGATATGGGCGACGAGGCCCGTCTCGATGTCCGCGACTGGTACGCCGCTTCCCCTGACGCCGCACAAGGGCTGCTGTCGTTCCTGGCCAGGTTCCGCTCGGTCTATCCGGCCGTGCGCTGGCATGGCGGCCCGCAGGACGATCTGGTGGCGGCGATGCCGGACAAGGGCTGGCGTCTCGCGCATCAGGAGGAATGGCTGTTGCGGGTGCTCGACCCGGCCGAGGCGCTGCGCCAGCGCGGCTACCATGCCAATGATATCAAGTTGGCACTGCGCATCGGGCCAGCGGAGACGGCGCTGGAGGTCGAGATCAGAGGCGGTGCGGTCGAGGTCCGCGGCTCTGCCGGCGGCTGTGCGACCGTTGCCCTGCAGGCCCAAGCCTTCGTGCAGATATTCACGGGCTTTCGCAGCGCCTCGAAACTGGCGCAGTATGGCCAGGTGACCGGCGATGCGGCTGCCATACGTCTGTGTGACCAGCTGTTCGCCGGACCGCCGCCCTGGGTGGCGGAGCACTTTTAGAGAAAAGGAAATTCATGACACATGCGCTGATAGCGTCGCTGAGGGCGGCGGCTGGAGACATGACGCCGGCACTGGCGCGCGTCGCCGAGACGGTGCTGGCGCAGCCGGATGCCACCTTGCGCCAGAGCATCACCGAGCTTGCCGAGGCCTCCGCCTCGTCCGAGGCCAGCGTCATGCGCTTCTGCCGGGACCAGGGCTTTACCGGCTTCCAGGATTTCAAACTGGCGCTGGCCAAGGAACTGGCGACCGATGAGCGGGCGCGGGACATCGGCTTGCCGACCGACGACATCCAGCGGCTGGTGGAGACCGCCATCATCTCGCTGCGCGAGACCGAACAGCTGATCGTCCGGGAAGATATCGCCACGGCCTCGCGGCAGCTGCTGGCGGCGACGGCGATCGACTGTTTCGGTATCGCCGCTTCCGCGATCACGGCGCAGTACCTGGCCTACAAGATGACCCGCATCGGCAAGCTCAGCCGCGCGCTGGGTGACGCGCATCTGGCTGTCATGGCGGCGGGAACCACGCAGAAGGGCGCCGTGCAGGTGGTGATTTCGAGTTCGGGCTCGACCATCGACGCGGTGCGCATCGCCGAGCTTGCCCGCTCGCAAGGCGCCTTCGTCATCGGCATCTCCAACCGTTCGAAGAGCCCGCTGGTCGCCGCCTGCGACCTCGCTTTGATCGCGTCCTGGCCGGAAACGCCGCTGACCGGCGGCGCGTTTCCGTCGAAGATCAGCCAGTTGCTGATCGTCGACGCGCTGGCGGCCGAGATGATGCGGCAGGATCCGGCACGGCTCACTTTGCTCGGCCGCACGGCGGAGGTCGTGAGTGACCGCAGCTTCTGATCGTGCGGTCTTCGCCGTCGACATTGGCGGGACCAAGATCGCCGCCGCCGAAGTGCGCGACGGCCAATTGCACGACAGGCGCCAGACGGCGACGCCGAGAACGGGCAGGGGCGACGATCTGGTCGCGGCGATCGCCGGGCTTGCGTCCAAGCATGCGCCGAGTGCCGTCGCCGTTGCCACCACCGGCATCGTCCGCGACGGTGCGCTGACCGCGCTCAATCCGCAGACCTTGCCGATCGAGAACGGCTATCCGCTGGCCCGGGCGCTCGAAACGGCGCTCGGCGTGCCGCCGCTGGTCGTCAACGATGCGCAGGCGGCGGCCTGGGCCGAATTCTGCGTCGGTGCCGGCCGCGGTTATCGCAATTTCGCGTTCTTCACGGTTTCGACCGGCATTGGCTGCGGCCTGGTGATCGACGGCCGGCTGCAGACCGGCGCCACCGGGCTTGCTGGCCATGCCGGACATATGATGTCCGACCCCGGCGGCGCGATCTGCGGCTGCGGCCGGCGCGGCTGCCTGGAGACGATCGCGTCCGGCACCGCACTTGCCCGTCGCGGCAGCGAGCGGCTCGGCCGTCCGGTTGGCGCGCCCGACCTGTTCGTGGCCGCCAGGCAAGGCGACGCAATTGCCGCCGAGGTGATCGCCGCCGCCGTCGAGGCGCTGGTCAACGGCTTCGCCGACCTGACGGCGGCCGTCGACATTGATGGCTTCGCGGTCGGCGGCGGCGTCGGGCTGGCGGAGGGTTTCATCGCCGCCCTGCAGGCACGTTCCCGGCATCTTCCAGCCGTTTTCCAGCGCCCGATCGTTGCCGCGCGGGCTGGCGCCGACGCGGGCCTGCTGGGGGTCTCGCTGCTCTTTGACGGAAATTTTCATCAAGAATAACTTCTTGACAAAAACTTTCATCTACGGTTGATTGCAGGGGTAACGCTCGAAGGAGAAACCCCAGGTGCAAGGCGATGTGCTCGCTCAGCTCGATGGAACGCTGGTTGTCTCGTGCCAGGCTGAATCCCACATGCCGCTCGACGCTCCCGAGCACATTGCCGCCATTGCCCGGTCGGTCGTCCTCGGCGGCGCCACCGCTGTGCGCATCGAGGGTGCCGCGAACATAGAGGCCGTCCGCAGGCAGGTCGGTGTTCCCATCATCGGCCTGATCAAGGCGCGCCGTGGTGACACCGAAATCTACATCACCCCGACGCTCGCCAATCTGGCGTCGGTCATCGAGGCCGGCGCCGCCATCGTGGCTCTCGATGCCACCAACAGGCCACGCCCGACCGATCTCAAGACGATGTTCGCTGCGATAGCGCAGAGGGGACGCCTGTCGATGGGCGACGTCAGCACGCTCGATGAAGGCAAGCGCGCCCTCGATGCCGGCGCCTCCCTCATCAGCACCACCATGGCCGGCTACACACCTTACTCCAACCAGCAGCGCGGGCCGGATTTCCAGCTGATGGAACAGCTCGCCGGCGCCGGCCTGCCGTTTGTCGCCGAGGGCCGCATCTGGACGCCGCAGGAGGCTGTCCGCTGCTTCGAGCTCGGCGCCCGTTTCATCGTCGTTGGCGGCGCCATCACGCGGCCCGACGCCATCACCCGCGGCTTCGTCGACCAGGTCGCGTCGTGGAGCGCCAATCCGCAATTGAAGAGGAACCAGTCATGATCAAGCGCCGCCGCGTCGCCGTTATCGGTGCGGGCTTCATGGGCTCCATGCACGCCGCGATCTTTGCCAATCTGGTCGGCTGTGAACTGGCGGCGATCGTCGATCCCAATCTGGAACTGGCCGGCGCTGTTGCCGCCAAGGCGCCGGGCTGCAAGGTCTACGCCAGCCATGACGCACTGCTGGCCGGCGAGCGCGATCTCGACCTCGTCTCGATCTGTACGCCCGACAATCTGCACCTGGCGCCGGCGGTTGCCGTGGCCAAGGCCGGCATCAACATCTTCGTTGAAAAGCCGATCTCCTCCACCATCGAGGATGCCCGCGCCATCATCGCGGCCTGCGAGGCGGCCAAGGTCAAGCTCGGCATCGGCTATCTCCTGCGCTTCGATCCGCGCTACGCCGCGGCCAAGGAGCTGATGATCTCGGGCAAGATCGGCGATCCGATCCACATCTATGCCCGGCGCAACAGTGCCCGAACCGAAGGCCCCAAGCGCTATGGCGGCAGACTGCCGCTGGCACTGCATGTCACCGTGCACGATGTCGACATGGTGCTGTGGATGCTCGACGGTCAGCATCCGGTTTCCGTCTATGCCCAGCAGACCGACATTCTGCTCGGCGCGTCGGGCACACAGGACAGCCTGGCGGCAATTGTGCGCTTCTCCGGTGGCACGGTGGTGAACTTCGAAAGCGCCTGGTCGCTGCCGGCCGGCGCCCGCCACATGATCGATGCCCGCATGGAGCTGATCGGCACCGAAGGGTCGTTCGAGGTGCAGTGCGGAGACAGCGGCCTCTACTACGCCAGCAATGAAACCTCGCGCGAGATCGACACCCAGCATTGGCCAGTCGTCAATGGCCGTCTCGACGGCGACCTGGCGCGTCAGCTCAGCGGCCTGCTTGCCTGGCTGGATGGCGCCGCCATGCCGATCGCCAGCGGTCGCGATGGTCTTCGTTCGCTCGAACTCACACTGGCGATGATGAAGTCGGCTGAGAGCGGCGAAATCGTGCGCCTTGGCTAGAGCAAGGAAGATCACGTTTACAGGCGAGTAAATTTGAAACGAGGCCAAAGCGGCCCGACAATGGGAGACGAAAAATGCTTAACAGACGCACTGTATTGATGCTTGGCGTGGCTGCCGCCGCGCTTGCCACGGCCCTGCCGGCCCTGGCACAGGACAAACCGTTCGACGGCGTGCAATTGTCGGTGCTGCTCGAAGGCCACCCGACGACCGATGCCATCCAGAAGCTGCTGCCAGCCTTCAAGCAGGCGACCGGCATCGACGTGGCGCTCGAAGTCGTGCCCGAGCAGGACATCACGGCCAAGGAGCTGCTCGAATTCTCCTCCAAATCCGGCCGCTACGATGTCGTCCAGAACAACATCATCTACCTGCCGGGCTTCGTGAAGTCGGGCTATGTCGTGCCGCTCGACGATTTCCTGGCCAAGCACAAGGAGAACTTCGACAAGGCCGATTTCGTGCCCGGCTATTTCAACACCAACGTCGTCGACGGCAAGGTCTACGGGCTTCCGGTCTATGGCGAGAGCACCTTCGTCATGTACCGCAAGGATCTGTTCGAGCAGTACGGGCTCGCGGCGCCGAAGACGTTCGACGACATCGAGAACGCGGCCAAGACCATCTCGGAAAAGACCAACAAGCAGGTCGCCGGCATCACCATGCGCGGCCAGCAAGGCATCCAGGGCGTCTATGTCTGGGCTGCCTATCTCTGGGGTTTCGGTGGCTCGTTCCTCGATGCCGGCGGCAAGTCGGCGCTGGCAACGCCGGAGGGCGTCGCCGCACTCGACGCCTTCACCAAGCTGCTGAAGGATTACGGCCCAGTCGGCGTCGCCAATTTCGGCTGGGAAGAGAACCGGCTGCTGTTCCAGCAAGGCAAGGCGGCAATCACGCTCGATGCCACCGTCAACGGCGCCTACAATGAGGACCCGACCGTCTCCACCGTCGTCGGCAAGGTCGGCTATGTGCCGGTGCCGATGAAGTCCGCCTCGCCCAAGGGCGGTTCGTCCTCGCTCGCCGTGCATTCGATGTATGTCTCGGCTGAATCCAAGAACCAGGAAGCGGCCGCATTGTTCGCTGCCTGGGCGACCGCCAAGGAGCAGCAGCTGAAGGCGATCGAGACCGATCCCAATTCCGGCGTGACCTCGCTTTCGGTGCTGAACAGCGAGGCGTTCGGCAAGCGCTACGGCGCTTTCAAGGATGGCATGATCGCCGCCATCAACGCCGGCAATCCGCAATATCTGCCGACGGTCGAACAGGCCAACGAGATCATCAACAACACCGGCATCGCCGTCTCCAAGGCGCTTGCCGGCACGGCCAGCGCCGCTGACGCCTTGAAGGAGGCGGACGAGGCCAACAACGCCGCGCTCGCCCGCTAGGCGGGCAGGCGTGCCCTGCCGCGTGCGCTTCCTGTGCGCGGCAGGGCGAAATCCTCAACTGATGGATTGAGACCGTGGCGACAACAGCGTCGGATCCGACGAAGCATTTCTTCCAGCCGATTATCGTCTGCCTGACCGTGGCATCGGTCGCGCTGACGCTGTTTGTGATCTGGATTTCGCTGCACGATCTGTCGCTGATGCGCGCCGGGCGTGAGAAGTTTGTCGGCCTCGACAATTACCTCCGCTTCTTCGGCGATCCGCGCGCCATGGCCGCACTGTGGCGCACGGTGCTGTTCACGACGCTGGCGACGGTGATCGAGATCGCGCTCGGGCTTGCCGTCGTGCTGTTCCTCGACCGCGACTTCGCCATGAAGCGGCTGGTGCGGACGCTGCTTTTGGTGCCCATCATCATGACGCCGGTGGTTGTCGGACTGACATGGCGCTTCCTGTTCGATCCCGCCACCGGCATGGCGAATTATCTCCTATCGCTGGCCGGCATATCTCAGGTCGACTGGCTGGGCAGTCCCCAACTAGCATTGTTTTCGGTGCTGATCGCCGACATCTGGCAGTGGACGCCCTTCGTCATCCTGCTGGTGATGGCGGCATTGGAATCGGCACCCACCGATCCGCTCAATGCGGCCCGCGTCGACGGCGCGCGCGAATGGCAGGTGACCTGGTATGTGCTGCTGCCGATGCTGCGCCGGGCGCTGGCCATCGTCGCGCTGATCCGGGCGATCGACAGCATCAAGGCCTTCGACCTGTTCTACATCATGACGCGCGGCGGGCCGGCGCTGTCGACCGAAACGCTGAACTATTACGGCTACATCGTCGCCTTCACCAATTTCGACATTTCCTATGCGCTGGCCATCGCCGTCATCCTGACGATCTTCACCAATGTCGCGCTGCTGACCATGTACAGCGTGCTGTTTCCGAAAGCGGGAGAACGCTGATGGGCCGGCGCGCGGTTTTCTATTTCGGGCTGCTTATGCTTTTGCTGGCGGTGCTGTTCCCGCTCTACTGGGTGGTCGTGACCTCGTTCAAAACGACGCGCGATGCCTTCGCCATTCCGCCGGTCTGGCTGTTCAACCCGACGCTCGACAATTATCGCACGGTGTTTGCCAATCGCGGCTTCCTCAGCGCCTTTGCCAACTCCTTCATCATCTCCATCCTGTCCAGCGCGCTGGCGGTGGCCATCGGCTCGGTCGCCGCCTACGGGCTGGCGCAGCAACCGGGCGACCTGCGCCGTTCCAAGGAAAAGTTCATCCTCAGCCTGCGCATCGCGCCGGCGCTGCTGTTCGTCATTCCGATGTACTATCTTGCGACGCGCATCGGCGCGCTCAACCAGCACTGGCTGCTGATCGCCGCCTATGCCTTCGTGAATGTGCCGTTCGCCATCTCGCTGCTGATCACCTTCTTCGACGACATTCCGAAGGAGTTGCGCGATGCGGCCCGCGTCGACGGCGCGCGCGAGTTCAGCGTGTTCTGGCATGTCTATCTGCCAGCGGCGCGCGGCGGCATGGTGGCGACGCTGATCCTGTGCGTGTTGTTCACCTGGAACGAGTTCTTCGTCGCCCTGGTGCTGACCGGCCGCGACACGCAGACCCTGCCGGTCTCCATCACCTCGTTCCTGACCTTCCAGGGCATCCAGTGGGGCGCGCTGACCGCCGCCGCCACGCTCATCATGCTGCCGATGATCGTGCTTGGCGTTCTGGTGCAGGGGCAGATCGTGCGCGGCATGACGCTGGGCAGCGTGAAGGGCTGAGGGGATACGATGGCGAATTTGTCTATACGGTCGGTGTCGAAATCCTACGGTGCGGTCAACGTGCTGGACGATGTCTCGGTCGAGGTCGAGGAGGGCTCCTTCGTCGTGCTGCTCGGGCCATCGGGCTGCGGGAAGTCGACGCTGCTGCATGCGGTCGCCGGGCTGAACCCGATCGATTCCGGCACCATCGTCATCGGCGACCGCAACGTCACCAATCTTCCCGCGCGGGAGCGCGACGTGGCGATGGTGTTCCAGTCCTACGCGCTCTATCCGACCATGTCGGTGGCCGAGAACATCGCCTTCCCGCTGAAGATGCGCGGGCTCGACCGCAAGACGTCAGGCGAGAAGGTCGATGCGGTGGCGAAGCTGCTGCAGATCGAACCCTTGCTGGGGCGCAAGCCGCGTGAGTTGTCCGGCGGCCAGCGCCAGCGCGTCGCCATCGGCCGGGCGCTGGTGCGCGATCCCCGGCTGTTCCTGTTCGACGAGCCGCTGTCCAATCTCGACGCCGCGCTGCGCACCGAGTTGCGCGCCGAGATCAAGCGCCTGCACCAGTCGATCCGCCGCACCATGGTTTATGTGACGCACGACCAGACCGAGGCGCTGACGCTCGCCGACAAGATCGTCGTGCTCAAGGCCGGCAAGATCGAGCAGATCGGCACACCGCTCTCCCTCTATGACGATCCCGATAATGCCTTCGTCGCCGGCTTCATCGGTTCGCCGCGCATGAATTTCCTCAGGGCAAGCGTGGTCGAAGACGGGAAAGCCGTGCTTGTCGGCGATGCCAGGGTCGACGTCTCGCATCTTGTCGCGAAGCTCGTCGGCGGCCAGCAGGTCACGCTGGGCATCAGGCCGGAGCATCTCGACGAAAAGCAGGGCGTCGAGCTCGCGCTTGCAGTCGATGTCACCGAGCGCCTGGGATCGACCTCCTATGTGCACGGCGTGCTGCCGAGCGGCGAAACGGTGGTGGCCGAACGGCGCGAGGACCAGCCGCGTTTCGGCGAAACCATCACGCTGCGCTTCCTGCCCCACCGCACGCGCATCTTCGACGCGCAAGGGCTGCGTGTTCGCTGATCCTGCCTGACGCTGCCTGTCCGATTTCAATGGCTTGCGGCTGGATCCGCCAGTTCTGCGCGAATCTCCGCGCCATGCTCGTCGCGTGCGTGGCTCTTCGCCGGCGTCTTTTGCGCCCATCCGGAAAAACGTGGAGCGGCGGCGGCCTGCAAGATGCCGTCCACCGTCAGCCACGAACCGCGCGCGGCCATGTGCGGATGCAGTGCTGCCTGCCATGGATCGAGCACCGGGGAGACGCAAGCGTCCGAGCCCTCGAACAGGCTGGTCCACTCGTCACGGCTTTTTGTGGCAAAGATCGCCGCCAGCCGGCCGCCGAGCCGCGGCCAGAGATTGCGATCGAATTGGTCGGCGAATTGCGGATCGGTTGCAAGGCCAAGCCTGTCGAGGAACAGTGCATAGAATTTCGGCTCGATGCACTGGACGCTGATGAAACCGTCATCCGATGTGCGGTAGACGCGGCACCAATGCGGTCCGTCGAGAAGGCTTTGGCCGCGCTCGGCGACGAGGGCGCCTGACTGGCCGATCGCCATCAACAGGTTCATCATGTGGGCCGAACCGTCGACGATCGCCGCGTCGACGACGGTGCCTTCACCGCTCGATCGCGCGTTGATGATGCCGGCGAGCATGCCGATCACCAGATAGAGTGCGCCACCGCCAATATCGCCGACCAGCGTCGGCGGCGCCATGGGCGGCTCGCCCGGCAAGGAGGCGTACCAGAGCGCGCCCGACACGCCGGTATAGTTCATGTCGTGGCCGGCGGTGTGGGCGAGCGGACCGTCCTGGCCCCAGCCGGTCATGCGGCCGTAGACCAGCCGCTTGTTGGCCGCGAGGCAGGTATCCGGGCTGAGGCCGAGACGCTCCATGACGCCGGGCCGGAACCCCTCGATCAGCCCATCGGCGGTGGTGATGAGGCGCATCAGCACGGCGACATCGTCGGCATCCCTGAGGTCGAGCGCGATGGAGCGCTTGCCGCGATCGAGCAGCGAGCGTTCGGGGAGGCCCGGCACGGGCGCCTGTTTGCGATGGACGACGATGATTTCGGCGCCGAGATCGGAGAGCAGCATGCCGGCGAAGGGCGCTGGCCCGAGCGCCTCGATCTCGACGATGCGGACACCTTTCAGCATTCCACCCTCCACGGTGCTCACCCCCTGGGTATGGCGCACTTTGGTATCGCGCCCTTTCGTTGCGGCCAAGGCGACGGTGTGTAACCCCGCTGTTTTGGCATTGAAGCACGTGCCGCTCGCATATACTTCAGGGCCATGAAAAAAATCGGTTTCCTGTCATTCGGGCACTGGACGCCCTCGTCGCAATCGCAAGTGCGCTCGGCATCGGACGCGCTGCTGCAGTCCATCGATCTCGCCGTCGCCGCCGAGCAGCTGGGCGCCGACGGCGCCTATTTCCGCGTGCACCACTTTGCCCGCCAACTCGCCTCGCCATTCCCGTTGCTGGCGGCCGTCGGCGCCAAAACCAGCCGCATCGAGATCGGCACGGCGGTCATCGACATGCGCTATGAGAATCCGCTCTACATGGCCGAGGATGCGGGCGCGGCCGACATCATCGCCGGCGGGCGGCTGCAACTTGGCATCAGCCGCGGCTCGCCCGAGCAGGTGATCGATGGCTGGCGCTATTTCGGCTACGAGCCACAGGAAGGCAAAAGCGACGCCGACATGGCGCGGCATCACGCCGAGGTTTTTCTCGACACGCTGCGCGGCGAAGGCTTTGCCCAACCCAATCCGCGGCCGATGTTCCCCAACCCGCCAGGGTTGCTGCGGCTCGAGCCGCATTCGAAGGGCCTGCGCGAGCGCATCTGGTGGGGTGCTGCCACCAACTCCACCTCGGAATGGGCGGCCAAGCTCGGCATGAATTTGCAAAGCTCGACGCTCAAATTCGACGAGAGCGGCAAGCCCTTCCATATCCAGCAGGCCGAACAGATCCGGATCTATCGCGACGCCTGGAAAGCGGCAGGCCACAAGCGCGAGCCGCGCGTCTCGGTCAGCCGCAGCATCTTCGCGCTGGTCGACGACCGCGACCGCGCCTATTTCGGCCGTGGCAATGAGAGCCGCGACCAGATCGGCTTCATCGAGGAGAATACGCGGGCGATCTTCGGCCGCAGCTACGCCGCCGAGCCGGACGTGCTGATCAAGGAGCTGGTGCAGGACGAGGCGATCGCCGAGGCCGACACGCTGCTGCTCACCGTGCCCAACCAGCTCGGCGTCGACTACAACGCCCATGTTATCGAGGCGATCCTGACCCATGTCGCGCCGGCGCTGGGCTGGCGCTGACGGCCGCGCCGTGTAACCATCGATCGCGGCGGGCGATTCAGGAGGTTCACGGCATGGCGAAGAAGGCCCTGATTGCCTGGGGCGGCTGGGAAGGCCACACGCCCGAGCGCAGCGCCCATACCATTCGCGCGCTGCTTCAGCGCAACGGGTTTGATGTCACGCTGGGCCAGGGCACGGCGATGTTCGCCGATACGGAATTGCCGTCCTTCGATCTCATCGTGCCTGTTATCACCATGTCGACGATCGAGAAGGCCGAGCTGCAGAACCTGACGCGTGCGGTTCGCGAGGGAAGCGGGCTTGGCGGCTTTCACGGCACGATGGGCGACAGTTTCCGCAACGAACCCGACTATCAGTTCATGACCGGCGGCCAATGGGTCGCGCATCCCGGCAACATCATCGACTATCGTGTGGTGATCACACAACTGGACGACCCGATTACCAGGGGTGTCAGTGATTTCGCCTACCGGTCGGAGCAGTATTACATGCATGTCGACCCGAGCAACGAGGTGCTGGCGACGACCACTTTCACCGACGCGCATTTCCCGGGCATTGATGGTGTTGTCATGCCGGTGGTCTGGAAGCGCAGGTATGGCGCTGGGAAGGTATTTTACAGTTCGCTTGGGCACACGGCGGATGAGTTCGCGGTGCCGGAAATGGCGTTGATTGTGGAGCGCGGTTTGCTTTGGGCGGCGAGGGGGTAGCAGCAACGGTGACGCCCTACGGCGCCCCCCCTCTGTCCTGCCGGACATCTCCCCCACGAGGGGGGAGATCGGCTGTCATCGCGGCCTTCGCTAATCTCCGATGTCGCTGGAAGAGAGCCGGCGTCGAAGCTGCCAATCTCCCCCCTCGTGGGGGAGATGTCCGGCAGGACAGAGGGGGGCGTGACGGAACTCGACGGTGAATGTTGCGCGTTTCACCGCAACCCTCACCCAATCCCACCCGTGACCACATAGGCTCCGGCGCTGCGCCCATCCTCCAGCCGCACCACCGCTGTCACGATCGAGCCATAAGAGCCGCGCCAGATGCTGTGGAATCGCTTGTGCTCGGCGGTGGGAACGAGGGTACTCGCGCTGAAGCGCGCGCCGCTCCGGTGCATCGCGACGGCCTCTCCATTGACGTGCACCTTGATGCTGGCGTTCTCAGCCTCTGTGTCGTTGAGCAGATCAAGCGTGATAGCGATCTCGTCCCGATCGCCCGAAGTCCGCGCATCGGCGGCAAGCACGATTGCCAGCGGTGGCGCCTTGCCATCGCCTACTTGGGCGGTCCGCCCTGAAAACACATCATCAGCCAGTTCCGCCGTGCGTGGCGGGCTCGTGCGGCGCTGTGTTGATTGCTCGTAATCGCCGGCCATGCGCAGCAGCCTTTCATCGTCATAGGCCTTGCCGGCGAAGGTCAGGCCGACCGGCATGCCGATGTCGGCCATGGTGCCCATCGGCACGGTGACGGTTGGGATGCCGAAATGGCGCCAGACCAGATTGCCGTTGGCGACCCAGGTGCCGTTGCGCCACGCTAGCGCCGCAGACGCCTCGTTGATGTCGGCATCGGCCGGACCGACATCGGCGGCGGCGGGCAGAACCACGGCGTCGATGCCTTGTGCATCGAGCCAATCCTCGAAATCGATCCGCCTTGTCGCCTCTAGCCCCTTCAGGCCGTCCTCCAGCGTTGGAATATCGGCGAATGGCGTGACGCCGGATTTGGCTCGCTCGACATATTCCGCCAGGTCGAAGCCACCCTCGTAGCGATCAGGCAAAGTGCCTGGCGGCTGCGGAAAGATTTTGGGGCCGTCGACCGAGGCGAGATCGGGAAGCGCCGGGTCGGCATTGGCGCGCAAAAAATCGTCCCAGCCCCAGATGCAGAGGTCCCAGAGTTCGTGGTCGGCGAATTCTTTCGGCACCAGCCCGCGCTCGACCAGGGTGCGGGTGCCGGGGCGGTCGCGCTCATAGTTGGAGACGACGGGAAAATCGACCTCCACCACTTCGGCGCCAAGCCTCTTGAGATCAGCCGCCGCCTGTTCCCATAGCGCCAGCACGGAAGCGCGGGTTTCGATCGGTTGATCGGCCCCGCTGTCTCTGCCGATATACATTCTGGGCACGCCGAGCCGCTTGCCCTTCAGCGAGCCGGCAAGCGCCAGATCGGTATAGCGTTGCGGCCGTACCTCGGAACCTTTCGGCAGGGCGACCCAGGACTGCGCGCGCCAGAAATCGCCTCGCGTTTCCGGGTCGTCGGCGACAATGATGTCGAGCAGTTCGAGCATGTCGGGCATGGTCCGCGCGTGCGGCACCACGACATCCATGGTCGGCACCAGCGGCCAGTTGCCGCGCACGGAAATGACGCCGCGCGACGGCGTGTAGGCGACCAGCGCATTGTTGCTGGCCGGCGCGCGGCCGGACGACCAGGTCTCCTCGCCGAGTCCGAAGGCGCAGAAGCTGGCGGTCGTCGCCGTGCCCGAGCCGTTGGACGAACCGGATGCAAAGGCTGCGGTCAGATAGTCGGCATTGTAGGGGCTTTCGGCGCGGCCATAGACGCCGCGCTGCATGCCGCCATTGGCCATGGGCGGCATGTTGGTGAGGCCGATCAGCACCGCGCCGCCGGCACGCAGCCGGGCGATGGTGAACGCGTCCTCATTGGCGATGAGATGCTCGAAGGCCGGCGAGCCGGCGGCCACCGTCAGGCCCTTGACTTTGTAGCTGTCCTTGGCGGTGTAGGGGATGCCGTCGAGTGGCCCGAGCAGGGCACCATCGCGGCGCCGTTGGTCGGAAGCGGCGGCCTCCTCGAACATCGCTGGATTGAGCACGGGAACCGCGTTGAGGCTGATGCCGTGGCGATCGAAATGCGCGATGCGCCAGAGATACGCACCGACCAGTTCCACGCTGGTGATGAGGCCGTCCTCAAGCGCACAGCGCAATTGGTCGATCGTCGCTTCGACGAGATGAAGGCTGGCGTCGGTCATCACTGGTTCCAAACTGTCGTTTCGACACTATGGATGAGCGAGCCCGCCGGCTTCGGCAAGAGCCAATCAGCAGTCTTTGTTTTTGTAGCCGTCCTTTCGGCCCGGTTCAGCCGCTCTCCTTCATGCGCTCGATAATCTGCGCCATCAGCGCTAGGTCGCGGCGTGAATCGGCGAGGTCGGTCAGCGGCTTCGTGCCTTCGGCGATATGGCGATGGAAAATCTCCAGCTCGTTGGAGAAGGCGTCGCCATAGAGCGGCCCGAAGCTTTTTGTCACCGGGCCGAGTGAGCCGGCGTCGGTCACCTCCAGCCGGGTCGGCAGGCTGCGGATATAGGGCGTGTCGTAGATGATGCGCACGCGCCTGGTGTTGGAGCGCACTTCGATCATGGCGTCGAACAGGCCGAGATCATCGACCACCGCGTCGTAGAGGCAGGCGAAATGGCCGTAGTCGAAGGTGATGCTGGTGTTGGCGCCGCCATTGGTGCGGTGCGCGGCCACCACGCCTTTGGGTTCGCCAATGAGCCCGCGCATCGCCGAAATGTGGTGCGAGGAGAGAGCCGTCAACCCGCGATAGGCGCGCACCAGGTCGGCGGGGGCGTCGGCGCCGACGACCTCGCGGATCAGTGCGTCCCGCTCCTTGGCGCCGCGCGCCAGCAGGGCAGGGTCGATGTCTCGGGGATAGAGGACATTCTGGCTCTTCTTGAGGAAATGCCGGCCTTCCGAGATCAGGTCGAAGATGCGGACATGGGTGATGTCGGCATGGGCGGGGAGTTCGTCCCTGGCCGCCAGATAGGCCGGCGCGTAGCGGCGCATGTAGCCGACGAACAGGGTCTTCTTGTAGGCCGGCATCAGCGCCAGCAACTCGTCGATCTCGCGCACCGTGAGACAAGCGGGCTTTTCCAGCAGGATATGCTTGTCGGCTTGAATCGCCGCGCGCACGAAGCGGCTGTGGGTGTCGTCGGACGACAGCACGAACACCACATCGATATCAGGCGAAGCGATCAGCGCCTCGGCGGTTTCGAAGGCTCTTGCCGTCGCATGTTGCGAGGTGATGAGCGTCACCAGGCTTGGCGACACGTCGTATACGCCCGCGATTTGCCAGCGGTCGCGCTGGTCGGCCAGCACAGGCAGATGGATCGACTGCGCGACTTCTCCAAGACCCACAAGTCCGACACGAAGTGGTGCCACTCTCAAACTCCTTGATTTCATTTCCGGCCCAGGCGGCCAACGGTTGATTTCACGATTGGGCGGTCAGGCCGCGCCGGTGACCAGCGCGACGAGCTCATTGCCCGTGGTCTCCGAGGCGCGCACGGTCGCTGCCATCTTTCCAGCCCGCATCACCCAGATCTGGTCGGACAGGCGCCGCACCTGATCGAAATTGTGGCTGACCAGGATGACGCTCACCGACTGTTCGCGCAGGCGCCGGATCAGCGCCTCGACATTGGCGGTTTCCTGCACGCCAAGTGCGGCGGTCGGTTCGTCCATCACCACCAGCTTGGCGCCGGAGCCGACGGCGCGGCAGATCGAGATCGCCTGCCGCTGGCCGCCCGACAGGCGGCGCACACGCTGGTTGATCGACGGCACGTTGATCGACAGGCGCGACAGCATGGCGCGCGCCTCGCGTTTCATTGCCTTGCGGTCGAGGAACGCGAAGGGGCCGATGCGGCGCACGAGCTCGCGGTTGAGAAACAGGTTCTGCGCCACCGTCAGTTCATCGATCAGCGCCAGGTTCTGGTGCACGGTCTCGATACCGGCTTTGCGCGCCCCGTCCGGGTTGGAGAAGGGATGCTCTCGGCCATCGAAGACGATCGAGCCGGCATCCGGCACATGCACGCCGACCAGGCAGCGGATCAGCGTCGACTTGCCGGCGCCATTGTCGCCGATGACGGCGGTGACCTCGCCGCGGCGGGCCTTGAAGGCAACGTCGGTGAAGGCGCGCACGCCGCCAAAATGCTTGCTCAGGCCGTCGCAGGCGATGATCGCGTCGGAGGCAGGGGAGGGGCTGACGGCGCTCATTTCTGGTACCGCATGATCAGCGCCGCCAGCACCACGATGGCACCCACGGCAAGCGGTTGGTAGAAGGCCGAGACGTTGAGCAAGGTCAGGCCGTTGACGAGTGCTGTCAGCATCAGCGCGCCGATGGCCGGGCCCAATATGCTGGCGCGGCCGCCGAACAGGCTGACGCCGCCCAGCACCACCGCCGCTACCGAATTCAGGAGCAGGCTGGTGTTGATCTGCGGTTCGGCCGAACCGATGCGGGCGACCAGAAGAATGGCCGCTAGGCCGGCGCAGAACCCCGAAATGGTGTAGGCGGCGATCTTGACGCGGTTGGTGCGGATGCCGAGCGCGCCGGCGCTCTCGACCTGGCCGCCGGTCGCCAGCAGATGGACGCCAAAGCATGTGTGGTAGAGTGCGATATGCGCTGCGATGACGGCAGCGATCGCCACCCAGACCGGATAGCCGAACGGCCCGAACGAGCCGGAGGCAAGGCGCAGCAGGAAGGTCGAGCCGACCATGGTCGGTTCGCCGCCCGACATGATGAGACCAAGCCCGGTGATGGCCGACAGCGTGCCGAGCGTCACCACGAAATCGGGAATTTTGCCGACGGTGATGATCAGGCCGTTGAGGAAGCCGATGGCGCTGGTGGCGAGTACCGCGAGCACGCAGGCGATGAAGATACCGTAGCCTACCGCATTGACGAGGCCAAGCACGATGGCGCCAAGCATGACGGCGGCGGCCAGCGACAGGTCGATGCCTGAGGTCGCCACCACGAAGGTCTGGCCGATCGACAGCACGGTCAAGATCGCCGACGCCAGCAACAGC
Organism: Mesorhizobium sp. P3_A8; assembly: GCF_056402995.1. Lineage (NCBI taxonomy): Bacteria > Pseudomonadati > Pseudomonadota > Alphaproteobacteria > Hyphomicrobiales > Phyllobacteriaceae > Mesorhizobium > Mesorhizobium sp. P3_A8. The sequence continues at coordinate 229,256 of NZ_JBFUGI010000011.1, read as the reverse complement.
GCCTGCAAATTGGCGACGCTGAGAAAGACCGGCTGGGCGATGCCGAAGACGATGACGAGACCGACCAGGCCGACGACGGATGCCCAGTCGGCCCAAAAGGAAGGATCCAGGAGGAGAGCCGACAGGGAGGGGCGGCTCTCCTCCGCCGCGCCCGCCGAATGGGCGACGGGCGCGTTGTCTGTGGAATTGCTCACTTCAGCATCTCGCGGAAGGGATCGGGATAATCGCCGCCGGGGCGCGGAAAATTCGTCAGCGAGGCATCGGCATTGGCCTTGTTGATCAGGAGCACAGGTGCGGGCACGTTGGCGGGCAGTTCCTTGCCCTTGGCGGCCAGCGCACAGGCTTCGACCCCCATGGCGCCGACGACATAGGGATATTGCGCCACGGTGGCCGTGAGCTCGCCTGCCGCGATCGACTTCAGCGCATCGACGATGCCGTCGAGGCCGATCACCTTGACGTCCTTGCCGGAGGTCTGCACGGCGCGTTCGACGCCGAGCGCCATGATGTCGTTGGCGGCGAAGAATCCGGCGAGATCGGGATGGGCGGCGAGGATGTCGGTGGCGGCGGTCAACGCCTTCTCACGATCCCAGTCGGCGCTCACCATCACCACCACCTCGAGCTTGCCTTCGACAGCCTGCTTGAAGCCCTTGATGCGGGCGTTGGAGCCGACATCGCCGACGATACCGGCGATCAGCGCGACCTTGGCGCCCTTCGGCACCAGCTTCAGCATTTCCTCGCCGGCCAGCGCGCCGGCGGCGACATTGTCGGTGCCGATATAGGTGGAGACGGCAAAGCCGGCGGCCTTGGCCTGTTCGGCGTCGATGGTCGAGTCGATGTTGACGATCGGCTTCTTCTTCTGGGCGACCGGCACCAATGCCTGGACGAGGTTGGAGACGCTGATCGGGTTGACCAGATAGCAATCGAAATCCTGCATGGCCATTGCGGTCAGGCGATCGGCCTGGCCGGTGGCGTCGCCCATATTGGCGGCGGCCTGGACGCTGACATTGACGCCGTTGGCCTTGCCCTGCTCCTCGATGCCCTTCTGCATGGTTTGGAAAAAGGGGTTGTCGAGGCCCTTGACGATGGCCGCGACCTTCGCCGCGTCCTCGGCATGGGCCGAGACGATGGTTGCCAGCAGGCCCGCGCCAAGCAGTCCTGTGCCGAGCTTTAAGCCATTAAATACGCTCATGGTTTTCCTCCTCCTTATTGTTTGATGTGCCGTCGCATCAGTTTCGGTGTTCGGCGAACGAAATGGCCGACAGGACGCAAGCGACCCCAACGCTTGGTGTCACGAACTGCCGACACATCGCTGCCAGCCGCTGGATATGCGGCTCGTGGCCCGGTGCGGGCGCTCGTTCATGTCAGGCATTGCTCCTCCCAGAGCGCCGGCTGATGCCTTGCCGGCGTTTGCGCATGTTTCAGAAAAAATTGACACGCGTCAAGATTTAAAATGGTGCGAAGTGATTTTCACCGCTCCGCCGCACGACATCGCTCGCATGTCGGCCGGCGCCAGTGGCACATCCGTTCCATGGTCATAAAAGAAGCATCAGCCGTTGCAACTTTCGGCGGGCGGTGTGCGTTAGGGATTTTCTCAGGGGGGGAACACGAGGTTGCATTGGACCGCTTTGAGATCCTGAACGAGCCGTCGGGCAGGTATTCCATTTTCGACACGCAATTGCCGGCAATGCAGGGAGGCAGGACATTCATCGGGCGCTACCGGTACCAAGTGCCGCTGGTCCTGCTTGCAGCCATGGAAGCGGACGGCAAGCCGTGGGCGCCGCCTTCGCTGTCATCGCTGAGCAACTGTCAGACAAATAATACAGATCCGACACACCAAAACGGCTTGCAGACGTAAGCTGAGGCTCGCAGAAGTTGCGCAAAAAGCATACCGTTGAAGAAAAACTTATATCGTCATCCAGCATGAAAGGGGAATCATGCCTGACCAGAATGCTCTGATCCGCGCCGCCATCGGACGGCTGCTTTCCGAGAAAACCGGAATGGCGGTCATTTCCATGAGAGAGAGTATTACCGAGCTGCTGGCCATAACCGGTGCGACGCTGGCCGTCGAAACCCTGCAAGACCTGCTGCTGGAAATGGCTGAAGTGCGCGGCATGATGGTCGCGCTCGACGTTTGACTAGACCAGTTCAAGACTAGACCAGTTCAAGTTCCTCGAAAACCGCGAACGGCTGCAATCGGCGATGGCTCAGCGTGCCGTCGCCGTAGATCATGCGGCCGGCGCGGAAGGTGGCACGCACTCGCGGCACCGGCTGGCGGTCGGCGACGACAAGATCGGCCAGAAGGCCGGTCTCGATAGCGCCGCGATCGGTGAGCCCCAGGGCGTAGGCCGGGTTGGCGCTTGTCAGCGCTGCCGCCGCCGCGAGGCCATCGTCGCGCAGCTCCGCCAGACCAAGCACGGCCGGCAGGATCGAGGCGGGGTGATAGTCGCTGGCCAGCATGTCGAGCAGCCCGGCCTCGTAGGCCTGGCGGGCGGAAAGATTGCCGGAATAGGACTCGCCGCGCAGTGCGTTGGGCGCGCCCATGGCGGTGTGCATGCCGAGCCTGCGGGCTTCCTGCGCCGCTTCCAGGGTCACCGGGAATTCTGAGAGCGCAGCACCCAGGCCGTGGACCAGTTCCACCTTTTCCAGCGTGTCGTCGTCATGCGAGGCAAGCACGATGCCGGCGGCTTGCGCACGCGCCGACAGATCCTGCAGGGCGTTCAACACATCGCCCTGGCCGTTACGGCCGGCGATGCGCTTGCCGACGACCTCGGATGCGTTCGCGACGGACATGCCGCGCTCCTTGGCGATGCGGGCGATGTAGAGTTCGACGTCGCGGTATTGTCCCTGTCCGGGCGTGTGATCCATCAGCGAGATCAAATGCAGCCTGCCGGCATCCATCAACTTCTGCAGCATGGGAAGCGCCGGGGCGAAGGTCACTTCGAAGCGGGCATGGATGCGGTGGTCGACCAGCAAATCGTCCTTCATGCCGGCAATGGTGTCGATGATATCGGTCGTATGGTCTTCCGAGCGCAGCACGCCACTGGTGACGCTGGCGCCGATGAAGGAAAGCGCGGCATAGGCAGTGGTGATGCCGCAGGAGGCGAGCTTCTTGTCGAGCTCGGCAATGCCGATCCGCATCGGCACATGCACGCCGGTGCGCGGCTCGACTTCCTTCTCGACCATGTCGCCATGCATGTCGATGAAGCCGGGCAGCAGCAGGCGGCCGCCGCCTTCGATGTCGGCATGCTCGACAGGCTTGTCGCGAATCTCGGCGATCCGGCCGTTCTCGATCCTGATCGCGCCGTTCGGGATGACGCGGTCGCGCAGGACAATTTCGAATTCACTCAGCCACATCAGGGTTCTCTTCGATCGACAAGGTGGGCGACATCGTCGGGGTGTGGAAGACCAGGATCATGGCGATGATGCGCCGGCTTGCCGCGCCTCGATCACGATCTCTCCAGGATCATTGCGATGTTTTCTAGTTCACTCGAATGCCGGTTTCCATTTGATTTTTATGACATTTTCATGAAAGCCGGTGTTCCCGGAGCGCTTGGCTCAGCCGGTACGGGATCGTTCCGACAGCCATTCGGCGGTTTGCTGGCTGGCCTGTTCGGCGGAAAGCTCGAGGCTGAGCCCTTGTAGCAGGCCGTGCAGGAAGACCCCGGTGAAGCAGTCGCCGGCACCGATCGTGTCGGGCACGGAGACCTGCTTCAACGGCGTGACGTGGTTCAGCACCTTGCCGTCATAGAGCGATATCGGGCGCGTTCCATCGGTCAGCACCAGTGTCTTCAAGCGTGGCCCGGCGATCCCTGTTGCTCGCTCCCAGATCGCTCGCGTGTCCTCGCCGGGAAAGTCGGCGCGCGATCCGATGACGATGTCGGCCGGACGCGGCGAGGCGCTGCGCAGCGGAAATTGCGAAATGACAAGCGGAATCGTCTTCAGAGAGGCGATGAGGCCGGTATCGAGCACCAGGGCGTTGAGATAGGCGGCGTCGCCGCTGACAGGCTCCGGTGCGGCGAAGGGCGGGCGCATCTGGCCGCCGGGGTTCAAAATGGTGCGCTCGCCATTCGGCTCGAGCAGGATTTCGGTAAACCGGGTTTCGCCGGCCCAGATGGTGACGGTGCCGGTATCGATGCCGCTCGCCTGCAATGTGGCGAGCGCTGCCCGGCCATGGTCGTCGTCCATCAGATTGCTGATCAGCCGAACATGGTTGCCGAGCCTGGCCAGTTGTGTGCCGGTATGGAAGCCGCCGCCGCCGAGCCTGACGCTGCGGTTGGAATAGACAATGCGCGCGCCCGAGGCGAGGGGCGAGGACAGCGACCAGACCTGGTCGTAGTTGACATGGCCGACAACGATGACTGTGCTCATGGTCCCTGCTTTTTCGCCTTCTGGTTTTCGCCCAGGCCCGGCGCCAGCGCATCGACGATGATGCGCTGCGCGAGCAGGCATAGCACCAGGACCGGCACCAGGGACAGCAGGCTGCTCAACGTGCTGGCGCAGGCGGCGAACGCCAAGGACTGCGCAGCCTGGCTACACCCCGAGAATAAAATCGGCGCAGCGGTCGGCGATCATGATCACCGGGGCGTTGGTGTTGCCGCTGATCAGGCGCGGCATGATCGAGGCGTCGCAGATGCGCAGGCGCGGGACGCCGCGCACGCGCAGTTGAGGATCGACCACCGCGTCGTCGTCGCTGCCCATCCGGCAGGTGCCGCAGGGGTGATAGACGGTCTTGGCGTGCTCAAGGATGTGATCGACGATGGATTGATCGGAAAGATCGGCGTCCTCGCCCGGCGATAGTTCCTCGGCGATCACCGCCCGCAGCGCCGGCTGGCGCAGGATATTGCGGGCGATCTTCATGCCGGCGAGCAGAAGGGCGAGATCGTCCGGATCGGACAGGAAGCCGGTGGTGAAACGGATCGGGTCGGCCGCATCGCGCGAGCGCAGGCCGACCGTGCCGCGCGATTTCGGCCGCAGTACACACGGGTTGAGCTCCATGCCGTGGCGTTCGATCGAGCCGTGTTCGGCGCTTTCGATCATCATCGGCAGGACGTGGAACTGGATGTCGGGTCTTCCGTCGCCATCGGTATCGAAGAAGCCGCCGCTCTCGACGACGTTGGAGGTGAGCAGGCCGGTCCGGAACAGCAGGTATTGCAGACCGTGGCGTAGCGCCCGCAGGCCGCGGTCTTCGCCCAGCAGCGAGATCGGCCGGCGTGTCAGCGCATAGACGGGAGCGGCGACATGGTCCTGCAGGTCGCGGCCGACCGCGGGCATGTCGCGGATGACGGGAATGCCGAGCGACGCCAGATGTTCGGCCGGCCCCAGGCCCGACAGCATCATCAGTTTCGGGGTCGCCAGCGCGCCAGCGGTGAGGATCACCTCGGCCTTTGCCGTCGCCGCATGGCTTTTGCCGTCCGACGTGGTGTAGGCAAGGCCGCTCGCCGCGCCGTTTTCCAGCGTCACGCCGGTGACCAGCGCATCGGTGACGACGGTGAGGTTGGCGTTGCCGGCCAGCGGCCTCAAAAACACCTTTGCCGCCGACTGACGCTCGCCGTTGGCGGTCGTCGTCTGGTAGAAGCCGACGCCTTCCTGCTCGACACCGTTGAAGTCGTCATTGTAGCGATAGCCGGCCTGTTGCGCGGACTTGACATAGGCCAATGACAGCGGGTGGCGATGGCGGGGATCGGAGACCGGCAGCGGTCCCTCGGTGCCGTGGCGCTCGCCGGCCAGGCGCTCATTGCGTTCCAGCCGCCGGAACACCGGCAGCACCTCGTCCCAGCCCCAGCCGGGACAGCCGAGATCGCGCCAGCCATCATAGTCCTGTGGCTGGCCCCTGATGTAGAGCATGGCGTTGATGGAGGAGCCGCCGCCCAACGTGCGGCCCTGCGGCACCGGCAGCCGGCGGCTGCCGACGCTCGGCTCCGGTTCGGATTCGTAGATCCAGCTGCGCGCCGTGCCGATCACCTTGGCGAAGGTGGCGGGCATGTCGATGAGGCGCGTGTTGTCGGCCGGGCCGGCCTCGACCATCAGCACGCGCTTGCCCGCATTGACCAGCCGGTTGGCCAGCGTGCAGCCGGCCGAGCCGGCGCCGGCGATGATGTAGTCGTAGTCGGCACTCATGTCAGGCGTAGCGCATGATGACGGTCTTGGTCTCGAGATAGCCGTCGATCGAGGCACGGCCATGCTCGCGGCCGATGCCGGACTGCTTGAAGCCGCCGAACGGTGCCGCGGGGTCGAGCGTGTTGTGCGAATTGACCCACACCGTGCCGGCCTTGAGGCCGTGGATGGCGGTCATCGCCTTGCCCATGTCGCGGGTCCAGATCGAGGCCGAGAGGCCGTAGCGCGTGTCGTTGGCGACGCGGATCGCCTCGTCGAGATCGGCGACCGGCATTGCCGCCACCACCGGGCCGAACACCTCCTCGCTGGCGATTTCCATGTCGGGGCGGACATTGTGCAGGATGGTCGGCGCCACATAGTGGCCCTTGCCGGGCACCGGCCGCCCGCCGCTGACCCGTTCGACGCCGGCCGCCAGCCCGCGCTCGACAAAGCCCTCGACGCTTCTGCGGTGCTTGGCCGAGACCAGCGGGTTGATCTGCGCCTCCGCGTCGCGGCCGGCACCCAGCGTCATGCCGTCGGCGATCTCGGCCAACCGCGAAAGCGTGCGGTCGTAGATCGACTTTTCGATGAGCAGCCGCGAGGCCGAGGTGCAGACCTGGCCCTGGTTGAAGAACATGCCGAGGCCGGCAATCAGCGGCTCGATACCTTCCTCCATATCGGCAAGCAGGATCATCGGCGATTTCGAGCCGAGCTCCAGCGTGAAGCGGGCGACGCGGTCGACCGCGGCGTGGCCGACGCGTTTGCCCACTTCCGTCGAGCCGGTGAAGGTCAGCTTGTCGATGCCGGGATGGCGGATCAGCGCTTCGCCGGTGACAGAGCCGCTGCCGGTGACGATGTTGACGACACCGGGCGGGAAACCAACGGCCTCGATCAGTTCGGCCAGCCTGAGCAGGCCGAGCGGCGTTTCCTGCGGCGGCTTCAGCACCACGGTGCAGCCGCAGGCCAGCGCCGGCGCGATCTTCCACATGCCGATCAGCAGCGGAAAATTCCACGGCACGATGGCGCCGACGACGCCGACCGGCTCCATCACCGTCATCGCCTGGTGTTTGGCGCCAGGCGGCACGGGGATGGAGACCTGGAAGGTCGAGCCCTCGATCTTGGTCGCCCAGCCGGCATAGTAGCGCAGCCAGTCGACAGTGCCGCCGGCGCTCAGCATGCGGGCGACGCCGAGTGATTTGCCGTTCTCGATGCTTTCGATCTCGGCCAACAGGTCGGCATCGGCCTCGACCGCGTCGGCGAGTTTCAGCATCAGGTTCTGGCGGTCGACCGGCCGCATCGACGCCCAGGGGCCGTCTAGGGCGGCACGCGCCGCGCGCACCGCCTGGTCGACCAGTTCAGGGCCGCTTTCAGGGACATGGGCGACGATCTCGCCGGAAGCGGAGTCGTCGACGGCGAGGCATTCACCGGAGAGCCCGCCGACGAAACGGCCATTGATGAAGGGCCGGTGCGAACGCGCCAGGAAGGTTGCGGCGGCAGTGCTGATCGGCGGCACAATTCTTTCGTTCACGCCATCCTCCTCGATGTTGATGAACACAGTGCAGCGAGGGTTATGGAGCGTATCGGCCGGCTTCAAGCCAAAGGCAGCACGAGTTCGCGTTCAGTCAAAACAAAGTTCCCGCTCGGACAAGACGCTCGGTCCTTCGCCGGTCCAGATTGAGGAACGGATCATCGCCAACCCGGTCTCGCCGCGCCGCCCCCTCATCCGGCCGCTCCGCGGCCACCWTCTCCCCGCGGGGGAGAAGAGCAGGGCGCTGGCGCTGCAAGTCTCCTCTCCCCTCGGGGAGAGGTCAGCCGAGCGAAGCGGAGGCTGGGTGAGGGGGCTGGCTCGGAAGGGTGTAATTGAGCGCATTGCTGGGCAATCCGATGGTCACCACGGCGGCGCTGCCGCTTGTGCTCGGCATGGCCATGGCGCTGCTGGCGCGGTTCGCCTTGCCGCCATCCTCGCCCGTGCTCTCGCTGCTGTCGGCCGCCCTGCTGCTGTTCTTCTACTGGGACACGCTCGGTCCGCCCGTGGTGCCGCCGGTCGCTGCCAGCCAGAAACTGATCTATCTCGCCTTTGCCGGCATCGTCATGGGCCTGTTGCCCGAACGACTGCTCAGCGCAGCCGTCGCGGGCAAGTTTGTCGCTGCCGCGCTTGCGGCCGCGCTGTTGTGGCTGGGCTGGCGCCGTATCGCCGGCGGTGCACTCGACCTGCAGATGATAGCCGCCCTCATCGCCGGCCTGCTGACGCTCGTCGGCGCCGCGATGCTGCTGTCCCTGAAAGCTTCGCCATCGCCTCCGGCAGAGGAGCCGTTCCTGGTGCCTGCAGCCATGCTCGCTTTATGCCTGGCCGGCGCCATCATCTCGGTGCTCGGTGCCTCGATCGTCACCGGGCAGTTGTTGGGATCGCTTGCCGCGCTCGCCGGTGGCTGGTGCCTGGTCCAGTATATCGCCGTGCTGCGTGGCGGGTCGGCCACTGCCTGGAGCAAGGGCACCGAGCTGATCCTCATCTTTGCCGCCGTCACCGTGCTGATCCAGGTCGCACTGCTGGCGCCGAAGGCCAATCCGTTGGCGCTCATGCTTTCGCCTCTGCCGCTCGCCGTCGCCGCGCTGGTGCCCGGCCCGCTGCGGGGCCTTGTTCCCGGTGCCCGGCCATTGCGGCCGCTGGTTGCCGGCCTGCTGATCGCCATTCCGGCGATATTGGCCATCCTGACGGCGCTCCTGTTTGCGCCGCACGGAGCCGCACTTGGCTTTTCCTGAGCCAGGGAATGACACCAACAATGGGGAGAGTTACGTGACGATGAGAAAACTGACGGCCGCCTTTGCCTTTGCCTCGATGTGCGCCTTCGCATCGGCGGCTCACGCCGATAATTACGAGATCGACGGCCAGCACGCCTGGGTCACCTTCACCATCAAGCATGGCATCTACGGCACCGCGCATGGCCAGTTCGATGCCGTGAAGGGCGCCATCGTGATGGACAACGCCGATCCGTCGAGGAGCAGCGTCAAGGCCGAGCTCGATGTCGGCTCGGTGCACACCGCCTATGACCAGCGCGACAGCGATCTGAAAGGCCCCGACTTCTTCAACGCCGCAGAATTCCCGGCGATCTCCTTCGAAAGCACCAAGGTCGAGAAGGTCAGCGACAAGACCGGCAAGGTCACCGGCAATCTCACCATCAGCGGTGTGTCCAAGGAGATCACGCTCGACGTGACGCTGGTCAACGAGGCGCCCGCACCCTGGGACGCGACGTTGACCAAGGCGGCGTTCACCGCAACGGGAAAGGTGAGCACCGCGGACTTCCCGATGGCCAAGGCCGCCGCCGGCTTCGGCCTCGGCCCGGATGTCGACATCGTCATCGATCTCGAAGCGGTGAAGAAATAGGCCGACCTCTTTGTCTTGACGCAATTCCGGACGGAAAACCGCTTCACACTTTTCCTGGAATTGCTTTGGCGGGGTGTGGCGACGGCCGCGCGGCCGAAAGGTCGCGCGGCACTCCATCGGCAGGCGTGAAGTGCGCGTTCAGTCAAAACAAAGTTCCCGCTCGGACAAGACGCGAAATGGCCGATGCCGCACTATCCCCCTCGAAGATCGGCGCATAGCCGGCGCGCTCACAAATCGGGATGGAACCATGCGATTTCTTGGAAAGACGGCTTTCATCACCGGCGGCGGCACCGGCATCGGTGCGGCGGTCGCCAGGCGCATGGCGGCCGACGGCGCCAGAGTGGTGCTGATGGGCCGGCGGCGCGAACCGCTGGAAGCGGTGACCAAAGACATTGGCGGGCTGGTGGTGCAGGGCGACGCCGCCGATCCCCAGGCGGTGCGCGCGGCGCTGGCCGAAGTGCATGACAAGATCGGACCGGTAGACATTCTCGTCGCCAATGCCGGCGGCCATGGCGTCGGCCCGACCATTTCGATGAGCGACGAGACCTGGAGCCTGGCGACACGCAGCAATCTAGACACCGCCTTCGTCTGCGCCCGCGAATGCCTGCCGGACCTGATTGCGCAAAAGGGCAACATCGTCGTCGTCGCCTCGATCGCCGGCCTGTTCGCCGGGCCGGACGCGGCCGGCTACGTCACCATGAAACATGCCTGCATCGGCTTCGGCAAATCGCTGGCCCGCGACTATGGCCGCAAGGGCGTGCGCACCAACATCATCTGTCCGGGCTGGGTGTCGACCGACATGGCCGACGAGCAGATGGAAGTGATCGTCGAAAAGCACGGGCTCGGCTCGATCGAGGAAGCCTACCGGCTGGTGACCAAGGACGTGCCGCTCGGGCGGCCGGCGACACCGGGAGAGGTTTCCAACGTCATCTGCTTCGTCGCCTCCGGCGAGGCGGCGATGATGAACGGGTCGATCCTGACCGTCGATGGCGGCGCCACCGTCGTCGACCTGCCGACATTAGCCTTTGTCGATTGATGTGGAGAGTGCGATGAACGACCAGAACAGACCGGCGGACTGGAAGCATTTTGACGATTTCGCTGCCGGCATCGCCACCAACCGGCTGGCGACGACGGATGCGCTGCGCGGCCAGACCTTCAAGATCACGCTCGACACCGGTCGCACCATCGACCTTGCCTTCACATCGCTCGACACGGTGGCGTGGAGCGAAGGCACGGAAGCGGGCGCCGACTGGTACGAGGCGCTGGAAGTCGCCGCCAACGTGTTCTTCATCAATATGATTTTCTCGGCCCGGCCTGATGAGGACGAGGCCTTCATCATCAACACCAGCACGCGCCGCGTGCTGTCGGTGCGCGAACGGGTGCGCGATGCCAGTGAAGCGCCCGGCGAGCCGCGCGTGGCGCAGACCTGGTCGGCCGGCGTGCTCGGCGATCCCTCGGTCGCGCCGACCGGCACCGCGCCGGCGCCGACCCGCGACCTGATCGGGCTCACCGCGCACTACACATACAGCCCCAACCATGTCTACGAGCACATTTATATGAGCTCCGAGCGCTATGCCTGGCAGAACCTTGTCGGCATCCAGCGCGGCCATGGCGACGTCGATCTGGCGACGACCTGGAAGTTCGCCGAGAACCAGTATGTGTTCGGCTTCCGCGAGTTCATCATCCCGGTCGCCTCGCTGTTCTTCTACAATTGGGACGTCATGCGCTCGACGGGCAAATTCCTCGGCGTGACCAGCCAGGGCAAGATCGAGAACAAGCCGGCCGGCGCTCAGATCGAGAAGAAATCCAGAACCGTCTACGACGAAGGCAAGGCGCCGGTCTGACCGCGCGGGAGAACGCTATGGGCAAGAACTACGAAGCGATCAAGGCGCACTACGCCGGCTCCGACACCAAGGATCTCTCGGCGATGATGGCGCCGGTCACCAGCCGCACCGCCTGGACCGAGATGGCGGGCTTTCCCTATGCCGGCACCTATGTCGGCCCCGACGCCATCATCGAAGGCGTCTTCAAGCGCATCGGCGAGGAGTGGGACGGTTACGCCTTGAAGCTCGAAAAACTGGTCGATGGCGGCACCACCATTGTCGGCATCGGCACCTATTCGGGTGTCTACAAAAAGACCGGCAAGCCGATGTCGGCGCGCGTCGTCCATGTCTGGGAAATGGAGGACGGCAAGGCGCTCAGTTTCGAGCAGTTCACCGATACAAAGCTGGTCGCGGCAGCGACGGTCTGAGGCATGCCTGCGGGCACCGCCCGCACGATCCAAAAACCTGGGAGGATGAAATGGGAAACAGTCTGAAGGCAATGCTGGCGGGCCTGGCTCTGACAAGCGCGATTGCGCTTGGCGACACCAGCTTGGCGAATGCCGGCGACACCGAGATCGTCATCGGTGCGCCGATCTCCTTGACCGGGCCGCTGGCCGGCGACGGCAAGGAGCAGAAATGGGCCTATGAGCAGGCGGTCGCCGACATCAACAAGGCCGGCGGCATCATGGTGAAATCCGTCGGCAAGAAGCTGCCGGTGCGCCTCGTCGTCGCCGACGACGAAAGCTCCGAAGGCAAGGTCGCGTCGGCGCTGGAAAACCTGATCAAGGTGCAAAAGGTCGATGCGCTGCTGTCGACCCATTCCGGGCCGATGAACATTGCGGGTGCCATCGTCGCGGAAAAATACAAGAAATTCTACATGATCACGACGGCCTTCCCGTTCGAATGGCAGCCGTTGAAGCTGAAATATTCGGCACTGTTCTTCTTCCATCCAGGGCCGGGCGCGGAAGTGCCGTTCGAGATCTGGGACAAGCTGCCGGCCAATGAGAAGCCGAAGAACCCGGCGCTGGTGTCCGAGGATTCGCCCGACGGCAAGGGCTTTGGCGGCGCCTTCGAGGCGGCGGCCAAGAAGTATGGCTACACTTTCGCCGTCGATGATCCCTGGGCGATCGGCGCCACCGACTATTCGGCGCTGATCACCAAGCTCAAGGCGGCAGACGTCGACGCCATGCTGGTGTTCGGATCGCCGGCCGACACGGTGACGCTGCTGCGGCAGATGAAGGAGCTCGGCTTCTCCGTGCCTTACCTGCATGGCTGGAAGGGCACCTGGACGGGCGAGTTCCACGAGGCGCTCGGCGCGGATTCCGACTACATCCTGACCGACGGCTTCTGGTCGTCGAGCTATCCCTACCATGGCGCCAAAGAGCTCGGCGACCGCTACGAGGCGGAGTTCAAGAAGGACTCCGTCACCGTCGGCGCCTTCTACGCCAATGCGCAGGTGCTGGCGCAGGCGATCGAGAAGGCGGGCTCGACCGATGCAGGCGCGATCCACGACGCGATCTTCGGCCAGGAGTTCAAGGATACGGTCGTGGGCGATCTCAAATTCGACCAGACCGGCTTTGCGCTCATCCCCAGCGTCGCCACGCAATGGTGGCAAGGCAAGCACCAGCTGATCTTCCCGGACGGCAACTGGACCTACAAACCGGCGCCGGCCTGGGACAAGCGCTGAGCGGCTGAAAAGCAGCGGGCGGGGGAGGCGGGTGCCTGATCGCGAAGCCAGGCGCCCGCCTGCCGACCTGCAAAACCTGATCGGAGACACGGAAACACGATGCAGCCTGACGAAACCCTGCTTCGCCTCGAGGCGGTCCAGAAGCGGTTCGGCGGGCTTGTCGTGCTGGACAATATCGACATCGCCGTCGGCGCCAATGAGCTGATCGGGCTGATTGGTCCGAATGGCGCCGGCAAGTCGACGCTGTTCAACCTCGTCACCGCGCTCTACACGCCGACGCAGGGGCGCATCCACTTCCGTGGCCAGGACATCACCGGCACGGCACCGCATCGCATCTGCCGGCTCGGCATTGCCCGCACCTTCCAATTGGTGCGCACGTTTCTCACCATGACCGCCTTCGAGAACATCATGGTCGGCGCCGTCTATGGCGGTGGCGGGCGTGTCAGGCATGCCGCGGCTGCCGCCGAGGAGGCGCTGGAACTGGTGGGGCTGACCGCCAAGCGCGATATCCGCACCGCGCATATGACGCTATCCGACCGGCGCCTCCTGGAGATCGCGCGGGCGGTGGCCTCCAGCCCCGCGCTGCTCCTGCTCGACGAGCCGATGGCCGGGCTGAACCCGACCGAGATCCAGCGCATGGTCGATGTCATCCGCCGGGTGCGCAGCGAGCGGGGCGTGTCGATCCTGTGGGTCGAGCACAAGGTCGACGCCATCATGAAAGTCTGCAGCCGGGTGATCGTGCTCGACCATGGCGAGAAGATCGCCGACGGCAGCCCGCGCGAAATCGTCGCCAACCGCAAAGTGATCGAGGCCTATCTTGGCGAACCGGCTGCTTGAAGTCACCAATCTCGAAGTCGCCTATGGCGATGTCGGCGCGCTGTGGGGCGTGTCGATCCATGTCGACCCCGGCAGCATCGTCGCCATCGTCGGCGCCAATGGCGCGGGCAAGACGACGCTTCTGAAGACCATCTCCGGCCTGCTCAAGCCGAAGCGCGGCGAGATTTTTCTCTCAGGCGTGCCGCTGGCCGGCAAGGCACCGGAGGAGATCGCCGGCATGGGCATCGCGCATGTGCCGGAAGGGCGCGGCCTGTTCCGGCAGATGACGGTACTGGAAAACCTCGAACTCGGCGCCTTCCAGCCCAAGGTGCGCAAGCGCTTCAAGCAGTCGCTGGAGAAGGCCTACACGCTGTTTCCGCGGCTGAAGGAGCGGGCAGGGCAGAAGGCCGGCTCGCTCTCCGGCGGCGAGCAGCAGATGCTGGCGATCGCACGCGCCACCATGTCGGACCCATCGCTGCTCATCCTCGACGAGCCATCGCTGGGCCTGAGCCCGATCGTGGTGCAGCAGATGTTCGCGCTGATCGAGACGCTGCACAAACAGGGCGTCACCATCCTGCTGGTCGAGCAGAACATCCACCAGGCGCTGAAAGTGGCCGATTACGGCTTCGTGCTGAAGACCGGCGAACTCGCCATGCAAGGCACGGGCTCCGAACTGATCGCCGATCCCGAAATCCAGAAGGCCTATATGGGCGTGTTGGAGGTGCAATGATGCAGGCCATTCCGCCTCCCGAAATCCTGCTGCAGCTGTCGCTCAACGGCGCGCTGGGCGGCGCCATGTATGGCGTCGCCGCCGTGGGCTTGAGCCTCATCTTCGGCACGATGCGGCTGATCTTCCTGGCGCAGGGCGCGATGATCATCCTCGCCGCCTATTTCGTGCGGGCGCTGTTCTATGGGCTGGGCATCGACCCGTTCCTGTCGCTGCTGATCGTCATTCCGGTCGGGCTCGTCGTCGGCTGGCTGATCTACCAGGGCCTGTTCCGCCGCGCCGCGGCCGCGGAGGACCGCAACATCTCGCTGCTGATTGCGGTCGGCCTGATGTTCCTGGTCCAGAATTTGATGACCGTGGTGTGGGGCGGCAACACCGCCGCAATCGTCACCTCCTACACGGCGAGCGGCATCGAGATTTTGGGCGTGCGCACCTCGTTCACGCGCTCGATGGGCTTTTTGATCGCGCTCGCCGGCACCGGGCTGGTGGTGCTGTTCCTGCGCAAAACGATTGTCGGCAAGGCGGTGCGCGCGGCCTCCGAGGACATGGAAGCGGCGACGCTGATGGGCATCAGCCCGCACCGGGTCAATGCGATTGCCTTCGCCATCGGTATCGCGCTGGCGGGAGCCGCCGGCGTCGCGGTGGCCACCACCTTCCCGTTCAACCCGTTCGCCGGGTTCATCTTCAGCCTCAAGGCGCTGGTGGCGCTGGCGCTGGGCGGCATCGGCAATGTCGCGGGCGCGCTGGCCGGCGGCATCCTGCTCGGCCTGATCGAGGCCTATGTGCAGTATTTCATCTCAGGCGGCTGGACCAACGCCATCGCCTACGGCGTGTTCCTGGCGGTGCTGATGTTCAAGCCGGAAGGCCTGTTCAGCCGGCCCTACAAGAAGGCTTGAGCGAAGATGTTGAAGCAAGCCTTGCCGAAACAAGCCTGGATGTGGATCGCAGCAATTGTTGTCGTGGCATTGGCGTTGCTGCCGCTGCTGCCCGGGGCGATCGACTCTTACACCTTCTCGTTCCTGTTCTTCGTCTTCATCTACGCTATCATGGCGCAGGGCTGGAACCTGGTCGCCGGCTTCGGCGGCCAGATCAGCCTCGGCAACCACGCCTTCTTCGGCCTCGGCGCCTACACCACCGCCATCCTGTGGACCAGCAATTATCTCTGGGGCTCGCTCTATGATGCGTATCCGCGCATCTACTATTTCGACCCGGTGACGATGGTGCTGGGCGGGCTGGTCGCGGCGCTCGCCGCCATCATCATCGGCCTGCCGCTGTTGTCCAAATTGCGCGGCGACTATTTCGCGCTCGGAACGCTCGGCTTCGGCGAGATCGTCAAGGTGATGTTCATCAATGGTGGCGACTTCACCGGCGGCGCCTTCGGCGTCGTCGCGCCCGCCGGCACCTTCGACACGCTGTTGCCGCACTATCTGGTCGGCCTCGGCCTGATGGTCGGCACGGCACTTGCCATCCACCTGTTGATGCGCTCGCGCTACGGGCTAGCGCTGATCGCGGTGCGCGACGACGAGATGGCGGCGTCGGCCAACGGCATCGATGTGCTCAAGGTCAAGGTCGCCGCCTTCGCCGGCAGCGCCTTCATCGCCGGCATCGCCGGCAGCCTCTACACCTACTACATCTTCCATGTCGGCCCGGACTCGGTGTTCGACCTCGACTGGATGCTGTTGCCGCTGATGATGACCGTGGTCGGCGGCACCGGCACGCTGCTCGGGCCGATCCTCGGTGCCTTCGTGATGTACGCGGTGTTCGACCTGGCGCGCATCGTGGTGCCGGATTACCACCCGGTGATCTCAGGACTGACGATCATCCTGGCGATGCTGTTCTTGCCGAAGGGGCTGATGCGGAGTTTTGGCGGCAGGGCAAGGACAGCTTGAGGGGTTTAGCGCATCGGCGGCGATCGCCGTCGCCAAAGGCGGATGACCGTTCAATTCCCTTGGCATTTTTAAGGGGGCTATCCCCATCCACCCTAGTTAACCAGATGGAGTGTCGTGAATTTTCCAGCGATTGTCTGGAACACATTCGGCAATTTGCTGGGATCGTTGACAGCGTAGTAGTCGGTCGAGTTCGTCGCGCATTTGCCGTAGAGTGTCCGGTTCGCAGCCGTGTCGGATTGCAGCGTGATGGTGTAGATTTGGACCTGCTGCGCCTTCAATTTATCGCAGACGTCAAGCGTCCATCGATCTACGGCGCGCGCCGCGTCCGTCTGGCTGCTCGTCCCGAACCGGCCGGATGCGAGGTAGCCATAGGACGTGTAATCCGACTTTTCCGGCTCGGCGCTCGCTCCATAGACGACATTCTCGCCATCAGTAAGCAGAACGACGATTTTGCTCGTATTCGGGGCCTTCCAGGGCGCGCCGTCGGTGTAGGGCGCGTCCGGTGAAAGCACCCGCATGCCCCAGGAGAGCCCTTCGGAGACATTGGTGCCAGATCCGTTCCATTCCTGCATCTGGGCGGCGGCCGTCCGCAACTTGTCCAAATCAGTGGTCAGCGGCACCACCGGAGTCGGGCAGGCTCGGTTGGGACCGACTGTCAGGGGAGCATATTTGTCGTTGATCTTCTTCGCCTTGGGGGTCTCGTATTTGGCGATCTTTTTATCTTTTCCCTTCGTGTCAGCGCCGTCCTGAACGTCATCGGAAAGATATGAGTTGTTGTAGACCTTGGCGTCGTTGCCGTAGCTCGCGGACGGGCCGGTTGCATCGCCGGGGTCGTCCGGAGCGAAATAGGGCACGAACAGGGTGTTACCGTCAGCCTGGTCCGGCGTTACGTCAGAAATAGCAGCGCTTCCCGGACGCGCCTCGACGCAGCCCTTCCAGCCCGTGCCTTTCCAACCGGCCCCCTGTGCCAGGTCCTTGAACAGGTCCATGTGATTGACGCGCTTGCCATCGGGCAGCAGGGGAAAATTGGCGCCGTTGTTCGGCGATTTGCCTTCCATGTCTATCCAGGAAGGGTCGAATTCATCGCCATTCACGTTAACGGCGGTGACGAACGGCACAATCGCCGCGGTCACCTTGCGATCGGGTGACTTTGCTCCATCCAGATTATCGAGAAGTGCTTTGGTGGCGTCCCTGAGAGCCTTGATCTTGGCGCCGGCCATCGAGCCGGTGTTGTCCAGCACGAGCACGACTTCGAGGTTGTTCGTCGCCTCCACGCCGCCGGCATCCACTTCGATGTGCTGGTTATTGCCGAACAGGAAAGCAAAATTGAGGTTCACGTCCGCGGAAGCGACGGCCCTGGTCTTGACGTAGTTGAAGCCCTTGTCGACGGACAAGGTCACTTTCGCATTGGAGAGTTCAGGGTGATTTGCGACGTTGGCCTGAAAATAGCCGTCAAATGCCAGCCTGCGGTTCGCTTCGCCATCTGACAGGTGCGACGAGGACAGCGTCGCAGCGTCCAGAGAGTTCTGCAGGTTGACCTTTGCTCGCATGACTGTGGATACGTCCAGCGCGAAACCGACGGCCGCCAGGATTGCAGGCGCGGCCAACGCAAACAACAAGGCGAAATTGCCAGCTTCCGACCGCCAGAACCTATTGATGACCATGACCCGCCCCTCGACTGATACGGCATATGACGGAGTGGTGGTTTACGGGCGGTTGATTTGTTAGCACTCGCGCATAAGGCGAACGAACTTGGTAAACTAAGTTCTGAGGCGGCCCGGGGGCGCGCCTTTTCGACAAGGCTTTCAGGGTCGCTGAGACGACGGATGTATCGCCTAGGGCAGCCGTACTTCGCATTTTCGCATCATCCAGGGATCGCCATGGGCCACGAGCTTCCCCTGATCGACAAGGGCCACGATACGGGTCAGCAACATCAAGTCGCCGACCTGGATATACGGCTCCATATTGTGTCCCATGGTCTCGGCGACGACCCGTGCAACCTTGCGCCAGTCCTTGGTGGCCCGCTCTAGAAGGAGCGCATCGAAGACATCCTCAGGCGCCGAGACGAGGCCGGGATCGGTGACGATACGGAACGGCGCGTTTTCGGATTTCAACGTCCGCCAGCGCCGCGCGGCATCTTCTCGTTCCTGGCTCGTCATCGCGCGTTCCGTGCCGAGCAGCAAGGCGAGTTCCTCCTCGTTGATGAGCGAAACGGCCTGTCTGGGGCTCGACAATTCCGCCTTGCCGCCGGGCCGCGTCACCGGCATTTGCAACCCGGTGACGTCGATGATGTCGTAGGGGCGGTCGCCGAGGCGATCCACCAGGGCCAGGAAGAAAGCATGCTCGTGGGCGCTGTGGCGCCCGAACCAGACGACGAGGCGGTCGGGGGTCGACATGATTTGCCGCCAGAAATCGTCGAAATCGATGTCGTGCTCGTCATACATCGACGCCCACCAGCGCAGGCGCGTCGAGGAGTCTTCGGCATCAATTGGGCCGCAGCTGAGATTGTCGTGAAAAATGATGACGTCGTCGGTACGCCCGCTCGTGCGGATCGCCTGGCGAAGCGAATGACCCGCCGAATGGCCGGGCGCGATGTGCAGTATGCCGCTGCGCCATCTGAGCGTCCCGTCGGAGTTCAGATCCCTCGTGAAAGTGTCGGAAAACGTGACATGGACGACCATCCGCCCCTCCGCCAGCGCAAGCCGGTAGGCGGTGGTTTTGCCTGATAACCAATGGGCGGCGAAACGGACTTCATTATTCCCGAAGGTCAAGCCTCGGATTTCTGCGAGTTCGCCGCTGGACCCATCGATGGCGCAGACGACGAGGTGGCCATCGACACTCTTGATCTCGATCGTTGCGGTCTTGTGCCTCCCGGCAATCCAGCGACCAACAAAATCCTTCATCGGCCTCGATCCTCGCCACTGCTCATGCACGGATTAGCTCAGCGGCCTCCCAACGGCGCGCTTTAGATCGCCCACCCTCGCGGGCTACTCCGAAAAACTCACGCTCACGCCGCGCTGGCGAAAATAAGCCTGCATCAACTTGCGGCCCGAGCGGTTGCTCTGCGCCAACTTGGTCGGATCGAACACCGCCTGTTTTATCCCCTCGCGTGTCAGCGCCGCCTTGAGTGCCGCGATATGGGCGTCGAGGTCGGCATTGTCCGCACGGAGCGAGGCATAGATATTTTCGGTCGCCTCGGCCACGGTCAGTTCGTTCACAGCTGTCGTCCTTTGGTTGGTTGATTGGGCGGCGGCTTAGCATAGATTCGCGGCTCCGCGATACCGATGGGAGCGTCAGTGCGTAGCGCCCGGGTTTTCGAGCGGCAATTCATCCGGGTGGCATCCGCGTCTTGACGCGCTCACGCTATGGGCAGCGATGATTACGGTGCCGATGACGCCTATGGAGCTAAACCTTCGGTCAGTCGCTGCCAGATATATTCCGAAATCTTTGCAGCAGCGGTACCATCTCCATAAGGAGACGGCTTGTGTGCCATCGACGCATGGTAATCACTGTCCAACAGCAATCGCTCGAGATTTGACTTGAGGCCTTCGCCGGCCGACCCGACCAGCACGGCAGAACCGAGTTCCACGATCTCTTCCCGCTCGGTACGGTCGCGGGTAATCAGAATCGGCACTCCCAGAAATTGCGCCTCCTCTTGTATGCCTCCGCTGTCGGTTACGACGACGAAGGCGCGTCGCATCAGATTGATCATCTCTGCGTAGCCGAGAGGCGGCGTCAGGATAATTGCAGGGTTGCCGCTGAGTTCCCGTCTAACCACCGCGCTAACGGAAGGATTGGGATGCACAGGCAGCACGATGACGATGCCTGGAACTGCGTCGGCCACGGCTCTCACTGCTCGCAGCGCAGCGGTCATCGCGACTCCCTGACTCTCGCGGCGATGCGTGGTCATGACGACCAGCCGCGCATTCGGGGGTATGCCCAGGCTCTCGACAATTGCCGCATCAAAGGGGACCAGCCGGGCGGCATCGATAACTGTATTTCCCGTTACAAGTACCGCCGACCGATCAAGGCCTTGGTTCAGAAGAGCGGCGCGCGCCTTCTCGGTTGGCGCAAAATGAACGGTCGCCGCTATCGAGGCGGTTATTCGATGGAACTCTTCTGGAAACGGATGCTGGAGATCTCCGGTCCTGAGACCAGCTTCGATGTGACCGAACGGAATGCCTCGGTAAAAGGAACATATCGCTGCCGCGAGAACCGAGCTCGTATCGCCTTGGGCCAAGATAAAGTCTGGAGATTCGATTGCAAGGTAGGAATCCAGCTCAGCCAGCAACCGACCAAGCAGCGGCGCAAGTCCCTGGCCGGGGACCAAAGCACCCAGGCGCTGGTCAAGCTTTAGCCCAAACACCGCAAGCGCCTGGTCAAGAATCTCTTCGTGCTGGCCGGTTCCGACCAGCCTGATGGCATGCTGGGCGGAACAGAACCTCTGCCTCAACGAGATGACAACGGGTGCCATCTTGATCGCTTCGGGCCGTGTTCCGACGATGCACAAGATTTTCGTCATTCGCTCAGTCGCATTCGAAAACGTGCCGTTGCCGACGTCGGAAACTGGTCAGTTACTCTCATGCATCACGGTGGCGGTGGGGCGTCCAGTCACCCCATTTGCTTTCGAAATAGGCTTGGTTGCGTTGCCAGATTTCGGTGTATTCCTTTTGCGGGAGCTTGCTGAAGCTAGCCCTTCCAACATGGTGGACGAAGGCGTCTTCGACGCAGACTGTGCGCAAGCCCTTGTCATGCATGCGCCGTGAATAGTCGTCGTCCTCGAACAGCCCCAGCCCGAATGCTTCGTCGAGCGGTCCCACCGCCTCCATCACGTCACGCCGCAAAGCGACACAGAACATGGCCAGCATGGCAATGTCGAAGCTTTGGCCCGCATGACGGGCAGCGTTCTCGTCCGCGAACACCTCCATGCTCTCGGCATCGAGGTAGTCGACCGAGATTTTTGCTTCGTTGCCAACTTCGTTGGTGACGGGACCGACAAGGCCGACAGAGGGGTCGTCGAGGTGGCGGATGAGTGGGTCAAGCCAACCCTTCGGTACGAGCGTATCGTTGTTCAGGAGAACGAGAACATCGCCCGTCGCCATGCTCAGGCCTTGGTTGTTGGCCGCTGCGAAACCACGGTTCTCCTGGTTCAGCTCGATCCTAATTGGCAGCTCCAGGCGGGACAGGTAACGCAGGTAGGACTGCGTCCCATCCTCTGAGCCGTTGTCGATCACGATGATCTCGTAGTTCGGGTGGGTGGTGTTGCGTATCAGGCTGTCTATACAGGCCGTCGTGAGATCAAGGTTGTTGTACGTAACCACGATGATCGAGACGGTGGGGAAGCCCTCACGGAGGGCCGCAAGCGTCACGTCGACGCGCGCTGCCCAGTCGTTCGCCTTCGCCAGTTCCCGCCGGCGACGGGAGATCGTCGGGTCGCTCTGGGCGAGAGCGGTCACTATAGCCTGCACGGTCTCGTCGGGGGTGGACGCGAAGGAGAGATAGTCCTTGTAGACTTGAAGTTCCGCAGTCGGCGTCGCGATTACAGGCTTTCCGGCGCTCATGTACTCGTAGAACTTCACCGGGTCGACCGCATGTGTGACGTTGTAGATCCGGAATGGGATCAGGCAGACGTCGAACCAGTAGAGAAACTGCGGCATCTCGCTATACGGACGAAGTCCAAGGAGGTGCACGTTTGGCAAGCTGTCGAGACCGGCGAGATCGGTGGAGAAATCGTCGCCGATCATCACGAAGGACCAATCGGGGCGCCGACGCGCGACGGCAGCGATCAGCTTGAAATCGAGCCATTCGGCCAGCGCGCCGTAGTAGCCGACGATGGGACCCCGCATGCTGGCCAAGAGATCGTTCGGGCGGCACTGCTCCTGGAAGAACGCGTAATCCACGCCATTGCGAACGAGGACGCAACGGCGCGCTCTGGGTTGCCATTTCTCCAGGAGCAGGGCGGCTGTAACGGTCACGAGGTCGGCTTCGCGGACGAGCGTCTCCTCGTCATCGAGTAGGTCTTTGCCCATGTTCGGGAAATTATCCCACTCGTCCATGCAATCGTACTGCACGTGCCAGCCGCGTGACGTCCGCAGTCCGAGTGCCAGCGGTGTCCAATAGGTGAGGTGCACGACAGAGATCGCCGTCTTGATCCTGAGATCGCGCGCGAGCGCGGACATCGCCTCCCCGAAGGCAGCCTGGTTCTCCCTGCTCATCGACGTGCTGTAGAAAGCCTGGACGCCGTGGGCTCGTATCGATACCTCGAAGACGCCGCGCTTGACCTCCACGATGTCGTAGCTCCGACCCGGCGGAGGCGTGCGCGAGGGAACGATGTAGAACACGCGGTAGCCACGGGCGGCGAGGTTCGACATGAGTTGCTGCGGACGCTGGTAGCGCGCCGACCAATCGATGTTGGCGAAGCATACTATGTCCATGAGCCCGGCCGCGGCCTGTTCTGGCGGCCCGCTGGGCGTACCGGCTTTGGCGACGCGTGGAGCCGCTGCGGGACGCGGTTGGGCTCCCGTACGACTTATGAGGGTCAGCATCGGCGAAGAATTCGCCCGGGCCACGATCTTGAAGCGCAGACGGCGCGGAATGAGGGCCTTTCCGATCCCGTTGAGCCACGGCCATCGCCGCCGAATCAAGAGAATCAGGTCGGCCAGAAGGATGCGAAAACTTGTACGTCGCCGCTCGTATTCGCCCGCCAAGACATGGATCTCGCCCCGCAGCCAGGCAATGCCGTCGTCGCGCGCCTGGACGAGGCTGCGCAGCGTCTCGATCTCCTTGTCCTTGGCGCGGAGGAGCGCGGAATTAGCCGGCCCCTCGAGCCGTGCCGCCACTGGCGAAGGACGCTGGGCAGGCCGCCCCTCAACGCTGGCGGCCCCCACAAGCTCGGCTACTCTGGATCGCTCGACATTCGCCGCATGGCGCTCAGCCGATAGTGCGTCGCTTAGCCGTGCAACCTCGCCGGCGAGCGTAACGCGCATCCGCTCGGCATCCTCCGACACTTCAGCGATACGGCGCTTCGCCGCAGCGTGTGTCACTTCTGCTTCCGAGCGTTCGATCCTGGCGCTGCTGAGTTCGGCCGCCAGCCTGGCGACCTCGGTGCTCCATCGCGAGCGTTCGTCGATGAAGCTCCTGGCTCGCGCCTCGTCCTCCGTCTCGAGCCGCCGAAGCGTGAGCGCAGCATCAGCCGGCTTGGCAGTTCGAGCGCTGGACATGTCATGGTCGACCACGAGGTCGGCAAGGCGGAGCCCTCGTTCTGCAAGACCTTGCGGCCGAGCGTAGACGAGCAGGATTTGCTCGCCCGCCCAGTATGTTGGCTCGCTGACCCGGGTGTCGATCACCTTCGATGCGGCGAGCACCAGCTCGCCGCCCGCAAGCGTCGCCACGATGTTCGATGGCTCGAACGTCGCCTCGTGCTCGGCTAGCCGCAAATATTCCCGGAAAGGAACAAGGATCACCAAGGCCTTGGTCGCCATTCCGCCGAGCCGCTCGAGCACCGCCACGGGATCGTCGAAATGCTCGAGCGTGTTCGACGACACGACCACATCGAAACGCTCGTCGAAGGGCTCGTGCAAAAGGTCGGCGTGCAGGAAAGTCGGCTTGCGGAATGTCGCACGCGCGGAGGCGATCGCCGGCTCGGCGAAATCGATGCCGGTGACCGGACCGGGGAAGATTTGGGCCAGGACGTCGGTGCCGTCGCCCAACGCGCAGCCCCAATCACACAGCGTCCAGCGCTCATCGCGCAGCGCGCGGGTCAGCCATTCCGGCAGGTTGTCGACAATGACCCGGCCGAAGAAGACCGATTGCTCCCGACCGTGGTTTGTGACCCAGTCGGTCTCGAAGCGCCGTGACCAATAAGCCTCGCTGTTCACGAGGGCTGTGGGCTCTTGTTCTGCCTCGCCACTGGGCAACATCAGGACGTGCCGCCAGGTTGGACGGCACCGGTCTCGTCCACCATGAGCACGCAGGGCATATCGCTCTGGTGCGGTGCCGGCTGAACGGCAAGGGCTGTTTCTGCAGACGGGTCGAGCGCGGGCATGATGACACTGGCACCTGTTTGGACGCTGGCCGCTACAAGTATTCCTCAATGGCGAAGATGCGCTGAGGTGTCAACTGAACAAAGATTGCAAGTGGAACCATGCTATGTTGATTGGGTAGTAGGCAGATCAACCTCGGAGTTGGTCCAGACCTTTTGAAACGGTTTCGAGACCGCATGGAGAAGTCCAAGTATGTCGGTTGTGGTAGAGATGACCAACCAGGACAAAGCCCGTGTCGCGGAACGCTGGTCCGAGATCGGCAGCGGATCATACGAATTCTCGGCAAACGTCTATTGGCTCGCAGTTCCGACCGTTATGACCCGTCACCAGCGCCGAGCTGCGGCGGGCGGGAATTATGCATCGTGGGTGGAGTATTGCCTCGGCTCCTTCATTCCGCGGGGCGATAAGCGCAGAATGCTCAGCGTTGGCTGCGGCGACGGCGACCTCGAGCGGCACCTCATGCGGATCGATACGAGTACGACGTGCGACGCGTTCGATATAGCGCCTGCCGCGATTGACCGCGCGATCGCGGCAGCCGCCGCAGAAGGGTTCGGTGGCATCCGCTATCGCTGTGCAGATATCGAGACGCTGCAGCTAGAGGAGGGCGTCTACGACGCGGCCTGGTTCAACGGATCCCTGCACCACATCCAGGCCCTCGAGCGCGTGCTGGATCGTGTCCGCTACAGCCTCAAGCCTGGCGGTCTCCTGTTCGTCAACGAGTATGTCGGCGCTAACCATTTCAACTTTCCGCCCGTCCAGCGGGAGGCGATCCTGCACGCCTTCCATCTGATCCCACAGCGTCATCGACTGAGCTTCATTCCGGCAACTTTTGGCCAGGTTGCCACCCAAGCCCCTATCCCTGACCCGGAAGAGGTTCGGCGCGCAGATCCGTCGGAAGCCATTCGGTCGCAGGACATCGTTGCCGTTATCGCGAGCATGTTCGATGTCGTTGCGATGAATGCTTGTGGGGGCACCATAATGCAGTTCCTGCTGAGTGGCATCGCCGGCAACTTCCGTGAAGAGAATCCGTCTTCCATGCTGGTTCTCGACATGCTGCTTAAGATCGAGGACACACTTATTGATACTGGGGCGCTCGGAAGCGATTTCGTGGTGATAGCGGCCAGGAAGGGGAGCTAGCCTGTTTCCGTCTCTGGACAGAAACGGTCCGCTTCGCCCCTTGGCGTCGGCGAGCATCCAGCCCATCGTCGACGTTGCCGTCGCGTCACGGACCGCGGTCGCATCTCGATCCCAAACGCCCCCTGACTCCTTTCCAGGCCCTCAAACGTCTTAGCTTCAGTGAAGCAATGGAGCAGGGTCAAATGAGCCTCAAGGACAAGAAAATCGTTGTCACCGGCGGCAGCCGGGGGCTAGGCCTCGGATTGGTCGAAGCGCTGGTCGAGCAGGGCGCCAGCGTCACGGTCGTTGCGCGTGGCGCCGAGGCGCTGGAGGCGGTTGAGGCGCGGCTTGGGGTCGCCACCATCTCAGCCGACGTCACGGACGAAGATGCGGCCTATCGCATCCTCGGCGAGATCAGCCCCGACATAGTGGTTCTGAATGCTGGTGCGACGCCTCGGATGGGGCGGCTGGATCAGCTGAAGTGGGCGGATTTTTCCATTGCCTGGGAAACAGACGTCAAGGCCGGGTTCTATTGGCTGCAGGCGGCGCTGAACCTGCCGCTGAAGCCTGGCAGCCGAGTGCTGGTTGGGTCGAGCGGTGCCGCCGTCACCGGATCGCAGATGTCGGGCGGCTATGGCGGCTCCAAGCGCATGCTCTGGTTCATGGCCAAATACGCCAATGGCGTCGCGCAGGAGAAGGGACTCGGCATCCGCTTTCAGGCGATCCTGCCCAGACAGATGATCCTGGGAACAGGAACCGGTGATGTTGCGGCCGGCGCCTATGCCGGTTCTATTGGCATCACGCCGGAGCAATTCATCACCCGCTTCGGCGCGCCGATGCCGCCCCGGGCGTTCGGCGACAGGGTGGTTTGCGTGCTCGAAGACCCGCAATATGCGGAGGGAGTCGTCTTCGGTCTCAACGGCGATGACGGCGTAACGATCATGGAGGGTAAGGCGGCTTGAGCGACGGAAAGCCTGAAGTGGACCGCGACCGACAGGAGGGGCTGCTTGCCTTGGCCGCGGCGCTGCGTCCGGAATTGCACCGCTATTGCGCGCGACTGATGGGATCGGTCATCGACGGCGAGGATGTGGTGCAAGACACGTTCGCGCGGGCCTTCGTCGCGCTGGACGAGTTGTGCGAGGTGCCGCAGCTCAGGCCCTGGCTGTTCCGCATCGCCCACAATCGTTCGCTGGACCTCTTACGCAGTCGCGCGATCCGCGTCGCCGAGCCGATCGAGGCTGCGCTTGAAATTGCCGACGACGGCAAAGCCGATCCGGTGGAGGTACTGATGCGCAGGCAAGCGATGGAAACCGCTGTGTCGCGCTTCGCGGAACTTCCGGTCAACCAACGCAGCGTAATCATCCTGAAAGATGTGCTCGACGAGCCGCTGGCCGAGATCGCCACTTTGCTAGGCATTTCGGTCGACGCGGTGAAGGCGCATCTGGCGCGTGGCCGCGCCCGGCTACGGGAGATCAACGCTCGGGCCGACCCGCTTCCCGATGCGCGCATCGCGTCGGCCGCGGTGGTCCGCTACATCAGCCTGTTCAACCAGCGCGACTGGGATGGCCTGCGCGCGCTGCTTGCCGATGAGGTAAGACTTCAGCAGTCCATGCATCCGCCGCGCTCGGGTGCCGCCGACGTTGGCACGTTCTTCGCGATCTATGCCAAGAGCGAGGGCCTGTGGCTCAAACCGGCCTGGGTCGAGGGCCGCGAGGTGATCGCGGTGTTCGAACACCGGGCGGCCGCGAAGCCAATTCATTTCATGTGGCTGGAATGGCGGGACGGGCGGATCAGCTTCATCCGTGACTATCGCTATGTCGGCTATGTCGCCGACGATGCCGGGTTGGTGCTGGCAAGGGATATCAAGGGGATGGCCGGTTCCTGAACCGGCTATCCAATCGTTGTCCGCCCACTGCGATCGGCTGCAACACTTGACGCAGGCCGCTCGCCGGAAGTCCGCGCCGCTCGCCTACCCCCGCTTCTCAATCACCGCATACAGCACGTTGCGGTTCTCGCCAAAGTACACCTGCGCCTCGACGGTGTTGCGGTCGACGCTGGCGTTGACGATGTTCCACATGTCGACTTCCGAGCGCAGCAGCAGCACCCAGTCCATGAACGTTTCCCGGTAGCCGGCGTCGGGGGTGCCTTCGGCGTAGTTGGCGAACAGGAATTTGCCGTTCGGCTTCAGCATCTGCAGGCAGGTCTTGGTCAGTTTCACGGCGACGTTGTGCTGGAGGTAGTCGTAGAGGCCGGAGGCGTAGATGAGGTCGAACTTGCCGAGCTTGTGGCCTCTGGTCAGCACGGTCCGCACCGAGCCGTCGATGGCTTCGACCGCGGTGCCCTGGAAGTCGCGTGCGATCAGCCCGACGCTCTGCGGGTCCTGGTCGAGTGCTACCCAGCGCTTGAGGCCGCCCTCGGCCAGCGCGACGGAGCGATTGGCTTCGCGCAGATGGCCGGCGGCGATCGCCAGCACCTCGGTTTCCGGTCCGTTTTTGGCGGCGGTCTCATCGACATAGCGGGTCAGGAGATCGCGCCGTTCGCGAGCCGCGACGCATGACGGAACGTTCTGGGTGTGGCTGTAAAGCGCTTTGCCGATCTCCGAGGCGCTCGCCACGCTCTCGGCGACGTGCGGGTCGCAATAGATGAAGTCGAGCAGCTGCGCGTCGCCGGAATAGCCCCTGGGCTTGGTGAAGGACCAGTGCGTCAGCGGATCCTGAAGAAAGTAGTTCAGGATCGGATGGTTCTGCGCCACCGGGATCAAGGCCTGCCAGACGTCGGGATGCACCTTGGCCCGCAGCGCACTGAGCAGCGACAGCAGGCGGCGAACGATCTCGGCGGGAAATTTCTGCTGCTCGACCTGCTGCTGTGTCGCATGCAGGATGAGGGCCAGCTCGGCGCGGGCGGTCTCGAACGCTTCACCATGATGTTCAAGCGTGCCTTTACGCAGACTGCCGGCGATCATCTCTGCGGTGATCAGGCTTTGGCCATCGAACACTGTTTGCACGCCAGGACTCCTTGGTTAACAGTCGGTTAACTTATTGCGTAGAATACCGCATTTGCCAACGCGCCTCGGGGGCATTTTATTGTTATGATTAATTTCTCGCTAACCATCTCAATTTATTAGCGATCTTGCAGATAAGATTCTGGGTTCGAGTTAACGCAAACTTGTCTGGCGCCGTCGCATTTTACCGCGTGGCAATCGTGTCTCGTCCCAAGGAGTCGTCCTGCGTGGGGGCAGAAGCTGGAAAAGAGTTCGGAGCGCAAAATCCCCCATCGCGGGGATTTGTGAGCGAACGCGCATCATCCAGACTGGCCGATACGGTGGATGTCGAACCGTATGATCCGCGCCAGGAGCTTGGGGCGGCGGAACTGCGCATCCTTTACCGCCGGGAAGCCCAGGCGAAGCGAAGGAAAGACGCCAGGCCCGGGCTGTGGATCGCCGTCGTCATCTATGTGCTGTTTTCGGTGTCGGACCTGATGCTGATACCTGACGTGGCGGCCTATACGATCACGGCGCGCTTCGGGGTCGGACTGACGGCGCTGCTGGTCCTGGAAGCACAGCTTCGCCGGGGAGCCGCCACCGATTGGCTCGACGTGACCTGCGCCGCGGCCATCATCTTTGGCTATATCGGCTGGTTGTGCCCGGCATTCCTGGGTGAAAACAAGGAAAGCGTCGCCTACTATATGGTCTTCGGCACCATTTTCATGATGAGTGCCAACCTGTTCTTCACGTTCAGCTTCAAGGTCTCGATCATAACGTCGACAATCATTTTGTGCATCCTGTACGTGGTGAACTACTTCGTGCCGGCGTCGCTGACGTACAAAATGGTGTTCGGGACGTTCTACGTTTCATGCTTCACCTTCACCTCCTATGTGAACTGGAAGCTGAACGAAGAGCGCTACAACGTCTTCCTGAACGCGCTGGAAGCCAAGATCCAGCACAAGGAGGCCACCGAGCGCGGCAAGGCTTTGCTCAGGCTGTCGCGGACGGATCCGCTTACGGGCCTGGAGAACCGGCGCGCCATCGACGAGAAGCTGCGCGATTACTGGAACGACTGGCAAAAGCTTGGCAGCAAGTTCGCGGCGATCCTCATCGATGTCGACTTCTTCAAGAAATTCAACGACTGCTACGGCCACCAGGAAGGCGACCGCTGCCTGATCCATGTCGCCAATGCGCTCAGCGATCTGATCAAGAACTACAATGGCTCGATCGGGCGCTACGGCGGCGAAGAGTTCATCGTGCTCGCCCGGATGGACAAGAAGGACCAGGTCACTGAGCTGGCGGAAGCCATCTGCCGCACGGTGGAGAACCTGGGGATCACCCATGAGCTCAGGCGCGACGGGGTCTCGATCGTGACGGCGAGCGTCGGCGCCGCGTTCACCAGGACGCAGGCCGGCGCCAAGCTGGAGAAGATCATCCACGAGGCCGATCGTGCGCTCTATCTGGCCAAGGCCAGCGGCCGCAATTGTGTGCGGCTGTTCGACCCGACCGATCCGCAGAGCAGCGACGAGAGCGAGAACCTTGCGGCGCTGCTGAAGATCGCGATCGCCCAGAATCTCGTTTCACTGGTCTACCAGCCCATCCAGGATGTCGTGTCGGGGCGTGTCGAGGCGGTGGAGGCGCTGATGCGTCTCAAGATGCTGGACGGAACCCTGGTTCCGCCGAGCCTGTTCATTCCCGTCGCGGAACGCACCGGGGCGATCCTGGAGCTGGGGCGCTGGGCAATACGGACGGTCTGCGCCGAACTGCTGGCGGACGATCACGTGCGTGTCGTCAGCGTCAACGTCTCGCCGATCCAGCTCAAGACGCCAGGCTTCGCCGCATCCGTTGCGACCATCCTGGGCGAGACCGGCGTGACCGGCAACAGGCTGGCCTTCGAGATCACCGAAGGTCTCGAGATGGAGATGCACTCGGACATCCTGCGTTGCATCAGCGACCTGAAGCTGCTCGGCATCAAGATCTGGCTCGATGATTTCGGCACCGGCTTTGCCGGCCTTTCGTGGCTGCGGCTGATCGATTTCGATACGGTCAAGATCGACCGCTCGTTCCTGCACGATTGCGGCACGCCGAAGGGCATGGCGATGCTGCAGGACATCATCGCGCTGGTGCGCAATCGCGGCCACCAGATCCTGGTCGAAGGCGTGGAGACCGACGAGCAGATCGCGCTCATGCGCGAGTTCGGCATCGACAGGATCCAGGGTTTTCGCGTCGGCCGTCCGGTTCCCGCCGCGAACTACCAGGCCAAGCGGACCGTCCACAAACGCCCGTACCTCAAATCCGCATAACCGCGCGCGACCAAATTCACCCCAGCAGATTGCGCGCCGTGCGCATGAAAATCTTCGAGCCGATCGGGATCAGGTCGTCGGGAAAATCATAGTCCGGATTGTGCAGGGAAGGGTACCGTTCGCCGGCGCCGAGGAAAAACATCGCCGACTTCGCACTGTGGCCGAACAGGCCGAAATCTTCCGAGGCGCGCATCGGCAGGGCTTCTTGCCCATGCACGACGCCTTCTTCGTCGAGGGCGCGTTGCAGGTGCTCGACCGCGTCCGGGGCGTTGACGCTGGCGACGAAGATCTCGTGATAATCCCAGCGGGCGGCGAGGCGATGCCGGGCAGCGATCTCCTTGACCAGCGCTTCGGCGGCGGCGCACAGATCGGCCATGCGCTCGTCGCGGCGGGTGCGCAGCGTCGCCCAGACCTGCGCATGCGCTGGCGCGATGCCGAACACGGCTTCGCCCATTTCGGCATGGGTGACGGTGACCATGGAGAAATCGTCGTCGGCGAAGGTGGCGCGGCCGAGCGCGGGCAGCGCCGGCATCAGCTCTGAGATCGCCGGCATGGGCGAGATTCCGGTCTCGGGCATGGAGGAATGCGCGGTCTTGCCCTCCAGCACGATGCGCATGCCGCGCGAGGCGCAATTGACCACGCCGGGCTTGAGCCTGACCTCGCCGAACGGCACGCCGGGCAGATTGTGCAGCGAGAAGGCGAAGTCGGGCGCGATCTCGCCGTAGCGCGGATCGGCAACGACGCCGGCCGCGCCATTGCCGGTCTCTTCCGCCGGCTGGAACATCAGCACGACACGGCCGCTGGCCGGCCGCTGGCGCCCGAGCTGGCGGCCAAGGGATGCCAGGATCGCGGTGTGCCCGTCATGGCCGCACATATGCGACTTGCCCGCCACTTGCGAAGCATGCGGCACGCCTGACAGCTCCTCGATCGGCAGCGCGTCGAGTTCGGAGCGGAACAGCACGGTCGGTCCGGCCTTGCCGCTGTCGTAGACCGCCGCCACGCCATGCCCGCCGAGACCGGTCAGCACCTTGTCCGGGCTGGTGTCGGCGAGGAAGGAGACGACCTCGTTCGCCGTGTTCTCCTCCTCATTGGAGATTTCCGGCTGCCGGTGCAGCTTGCGCCGCCACTCGGTGATCTCGATGATATCCCGGTTGGTCAGGGTCATGTTTTTGCCTCCGCTGCGTTCTTCGTGACATGCCGGTCGCAAGGCGAGGACAATCGCATAGGGCGCTCCCCCTCTCCGTCTCGGCTTCGCCGAGCCACCTCTCCCCCACTTTTGTGGGGGCGAGGAGCCCAAGCCTCCCAAAGCCGCGACTTCGGAGATTGGCGTTTCCTCGCCCCCATGTAATGGGGGAGAGGTGGCCGCGAAGCGGACGGAGAGGGGGCCGGCGCTGCCATATGCGATTGCACTGCCCTTTGGCCGGAGAGGTTTCACGCGTAAGATGGCGCGTCAAGGCCCTTGGTTATCGCCGCACGGAGCCGTTGGCGCCGCCGAAGAGGATGTCATCGGCGGCGGCGCTGCACTCATCGATCTATTGGTTGATCTCGGGCTCGACCAGCTTTGCGAGGTTTCTCAGCGATTCCTGCCAGCCGAGATAGCAGGCCTCGACCGGGATGACGTCGGGGATGCCGGCCTGGGTGATGTCGATTTCGGTGCCGACCGAGACCTTTTTCAGGATCACGGTCACCTGGATCTCGCCGGGCAAATTGGGGTCGTCGAACCTGTCGGTGTAGCGCAGGCGCTCGCCGGGAACGAGTTCGAGATACTCGCCGCCGAAGGCATGGCTGCCGCCGGTGGTGAAGTTGCGGAACGACATCTTGAACGTGCCGCCGACCTTGGCCTCGAGGTGATCGACCGTGCAGGTGAAACCATTCGGCGGCAGCCACTTGGCCAGCGCGTCGGCTTCGGTGAAGGCGCGATAGACCTTTTCCGGGCTGGTGGTGAGAACGCGGTGCAAACGTACGGTACCGGGCATATGCTGTCCTTTCATGATGTCTGTTCGATGCCCCAAGGACGAACGGGGCCTGACCCGTCCGACATAGGGTCTCAAATTTTTTTGAGAACCCGGCCGCAGGCCTGTCCGACTGTGCTGCCCCTTGGCGTACGGCAATTCAGGCCGATTTGGGACTCGATTTTCCGCGGCTGGCCCAATCGTCGCAAATGCGGAACCGGATAGCCATTATGAGGCGATTGTTTATAACGGTCGCTCAGATTGCCATATCCAAGGGGAGACGATGCGCTACATACGTCCGCTTTCAATCGAAGATGCCGTTGGCCAATTGGCCGGATCGGCTGGCATAGCAGCCATTCTGGCCGGAGGCAGTGACCTGCTGGTGAGGATGAAGGGCGGTTTTGTCGAACCCGACCTGATCATCGACATCAAGTCGATCGCTGGTCTGAGCGAAATCCGCGAAACAGCCGAAGGCTTCAGCATCGGTGCCACTGTCCCCTGCGCCGTGCTGGGCGAGAATGCTGCACTGAAGAAGGCATGGCCTGGCGTCGTCGAGGCAGCCAAGCTGATCGGCTCGAAGCAGGTGCAGGGCCGTTGTACGATAACCGGGAACCTGTGCAATGCCTCGCCGGCGGCGGACAGCGTGCCGGCTTTGGTCGCGGCTGGCGCCAGGGCGGTGATTGCCGGACCCTCGGGCAAGCGCACCATCGCCGTCGAGGCCGTGCCGATCGCGCCGGGCAAGACCTCGCTCGTCAAGGGCGAGATCATCGAGGCGATCCTGCTCGACAAACGCTCCCCGCATTCGGGCGATGCCTATCTCAGGTTCATTCCGCGCACCGAGATGGACATCGCCGTGGTCAGCGCCGGCGTCAACCTGACGATCGATGGCGCTGGTGTCGTCACGGCCGCCCGCGTGGCGCTGGGCGCGGCGGCACCGACCGTGCTGCTGGTGGAAGAGGCCGCCGAGGCACTTATCGGCAGGAAACTCGATGAAGCCGCCCTCGAGCGGCTGGCAAAAATCTGCGCCGGGGCCTGTCGCCCCATCGACGACAAGCGCGGTACCATCGATTTCAGACGCAAGGTTGCGGGTGTGCTGGCCAAGAGAGCCGCAACAACCGCCTACGCACGTGCAGGAGGCAAATGATGGCTGGTATAGCAGTCTCGACGACAATCAACGGCGACATAACAGAATACCTCTGCCAGCCTGACGAGACGCTGCTCGACGTGCTTCGCGACCGGCTCGGGCTGACCGGCGCCAAGGAAGGCTGCGGCACCGGCGATTGCGGCGCCTGCTCGATCATCCTCGACGACCGGCTGGTCTGCTCGTGCCTGGTGCTCGGCGCCGAGGCCGAAGGCCGGCGCATCGAGACCGTCGAAGGCATGGCGCAGGGCGACCAGCTGCACACGCTGCAGCAGAAATTCCTCGAGCATGCGGCGCTGCAATGCGGCATCTGCACGCCGGGTTTCTTAATCGCGGCCAAGGACTTGCTGGCGAAAAACCCCGACCCGACCGAGGAGGAAATCCGCTTCGGCCTGGCCGGCAACCTCTGCCGCTGCACCGGCTATGACAAGATCGTGCGCGCCGTCCAGGACGCCGCTATCGTGATGAAGGGAGCCTAAAGATGAATTTCGATCCGCGTTTTTCCGGGCGTAAATTCACATCCGTCGGCACACGCCCCATCCGCCCCGACGGCGTCGACAAGGTGACGGGCCGCGCCCGCTATGGCGCCGACTTCAACATGGCCGGCCAGCTGGTCGGCCGCGTGCTGCGCAGCCCGCATGCGCACGCCGTCATCCGCAAGATCGACACCTCGAAGGCGGAAAAGCTTCCCGGCGTGAAGGCGGTGATCACCGCGGCCGACCTGCCTGACCTGACCGATGGCGATGCCGCCATGTACGACATCCTCGACAATTGCATGGCGCGCACCAAGGCGCTCTATGACGGCCATGCGGTGGCCGCGGTCGCCGCCGTCGATGCCCGCACGGCGCGGCAAGCGCTGAAGCTGATCGAGGTCGACTACGAGATCCTGCCGCATGTCACCGATGTCGACCTGGCGATGGAGCACCACGCACCGCTGATCAACGACACCATCTTCACCGAGGGCCTCGAGGAAAAGCCGGTAAAACCCTCCAACGTCACCAAGCGCAGCCAGTTTGGCCATGGCGATGTCCATCAGGGCTTTGGCCACGCCGACTTCATCGTCGAGCGCTCCTTCAAGACCGAGCAGACGCATCAGGGCTATATCGAGCCGCATGCCTGCGTGGCGAGCGTCTCGTCCGACGGCACCGCCGACCTCTGGGTCTGCACGCAGGGCCATTTTGTCTACCGCCAGCATTGCGCCCAGCTGCTCGGCATGGAAGCCTCGAAGCTGCGCGTCACCTCGTCGGAGATCGGCGGCGGTTTCGGCGGCAAGACTCATGTCTGGGCCGAGCCGGTGGCGCTTGCCCTGTCGCGCAAGGCCGGACGCCCGGTGAAGCTGGTGATGACCCGCGACGAGGTGTTCCGCGCCTCGGGTCCGACCAGCGCCACTTCGATCGACGTCAAGATCGGCGCCCGCAAGGATGGCACCATCACCGCGGCGCAAGCGACGCTGCGCTACAGCGCCGGCCCCTATGCCGGCTCCTGGGCCGAGATCGGCGCCATGACGGCGTTTGCCTGCTACAAGCTCGATAACGTCGAGACGGTCGGCTACGAAGTGCTGGTCAACCGGCCGAAGACGGCGGCCTATCGCGCGCCCTCGGCACCGATGGCGGCGTTCGCGGTGGAAAGTGCCGTCGACGAGCTCGCCAAGGAGATCGGCATGGATCCGGTCGACTTCCGCATCAAGAACGCCGCGCAGGAAGGCACACGCTCGTCCTACGGCCCGGTCTATGGCCCAATCGGCATCGGCCCGACGCTGGAGGCGGTGAAGAACCATCCGCACATGAAGGCGCCGCTCGGAAAGAACCAGGGCAGGGGCATGGCCTGCGGCTTCTGGTTCAATTTCGGCGGCCAGACCTGCGTGGACCTCAACATCGGCATGGACGGCTCGGTATCGCTCGCCGTCGGCACGGTGGACGTGGGCGGTTCCCGCGCGTCGCTGTCGCTGGTGGCGGCGGAGGAGCTCGGCATCGACTATGCCCAGCTCAAGGCGGTCGTCGCCGACACGTCTTCCCTCGGCTACAACGACATGACCGACGGCAGCCGCGGCACCTTCTCGTCCTCCATGGCGACTATCTCGGCCGCCCGCAACGCGATCAAGATCCTGCGCGAGCGCGCCGCGCAGATGTGGGATATTGCCGTCGACGACGTCGTCTGGGAACAGGGCCACGCGGTCGCCAAGGGCGAGAAGCACGGCAATCTCGGCAAGCTGTCGCTGAAGGAGATCGCGCTGCAATCCGGCAAGACCGGCGGGCCGATCGCTGGCCATAGCGAGCTCGTCGCCGACGGTGCCGGCGTCTCCTTCGCCACCCATATCTGCGACATCGAGGTCGACCCCGAGACCGGCTCGACCCGGGTGATCCGCTACACGGTGGTGCAGGATGCCGGCAAGGCGGTGCACCCGACCTATGTCGAGGGCCAGTACCAGGGCGGTGCCGCGCAAGGCATCGGCTGGGCGCTCAACGAGGAGTATATTTACGGCAAGGACGGCCGGCTGCAGAACGCCGGCTTCCTCGACTACCGCATCCCGGTCTGCTCCGACCTGCCGATGATCGACACGCAGATCCTGGAAATCCCCAACCCCAACCACCCCTATGGCGTGCGCGGCGTCGGCGAAACCTCGATCGTGCCGCCGCTGGCGGCGATCGCCAACGCGGTGTCGAACGCGGCCGGCGTGCGCATGACCCACATCCCGATGTCGCCGCCACGCATTCTGGCGGCCATCGAGGCGGAACGGGGCTAGGGCAGGGAGAGCTCGGGCCAGTGGTCGAAGTCACCCTTTGGGGCGCGCTCGGCCAGCTTGCCGGCGGCAAGAGCAAGGTCGAGGTCGAGGCCAAGGACATCAGGGAACTGTTCAGGAAACTGGCTGAACAGTATCCCGGCTTCGAGCCGTGGATTGATCGCGGGATCGCGGTGGCGATCGATGGGGTGATTTATCGGGATACGTGGAGCAAGGAGCTGCCGGCGGGGGCGGAGATTTTTTTGCTGCCGCGGCTGGCGGGGGGGTAGGTGGATAAGTGGCTCGCTGGCCTCGCTTCGCATCGAACGTCTTGGTATGGCCGCGAAAGCGGCCCGTCGGCTAAGGAGGGGGTTTGTCCATAAGCAGCCACTCACTGTAAGCAAAAATCCCTTGCACAGTGAGACCTGCTAATAGCAGCGGATCATCATCATTACTTACTGCACACTTTGGCAGGATCGCACGTCTGACGACCGGCCGCTGTCTTTCCGCCCTCTTTCGTGCCAGTCAGGATATCGACTTCCTTGCCATAGTTTTCCCGGGTGTTCTGATCGACGACTGCAACAGGTGCCGCGATCACCAATCCTGCGGCGCTGCCAGCCGCCGCCGCCGCGCCTGTCGTTGCTTGCACGATGGTGTCGCCCAAGCCGATCCTGTTGTCGGTCAATGTCTGGCCGTTGGCCATCCGTGCCCCAATCAGTTGCACGATCTGCGGAGACGATGCGAACTTGCCATGATTCAGGCTGTCTCCGGATTTGATCTTCGTCAGGTCGATGACGGTTACATTGTTATCAGCGAGTTCTTCCTTGTAGGGAGCTTGCTCAGGATCGATGGATCCGAGCCGCGGGATATTGCCCCAAACCCGCCGCGAAACCTTGAGAGCGCGATCGTCCTGCGAGACAAAGAGCGTAAACTGGGGATGCTGTTTCCCCATATCGGCGATTTGTGTGCGAAACACATCGACATCAACGTCCGGAGCAGCAAGCATGACGTTTTTGAACTTCGCTGGCAGGCCGCCATTGCGGATGGCCATCTGCCGCAAGGATTCCAACGCAAGCCAGTTGCCCATTGAATGAGCCAGGATCGAAACCTCTTTTACTTCGGGATCGCGAGCGAGGTACTGGAACAACAACTCGACCGCATCTCGGGTGTAGTTGGTGCTTTCGCGATCATAGCCATAGGCCAGCGCGCTACCCCGCGACGGCCAGGTGACCAGGATCGGGGCGCTGTTCGTGCCGGTATCCTTGGCGATCTGGGCGAAGCGATAGACCGCGTCCTCGAACCGATTGTTGAACCCGTGAATGAAAACCAGGACACTGTGGTCCGGGCTCTTCTTGACAGAGGCGTGCAGCCAGCCCTTGGCCGACTGCACGGTAAGTTCCTCCGCTTGCAGAACAGCGAAATCGGTTGCCGGATTCGATGGCAGCTTCTTCGGCCATGCGACTTCGCCGACTTTGCGAACCGATGGAATCGACACTGTCATGTCGGCAAAAGAGGGGGTCATTCCGCGCTCGCCCGTGTACATTTCCGCCGGATTGGAAGACCGGCTACGGGTGGTCGCAATCAGCATGTTTATCTTGCTGGATGACGGCGATGTGTCGGCGACAGGCAACAGCACGTTGGTGGGACGCGCCGCGCATCCTGCCAGCAATGCGATGACTGCCGACAAAATCAGAGCCCTCTTCATACGCGTGACCTTGGACCTGCTTACTTTCACGCGTACTCCCCGTGCTGTTTGAGCTCTGTCGCCGACCAATCTCAGTTGATGTGAACGACCACGTATTTGGTGCCCGTGTGCTGGTAGTAAGTGGCGCCACAGTGCCAGTAAGAGGCGCCGTTGACCGAAACCTTTGCGCAGCCAGCGGGAAGCCTTGCCACATACACGCTCGTTCTGCGGACTGTTCGCCGCGCCGTGCGGCGTGCCACGCCTGCCACGCTTCTGGGCGTGTGAGGTCGGCCAACCTTTGCCATCGCTTCAGATGACACCGAATTTCCTGTTGCCAGCGAGACCGGGTCAACTTCGACAAATGTTGCCAGCGCCACGGCAAAAATAAGCGCACTACGCAAGCTGAACTTCGATTTCATGATTTCCTCCATTGGCTAGTTGTCGTCATTACCTCCGGCTATTGGCCGGTTATCGAAATCTATTTCTTCGGAAAGAGGAATGTGACGCCGGTTCGGAACCCAAAACCGTCGGGTCCATTTTCCGGACTCTCCGCCCAGTAGCGGACACTCGCACTCAGGCTGACCGGCTGTTTGCCGAGAAGCACCAGCTTGGAGGCCTGGAGGCCGATGGGAACCGACCATTGGTTTGCTCCCCAATCGTATGTGCTCTCGGTGCTGAGCGTGAACGTCCAGGCGTCCTTGGTCGTGTAGGATATGAAGGGCTGCAGGTAAGTCGCGCTGATTTCGTTGCGGTTTTCGTCACCAGCAAACGACCAGATATGATTGGCCAATAGGCCAACCGTCCACCCGTCGAATTGCTTGAGGACGACGGCCGTGGGTCCGGCTCCCCATTTTTGTCCGCCGAGCAGCGGGTCAGTCGCGGTAGGCAAGAGGAACACCGGCCCGACACCCCAGACGATCCCGCTCGCGCCGGTCTTAGAGGGCGAGAGGAAGAGGCTTTGAGATATGTCTCCGAGTCCGAACTGCGCACCGGATGGACCCACGATGTCGTGCTGCCAGGCGATCGGCACGACCGTGCGAGAGATCAGGTTCCAGTTGTCGTTGAGCGTTAACGGGATTACCGGTTGAACGTTGACATAGGCCTTATCGCCATTGATGGGCCCGTAGCCCCTGTCGTAGTTGAATTGGATCGGCACGCTGATCAGCGAGGCGATCGGGTTGGACAGCTGCTTTGCCAATTCGTCGGCGTCTTGCGCCCAGGCGTTCCCGATACCCGGACCGGTGCTTGCCAGAATGGCCATCGCACCTGTGAGGATATATCCTTTCATTGCGTCCTCCTGGGCCAGAAAGGCAATGAATGGTCAGAGCGGAAGGTCATTGGGCCAGGCACTTCCGCCCTACCGCCATCGCCTTGAAAGTTCCATTCAGGTCGACGACAAACGTTCCTTTCGTGTCCGGAAACACTGTCATTGCGTATTTCTTCGCCACGTCGCGCTTGAAATTGGGGTCGTCGGTCAAGATGTATCCGCCTGAGTATCCGCCCTTCAGTTCCCCGCTCGTGCTGGTGGCAACGCCCTTATAGAGATGGCCGTCGAGTGAGACGAAGATAGCCGAATTGGTCCCGTTCTTGAGGCCAATATCCGCCTTCGTGAACACGCCCAGATAGCCAACCTGCTGGTTTGCCGTGACGCCCATTTGCACCGCGCTTGGACCATCTGTGCGCACGATCAAACAGTCTCCGCGCGTCTTGTTCGCGTAGACGGTCCAACCTTCGACATCGTCCCCGTATCGGACGAGGACGTCGCTAGCCTTGGGAAGGGGATTCTGGCTTTGCGCGTAGACCGCAACCGCGGATGAAAGTACGACTGACGTTGCCGCGATGAGAGTGATGAAATTCCGCACGATAGTCTCCCTATTTGAGTGTTGTTCGTCGCCGTTTCGTTGCCTGCTGCTAGGAGGGCTTGTCTTCTGTGGCGTCACCTTGCCGGCGAAGCCGTTGCTACCCGGCCGTTTCGAGCTCGCCGAGGCGCCGGGTCCTGTCGGCCAGCTTGCGCGGCGCGAGTTTGTCATCCCGGCAGCCGGCGCGACGAAGACGGTTCGACTCCGCCCGGTCGCAGCGCTATTGGCTCTTTGCCGCGGCGGGCGAGAAGGCGAACCCCACCCAGAGGTTCCAGCCTGAAGCTCGGTTCTCGCGCGCAAATTCCCAATAAGCCTTGGCGTTGAAAACGCCCTGCACCTTATCGCTCACCGGGAACAGGTAGCCGACCTGCGGACCGATGCCGACGACCCGCGATTTGAAGTCCCCAAGCACCGCGCCGCTGCCACTGTCTCCGGTAAGCTGCTGGTAGTAATAGCCGCCTGCTCCAACGAAAAATTGCTTGTTCAGGAACTGCGCGGCGGCCCAATCGATGTGCATATCGACACCGTTCTGGTAATCCGTGTCGGGGTTTTTAAAGTTGTAGGTAAACCCGAGAACGGCGGAAGCTTCCCTGCCGTTTGCCGGATTGAAGTAGGTGTAACCGCCGCCGGCATCGATGGCGGCATGGCCGAGGCCGAGATTGGCCAGGCGATTGACGTCGTAGGCGCCGACCGGGATATCGCCGGCAAGATAGGTCATGTAGTTGTTGACGCCGGCGTTCCATTTGAGTGTCGCCGTTGGATAGATATCGCCGAAGCCCGTAACCGGGTCGCTCCTGCTGCCGGAAACGGGCACCCCTCCCGGGCCGGAAAGCACGGTGTCTACGCCGACCACGCTGCGGCCGCCTGCGGTCAACGCGCTCAGCGTCAATTGCGCGCTCCCCAGCACTGGCGTCTCGAACGTATAGCTTGGCCCGAAGATGACGAGGTTGGCCCGACCTTTCAGGCCGACGTCGACCTGACCACCGCGCGGGAACTCCTGACCTCCGCCTGCCCCAACGGACCCGTGGTAGTAAATCGTCGCCCAAGACCAACCAGGGGTGCCGGGCGTTGCAGCAAAGCTGCCATACTGGCCTGGCAGCCAAAAGCTGACGCCGTTCTCATCGGCATGAGCAATCGCCGGTAGAAGAACCGAACTTGCCAGCGCGGCAAACAAAACGCGATGATAGATCATTTGTACCCCTCGACTTTCATTGCTTCGCCGTCCCCAGGCGTTATTGAAGTTCAGTCGTCGCCGGTCTCAGGCCGGAATGTGCCCCCGATGGTCTCAGCATTTCCGCTTTCGGCTTTCGCCGCATCGCGGCCAATGTCGCGGCTTCGTGCGATGAGCCGAAATCCAAGATGTGAGATCGAAGTATCTATCGGCTGTGCCATGCGGGCGGCGGGCCGATAGCGTCTGCAATAGTTCGGCGCACACAGATGCGAACCGCCCTTGGTGACCTTGCGCGGTATCTTCACCTCGGTCTCGCGCGGATCGTAGCTTTGTTCCCGGTCCCCGCCGCGTGGATTGGTCCCCGTACAGCATGGGCTATCAATCGCGCCGTGGTCCCGATACCAGTCCGACGTCCACTGCCAGACATTGCCGGCCATGTCGTAAAGGCCGTATCCGTTGGGCGGAAACGACCCAACCGGAGCGGTATATTCGTATCCGTCATCGACGGTGTTGCGATAGGGAAAATCGCCCTGCCAGATATTCGCCATATGCCGTCCGCCCAGGGTGAGTTCTTCACCCCAGACATACTCGGCGCCTTCCAGCCCGCCGCGTGCCGCGAACTCCCATTCCGCCTCGGTCGGCAATGCTTTGCCGGCCCAGACTGAGTAAGCCTCGGCATCCTCATAGGCGATGTGGACGACGGGGTGGTCCTTCAGCTTCTTGATAGTACTCGCCGGTCCGCGTGGATGGCGCCAGTTTGCCCCGCCGACATACATCCACCAATTATAGTGGTTACGCATATCCACCGGCCCTGCCGGTTTCTTGAAGATGGTCGAGGATGGCAACAACCTGTCCGGCAACGCGCCAGGATATTCCGCCGGATCTACCGGCCTCTCGGCAAGCGTGACGTATCCGGTTTCCGTGACGAAGCGTTCGAAATCGGCATTGGTGACAGTGCAGCAATCCATCCAGAAGCCATCGACACGGACGCGGTGTGCCGGGGCTTCCTCGGCATAGCCTCTGTCCGAACCCATCAGAAACTCGCCGCCTGGAATCCAGATCATCTCCGAGGAGAACGGCGTGGCCTGAGACGCCCGAATATCGGGGTAACTCACAACAGGGTTGGTGCTGGTCATTTGATCCGAGTATTCTTTCCCATCTGCGGTTTGTCCTCGCTGGCGTCCAGCTTCGCGAGGACAGGCCTTCTTCACCGGCAAACGCAACAGGGGTCACGTCAATCCGGGTTCGGCGCGCCGGCGTCTTGCTTGCTACCGCCCCCAGGGTTCACATCGATCGTCACTTTCTTGATTGTTCCGGTAAAGCCGTTGTCGCCCTGGGCGTAGTCAGGCGTCACCGGGCTGTAGAGGTCCACGCCGACATCTGCGGTCTCAACGCCGTAGATAAACGGAATGGTGCGCTCGATCTTGCCCGAGGCGACCTTCTTCCCGCCGATAGAGAGCGTTCCTGTGCCGCCTGCCCCGAACTTGCCGCCGTCATAGGCAAACTCGTAGACGAGTGTGACAGGGCCGGCAGGCAGCGGCACGTCGGAAGCGATAGTCGTCACGACGCCGAGGAAGTTGTAGGCGAATTTGGGCTTGCCCTCCTTCACGTAAAGGCTCCAGCCCGAGTGCGAACCGCCCTGTGCCAGGATGACTCCCGAAGCGCCGTTCTCCGGGACTTCCAGTTCGGCCGTCACCGAGGAACTCCGGTTCTTCACGTCGATGAAGGCATTCTCCTTCATGCCAACCATGCCCGGATAGACGGCTAGTGACGTGCGGCCTCCCATATAGTCGGGACGCCCCGCCAGTCCGGCATTGAATCGCTCCTGGGCGCGGTCGTCGAGTGGGAGCACACTGTACTTCACCGCCTCGGTGAGGAACGCATCCTGCAGCTCCCTGAGCTTTTCGGGAAATTTCTCTGACACATCGATGGCGCAACTAAAGTCTTCCGCCGTGTTGAACAGTTCCCATTTGTCCTCGGCATAGGAACTGCGGGGCTTTGGCTCCCACGACACCTTGTGCAGCGTCGCGGCGTACCATCCATCCTTGTAGATGCCGCGATTCCCATACACTTCGTAGTACTGGATTGTGTGAGACGACGCCGCCTGAGCATCGTTGAAGGTATGAAGCATGCTGCTGCCTTCGATCGGCTTTTGAGGCACACCGTTTACCGTCTTGGGCTGCGGCAAACCTGCCGCCTCCAGCACGGTAGGTACGATATCGATCAGGTGCTGGTAATGCGTGCGTATCTCCCCTTTCGCCTTGATTCCCTTGGGCCAGCTGACAATTGCAGCGTTGGTGGTGCCGCCGTACTGGGTGTGGAGTTGCGAAAATGCAAACGGGGTATTGTCGGCAAACGACCAGCCGGCCGGTGGCGTCATCGCGGAGTGCGGCCCCCCTACCTCATCGAGGTGATCAAGCTGGAATTGAAGTGTCTCCGGCGATTGGTTGAACGTACTCATGGTGTTGTGCACGCCAATGCGTCCGCCGTTGGGGCTCGCACCATTGTCGCCGGTGACATAGATGATCAGCGTGTTGTCCAGCGCCCCCATGTCATCGACAGCCTGGATGACCCTGCCGATCTCGTAGTCCGTCAGCTCGGCGAATGCCGCAAAGAGTTCCTGATAGCGGACACAGACCTTCTTCTCATCGGGGCTCAAACTGTCCCAGTCGTCGGCAATAGGGGCTTTTGGCGTGAGCTGGGTGTTCTCCGGGACGATGCCCATCTTTTTCTGGCGCGCCAGGATCTCCTCACGGTACTTGTCCCAACCTTGATCGAACTTGCCCTTATACTTGTCCTTCCAGGAGTCTGGCATCTGCACTGGATCATGCATGCCTTGTGCTGGGTAGTACACAAAGAAGGGTTTGTCGGGGTTGAGGGTTTTTTGTGCCTTAATCCATTCGATGGCACGGTTCGCGATATCGGTCTGGTAGTAGTAGTTCGGGTCTTTCGATGTGGGAACCAGCGTCGTGTTGTCGTGAGCTACCGGATAGAATTGATCCGATTCTCCAATTACGTTGCCGTAAAATCTTTCGAATCCGAGGCCGGTGGGCCACTGGTCGAACGGTCCTGTGAGGCCGCTTTCCCAAGCGACGTATTCGTGGCACTTACCGAACATCGCCGTGCTGTAGCCGTTGTGTTTCAAAATCTTTGCGAGCGGCGCAACGCTGTTCGGGAGCATGGACGTCTGACCGGGGAACCCGGTCGACATCTCTGAGATGGTCCCCATGTTCGCACTATGACAATTGCGCCCCGTCAGCAGCGACACGCGGCTCGCCGAGCAGATCGGATTCACGTGGAAGTTGTTGTAGATCAGCCCCTCCTTGGCGAGGCGATCCAGGGTCGGCAGGTTTAT
Organism: Mesorhizobium sp. P3_A8; assembly: GCF_056402995.1. Taxonomy (NCBI): domain Bacteria; kingdom Pseudomonadati; phylum Pseudomonadota; class Alphaproteobacteria; order Hyphomicrobiales; family Phyllobacteriaceae; genus Mesorhizobium; species Mesorhizobium sp. P3_A8. Next base: position 184,514 of record NZ_JBFUGI010000011.1, on the reverse strand, counting down.
GACACCACCCATTGTCGTGGAGCCGGCGTAGCCGAAATTGTCGAGCAGAATCACGATGACGTTGGGAGCGCCGACCGGAGCCGTGACTTGGAATATCGGCGGTGCCTTCACGTTGCGGGCGTCGAGTTCGGTGATCGGTGGATAGGTCGGTTCCGCGATCGGCAGGGCGGTCCGGTCGACTGTTGTATCGACGGCCGGACCCGGCGTCGGCTTGGTCTCCTGTGCCGCTACTGGCGTCGTCGACACGGCCACGGCGCCACCTGACATGGCCGCGGCGGTCAGCAAAGAGGCACCACTGAGCAGGAGATCGCGGCGCCTTATGCCTTCGCGCTGCGGCGAACTGGATTTTGGTTCCTTGTCGGAATGGTCATTGCTCATGGTGCGTCCTCCCTCAGTGATGCAGTCGAAGCTGCAGCGAGTGTCGTTGTCCGTTGCCGAAAAAGTGCGGCTCCGGATGAGTCAAGTCTCCTCAATTTGCAGGCAACGCTATCTACGGCCGAAGAATAGCTGACGCCAAAATTCGGTTAGCCGGAAATTTATCTAGCAGCATCCCTCATGCCACCACGACGAAAATATCGTTTATCTGCGGGCAGCGGAGGGGAATTTACAAAGAGACTCCAGCGAACGTACAGCGTTGATGTTGTTGAAGCTTAACGATCCGCTGGAATTTGACTATCCAGATTCTGCAATTTCATATTATACTATTCGCATGCGGGAAGAATTGGGTTTTCCAAATTGAACAATGAGTTTCCGGATATACCTCTGGTTGTCGAAGGTAGATTCGAGGATATGGATGCCATGGCTGCGAGCCCGCATGCCTGGGATCAGAAATTTGAACAGATCGGCCCCGGGCGTTTCCACGGCGATCTGACCCAGCTAGTCATGGGCCAACTCCAACTGGGCCGCGAGACGCGCTCAACGGGCGTGCTGCAACGCGGAAGCGCACCAGCTGGTACGTGGGTCTTCGGCCTGCCGCTCGCGGTAGAAGGCTCGCTCCATATACGCCGCAGGCCAGCGCCTCCGGGTCAACTCCTAGTGGCCACCTCGCGCGACGACGTAGGTCTGTCGGCGACCGGTCCGACCTCCATGATGATCGCCGTGCTGCCGACCCAGATGATCAACCACTGGATGCAAGTCCGGCGCGGCGCAGAAAAAGTCGATGTCGATCTCCCGTCGCCGCGATGGCAGGTTACGGCGACAGAGATGACCCAGCGAGCCGAGACTCTGTCCAGCTTGCTGCAAACACTGACAGCCAAGTCGGACGATATGTGGAGCGCGCGCACCCTGCCTCATGTCGAAGCGCAGATAGCGGATGTCATTTTAGGCCTGATCCCGTCCGCCGAGATTATTGAGCCGTTCCACAGCCGAGCGCGCATCGCACGTGCGGTGCTTTCGTTGCTGCTTGAGCGTCTTGATGAGCCTCCAACCGTCACCGAGTTGTGCGAATCGGTTGGCGCAAGAGAGCGTACGCTGCACCTCAGTTGCGTCGAGGCCTTTGGACGCCCGCCCTTACGGCTTTTGGGGGAGCTGCGCCTGAACGCTGCCCATAGGGCGCTTTTGCACCCTGGTAAGGATACGAACGTCACAGCGGTCGCCGCGCTCCTTGGCTTCACCCATTTTGGGCGCTTCTCTTCCGCCTACAGGCTGCAATTTGGAGAGTTGCCCTCAGCCACAATTGCCAAGGCGCGCGGGTATTAGGAGGATCCGCTAGCTGCACTCCGGCTCCAGCACCGGCTGGTGGCCGACTAGGCGCCTGCAGCGCGCCGACTTCGCGCAGACCTGCCGTCGACCCTTTTTGGACATTCCGCCGAAGCCGGCCGTCGGATTGTTGAAGCTTTGTTGTCGCCCATGGGTTATCCCCTAACCAAAAGTCTTCGAAACGGAGTTGCGACCCATTGAGCGTAGCCTTTGCCAAGGAGGAAAGTGCGGAGGCGGCATCGGAAACCATCCTGCCGGCTCGCCCCATCTCGGATCGGATCAACCTCGTCACCGAGGCGGGTCTCACGATGCTGCACGATGAATTGGCTCGCGCCCGGCAGGCTCTCGAGGCCGCCAGCGTGCTGGACGATATCAATGAGAGGCGACGGCAGTCGGCGGTTCCGGTTCGAGATGTCAGCTATTATGCCGAACGCGTGCGTACGGCTCAGCTCATGTCGGTGCCGACGTCCAATGAAGTGATCGGCTTCGGGCACACCGTTACCTTCGCGCGCGATGATGGCCGCACCCAGACCTTCCGCATCGTCGGTGAGGATGAGGCCAACCCGGCGCAAGCTTCCATTTCGCATGGTTCACCGGTTGCCATCGCGCTGATTGGCAAGAGCGTTGGCGATGTTGTCCAGCTGGGGCAGCGCGAACTCGAGATCCTGTCCATTTCCTAGTGGAAGATCGGTGTCAGTGAGCCGCGCTGCTCTGACGTCAGAAACCCGGGACAGGCCGGGTCTTTCCACTCAATCGAGCGCCAAGCGTCAAGGCCGCCGGAAAATTCTTGATCACGGCGCGCATCACCGTCCTGCTGCCAGGCCGGAGCGCTATGCGGGCAATCAAGGCCGAGGCACGCAAGCGGGTCGAGAATTGCCGGCGCCATTCCCTTTCGTAGCGGCGTCCGGCCTCGTCGTGGCCCTCGTGACCTTTACCCGATGCGACCAGTTCTCGCGCAAGCAGCCAGCCGGATTGCAGCGCCATCGAAATCCCTTCGGCGATGACAGGATGTGACTCACCGGCGATGTTGCCGACGCGGAAGATGCCCTTGTCATAGCCAGGTCGAATACCGGGATGAATCGGTCCCGCGGCGAGCCATGGGCCGTCCAGTTCGGCACCGGCCAGCACCGTTTCCACGCCTCGGCACGAGGCCACGACGTGGCGCCACAATGCATCGGCGGCCGCAATGTTTCCCCAGCGCTGGCGCAGACCGGACAGCACATCCCGGCGGATACAGCAGGAGATGGAAACCCGGCCCTGGTCCGCCGTTACCATTCCGCCATAACCGCCCGGGAATACCAGCAGCGGCATCAGGTCGGGCGCAAGTGCCGCGCCGGTAAAATGCGCCTTGAAACCGAAAAGGTCGGAAGGTTGGCTCGTTCGTTCAATCTGGCTTGGCAGTTTGCCGGTTTCCCAGGATCCGTGCGCGGCAATTATGACAGGTGCGCTCAAAACCTGCTGTTGCTGGTCCGTCTCCACGGTCACGGACTGAAGATCCTCGTGCCGACGAATGGCGACAGCCTTGCAAGGCTGGAGAATTTCGACACCGGCACGTTCGGCGGCCTGCAACAGGATGGTATCCAGACGATCGCGGCCGAGAGCGCGGCCGGGACCTGTGCTGGCGCGCGGCATTGGCGCCTGCGCCGAGACATCGCAGGAAAAGAACCCGACGCGGCGTATTTCGGGGCCGGCTTCCGCCCGCCAGGTGTCGCCGACACCCAACCGGTCGAGCAAGGCAAGGCTGGTGCCCGACATGAATTCGCCGCAGACCTTTCGGCGCGGAAACGCGACCTTCTCCACCATCGCCACCGACCAGCCATGCTGGGCCAGCGCAATGGCGGTGGAACTGCCGGCAGGGCCGGCACCGATGATGATTGCGTCGTGCGTCATCTGGCGCCGGGCATGCTTGTGCGGGGAAAACTGGCACCGACAAAACCTTGAGTGAACAGGCCTTTGCGGGCCTCCATCACCGGGGTTCCCCCTGACGCCTGCCACAATTGCGAAAGTTCCGTGCCGCGAAAACCGGCGCGGACACTTTGCGTCGCATCGTTCAGTGTCACCGCACCGGCGCCGATCAGTCGCAGGAACCGCGTCGCGACAAGTGGACCCCTGGCCCTGAGCGGCTCGGTCGCTACGAGCAGCGGGGCCATCGTCATGATCCGGGCAAACAGCTGCAGTAGGCGCGTGTCGTCGAAGTGATGGAGGATCAGGTTGGCGCAGACAAGATCGAAGGGCCTGTCTCCCGTCCAATCGAATATATCGGCGGTTACAGGTTGCGCCCGCCAACCAAGTTCAGCGAAAGCGTCGCACACATCCTTGCCGATCAGGTCGATCCTGTCGACCATGACGATCTCCACATCGGGCCAACGCCGCGCCATCAGCCGCGCCACGCGCAGCATGAACTTTCCGTCACCGGCGCCCAGTTCGAGGATGCGCAGCGGCGGCGTTTGCACATTGGCCCGCATGAGCGAGGCCATGAACTTGGCCTGGAACATCAATGCATTGATCCAGACGAGGTCACGACGGGATGCAATCGCACGGGGATCGTCGGCCGGGAGGCCGTCGAGGAGTTCTGGCTCCAGATGCCGGATGTTGATGTCGGTCATGCGATGGATCGGAATTTTTGGGGGCTTCAGCCGGCAATCCGGCACATGGAATTCGGTCGTACCTTCATGGCCGCGCGCTGTTCATTTGGGAATTCGCATATGAACCCGATCCGGATGGCGAAGCCGAATTTCGGTCCCTTTCATACAGGATTGGAGGCTGGTATGACAGTTTGCTAAATAAGAAATATCGGCGCCACGCAATAAAATGCTTTATGGCGACGTTTGCCTTAGAAAACGCTTCCCCAATTCCCAGACCTCTTATGAGACCCGATCGGGCTCATTGTCGGAGCAATTTTGGCCCCTCAAGCGTATCTGAACCGCATTGCCACGTCAGTTCCAGAACACGACGTGCATGAGTTCTACCTCCGCTATGGAGCTTTGCTGCTTGAAGACAATGCCCAGCGCCTTACGGTCTTCGAGCGCATGGTCGCTCTTGCCGGCATCGAACATCGCTATTCCTGCTTTGCGCCGGCCGACGATCCGCGCGGCGGGGCAATCGACCGCGACGGCACCTCGGTCAGGGGCTCGTTCGCCAGCACCGCGATCCGCATGGAGATGTACGAAGCCGCGGCACCTGAGCTCGCGCAAAAGGCCGTCGACGAGCTTCTGGCCGACGAAGACCGCTCGCGGATCACGCATTTGATCGTGACGAGCTGCACCGGCTTTTCGGCGCCTGGCATCGACCTGGAGCTGGTGGCGCGATGCGGCCTGCCGAATTCGGTCGAACGCACCATCGTCGGCTTCATGGGATGCTACGCCGCCATCAACGCCTTGAAGCTGGCACGCCATATCGTGCGCTCCGACCCGAACGCCCGCGTGCTGACGGTCAACATCGAATTGTGCACGCTGCATTTCAGGGAAGCCGCCGAGCTTGAGAAGCTGATCTCGTTTTGCCTGTGGGGCGACGGTTGCGCGGCCTCGCTGGTAACGGCCGAACCGCACGGCATCTTGCTGGAAAGCTTCCACGCCATCGTCACGGCGGAGCGCAAGGAGCTGATGAGCTGGCACATCCGCGACGACGGCTTTGACATGGTGCTGTCCGGCCAGGTTCCCGGCGCGGTTCGCGAGACGCTGCGCAACGAGCATGCGGCCATCCTCGGCGGCAGGCCCGCCAGCGAGATCGACTTGTGGGCGGTGCATCCCGGCGGCCGCTCCGTGCTCGACGCGGTCGAGCGGGCGCTCAAACTGGAGCCGAGCGCGCTCGCCGCATCGCGCGAAGTGCTGCGGCGATACGGCAACATGTCATCGGCAACCGTGATGTTCGTGATGGCCGAAATGCTGAAGGAGCCGTCAGGCCTGCTCGGCTGCGGCATGGCGTTCGGGCCGGGATTGACCACCGAGACCATGATGTTCCGGACTGCCTGATGAAGGCCCTTTACGAAAACATCTCGCTCGCGGCCCGTCGGCTGGCGCCCTATTTGCCGTATCCGCACTTCATGTGCGTTGCGCCTCTCGACGCCGTGCTGCGGGTCCTGTGGCGCGCGCAAGGCCAGATTCCGCCCGCCTACTGGCCGCGCCTGGTGCTGCTGCTGCTGCTTTCGGCCATCAACACCGTCGCCTCCCTGCCGGAGCGCGCGATCGTTGCGGCATGGCTGCGGCTGCGACCTCCGCGGATGGGACGGGATAATGCCCCCGTGTTCGTCCTCGGCTACTTCCGGTCCGGAACGACGTTTTTGCAGAACCTGCTGGCAGCCGACCCGGACCTGAGATCGCCGAGCTGGCCGCAGGTCCTGGCCCCTCAGGCATTCGTCCCTGGCTGGTTTCTCCTGCGCTATTTTTTCGTGCCCTTGCTGCCGTTGACGCGCCTCGGCGCGGTCGTGCCGGTGGGCGCCAGGCTGCCGGGGGAGGACGACTTCGCGTTGAACAATCTGGGCGGGATGTCCGTGCTTGCGGGACGCGCCATCCTTCCCCGCCGGCAAGCCTTCTTCAATCGATTTCACGATCTCGACGCGCTTTCGAAGGACGAGTTCAGCCGCTGGCGTTCACATCAGCTCGCTTTCGTCCAGAAGCTTGCTCTCGTTGCGGGCGGGCGGCGACTTCTGCTCAAGTCGCCGAGCCATACGGCGCGCGTCCGCTACCTCCAGGAATTGTTTCCAGGCGCCAAGTTTGTCCACATCTCCCGTTCGCCCGAAGCGGTGTTCCGGTCCAACTTGCTTCTGGCGCGCGAATTGCAACGTGCATTCGCCCTGCAGCCGCCACTGCCCGAGGACGAGCAGGAGGAGATCATCACCCGCGAATATCTCGCGACAGAGATGCACTATCTGGCCGACAGAGCCCGGATTCCAGCTGGCGACCTGGCCGAAGTGCGGCTGCAGGATCTCACCGCCGATCCCGTGGGCGAGATGAAGCGGATCTACCATGAATTGGGCCTGCCATTTTCGCGCGGCGGCGAAGAGCGGGTGCTGCAGGTCGCCGCGACGTTCGGCAAGCAGGTGCGCAGCAGCCATCCCGACCTGAGCGAAAGGCAGAAAGCGCGGGTCGCTCGCCTCGAACCGTTGGCCGCCGCTTTCGGGCATGCGCCTCTACATGCTCCCGAGACGCCCGATGTTGACAGCCAACAACGCATTGGATGACATAGGATCATGACAGCACGCCTATGGTCGCACGCAAGCTGGGTAGCGTTGGCCCGGCTGTTGGTTGTCCCCGTGCTACTCGCGATTTGCGCCTCATCGCTTCCGGCAGCCGCCGATGAACAGAGTGACGCGGTCAAGTTGGTCGAGACCGTGCGCCAGGCGGCGATTGCGCTTGGGCACGGTGGATCCGCCGAGGGGCAGCTCCGCTCGGTCTCCGCTGCGTTCGACGGCAGGGGGATCGCGCAAGCCGTGCTCGGGACGTATTGGCGTCGCGCAAGTGCGGACGACCGCGCCTCGGTGACCGATGCGCTGCTTTATGCGATTGCACACAGGCTCGCCGACAGGCTGGAACGGACGCAAGACAAGACTTTCACCGTGCTCGGCACAAAGGCGCTGGCTAATGGCGACATCCTGGTGCGCAGCGAATTCCGCCGGCCGCTCCACGGCCCGACGTCCGTGGACTGGCGCATCCGCCACTGCCGCGGACAACTCTGCATCGGCGATGTCCTTGTCGACGGCGGCTCCGTGACCGTGCAGCAGCGGGACCGCGTTGCCCAGCTGCTTGCTGGCAATGGCGGCTCGATCCCGGCACTTGTCGCCGATCTCAGGAAAGGCCGGGTATGACGCCTCGCTTGTGCTCATGTCCCTCCTCGTCGAATTGAGCAACGTCGGCCGCGACTTTGACGGCGGCCGCATTGTCGCCGTCGACGGTGTGTCGCTTGCGATCGAGGATGACGAGACCGTGGCCATTGTCGGCCGCAGCGGGAGCGGCAAGTCCACGATCCTGAACCTGGTCTGCGGGCTCGACCGGCCGACGCGCGGCGAAGTCCGGTTCGAAGGACGGGCCATCAGCGGGAGGGCCGCATGGGCGGCCGTGCGGGCGAGCAGGATCGGGATCGTTTTCCAGAACTTCTTCCTGCTCCAGTCCTTATCGGCGAGCGAGAACATCGAAGTGGCTTTGCTGGGAAACCTCGGCGGAGCGCGGCAGCGTCGCGTTCGCGCGCTCGAACTTCTGGCCCATTTCGGTCTTGCCGAACGCGCTACGCTGCGGCCGGCCGAGCTTTCGGGCGGCGAGCGCCAGCGGCTTGCCATTGCGCGCGCACTTGCCAACCGTCCGAAACTTCTCGTTGCGGACGAGCCGACAGGAAGCCTCGACGTGCAGACGAGCCAGTCGGTGATGAGCATCATTGGCAACGCGCATCGCGAATTCGGTACCGCGGTGATCGTGGTGACCCATGACGAGGACGTGGCCGCGCTGTGCGGTCGGCGTGTCGAGATCTCCGACGGCCGCATCCGTTCGGACAGCCGAATGGCGGCGATGCCGACGCCCGCGCCGGCGTCGGGGATCAGCTAACCCATGACAGAGCTGACCCTTCCCTTGCGCGGTCTCCTTGCGCGTCCGCTTCGCACCCTGCTCACGGTTCTCGGCATCGCTCTGGCGGTCGCGGGGTTTGTGGCGCTTACCGGCCTGACCGCCGGCGTCCAGCGCTCGTTCGCATCGGGAATCGATGAGAACGGCGCGGACCTGGTGGTAAGCCAGCGCGGTGCGTTCAACCTGGTGAGCAGCACCGTGCCCAGCTCGCTGGGCTCTGGTCTTTCCGCGGTGCCGAACGTCGAGGCCGTGTCGGGCGTTCTCCTGAACATCACCACCGCTGACGACGCCGCGAATATTGTCATGGCCGGCTGGCCGAGCGACAGCTTCCTGTGGAAAGACATGCACCTTGTGGCGGGGCGCCCCCCTGCATCGGGGGACCCGTGGCCCGTGATCCTTGGCGAGTCGATCGCCACCGCATTGGACAAGCGGGTCGGTGATACCGTCGAGCTGCAGTTCCAGCCCTATCGGATTGTCGGCATCGCGTCGTTCTCGTCGGTGCTGAACCAGAACAGCGCGATCGTTCCGCTCGAAGGGCTGCAGCAACTCCTGTCGCGGGCGGACGTGTTTACCTTGTACGAGGTGAGGTTGAAGCGCCCGCTCGACAAGAACGACATCGCCGTTGCCCGAACCAGGCTCATCGCCGCCGCACCGGGATTCGCGGTGGGCGATACCGAGCAGTTTGCCAACAGCATCCGCATCTTCGATCTGCTTCGGGCGATTGCCCAGACCATTTCGCTGGTTGTCATGGCGATGGCCTCTGTCGCCGTTGCCAATACACTCCTGATGGCGGTGAACGAACGGACGTTCGAGATTGGAGTTCTCGCTGCGCTAGGCTGGTCTCCGCGGCGAATTCTTCGGCTCATTCTCATCGAAGGCATGATCATGAGCGCAGCCGGCGGGATTATCGGGATCATTCTCGGCGCCCTTACCATGGAGATGGCGGCGAGGACAAAGTTCGCGGCGGGCCTGATCGTGCCTTATTTGTCAGGCTGGTCGATCGCGCAGGCGCTGATCTTCGTCTTCATCGCTGGGCCTCTCGGTGCGCTTTACCCAGCCTGGCGCGCCACGCGCCTTCTTCCTGCTGACGCGCTCCGCAGGATCTGACGCCGGCTCGATGGGGCGGGCGCCTCACAGCAAAAACGTCTGCCTCTCCCGCAACGTCGCCGTGATCGCCGCAATCCCCACCTCGATCTCGCGCCTGCCCGCCAGCATCGCATCCCCCGCCACGCCTTCCAGCATCGAGCGCAACAACTCCGCCTGCCCAACCAGCACTGCATCCTTCTCCGCCAAGGCCGCGAGCGTGTTCGTTTCCTGGCGGTAGCGTTGGCTCATGCGGTCGTTTTCCGGTACCGGCTGGTGGCGGATCAGGCCTTCCAGCGCGCCGACCTCGCGGCCCAGGCGCTCGAGCGCCTGGGCGTTGGCGACGATCGTCGCGTCGGGGAATGGGTTGGCGCGCGTCGGCGGCGGGATGTTCTCGCGGCGGTAGCGGGCCTCGGCGTCGTCGACGGCTGCCCGGGCGCGGCCGAGCAGGGAGCAGGCCATCTCGCGCACGCGCTGGTCGTCGGCGCGCAGCTGGTTTTCCTGACGGTAGAAATTGTAGCCATAGCCGTAGAACAGGTTGATGCCGACCCTGGCGAGCGGCCCGGCCTCGTAGAAGCGGCTCATCTTGTCGCCTCCGCCGCACGGTTTCCTTCGATATCGCCCATCACGCTTAGCATCCCTTTCGCTTGACAGAAGCCAGAATAAAGAAATTTTTTGCTAAGTATTTAAAGTTTTGGTGCTGATCTTCTAATTCTTGCCAGAAACAAGAATATGAAAAATCCCAAAGACCAATAAGCAAATGATATTATCAATGTCATTTTTACCAACAATTGTGGGAACGTATCGAATAAAGAAGGTCCGATAGAAGGATTATTGGATAAATCCTGTGATGCGCATAGCCAGGCGATCGCTGCAATAAAAGCAAACATGAAAATCCCTTTGCTATCGAAAAAGCTACGTCTATTGCCACTAAAGACTCCAGAACATGCGACGTATGACAGCCAGATCAACCATGTCCCGCTAATCGTGCTGCAAGCAACGACAAATTTTCTTTGATCTGGCTCCGGCATCCGTCCGGCAAATCCAAGTTGCCATTGCATGGATTCGCCCCAAGGCCAGACTTTTAAAAAATATGCGCTGCTGTCATATAGGCTTGAAATATATTTATCACCAGTGAAGCAAATTGCTATGCATACCACAAAAGATACAAATAGAGATGCCGCCGCCGTGATCATTATCATGCGCAAATAGTACACAAATATGTACCTCTGCTTATTTTCGTATTGGCTTGGCTGCGGCATCCCCGGCAATCGCAGAAAGCCGAATTCTCGTTCATAATCCTCTATGCCGATATTGTTATTGCCACCTGAAAGCATTTGCTTTCTTGTGGGGGCCTCGCCGCAAGATTTTGCATTAATATCGGTCATAATATTAATGGCCCCTCGCTGTCTCAAGCGGGAACGGCAGGCCGGATGTCTCCGGCGACGAGGTGGGTAATCACCTTGAGATGACTCATCTTGTCGCGCCCACCTCATCGCCCAAGGGATAGAAGCCCGTCGGCTGGCCGCCGATGTTGAAGGGCAGGCCGGCGGCGGCGTTGGGCGCCGACACCAGGCCCTTGTCGGCCATGCGCAGCGCCAGATAATAGCGCACCGCCTCGATTGGACTCAGGCCAATCGCCTGCAGCGAGATCAACTCGCGCATGCGCTCGTCGCGCGGCATGATCAGCACCTTGAGGTCGTTCAGCATGATGCCGTAGACCTTCAGGAAATCGGTGAGGTGCAGCTTCACCGCCTCGCGCACGTCGCTGATGCGCTCGTTGATGTTCTCCATCTTGGTGACCTGGATGATCTGGTTGATCGCCTGCTCGATCGCCGGTCCGGCATAGTCGGCGATTTCCTTGGTGTCGATCACGGCGCCGGCGAAGGGCATGTGGGTGATGAGATCGAGCGCCTCTTCCTTGCTGTCGATGTGGATGTAGTAGTCGACGACGTAAGCCATCTCCGCCATCTCGGCTGAGGTGGCGACGCCCTCATTGCGCGCCAGCAGCTTGGAGCGATTGATGTAGATGACCTCGTAGACCCAGGGCGAGGAGCCGCCGAAGAACCCTTGCACGACCGATCCGACCAGCGGCTTGTCCGGCGTCTGCAGCGCATATTGGCCGGTCTCGTAGACGTTCAGCACCGCGCCGCGCGACTTCAGGATGCAGAAGTGGTTGCTTTCCACCGTCAGCAGCGAGCCCGACACGATGCTCTCGTCGACGATCTTCATCGCCACGGTCCTGGTGCCGAGCGCGTCCGTGCCGTCGCGCTGCAGCGACGTGATGACCTGTCTGGTGATTGCCATAATGAATTCCCCTCCTGATGTACCGGCACGCCCAGCGCGTGCCTGATGCCTGTTGACTTGCGGCTGAGCAGAGCTGGATGGCTCCGGCTCAGCGATTTTTCTGCCGTGCTTTCGCCGGCCCTGAATGAAGCGGCGAACAGAGGCCCTTGCCGCCGAATGCTTGCTGCAGCCGGGCGGTGCGGTCGGTGTGCTGGCGGTAGCCGCCATCGCCGTCGAGCAGGTATTTTGTCCGCCGCTTTTCAAGCGCCGGCGGTCGGGCGGACGAGATGGTCCGCACGATCGGCTCAATGGTTTCGGCGCGATCGATTCCGATCCTGGAGTCTTGGACGGCGCGGCTGACGACCTGCTCGATCAAGTCCTTGCTGTTCTGGCCGAGGAAGTTCGAGACCAGCCCGGCGACATCAACGGCGATGTCCTGACCGTCATCGGTGAAGGCGGCCAGCGGTGAAGCGGGGCGGCCCGCTTCTGGCTGAACGGCTTTTTCCGGGCGCGAGCTCTTGCCCAGCTGCCGCCAGAGAATGAAGCCGAAGATGAGTGCAAAGACAAAGAACGACATTCGACCAGCCCCCTCAGTGGTCCGCGTTGATTGCAGGATTGAAGATGATGGACGCCGCCCGTTCAGCACGCCTTTTGGCGCCGCACGCTCTCGTCCTCAGGTCCGAATGACCCGCCTACCGCTTGTCAGCGGATCCGTGGCGGTGCCTGTCGACCCCCATTCCCTCCCAGTTAAAACGCGTCACATTTCCTCCCCGAACGGGGCTGTCCGGGAACCTTGGATGGGCAAAAGCTGCGTCGTTGATAGGGGAAGTCTTGAGGGCCAGCCATACACAATATCGCGAGCTAATATGGTCCCGGCCATTGCGCGTCTTCGTGGCGGTGGCGCCGCATCAAGCAGCAAGACGCGTTCTCTCCGGGTCGGGGCAGGGGCTATGACATACGCCAGCGCCAGCCCCCTCTCCGTCCGCTTCGCGGCCACCTCTCCCCCATTTCATGGGGGCGAGGAACGCTAACCGCCGAGGTGGCGGCCTAAAAAAGCTTGGGTTCCTCGCCCCCGCGAGAGCGGGGGAGAGGTGGCTCGGCGAAGCCGAGACGGAGAGGGGCTAGCGCCAGCATATGCGATTGGCCGGGGCGCGATCCCTCCGGGGCGGTCGGGTAGCCTTGCTTAAAACCGCGTTGTTGGGCTCAATGGCCGGACACGCTGCGGGGAGAGCATCGAGATGAGCGAAGACAGTCCACGGCCGCTGGCGGAGATCGCCAGCTATCACGCCCACATCTACTTCGACGGGCAGGCCGAGCGGCAGCATGCCGAATGGCTGCGGCTTCGCATCGGCGAGCGCTTCCGGGTGCGCCTGGGCAATTGGCACGACCGGCAAGTCGGCCCGCATGACCAGCCCATGTATCAGGTCTCCTTCGCCAACGAGATTTTCGGCGCGCTGGTTCCGTGGCTGATGCTGAACCATGGCGGCTTGAGCATCCTCATCCACCCGAACACGACCAACCCCAAGCGCGACCATCTGGTCGACCCGGTCTGGATCGGCCGGCCGCTTGATGTGCATGGCGATAAGCTTCCGGACGATCACGAGGCGGAAGAGGCGCTGGAGGTCAACACCGAGCCGTCGCTGCCAGCGTAGGGTTGCTGGCGCCTTTAGTGCACCACCGCCCGTAACCGCTCCCTTAGCTCCCGCGGCGCCACGTCATACCGGGCCTTGAAGGCGCGGGAGAAATGCGCGCTTGAGTTAAACCCGCAGGCAAAGGCGATTTCGGAGATCGAGGCCGAGGCGCGGGCAGGTGACAAAAGTTCTTCCTTGCTGCGCTCCAGACGGCGGTCCCAGACGAAGCGTTCGAGCGTTGCGCCTTCGCCTTCGAAGGCGCGGTGGAGGTAGCGGCGAGAGCAGCCCATGTGGCGGGCTATGTCCTCGGCCGACAGGCCGCTGCGGGCGAGGTTGGCGTCGATATAGGCAACGATGCGCTCGCGCAGCGCTTCGAGAGGCGAGCGGCGGAATTCGGGCGCCATCGGCTTGGCCTGGATCAGGCCGTTGACGAGTTGGACCAGGCTGTCGCCGACGCGCCGGCTGCCGGCCTCGTCGAGCTTGTGCGCCTCGCCGATCGCCATCTGCATCAGGCCGGAGACAATGTGGGTCAGGCTGTCGCCGTTGCCGGGCAGCGGCAGGGGCGCGGAGAGCCGGGCGAGCGTGTCGTCGCCGAAGGTCGAGCGCGGCACCTGCAGGATGAGCTGGTCGACATCACTGAGGTTCTGCAGGGAGTAGCTGCGCACCGGGTCATAGATAACAGCCGATTGCGGGCCGAGGTCGACCGCGACCTGCTGCTGTTCGAAGCGGCTACGGCCGGAGAGCTGCATCAGGATTTTGATCGCGTCGGGATCGAAGCTGCGCCAGAACAGCCGGTCGTTGACCACCAGATGCGAATTGGCCTTGATCTCGGACAGCCGGCAGGCGCCGAGATTGACCGACACAAGTTGCGGGATCGACGGCACCGTGCCGCGCGGGAAGCGCTGCGTGATCGGGCCGAACAGAAGGCGCGATGTCGACAGGAAAGCCTCGCCGTCGGCGACGCTGACATGATGGGCGTGCATGCGTTTCCTCCTCAAACAGCCTTCCCGTCTTTTGCGGGATTGTGGCGCGGGCTTATGCCCTGATGCAACGATCAACAACTTAACATGATAATTATCTCTGCCGCAACGGTAGGGATGCACCCGGTCGGACAGGGCAGTGCGGATAGGCTGGAATGTCGTGCCGGCGGATAGGGCTCGATCAGCCAGCGCGTTTCCAGCAGGCGATGAAATGGCCTGCTTCAACCTCCGTGGCCACAGGTTCGGCCTTGAGGCAGCCAGCGTCAGCCAAGGGGCAACGGCCGGCAAAGGCGCAACCGCTGGGGCCGGCTTCGATGGCGGCTTGGGCTTCGGCCATGGTCGCGGCCTGCCCATCGTTGGAGGACGCAGCCAGCAGCATCTGCGTATAGGGATGGTTGGGGCCGGCAAAGATCTGGTCGGAGGAACCGGTCTCGACCAGGCGGCCGCGATAGAGCACGCCGATGCGGTCGGCCATGTAGCGCACGACCCTCAGATCATGGCTGATGAAGAGATAGGCGGTGTCCTTGCTCTTCTGCAGATCGTTGAGCAGGTTGAGCACCGTTGCCTGCACCGAGACGTCGAGCGCCGAGGTCGGCTCGTCCAGCACGACCAGTCTGGGCAGGCCGGCGAAGGCGCGCGCGATGGCGGTGCGTTGGCGCTGGCCACCGGAGAGTGTGCCGGGTTTTTGTTCGGCCGTTGTGCGGGCGAGCCGGACCGAGGCCAGGAGGTCGCCGACGCGCTGCGGCACCGCGCGACGGGGCAGGCCGGCCAGGCGGCGTAGCGGGCGACCAAGGATGCGGCTGATGCGCTGGCGCGGGTTGAGCGTGCGGTCGGGCGACTGGAACACCATCTGCACGTCCCGCCGCTCGCTTGGCTGGCGCCGCTCGACCAGCGGTGCCACGGTCTTGCCGAACAGCTCGACGCTGCCCGCCGTCGGCGGCTGCAGTCCGGTGACGATGCGGGCCAGCGTCGACTTGCCGGAACCGGACTCGCCGATCAGGCCAAAAGTCTCGCCGCTGGCGATGTCGAGGTCGATGCCGTGCAGCACCGGCTGGCCGCCAAAGGATTGTTTGATACCCCGGCAAGAGACGGCGATTTCGCGCTGCGGCGCGGGCAGGGCGCTGTTGTCCTCGCTCTCGCCTTCAGGCACGTCCGAAGCGAGGTCGATGGGGCTCGCATCCTCGGCCAGCCTGCCGTCGCGCTTGGTGCGGTTGAGCGTCGGAATGGCGGCGACCAACGCCCTTGTGTAGGCGTGGCGCGGATTGTCGAAGACGTCGCCTGCGGCACCGGTTTCGACAATCGAGCCCGCCTGCATCACCGAGACCCGGTCGCAGGAGCGGCGGATCAGGTTGATGTCGTGGCTGATCAAAAGGATGCTGGTGCGGTGCTCACGACGCAGATCGTCGAGGATGGCGATGATCTCGGACTGGACGCTGGCGTCGAGCGCCGTGGTCGGCTCATCCATCACCAGGAGCGATGGGTCGAGCGCGATGGCAATAGCGATGTTGGCGCGTTGCTGCATGCCGCCCGACAGCTCGTGCGGATAGAGTTGCAGCACCCGCTCGGGGTTGGCGACGCGGACGCGGCCGAGCAGCTGGGCCGCGCGCCCGATCGCATCGTCATGATGCATCGGGCGATGGCGCAGGATCGTCTCGGTGATCTGGCCACCAATGGTCATGCTCGGGTTCAGCGCCGAACCCGGATGCTGATAGACGGCGGCGATGCGGTCGCCGCGCAGCCGGCGGAGTTCGTTGGTCGAGAGGTCGCGGATCTCGCGATTTTCGAACGCCAGCTGCGAGGCTTCGACGCGGGCATGCTTGGGCAGATAGCGCAGCACAGCCAGCGCCACTGAGCTTTTGCCCGAACCGGATTCGCCAACCAACCCGAGCGCTTCGCCCTGGCCGATGCGGAGCGATATGTCATCGACCGCGCGGTGGATGTGCCTGGCTCCGCGATAGGAAACGGAGAGGTGCTCGACGTTTAGAACCGAAGACATGGATGACCGGAAACCACTTTCTGCGCGCGCGGCGATCAGGGGCAATCGCTTCCGCTTTCGTATGGAACAATCTCTATAAAATTACTCGAATTAAGCTTCAGCGCAATCTAACTTTCGCTGACTGGAAGATTTTTGGAGCACGGCCATACGCCGTCGCGCCGCCGATTTTCCGCAGCGAAGGGAAGGGACCGGCATGTCGCACATGATCCTCAGCGCGTTCTTCTTCAACCCGCAGGGCGACCATCGCATGTCGTGGCGCCATCCGCGCGCACCGGGACGCGAAGTGCTCGATTTCGACTATTATCGCGAGCTGGTGCAGGCTGCCGAGCGGGCCAGGATCGACACCATCTTCGTTGCCGACCACGTGTCGATCTGGGATTCGGTCAAGAGCGGCGTCGCGCATTACGCCAATGCCCGGCTCGAACCGCTGACGCTGCTGTCGGCGCTGGCCAGCGTGACCAAGCATATCGGCCTGATCACCACGGCGTCGAGCTCCTACAGCGAGCCCTACAATGTCGCGCGCATGTTCGCCTCGCTCGACCATATCAGCAAGGGCAGGGCGTCCTGGAACGTCGTCACCTCGGCGATGGACGAGGAAGCGCGCAATTTCGGCCGCGACGGCAATATCGAACATGCCTTCCGCTATGAGCGCGCCGGCGAATTCCTCGATATCGTCAAGGCGCTGTGGGACAGCTGGGAGGACGAGTCGCTCCTCATCGACAAAGAGACGGGCTACTTCGCCGACCCCGACAAGGTCCATCCGATCGACCACAAGGGCAAGCATTTCAAGGTGCGCGGGCCGCTCAACGTCTCGCGGCCGCCGCAGGGCCATCCGCTGATCGTCCAGGCCGGCTCGTCCGAGGACGGCAAGAATTTCGCCACCGCCCAGGCCGATGCGCATTTCGCCATCTACAGCACCAGGGAAGACGGCATCAAATATCGCCAGGATATCAATGAGCGGCTGGCCCGCCATGGCAGGCGGCCGGAGAGCTTCAAGATCCTGCCCGGCATCCTGCCGATCGTGGCGGCTTCCGAAGCCGAAGGCCGCGACAAGCAGGAGTATCTGCAGAGCCTGCTTCCCGACCAGGTCGGCATCGACCTTCTGTCGAGCTGGAGTGGCCTCGACCTCTCGGCCTATCCGCCTGATGGCCCGCTGCCGCCGCTGCCGGACGAGAGCACCTTCAATGGCGGGCGCACCTCGCTCAACCGCGTCAAGCAATGGTCGAAGCAGAATCTCAGCCTGCGCGATATCGCCCGCAAGCTCGCCAACAGCGGCTCGGTGCCGACGGTGGCCGGCACGCCGAAGCAGATCGCCGACCAGCTCGAAGACTGGTTCGTCGCGGGTGCGGCTGACGGCTTCAACCTGATGTTCCCGCTGCTGCCCGAAGACTGGGTGAATTTCGCCGAGCAGGTGGTGCCGGAACTGCAGCGGCGCGGCCTGGTCCCGATCGAATATGCGCCAGGCACGTTGCGCGACCGTTTTGGCCTTGCCCGCCCCGCCAACCGCTTCGCCGAGCAGCGCGCCAATGCGCGCGCCGTGTCCTGAGGAGGCAATCATGACCGCCGCGCCAAACCTTCAGCCCCGCGAGGCCACTGCCCCGCGCCTCGTCAATGTCCTGCACAGCCCGAAGCGCATCCGCGTCAAGTTTGGCGGCCGCACCATCGCCGACAGCCGCAATGTGCTGGTGCTGCGCTCCAACCATTTCCTGCCGATCTATTTCTTCCCGCCTTCCGCGGTCGATCCGTCGGTGCTGAAACCCTCCCTGCATCGCGAGCCGCATGCGGTCGGCGGCGAGACCGCCTATTGGGACATCGACAGTGGCGACAAGCGCGCCGCCAATGCGGCGTGGTCGTTCACAGCACCGCCGGATGAAAGCCTGGCGCCGCTCGCCGGCCGTATCGCCTTCACCTGGAAGGCTGTCGACCAGTGGTTCGAGGAGGAAGAAGAGGTCTTCGTCCACGCCCGCGATCCCTATGCGCGCATCGATGTGCTGCAAAGCTCCAGCCATGTGCAGGTCTGGTTCGACGGCGAGATAATCGCCGACAGCCACCGCCCAGTGCTGTTGTTCGAAACCCATCTGCCGACGCGTTTCTACCTGCCTCCGGAAGATGTCCGGCTGGAGCGGCTGAAGGCGTCGAATTCGACGACGCGATGTCCCTACAAGGGCATCGCGTCCTACTGGTCAGGTTTGCTGAAGGACGGTTCGATCCGTCCCGACATCGCGTGGAGCTACCGCGACCCGATCGACGAAATGCCGAAAATCAAAGGGCTGATCGCCTTCTATCCGCAAGCGGTCGACCGCATCCATCTCGACGGCCAGCCGGCCTGACGGCGGCTCTCCCACCCACTCATGCCCATCCTCCCATTCAAGCCCGTCTTCCAATTCAAGAAAGAGAAAAAATGACCAAACGTTCCGACATCGATTTGCTGCGCAACCAGTCGACCCGCGGCAACAATGGCGACATCTGGAATGTCGCCGTGGATGAATATGCGCAGGGCTTCCTCAAGCGCCGCGACCTCTTGAAATACGCGGCACTTCTCGGCCTCACCGGCTTTGCCGCCTCGCAGGGGCTGTTCACATCGGGCGCACGCGCGGCGACCACCGGTGGCACGGTCCGCGTCGGTCTCGGCCAGCCGACCAAGGCGATCGATCCCGTCACCATCACCGATCCGGCCAGCATCGGTGTTCTCAGCCAGGTCGGCGAGTACCTGATCCTCGATGATCCCAAGGACGGGCTGCAGCCGAAGCTAGCCGTGTCGTGGGAAGCCGACGAGACGGCCAAGCGCTGGACCTTCAAGCTGCGGCCCGGCGTCAAGTTCCATGACGGCCGCAGCGTGACTGCCAAGGACGTGGTGGCGAGCTTCGAGCGGCTGGTCGATCCGGCCAGCGGTTCATCGGCTCTGTCGGCCTACAAGGGCATCCTCTCCAAGGGCGGCGCCAAGGTCGTCGACGACGAGACAGTCGCCTTCGATCTCGACCAGTCGAACGGCAATTTCCCGTTCTACGTTTCCTCCGACGTCTACAATGCCGTCATCCTGCCGGCCGACTATGCCGGCGATTTCGAGAAGAACTTCAACGGCACCGGCCCGTTCAAGCTGGAGTCGTTCCGTCCCAAGCAAGGCGCCAGCTTCGTGCGCAACCCGGATTATTGGGGCGACAAGGCGCTGCCCGACCGCGTCGAGATCAAGTTCTTCGACGACGAGCAGGCGCAGGTGCTGGCGCTGCAGGCCGGCCAGCTCGACGTCATCCCCAGCACCACACGGCTGGAACTGGCGATCGAAGGCAATCCCAACTTCAAGCTGCTCAGCGTGCAGGCCAGCTCGCATGATCCGGCGCATCTGCGAACCGACCAGGCGCCGTTCACCGACAAGCGTATCCGCCGCGCGCTGGCGCTGACCATCGACCGCGAGGCCGTGGTCAAGGGCCTGCTGAAGGGCCGCGCCATCGTCGGCAACGACACGCCGTTCGCGCCGATCTTCCCCTCGGCCGATCCGGCGGTGCCGCAGCGCAAGCAGGACATCGCTGAAGCCAAGCGCCTGCTTGGCGAAGCCGGCGTGCCCAACGGCTTCGAGGTGACGCTGACCACTGAGCGCGCCTACGACATTCCAGACTATGCCGTGATCATCCAGAACTTCGCCAAGAAGGCCGGCATCGACATCAAGCTCAACGTGCTGCCGCAGGATGCCTATTACGGCTCGGCGACGTTCGGCAGTTCGCCATGGCTGGACTCCAATCTCGGCATCACCGATTTCGGCCATCGCGGAACGCCCGACATCTTCCTCAACGCGACGCTGAAGAGCTCGGGCGCCTGGAATGCCGCGCATTTCAACAACCCGGCCTATGACGCGCTGCTGCTCGAGTACGGCAAGGCGCGCGACCTGCAGGCGCAGCGGCTCGCCGCCGGCAAGATCCAGACGCTGCTGCTCGACGAGACGCCGCTGATCATCAGCTACTTCTCGCAGTACAGCCGCATCGTGTCCGCGAAGGTCGAGGGCGTGCGCTTCACCGCCATCTCGCACCTGCTGCTCGACAAGGTGTCGTTCGTTTGAGCGGTACCGCCTCGATGGCGATAGTGCGGCCGCTGGCGGCACGCGCCGGCTCGCTGCTGCTGACGCTGTGGCTGGTCAGCGCGCTGGTCTTCCTCGCCGGGCAGGTGCTGCCCGGCGATGTCGGCCGCGTCATGCTCGGCCCGTTCGCCGATGCGCAGGCGGTCGCCGAACTCAACCGCAAGCTCGGCACCGACCAGCCCATCCCTCAGCAATATTGGCACTGGTTCAGCCGGGCGATCACGGGGGATTTCGGCGACTCGTTGTCGATGCGCGCGCCGGTGGCGCCGTTCGTCCTGTCGAGCATCAAGAATTCCGCCGCACTGGCCGGCGTCGTGCTGCTGTTCCTGGTGCCGATCGGTATCGGCGCCGGCGTCGTCGCAGGCTTGCGCTCGGGCAGCCTTGCCGACAGGCTGATCGTGCTGACCGGCGTCTCGCTCTCGATCGTGCCGGACTTCGTCTCCGGCCTGCTGTTGCTGATGGTCTTCGGCCTGTGGCTGGCCTGGTTTCCGATCACCGGTGCGGCGCCCGATGGAGCCGGTTTCTGGACGAGCAGCTACTACCTCATCCTGCCGGCGCTGCCGCTGGTGCTGAACCTCATCGGCTATGTCGCGCGCATGACCAGGGCAGGGGTGATCGAGGCGCGCGGCGCGGACTATACGCGCACCGCGATCCTGAAAGGGCTCAGCCCCTCGCAAGTGCTGTTCAAGCATGTGCTGCGCAACGCGCTGGTGCCGACGGTGGCTGTCATCGCCACCCAAAGCGGTTTCCTGCTCGGCGGGCTGGTGGTGATCGAGGCGCTGTTCGGCATACAGGGTCTCGGCAATCTGGTGCTGAGCGCTGCCAAGGCACGCGACTTTCCGATGCTTGAGGCCGGTGTGCTGGTGATGGCGACGATTTTCGTGTCGACGGCGGCGATCGGCGATCTCCTGCAGGCGCTGCTCGATCCGCGCCAGCGCCGGCGGAACGCGCCATGACCGATCTTGCCCAATCTCCGATGCGTAGCGACATCAGGCTCTCCTGGATCGGCAGATTGCGCGGCTTCCTGCCCGATTTGGCGCCGTCGACCGTGATCGGCTCGGTGGTGCTTTTGTTCTGGGTCGCCTGCGCGGTGTTCGGCTCGCAATTCGTGCCGTTCGATCCCTATGCCGAGGATTTCCTGTCGATGATGACGGCGCCTGACGCAGTGCACTGGTTCGGCACCGATCAGCTCGGGCGTGACGTGCTTTCGCGCATCGTCGTCGGCTCGCGCGACATTCTTTTGGTGGCGCCGCTGGCGACGCTGGCCGGTGTCACCGCCGGCAGCGTCATCGGCCTGGTGCTCGGCACCTTCGGCGGCCTGGTCGATGCCATCGGCGCGCGGTTGCTCGATGCCGTCATGTCACTGCCCTTCATCGTGCTGGTGACGATGGCGCTGGTGGCGATCGGCCCCTCCAACCTCACCGTCATCCTGGTGATCGGCCTTGCCTATGCGCCGCTGGTGGCGCGCACCGTGCGCACCGCCGCGCGCGAACAGCGCGAGCGCGACTATGTCAGCGCCGCCCGGCTCGCCGGCGAAAGCCGGCTGGCGATCATGTTCCTGGAAATCCTGCCCAATGTCCGGGAAACCATCCTGATCGAGCTCATCACTCGGCTCGGCTATGCCTTCTTCTCGATCGCGACGCTGAGCTTCCTCGGCCTCGGCATCCAGCCGCCATCGGCCGACTGGGGACTGGCGATCGCCGACGGCTATGGGTTCCTGACCGGCGGCAAATGGTGGGTGGTGGTGTTCAATTCGGCGGCGATCATCTCGCTGGTGATGGCCACCAACCTGATCGCGCAAGGCATCGGGGCGTTTGAAAACGGCGACAAGTAGGTCGTAGCCGACCCTCGCGCATGCCCCGAATTATCGCCGCTACAGTCGAAGCACCAGTTGGCAGAAGCCGGCCTTCGAAACCATTCGTAAACCATCCCAACACGGTAAATATTTTATAGCGAACCGATCAGGTTGCAGTGGGTTGTGCACGGGTCTGCAACAAAGAGGCCTAACGCTATCATGCACCGTTTATCCGTCTTGACCGCCCTGCTGATCTCTTTCGTGATCGCCTACGGTACATGTGTCTGGGCATTCTCTGCCCACTCGGTCGACTTGTTCCAAGCTCAGGCGTCGCCGTTGGAAATCCGCGCCTCTGAATAGCTTCAGATGACGGAAAAAGGGTTCCGGGGCGCTTAGGGACATCTCTTGCACAACCTTGAGCGCGCAGCGGCCCTTCGCGTCGCGAACACCAATCATCCTGGAATCACTTTAGCCGAGCAGGCCCTCGATGGTCGCCGCAACGGCTTCCGGAGCATAGGGCTTGGGCAGGAAGACGCCGCCGCTCGGCATGGCGTCCGCCGCCGGCTGGCGCTTGCCCGAGGTGATGATGATCTTGACCGGCGGCCAGCGGTCGCGCACGGCGGCCGACAGGCGCAGGCCGTCCATCGAACCCGGCATGTCGATGTCGGTGAACAGGATGGCGATGTCCTGGCGGGCCTCCAGCAGGCGGATCGCCTGGTCGGCATTGCTGGCCTCCAGCACATCGTATCCCGCCTCGCGCAGCTCGTCGGCGATGGCGAACAGCAGAAAGGCTTCGTCTTCGACGACAAGGACGGTGGCGAGGGGCTGAGTGGTCATGGCACGCTCTATGTGGTCAGTAAGGTGCTGTCGGCAACTGGGGTGCCGGCGCGTTCAATACGCATTCGACGCCGTCGGGGTGGTAGTCGATCTGCACCGAGCCGCCGAAATCGGTGCCAAAAACGCGCTCGATCAGGAAGCGGCCGAAGCCGCGCCGGCTGGGCGGCGTCACCGGCGGGCCGCCGCTTTCGCGCCAGCGCCAGAGCAGCCGCTTTTCGCCTGATGCCTCGGCCGATGGCTGCAGCGACCATTCGATCGAAACCTTGCCTTCCGGTGTCGACAGCGCGCCATATTTCAGCGCGTTGGTGGCCAGCTCGTTGACGGCAAGCGCCAGCGTCAGCGCCATCTTGGGATTGATCGGCAGCGCCGGGCCGGAAATCGAAATCTGTTCGAGCGGGAAGGTGGCGATGGTGTTGTCGACCACCTCGCGGATCGAGGCGCTGGTCCAGCGGGTCTTGTTCAGGATGTCATGCGCGTTGGCGAGCGCACGCAGACGCTCGTTGAAGGTGGCGCTCGCGGTGGCGATGTCGGTGTTGCGCAGCGTTTGCGAAGCGATGGCCGCGACCATCGCAAGGATGTTCTTGATGCGGTGTTCGAGTTCGTGGGTGAGCAGTTCCTGCCGCGCCTGCGCTTCGCGCCGGTCGGTGACATCCTGCATGACGCCGAACATCTTGATCGGCTTGCCGGTCTCGTCGTGGACGAAATCGATGTGGCGCGACAGCCAGCGCAACTCGCCGGTGTCGGGCCGCCGGATGCGGTATTCCACGGCAGGCACGGCGGTGCCGTTCTCACGCGTTTCCGGGTTGGAGCGAATGTCCTTGTCGTCGGGAATGACGATGTTTTCCAGCACGCTGATGTGCACGCTGTCGCGCGGCGACAGTCCCCAGAGACCCCAAAAACCGTCGGAGCCGACGACGATTCCGCTGGCGATGTCGAGTTCGAGGGCCGCAATGCCGGCGGCATTCTGCGACAGCTGCAAGCGACGCTCGCTCTGCAGCAGGGCCTGTGCCACCTGCTTCTGGTCGTCGATATCGGTGTTGGTGCCGATCCAGCGCAGGATGACGCCATCGGCATCGCGGATCGGCACGGCGCGCGCGATGAACCAGCGATAGATGCCGTCATGCCGGCGCAGCCGGAACTCGGTCTCGTAGAATGTGCCGGCGGCCGCTGTCTGTTGCCATTTTTCCGCGGCCGCGACGATGTCGTCGGGATGCACGATGTCGGCCCAGCCCTGACCGTCAAGCTCGCCCGGCTTGGCACCGGAATAATCGTAGACGCGCGGGTTGAACCAGTCGAGCAGTCCGTCCGGCGTCGCTGTCCAGACGTGGTTGGGCATCGCCTCGGCGAAGGTGCGAAACTGCGTCTCGCTCTGGCGCAGGGCCTGTTCGGCAAGCAGACGGTCGGTGACGTCGACACCCTGGACGAAGATGCCGAACACCTCGCCCGCGGGATTGCGTACCGGCTGATAGACGAGGTCGATGAAGCGGTCCTCGATCGCCGCACCCGGCGTGCGCTGCAGTTCGGCCTTCAGCGCGTAGCCGATGAACGCCTCACCGGAGGTGAACACCTGGTCGAGCAGCTCGAAGAAGCCCTGGCCTTCGACCTCGGGCAAGGCCTGACGGATCGGCAGGCCGATGATGTCGCGGTGGCCGACGAGCTGCATATAGGCGGCGTTGGTCAGTTCGACGACATGCTGTGGACCCGACAGCATGGCCATGAAGCCCGGCGCCTGTTCGAACATCTGGCGCTGGCGGTCGCGTTCGCCAGCGCGCCAGCGCTCGGCGGCAACCTTGGCGGTCGTCTCGATGACGATGGCGATGACGCCGGCCGGTTCGCCGCTTTCGTCGAGCACCGGGGAATAGTCGAGATCGAGCCAGACCTGTTCGGGCTTGCCGGTGCGGTTCAGCGTCAGCACTTGCTCGCGATAGGCAAGCGTGCCGCCGCCCAGGCAGACCTTCATGATGTTGTCGTTGAAGTCGGCCACCTCGGGCCAGCCTTCGCGCACTTTCGAGCCGAGCAATTGTGGATGGCGGCCACCGGCAAATTCCGAATAGCCGTCATTGTAGATCATGACGCCATCCTCGCCCCACAGCATGACGATCGGCACGTTCGAGCGCAGGATCAGCGAGACCGCGGTCTTGAGGCTCTGCGGCCAGACCTCGATCGGTCCGATCGAGGTCGAGGCCCAGTCGAATGTCGCAATCAGGCAACCGAGCTCTCCGCCACCTGACAGGAAAGCAATGTGAGGATTGCCTACGGTCATTGTGCGGGTTTGCGGCATGGCGTCTCGTGGATCGATCGGCGGTTGGTCGAGAGTCGATTGGTGCGGGCTAACATGTCGGAATCTGTGTATCGTGCGCGATTGTGCTGACCGCCTGATGTCGCGGCGCGGCCATGGCTGTGCGCCATGTCAGTTCGCCGTGTTGAACGCTTTTGACGAGACGGTGAATAGGCATTGCTCCCCTGAACGCCTCAACCCGGGACAAGCGATTCGGTTCCCGATGCCTGCCGATTTTCCGTCGGCAGGGTTGTCGGATTGAGGAGGGAAAGCCGGCTATTCGACCGAATTTCTTTGCAAGCCGTTAATTTGGCCATGCTGTTAATGAGGGTCTTCTAATGCATGTCGACCGAAACTGCCTGGCGGTTTTGGGATAACGGCATGCGCGAAACTGATGGTTTGGCGCGGGGTACGCAATGACCAAAAATCTCGGCAACGCACGCTATATGCCGCCCAAGGACACAAAAGCTTCCTTCTTCAGCAAGGCTGCGCCGGCGCTGTTCCCGCTCGTCGTGGCGGCGTTGGGCTACGTGATAGGGCGACAGTTCTTCGGCATGTAGGTTTAGATACCGGAGCCGAAGGCATCAGGCAGTGACTTCGGCTGCCGCCTCCTCGGCGCTGGCTTCGGCCCGCTTGACGCGTTCGCTGGCCAGCAGCACGACGGCCCCGAGGCCGCATGACCTCAACCGCCGCAGCGGACTGACTAACCATCACAACGCGCGGGCTGCCGTTTGCGCAGTCATCCTGTCGTCAGACGTGGACGTCGCCGAAGGACAGCTCGCCATCGCCGCCGGATGTGAAAAGGACGATGGCGAACAGCCCGGCATAGAATGCCGCCACAACGACCACGATCGCCACACCGGGAATGGGGCCAAGGGCAGCGCTGTCGACGGCATAGCGAAGCGAGCCGACGAACCCGGTCCCGACACCCCCGGCCTGAAGGCTGGGGGTCGATATTTTGACCACCCAGGCCAGCAGCAGGATCATGAACAGATAGATGTAATTCCGCCGCAGGCGGCGCGCCAAGGCGGCCCGTTGCGATAGCAGGAACTTTGGCGCGCGCAGGCCTTCGCCGACGATAAGCAGCCAATCCGAGGCGAAGTCGGGCTGCGGCGAGAAGATCTGTGCGAAATAGTGGCGCTCGAACTGGCGCACGCGAGCCCGGTAGAAGTCGAAGAACCGATAGCGGCGTGCCTCGATCCACAGAAGCAGCAGGATCAACAGCATGGCGAACAGGAGCACACCGTGATGGGCACTTGCCGTCGACAGCGATACGGAAAGCAGCGCCGCGACCACGGTGATCGCCCAGTTGGTCGTCCGGTCGAGCCGATCGCGCCATCCGGCCATGCGCGCAATCTCGGCGCGGTGGAAATGCGACAGCGTGTTCACGCGCTCCGTCGATGAAAGGATGGGGCCTACGGGTTTTGCCGACGCATCGTTCATGGCGCCCTCCGGCAAGGACTGAAACGGTTTGCCGGCAACATTGTTCCCTGGCGTCAATTGCCGCGAACCGATGGATGGTGCGCTCCGGGGGAGCAACAAGCTTCTCGACGCGGTTCTGAACGGCGTCGGGGCCGCCTCTGGAGCCCTCTTGCCAATTCGACAGCCGACGCCTCACAGGAGCATTCGAACTTTGCGATAGTTTAAGAGAATAGCTTTTTAGAAGAAGTTGAATTATCGCCTATTGCCTCCGAATCAGTGTCGCTTGACATATTATGTAATATAATAATACGATTTGGAGTTGCCGAATTGGGGGGCTCCAATGACGGACATTTCTATAAGCGCGAGCTTGCTCGCTCGCGCTGCGAAGAGGAATGGCTATGCCGTTCCTGCCAAAGGACTGGTCTTCTTTGGCATTCGCGGCCTGTCTCCAGATCATCCTTTCGAGAATACTTTCGCGCAGAGTCAGCCAGCGCATTTCAGCGCCTATGATTTCCGCCACATGCGCTGCACTCTTGGGCAGTGGAAGGCGGAGACAGGCGAAGTGGCGCTGTTTCCGGGCTCGACCGTGCCATCCCTGATCAACATCACGAGTGCCAAGGCCAGAGGCGGCATCGGCACCAATCTTTTGATTCCTGGCCGCTTCGAACATGAGCGCGGCATACACAAAGCGGGCAAGCCAGGTGGCCACCGGGCCTTTCGCCAGGCGTCTTTCCAACCGGTCTGGCGCACCGCCGACAATCTGGATTACGACCTGCAGGACAGGCTGGATTTCGGTTCGAGCTCGGGCGATTTCGTCTGGGACAATATCCACTGCGCCTACTCCGACAATCCGGAGGCGGGCTATTCCAGCGCCGGCTGCCAGGTGATCTGCGGTCTGCCGCAATCGCCGACGCGCCACATGGCGCCGGAAACCGGCCCCTGGCGTGCCTTCATCGACAGTGGCTATGGCACCAGCCAGACCCGTTTCGTCTATCTTCTGTTCACCGCCGAGGAATTGTCGTCCGTCGACAAGGTCGATGACACGGTGCTGAAGCAGGTCGTCCGCTTCGGCTCGTCGGGGGCGCTCGCCAAGAAAGTGCAGCAGGCGCTGGTCAAGCAAGGCGATTTGCAGGGCACGCCGGATGGCGTCTTCGGACGGTTGTCGCTGAAGGCGCTGGTCGATTTCCAGAAACGTCAGTTTGGCTCCGGCGCCACCGATGGCGTGTGCGGTGAGATTACGGCGGCGGCGCTTGGGGTTGCTCTTCCCACCAATGCCGCAGCGGGCGCTGCGCCGACGCCGACGGGTCCTGCCGACCAGGCGACGACAGGCAATCCGGATATTCCCGACGAGACCGATCTGGCGCCCGATGTGCTGACGATGCTGCTTGCCGCGCTGGGCCTGCAGCCGACGACCGGCGAGCCCGCTGTGCCCCCGCCAGCAGCGAACACAGGGGCAGGCACGGCCCAGGGAACCGGCACTTCGACGACCGGCCAAGGGACGGTGACGCCGCCCGCCGATGGCGGCAAGGCTAATTTCGAACGGGCGCAGGAGATCGTTCGCGAATTCGAAGGCGGCTATTCCGACGATCCGAAGGATCCCGGTGGCGCTACCAATTTCGGCATCACCCGCAAGACGCTTGCGGCGTGGCGCGGCAAGCCGGTCAGCAAGGCAGACGTCGCCAACATGTCGTATCAGGAAGCCAAGGACATCTATTTCTCCCAGTATTGGTCGAAATCGTCCTGCGGCGCGATGCCTGGCCCGCTTGCGCTTGCCGTCTACAACGTCTGCGTCCATGCCGGACCGGGTACCGCGGCAACCTATCTGCAAAAGGCGCTCAACCAGAACGGCGCGGCGGTGGCAGTCGACGGCGGCATCGGCGGCGAGACGTTGGGTGCGATCCCGACGACGCCGCTGCCGGACGTGATCAGCGACGTCATCGATCTCTATGCCGCGAAGCTGCGCGCGCATCCCGATTACGAGCATTTCAAGAACGGCTTCAATCGGCGCGTCAACAAGCTGCGGCTCGAAACCGAGCGCTGGCTTGAGGAAGACGGCGAGCAGACGCTTCCGATACCGACGCCCAACCTAGGCGAAGAAGGGGATCCTGTCGTGACGGACAAAGTGAGCGAAATCATTAAGGCGCTGCTGGCTGCACTTCAGCCTGGTGCAACGACAACGACGACACCGGCAACCACCACGACAACCACCACGCCGGCAACAGGAGCGGGGACCACCGTGGCGGGAGCTGCCGCCCTGGCGCTGCTGCTGCGTCAGCTGGCGCAGGGACTGGACGGCAACCCTGTCGTGCTGCCACCGGATTCCGCCGCCACCAATGTGCTGACGCCGGTCAATGGCGCGCTTGGCCAATGGTTGGGGAAGTTGCTTGACGGACGCAAGAGCGCGCTCGGGATCATTGGAGTGCTGGCAAGCGCCTTGCTCGCGCCGGCAACCACCGCAGCAGGGGCTGGCGCGGCGACCACATCGCCTTTGGGCGAACTCATTCCGCTCATCGGCTCGATACCGGGGCTGGCGCCGATCATGATGCCGATTTCGCTGGCTCTGACGGCGTGGGGTCTGCTCGGCAAGATCGACAAATACGTGCGCGCCGCAAAGCAGTAGGCCGACGCCGGGAAAGAGGGAGCAACGACGCGCCTCCTCTACCGACCGTCGGCCAAGGGATGAAGCCATCGGCAGGGAAAGCCTGCGGCGAAATGCTGTTAGGGCGGGGGGACGACTTGGGCAGGAACATTGTCGTCTTTGCCGACGGCACCGGCAACAGCGCGGCCAAGGCGTTCAAGACCAATGTGTGGCGCCTCTACCAGGCACTGGACCTGACCGGCGCCGATCAGATCGCGGTGTTCAGCGACGGCGTCGGCACCTCGCAGTTCAAGCCGTTCGAGATCATCGGCCTGGCGCTCGGATTCGGCGTCAAGCGCCGCGTGCTGGCGCTCTACAAGTTCCTTTGCCTCAACTATCAGGATGGCGACAGGATCTTCGCCTTCGGCTTCAGCCGCGGCGCCTTCACCATCCGCGTGCTGGTCGGCATGATCGCCAGGGAAGGGCTGGTCAACTTCAAGACGGAAGAGGAACTCGACCGCAACGCCCGCGCCGCCTACCGGTCCTATCGGCCGAAGGCTTTTCCGGCATGGCAGCCCTGGGTGGTGTTCGCCCGTTACGCCGCCGCGCAATGGTTCGCGCTCTGGAACGAGATCACCGGAAGCCGCGATTACAACCAGGTGAAGCCGCGCACGCCCGACCCCCGATCCGCCGATGATATCCAGGTCGCCTTCGTCGGCGTCTGGGATACGGTCTCTGCCTATGGCCTGCCGGTCGATGAGTTGACCAAGGCGGTGGATAAATGGGTCTGGCCGATCACCTTCGAGAGGCGCACGCTTCTGGAGCCTGTTCAATGTGCCAGGCAGGCGTTCAGCATTGACGATGAGCGGCGCACGTTCTTTCCCATCCCGTGGAATGAACTGATCCCGGCGAAGAAGGCCGAGCCGGCAGCGGGCAACGGCGAAGCTGCCGCAGCCGACAAGAAGATCCCCGACCCCCGCCTGAAACAGGTGTGGTTCGCCGGCTGTCACTCCAATGTCGGCGGCGGCTATCCCGACGACAGGCTTGCCCACATCCCCCTGTGCTGGATGATCGGCGAAGCCACCGAGCAGGGCCTGCGGTTCAAGCCAGAGACGGTTGCCGACTATTGGGACTACGCTTCCGATGCCGGCCGCATCTATGATTCCCGTTCCGGCGTCAGCGTTTTCTACCGCTATCATCCGCGCCCGGTGAAGACCCTGATGGGCGAGGGCGTCAGGCCGCTGGTCGATGCCAGCGTCATCACCCGCATGGCCAAGGGCGCGGACGACTATGCGCCGGTCTCGCTGCCCGAGCATATCGACGTGCTGACACCACGCGGCGCCCGCATTCCCTTCAACGGAGTGCCTGCGGGCGTCCCGGCGCCGGCCGGCGCTGACATTGTCGACAAGCTGCCATTGCCGGATGACCGCCAGCGCGATCTGGTGGCGATGGAGAGGAAATTCCATGGTGCGCTCGACCAGCTTCAAAAGAACAGTGTCGCAGCCAGTACGCAACATATCGGCAGCCGTACGCAACGCATGCAGCTGATGCTGGACACGGTGTGGTGGCGGCGCGGGCTTTATTACGTGCTGTTGTCGATCGTCCTGCTTTTCCTGGCTTTCCCGCTGTTCGTCGGAAATGCCGCCCTCGACATTACCAGCCAGTTCGACCAGTCCGCACGCGGCATCGTCGGGCCGATCTTCGGACTGATCAGCGGCTTCTTGCCCGGCTTCGTCTCACCATGGGTGGATGCCATGACCAAGGGAGCCGTTGCAGCCGGCATACTTGCAGCGCTGCTGGTGACTTCACTTTGGGTCAATAGCGTTCTGCGCACACGTATCAATGACCGGGCGCGATCGGCCTGGAATGTCAATGCCGGGCGCAATGCAACGGCGCTGCAAACGAACAGGAATGATGCCCATCGGCGCACATCGCTGATCGGAACCGTCGGCCTTGGCATAGGCGCGCTGGCAATGTGGTTTGGCGGACACAATTACACGAGTTGGGGGTTCGCCGCGGTTACCCTCGGCTTTCTCGGCACCTACGTGGTGTTGACCAGTCGTGGCCCGCGCACCGGGAATGTGCCGACGCCGGTCTCGTTGCGCATCGCCCGTGCCATCCGGACCGATCCTCGCGCCCAGCGTCTCTACGAAAATCTGAGGGAATATGTGCTGCCAGCGGCGTTCCTGGCGCTGTCGATCGGCCTTGTCCTGTGCGTGGTCAACAAGGCGACGTTCGAGGTAGCCGATTCAATGGGCAAGGTCTGCCCCGAGCCGAAGGGCAAGCCGGACGGAGCCGAACACCTGTCGGTAGAAGCGACGCCTTTCACCACAAAGGATCCATGCACCGACACGCTGAACTGGCTGCAGGAAGGCGGGCAATACGAGGTTACCATTTCGAACGCCAGCGGCTGGAAGGACGGCCCGACCTGGGACGGCAAGACATTGTGCGCCGACACACGCGGCGTAAGTGATTGGAGCCTTGCCCACTATTCCGCGACGTTGCTCAAGCGCTGGTGGGCTCAGCCCTACTTCAAGCCGATTGCGCGCGTTGGCCGGTTCGGCAATGAGGAATATGTCCTGGACCCGGTCGATGTGACGCTTCCTAAAGATTGCTCGAACACAATCCTGGTGGCCGAGATCAAGCCCAAGATGTCGGGCGAACTCTATGTCTATGTTAACGACGCGGTGCTCGCTGTGCCATCGTGGGGAAAATTCTACGACAACAACGAGGGATCGGGGATGATAAAGGTCAGGCGCGTGACCCATCTAGCGCCTGATCCAGTCGACCAGAAGTGCGATGAGGCCAAAGGCGGCGCCAATTGCGCAAACGCAAGTCCATCCGCCCCAGCTCCAGGCAATACCGGCCAGCAATGAGCCGATGGCGCCGCCGATGAAGAAGATGCCGACGAACAGGCCGTTGAGGCGGCCGCGTGCCTCAGGCTGAAGCAGGTTGACGGCACGGCGGCCGAGGGTCTGGTCGCCGGTGACGCCGATGTCGAGTAGCACCGCGCTGGCGCCCATCAGCACCAGCGGCAGCCATCCGGTTGCGGGTCCGCTGGAGCCGGCCCAGGCGGCCAGCGCCATCGCGCCGATCAGCACGAGATGGCAGAAGATGGTGGCGGACCGCGTCCAGCCATGGTCGCCGGCGCGGCCGAACAGCGGCGTGACCACGGCACCGCCGGCGCCGACCAATGCGAAGAGCGCAATGCCGCGCTGGCCAAGGCCGAAAGGCGGCTCTGCGAGGCGCAAGGCCACTGCCGTCCAGAACAGGCTGAACGCCGCCATCACCAGCGCTGCCGTCAGCGCCCGGCGCCGCAGCACCGGCTCGTCGCGCAACAGGCCGAACAGCGAGGCGATCAGCGCGCCATAGGAGGATTTCGCCTGCGGGCGCCGTGGCGGCAAGGTGAAGGCGAGCACGCAGGCGAGCAGGACGAGTGCGGCCGCGCTGAGGCCATAGAAGGCACGCCAACCCCAGGAATCGGCGATGAGGCTGGCCAGCGGCCGCGCCAGCAGGATGCCCATCATCAGCCCGCTCATGACATCGCCAATGACGCGGCCGGCCTCGCCGGGCGGCGCCATCGAGGCGGCGATCGGCACCAGGATCTGGATCGCCGAGCAGGCGGCGCCGAGAATGAACAGGACGATCAGCAGCGAGGCGATGGTAGGAGCGAAGGTGGCGACACCAGCCGCAAGCGCGGCCGTCAGGAGCATGCGCAGGATCAGAGCCCGGTTCTCGGCAAGATCGGCCATCGGCACCAGGAAGAACAGGCCGGCGGCATAGCCGAGCAGCGTCGCCATGGCGACGAGGCCGATGCTCGCCGCACTGGCGCCGAGCGACGGGCCGATCAGCCCGACCAGGGTCTGCGGCGCGAACAGATTGGTGACGATGATGCCGGTAGAGGCGGCAAAAAGCAGCGTCTGCGGGCCGGTGATGGTGCCGGCGGGCAGCCGCTCGCACAGCCGACCGTCATTGGTGTCGGGCATAGGGTCCTCAATAGGTCGCATATCGTGGGGGGACTTTATGCCGAAGTGTTATCATGCTACAATTGATTCAATTCAATAATGATTATGCGAGATGCGCATGAACATCCATGACCTCGAAGCTTTCATCGCCGTGGTGGAAACCGGCTCGATCGTCGGTGCCTCGGCCAGGCTCAACCTCACCCAGCCGGGCGTCACGCGCCGTATCCAGAATCTCGAGGACGGGTTGGCGACAGCACTGCTCGACCGCCAGTCGAAGCCGCTGAAGCCGACGGCTTCCGGGCGCGAGGCCTATGAACATGGAAGGCGGGTGCTGCGCTCGCTGGAGGATTTGAAGGCCGGCGTCTCGCCGCAAGGCGAGGTCAAGGGCGAGTTCCGCCTGGGCCTCATGCCCTATCTCTCCGACGCAGCACTCGCGCTGCCGCTCGACAGTCTGCGCGCCACCTTTCCGCAGCTGACACTGCGCATCATTTCGGGCTGGTCGCCAAGGCTGGTCGAGCAAGTGGCGCGCAGCGAACTCGACGCGGTGGCGGTGTGCCTCGCCGAAGGCCTGGCGCCGCCGGACGAACTGGTCTGCGACGATCTCGGCGCGCAATCGGTGCTGCTGGTGGCCTCGCCCGGCCTTGGCGTGCCGAAGCAAGCCGACCTCGCCTCGCTGTCGCGCTTTGCCTGGGTGATGAACGAAAACGGCTGCGGGTTCCGTGCCTTCATCCGCCAGAGTTTCGAGGCCGCCAGGCTGCCGTTCCAGGTCGGCGTGGAGGCGCTCAGCGTCGACCTCAGAATGTCGCTGGTGGCGCGCGGCCACGGCATCAGCATCGTCACGCCGGGCGCCTTCGCCGACAGCCGCTGGCGCGACAAGGTGGAGGTGATCGACTGCCCCGACTTCAAGCCGCAAGTGCGCGCCTGGATGCTGCACCGCCCGCCGGCCGGACGGCTTGCCCGGCCGATCGCGTTGTTTCGCGATGCGCTGATCGATGGGCTGAAGGTGCCGATGCCGCTGGTGTCGTAGGCGGGGCGAACAGGCCGTAATGCCGCAGCCTTCAAGTCGATGAAACGCCTTGTGTGCTTGCTTGGGATCGCTGAGATTGCCGAGGGGTTTTGGAGTGGCATATGCGGACGGCGGCAGGGCAGGACTTTCTTGAATTTTGCGCGGCGACCAGTGACGTCAGCAAAGTCATCGAGCGCTTCATCGAGGCGATCGGCGTTTTCGGCTTCACCGCAAGTGCTGGCGGTGCTTGGGCGGGCGCCGGTGGCTCGCGGTCCTATCGCTTCTATTTCAACAATTGGCCAAAGGATTGGTTCGAGTCCTACATGGCGAACGGGTTCATGGAGATCGACCCCATGATCCTCGAAGCGCGCCGTCGCATGACACCGTTCCTGTGGACCGAAATGGGCGATGCACGAACCTTTACCGTCGAAGGTGCGGCGGTCACCGTCGCGGCGATAGAATATGGTTGGGCCGAAGTCATGGCGATACCGATCCATGGGCCTTCCAGCTATCAGGGGCTGGTCTCGGTCGCCGCCTTGAAGCCGGTGACGATGAATGCGGCCGAGAGAGCCATCATGCGCTCCATGGCGCTTGCGGTGCACGACAAGGCCTATGAAGCGGTGGGATTTGGTCTCAGCAACCGCTCGCCGATCCTGCTGACGCCCAGGGAGGCGGACTGTATGCGCTGGGTCGCGGCGGGCAAGACCGATGCGGAAATCGCGATCATCCTGGGCATCGCGGCAGCCACGGTCCATTACCATATCGAGAACGTGAAAAAGAAGGCCGGCACGCGCAGCCGCAGCGAAGCCGTGGCGCTGCTGGTGTTGGCCGGATCTGTCTAAATCACGCGCTTCAAGCTTTTGTTTTGATTTGTTTCCTGTCTCGAAGCACGACCCGTTTTAGGCGGCCGTGATTGCGTGTGCGCGCCATGCATCCTCCGCTTTTCAGCTAGGATGCGCCCGCATCCGAACTGCCTTAGTCATTCCCGCATCAGCACATGAATCGCAGGGGTCATTGCGCTGGCGGGGAGCGGGGCGGTCGTCGATGGACGAAAGCAGGAGTGTTTTTGTCTGTCGCAATGCGGCGGCGGGAGGCTGGCCATGGGAGCCAGCTGGGTCGCGAGCCGCCGGCACCTCCAGCGATATCAGCACCCGGGCCATGCTCCAGGAGCCGTGCGTAACCAACCCTGCACTGGGGGAGCCAGTGTTTTTGTCGGGAGCCTTGCAATGAAAATCTTCTATGCCGTTGTGATAGCAGCGGTCGCGCTTGTGAGTTCAAACGAGGCGTTCGCCCGCTACACCACCACCAAGGGCCCTTGCGCGGTGGATGCCAATCGCTTCTGCGGCGGTGGCGTCTTGACGACGGGCGCCGCGCCGAAGTGCCTGGCCGACCATAAGGACCAGCTGTCGGCGTCCTGCAAGGCGCGCCTGTTCAAGCACAAGAAAAAGTGACCGGCAGGCCGGCGGCGGAGAGCGGAATGTGCGTCCAAGGTGGGGCCGGGCGACTGCTTCATGGACGGTTCGTCTGGCCTCGATACCGCCGATTGGCGCATATGGCACCGACCCCGGGCGAGGGTCGGTGCTCTCTTGCTGACGCAGTGTCTCGACGGACACAACATCACCGTAAGACGGGGTTTAGCATGACATCGCTTTTGGCCGGATCGCGTCGTTCCGGTGTTGCCCTTGCTGGCGTGACGGCGATTGGAATGTTCGTCACATCGGCCCTTGCCCAATCCGCGCCGGCGCCGGTCGGCGTATGGGACAGCGAGGCGGGCGAGACGATGATTATCGGGCAGACCTGCCAGATAGAAGCCAATGGCACGGTTGGCGCGATCGGTTCATGCAGCTGGGATCCGTCGTCCGATGGCGGAATCCTGACCATCATGAACGTGAACGCCTACCAGCCGGCGCCGGTTTATTTCAATATCGTCTGGATCGACGAGTCCAGCTTCTCGATCTCGGGCGATGTTTTCCACCGCAGGGTGTGAGGCGCACCGGGGCGGCAGCAGAGGCGAGTCGTTTCAGGGGCTTGGGCTAGATGGCTCAGATTTTGATTCGGCTAAATTGGCGGTTTCGCGGTTGTAATTCGCCAACGTCAGCGCTGCCCTTCACTGTCCTGCCGGACATCTCTCCCCGTAAACGGGGCGAGAGGGGCTGGCCGCGATGCCGGCGCCTTTCTTGCGGCGCTGGCGATTGGCGAAATCACCGACGACAGCGCTCCTCTCCCCGTCACTATACAGTCACTATACGGGGAGAGGATGCCGGCAGGCAGGTGAGGGGCTGCGCAAGCGCCTGCAGAAAAATACTCAGCGGGCTCGGAAACTGGAGTTATTGCCCTGGCGTCCAGCACCTCTTGAGAATTTTCGAGCCTTCAGCAACATGACCAGGATGAACAAGCCGATTTCCACCACGCCTCCCCGCAAATCGCCGATGGCGCTGACCGAGGCGCTGGTGGCGCGGACCATGCGGGTTGTCGAAGATACGGGGCCGACGCCGGGCATGGTCTATATGCTAGACGCCGACTATGCGCGGTTTCGCGACGAGATCCTGGCCAGTGCGCCGCCCGGACCACTGAAACTGTTCGCCTATGGCTCGCTGCTGTGGAAGCCGGCCGGCGAGGTGAGGGGAGGTGAGCGGGCGGTGGCGCGAGGCTGGCACCGGTCGTTTTGTTTTACCGTGCAGCGCTTTCGCGGCACGTTTGATCAGCCCGGCCTGATGATGGCGCTTGACCGCGGCGGCCAGTGCCAGGGCATGGTGTTCGAGATCGCCGAGCCGGTTGCCGAAAATCTCGAAGCACTGCTGCGCCGCGAGATGACCATCCTGCCCGCCGTCAACGTGCCGCGCTGGCTGCAGGTCACCACCGAAGGTAGGGTGAGCCGAGCGCTCGGCTTCGTCGTCGACCCCGCCAATCCGCGCTACGCCGGCAAGCTCGACAAGCCTGCGGTCGCGGCGACGCTGGCCAGGGCTGTCGGTCACTGGGGCTCGGGCGCGCAATATCTGTTCGAGACGATCCGCCATCTCGACGCCTGCGGCATTCGCGACCGCAATCTGTGGCAATTGCAGGAACTGGTGGCGCAGGAGATCGGCCGCACCCACGTCGCCGTCTAGTGGCTCTGGACGGAACCAGTCGCCTGCGTTGACGGATCGCCTGCCTTGGTGATTGGCGGAAACATCCACCGTTTCGTCATCCACGGGCGGAGCAAGGAGCGTAGCGACGCGGCGCAGACCCGAGGATCCATGCCGGGACTGTGGAGCGCCACATCGGTGCAGAATTTCGCTCCGCTGCACTCCATGGCCAAGGTCACGGAATGGATCCCAGGGTCTCCGCGACGGAGCTTCGCTCCTGCTTCGCCCTAGGATGACGAAGTTGGGAAGGCTTCGGCAAAATCTCCATCCAATCCGTCAAAACAACTATGCCGAAGAACTAGCCGTCCGCAGGCCTTCCGGGGACCGCCCGAGCCAGAAAATCTCGAAAGCTTTCCGGCTGCTTACCGGTAAGCGCGGTGAAATCGCTTGATGTCGCGGCGTAGCGACCCTCGGCTATCGAGGCGCATAGGCTGGAGAAGGCTTGTGGCCAGGGATTGTCGAGGCGCGCCGACGCGGAGGCCAGATAGTCGCCGGGGGAGCAGGGACGATAGCGTAGGGGCTGTGCTGTTACCTCGCCATAACAGGCGGCGACCTCGTCAAAGCCCAGCGCCTGGTCTCCGGTGATCGTGTAAAGGGCGCTGGATGTGTTGGCCCTCGCTGCCGCCGCGGCGATGGCGGCCGCAACGTCGTCGCGCGAGACCGGTGCGACCAGGCCCTGTCCGACAGGCAGCGCCAGTTCCCCCGCGGCGGGCACGAGCCATGTGTCGAGAATAAAATCGCTGTAGAGGCCGCAGCGCAAGATGGTCGAGGGCACGCCGCAGGCGGCCAGCAGGCGCTCTGCGTCCCGGTAAACAGGCGCGTAGTAGAAGGGCGAGGCCTCGCCGATGTCGATGATGCCTGTGAAGGTGATGTGGCGGACACCGGCCGCGCTTGCTGCCGCGATGGCGTTGGCGTGGTGGCGCATGACCGCATCCGCATAACCATCGCTTGAAATCAGCACCAGTTGGTCGATGCCGGTGAAGGCTGTCTTCAGGGCGGGGGCATCCTCGTAATCGCCGACACGCAGCGCTACTCCCCGCGGCAGGCGCCCTTGCGCAGCCTCAGGCTTGCGGACAAGTGCGGCCACCTCTTGGCCTGACGACACCAGTCTTGAGACGACGGTGTTGCCGACATGGCCGGTGACGAGGATCATTGCTGTCGTCCAATCTTCCGTCCGTTCAAAATCTTCCGCCCTCCAAATCCCCGCTTGACGAACATATATCCCTGTGGTTATACGTCAACCAATAGCCAACGGGTTATCGATCTGACATGCCGGACGCCCATGACATGCTCTTCAGGACGCTCGCCGACCCGACAAGGCGGGCGATCTTCGAACGGCTGTGCCGCCAGGGAGAACAGACGGTAGGGGCGCTGACGAGCCAGTCCGGCGTCTCGCAGCCGGCGGTGTCGAAGCATCTGGGCTTGCTGAAGCAGGCCGGGCTGGTGCGCGACCGCCATGAGGGCCGGCAGACGCATTACAGCGCGCAGCTCGGTGCGCTGGCGCCGCTGATGGACTGGACACGCCATATGGCCGGGTTCTGGGAGAGCCGGTTCGACGATCTCGAGGATTTGCTCAAAAGGATGGACCAGTGAACGATAGTGCCCAGGAGACCCGCACTGTCGTCGTCGAGCGGCAGATTTCGCATCCGCCGGAAAAACTCTGGCGTGCGCTGACGCAACCGCATCTGATCGAGGAGTGGCTGATGAAGAATGATTTCAAGCCTGATGTCGGCCACCGCTTCAACATCAGCGCCGATTGGGGCGGCGTGCTCGACTGCGAGGTGCTTGCCGTCGAGCCGAACAAGACGCTGTCCTACACCTGGAACCTCGCGCACTTGGATCCGGCCTTTGATCTCAGGAGCGTTGTGACCTTCACGCTGACCCCGACGCCAACCGGAACGCATCTGCGCATGGAGCAATCCGGCTTCCGGCCCGATCAGCGCCGGGCCTATGGCGGCGCCAGAACCGGTTGGCCGCAATTCTTCGAGAAGCTGGAGCAGCTTCTCGACCGGACTGACTAAAATCCACCGGCCGATTTGAAAACCAAAGCTGAGTTTACCTGGGCGGCTTGCCGCCAGCAAAACCTATGGAGAAAGACGATGAAGATCAAACTGACCAGCATCCATGTCGACGACCAAGACAAGGCGCTTGCCTTTTACACCGGTGTGCTCGGCCTGGCCAAGAAGGCCGATTTCAGCAACGGGCCGTTCCGCTGGCTGACGGTCGCCTCGCCGGACGAGCCCGAGGGCACCGAGCTGCAACTGGCGCGCAACGACAATCCGGCGACCAAGGCCTACCAGCAGGCGATGTTCGAGCAGGGCCAGCCGGCGGTGATGTTCTTCACCGACGACATCAAGGGCGACCATGAGCGCATCACGGCAAACGGCGGCACGTTCAGCATGGCGCCGACCGAAGTGACCGGCTCGACCATCGCCAAGCTGAATGACGGCTGCGGCAATCTCATCCAGATCACCCAGCTGGCGCGCTGGTAGCAGCGCCCAATTTCACGCAGTTTTTTAAGGGAGGTAATTTTGGACTGGAGCAAATGGATCAGGCAGACGCATCGCTGGCTGTCGATTATCTTCACAGCAACCGTCGTCGCCAATTTCGCCACCATGGCCTTTGGGCAACCGCCGGCCTGGGTGGTCTATTCGCCGCTTCTGCCGCTCTTCCTTTTGCTGTTCAGCGGCCTCTATATGTTCGTGCTGCCCTATGTCGGGAAAGGACGCGGGATAGGAGGGGAAGGGTATGGCCAAGTCGACCGGCGCCAAGGCTGAACCGAAGCTGCTTTCCGGCGGCAACCCGCAGATCGCCAAGGGCCATGGCGACGCGCCGGTGCAGGCGTATATCGCGGCCATGCCGGGCTGGAAGCGCGAGATGGGTGGGCGTCTCGACGCGCTCATCTCACGCGCCGTGCCCGGCGTGCACAAGGCGGTGAAATGGAACTCGCCGCTCTATGGCGTCGAAGGCGAGGGCTGGTTCCTCGGCGTCCATTGCTTCACCAAATACATCAAGGTGGCCTTCTTTCGCGGCACGTCGCTGAAGCCGGTGCCGCCGGGCGAATCCAGGAGCCAGGACACGCGCTACCTCAACATCCACGAGGACGATCCGTTCGACGAGGCGCAATTCAGCGCCTGGGTGAAGCAGGCCAGCCAATTGCCTGGCGAGCGTATGTAAGCGCTTTATTGTTCATATTTTGAGGAGGAAAAGCATGACCGGATCGCAAGAGAGCAAATCTCCCTCCGAACTGATCGACGGCAGGATCAAGGAACTCGGCGACTGGCGCGGGGAGATGCTGGCCCGGCTGCGCGCGCTCATTCATCAAGCCGATCCCGATGTCGTCGAGACCTGGAAATGGCGCGGCGTGCCGGTGTGGGAGCATGACGGCATGATCTGCACCGGCGAGACCTACAAGAGCGTCGTCAAGCTGACCTTCGCCAAAGGTGCTGCGCTGCCCGATCCCGCGCGCCTGTTCAACTCCAGCCTCGAAGGGAATACGCGGCGGGCTATTGATTTTCAGAAGGGTGAAGAGGTCAACGAAGAGGCTTTCAAGGCGCTCGTGCTTGCTGCCATCGCTCTGAACAAGTCGAAGGCCAAACGCTAGGCGGCGCCAGCTCCCCTGCCAAAACCGGCCGCGTTTACGATCTGGGAAGCTTGATGGTGCTAGATATCGCCGGATGATGGCCGGCCGGGTTGGCCGGCCCCGGATGGATTCGCCATGAACAGCCCGATGCGCATGCCGTGGGTGGACACGGCCAAAGGTCTCTCGATCATCCTAGTGGTCATGATGTACTCGGCCTACAACACCGGCGAGTACACGGGCGGCGTCGGTTTTCTCCACTATGTCATCGGCTTCGCGACGCCGTTCCGCATGCCGGAATTCTTCCTGATTTCGGGACTGTTCCTGTCGCAGGTGATCGACCGGCCGTGGCGGCGCTATGTCGACCGGCGTGTCGTCCACTATCTCTATTTCTACGTGCTGTGGGCGATCATCTCGATCGGGCTGAAGATCGGCATCTTCAGCCGGGATCCCGGCGGCATGCTGCACGATCTCGCAATGGCCGTTGTCCAGCCCTATGGCGTGCTGTGGTTCATCTACATGCTGGCGGTGTTCGGCCTTGTCGCCAAACTTTTGCGGCAATTCCGCGTGCCGGCCTGGATCGTCATTGCGCCTGCTGCCGCGCTGCAGATGTGGGCACCGCATCCCGACAGCTATGCGC
This sequence comes from Mesorhizobium sp. P3_A8, assembly GCF_056402995.1. Lineage (NCBI taxonomy): Bacteria > Pseudomonadati > Pseudomonadota > Alphaproteobacteria > Hyphomicrobiales > Phyllobacteriaceae > Mesorhizobium > Mesorhizobium sp. P3_A8. Next base: position 142,994 of record NZ_JBFUGI010000011.1, on the reverse strand, counting down.
TTGAACAATTCGCGGCCTATTTCGTGTTCTTCTACCTCGGCTTTGTGCTGGCGCCGCTGATTTTCCGGCTCGTCGAGTGGACGCAACCCCGCCCGATGCTGGCCGTCGCCGGCCTGGCTTTGTGGGCTGTTGTCAACGGCCTGCTCGTCTATTCGCCGGGTTATGCTATGCAGCCGGTCGGCATGCAGATGGGCCTGGCGGCATGGCCGCCGCTGCATCTCACCTTGGCCGTCACTGGCGCCGTGGCGCTGTGCGTGCTTGGCGGCTTCCTGTCGACATTCCCCGTCATGGAATGGCTGCGCTGGCTGGGCGAACATTCGCTGATCGTCTATGTCGCCTTCACCATTCCGATGTCGCTCTTCCGCGGTGCCGCACTGGCAAGCGGCCTGCTGACCGACACCGGCATGCTCAGCCTGGCTGTGCTGCTGGTCTCGATCATCAGCCCGGTGGTGCTCTACTTCATCATCCAACGCGTGGGCTTCGGCATGTTCCTGTTCGAGCGGCCGGCCTGGGCGCATGTCGACAACGGCGCGCCGCAAGCGGCACCGAAGACGGCGCTGCCTGCCGCCGCCGCTCAATCAAGCCGGACATAGTCGAACGCGCAAGGCCTGAAGTCTTGCGGCCGGCCTCAGCCGTCCCGCAGCCACACCAGCATCTCGCCGGGCTCGCGATTGTCCCAGGCGAAATAGGGGATGGCGGTCAGGCGCGTCTCGACGCTGGCCGGCGGTTCGGAGCGATAGAGCCCGTCCTGCCAGCCGTCGCTGGCATCGGTCCGCGCCGTGGCTGAAAGCGTCACCACGCCCCCAAGCAGTTCGGGCGCCTCATGGGCCTCTATCCCTGCCGTGCGCGGCAGGGTCAGGCGATGCAGCCGGCTGTCATTGTCTGATGCCTCGACGCAATAGATCAGCGGCCCGCGCGACAGCGCGACGCGCCCAGCATCCTGCCTGACCTCGGGGTTGGCGTAGAGCCGCTCGATCGGCATTTCGAGGTCGAGCCGGACGCGGTCACCCTTTTGCCAGACGCGCCGGATCGCGGCATAGCCGTCGCTGCTCACGTCATCGAGGTCGACCGCCTCGCCATTGATCTCGAGCGTGGCGTTGGAACTCCAGCCCGGTATGCGCAGATGCAACGTGAACTCTACCGGCGCTTGCGGTTCAACCGTGATCTCGACGGCGCCGTCCCAGGGATAGTGGCTCGCCTGTGTCAGGCTCACTGGCGTGCCCGCTATGTCGAAGCGGGCGGTGGAGTCGCCGTAGAGGTGGACGGCGAGCCCATCGTCGGCCAGGCTGTAGAAATAGCTGCCGATGGAGGCGACCATGCGCCCGACATTGGGCGGGCAGCAGGGGCAGCGGTGCCATTTCCATCTGTTGTGCCGGCCCCGGCTTTCCAGCGGGTTTTCGTAGAAGAACAGCGAGCCGTCGAGCGACAGGCCGGAGATCGAGCCATTGTAGAGCGCGCGCTCCATCATGTCGGCATAGCGGGCGTTCGGCCCCATGCCGAGCATGCGGCTCGCCCAGAACACCAGGCCAACGGCGGCGCAGGTCTCGGCATAGGCGCTCTCATTGGGCAAATCGTAGTCGCTGGTAAAACCTTCATTGTGCGCCGAGGGTCCGAGCCCGCCGGTGATGTAGAGGTTTTTCGTGGTGAGATCGTCCCACAGCCGGTCGAGCGCCACCCGCAGCGTGTCGTCGCCATATTCGGTGGCGATGTCGGCCATGCCCGAATAGAGGTACATCGCCCTGACCGCGTGGCCGACGACCTTGTCCTGTTCGCGCACCGGTCTGTGCGACTGATTGTATTCATAGGTCTTGAAATGATAGGCCTTGGGGTCGGCGCCGCGGGCGCGCGCCTCCTCGTCGAAGTAATGCGGCTGCTGCCCGCGCTGGTCGATGAAGTATTTCGCCAGCTCCATGTATTTCGTCTCGCCGGTCACCCGCGAGAGCTTGACCAGCGCCAGCTCGATCTCCTCATGGCCGCAATAGCCCTTCTTCTTGCCGGGCTCCGGCCCCAGCACCGAGGCGATGTGGTCGGCATAGCGGCTCATAATGTCGAGCAGCTTGCGCTTGCCCGTCGCCTGATAGTAGGCGACCGCGCCTTCGATCAGATGGCCGGCGCAATAGAGTTCGTGGCAGTCGCGCAGATTGGTCCAGCGCTTGCCGGGCTGGATGCGTTGGTACCAGCTGGAGAGGTAGCCGTCCTCCTGCTGCAGTCTGCCATACATGTCGATGACGGCGTCGATCTTCTTTTCAAGCTCGGGGTTCTTGAGCCGGTAGAGCGAATAGGCCGCGGTCTCGATCGTCTTGCCGAGATCGGAATCCCAGAACATCTGCGTCGTCACCGTCGAGCCGGTGAATTCGGCGCCCTGGCGGTCGGCTTCATCGGGCGAGGGCGAGTGGAAGGGAATGACGATTCCGGGCGAGGGGCGGTCGGGGTCGATCTGCTCCAGCATGCGCGCCTCGACGCAGCGCTCGTAGAGGATATCGGCGGTGCGCGTCGCCACCGCGTCGGCGCGGTCGCCCCAGAAGCCGTGCACGTCGACCTGCGGCACCGGCAGCGGGCGGAAGGCGAGTTTCGGTTTTCCGGGTTTTGCGGATGCGGTCATGAACTTACTCCATTTGGTCGATTACTTGACGGCCCCGGCCATCAGGCCGCGGATGTAGAAGCGCTGCAGCGCGAGGAACAGGATCAGGCACGGCACCATCATCACGGTGACGCCCGCCTGGACCGCACCCCAGTCGATGGCGCCGAAGCGGCCCGACTGCAGTGCCGTCATCATCACCGGCAGCGTGAATTTGGACTGGTCGGTCATCAGCACCAGGGCGGCGAGGAATTCGTTCCAGGCGCCGAGGAAGGCGAACAGCGCGATGGTGACGACGCCCGGCCAGACCAGCGGCAGCATCACCTTCAAAAGCATGGTGACGTTGTTGGCGCCGTCCATGCGGGCGGCCTCCTCGATCTCGCGCGGCACCGCGTCGAAGGCGTTGCGCATCATGAAGATCGAGAACGGCAATTGCAGCGTCACATAGACGCCGACCAGGCCGGTCAGCGTGTTGTGCAGGCCAAGCTTGGTCAGCACCAGGAAGATCGGCGTCAGGATCGACTGGAACGGGATCATGATCGTCGACAGGATGAGGACGAAGAACAGGTCCTTGAACGGAAAGCGAAAGCGCGAAAAACCGTAGCCGGCGAGCACGCTGACGATGACCGACAAAATGACGGTCATCACCGAGACGTAGATGCTGTTTTGCGCCGAGGCCCACAGCCCATCACCGAAGGAGTTGAGCGTGGCGTAGTTTTCGAGCGAGAAGCCCGTCGTCGGCCATGGCGGCAGTGGCGGCAGGCGGGCTTCTGCCGCCGGCTTGAAGGCCGACAGCACGGTCCACACGATCGGCGCCACGAACAGCACAGAGGCGATGATGCCGGTGGAGTGCCTGGCGAAGCGAGCAGCGAGCTTGCCTCTGGCTGATACCGCCTGCGCCATCAGTCGATACCTTCCGGCTTGCGCAGCAGCCAGAGCTGAACGAGGCTGAGCGCCACCAGGATCACCAGCAGCACCATCGAGAGTGCGGCGCCATAGCCGAGCTTGAACGACACGAAGGACTGGTTGAAGATCCAGTAGACCGCCGTCAGCGTCTGGTTGCGCGGGCCGCCGCGCAGGATGATGTAGAACTGGTCGAAGGCGAGGATCGAGCCGGCCACCGACAGGATCAGCGCCAGCGCCAGCGTGCGGCGCATCAGCGGCAAAGTGATCGCCCGGAACCTTGCGAACGGCCCGGCGCCGTCGATGACGGCGGCCTCCTGCAGGTCCTGCGGGATCGATTGCAGGCCGGTCATCAGGATGATCATGGTGAAGCCGGCGACCTTCCACACCACCATGGCGATGATCGACCAGAAGGCCGGCTGGAAGGTGGCGAGCAGGTTGAACTTCTTGTCGATCAGGCCGAGATCGTAGGCGGCTGGGCTGAACAGGCCGGAATCGACATTGAGCAGCCATGACCAGAGCAGGCTCGCCGAGGCAAAGCCGACCACCGCCGGCATGAAGAAGGCGGTGCGGTAGAGGTTGGTCAGCGGCCGCGGTTTTTCGATGAAGATCGCCAGCGGAAAGGCGATGGCGAAGATCGCGATGGTGACGATCACCGTGTAGTAGCCGGTGAATTTGAGCGCGTTCCAGAACCGGGTGTCGCGCAGAATGGCGACGTAATTGTCGAAGCCGATATAGAAGTGCTCGCCCATCAGCGGCCAGTTGTGCAGCGACATCCAGGCCGTCATGCCGAGCGGGATGACGAAGAACAGCATCACCAGCGCCACGGCCGGCGCGACATAGAGCAGCCCGATCCACTGCCGGCGGCCCGCGCCGACTCGTTTTCTGGCGCGGGGTGGGGCGGTGGTGGTTGCGATGGTGGTCATGGGTGGATGGCCGATGCTGTTCGGGCGTTGGCCAAGTACCCCCTCACCCGGATTGCCAACCGAATTGCGAAGGGCAATTCGGGGCAATCCGACCTCTCCCCGAGGGGAGAGGAGGGAGCCGGCACGAGCGCCCGTCTCTTCTCCCCAGCGGGGAGAAGGTGGCCGCGTAGCGGCCGGATGAGGGGGTCTTGTCTCAACGCTATAGCCCTGCCGTTGGCGATGCAAAATTGCCGGCCACCCGCCCAGGGAGACAGGCGGGTGGCCGGCAGGCGGCCGCTACTTCTGCGGCGCCTGGTCGATGATCGACTGCATGGTCTCCTGCGCGTTCGCGATCGCGCCGTCGACATCGTCGCCGAAGAAGACCTCGTTGATCATCTGCGTCCACGGGCCGTTGGCGGAGTTGATCAGATCGTTGAACACCACCGAATAGGGCGTCTTGCCTTTGGCCATGGCCTCGGCGGCGATCTGGTAGCGCGGGTCGAGATCCTTCAGCGCATCCTTGGCGATGTCGCCGCGCACCGGCAGGCTGCCATATTTGGCCAGGATGGTCTGGCCCTCGAGCGAATAGGCGAAGTCGAGGAACTCCTTCACCACGGCGAGTTTCTTGGTGCCCTTGGTGACGACGAAATTGTCGCCGCCGGCAAAGGACGACCAGCCGCCATCCTTGCCCGGCAGGAAAGTGACGCCGTAGTCGACATTGGGGTACTGCGTGTTGAGCGCGCCGATGGCGAAGGCGCCGGAGGGCGAGATGCCGATATTGCCGGCGGCAAAGGCGGCAAAGAAGTTGGCGCCGGTATCGGTCTGCGCGCCTGCCGGCACCAGGTCCTTCTTGACCATCGAGCGGTAGAGGTCGATGGCGCCGCGCAGTTGCGGGCTGTCCAGCGTCGCCTTCGAGCCGTCTTCCGAGAGGATATCGCCGCCCGAGGCCCATATCAGCGGTGTGAAGGTGAAGATGTTGCAGCCGCCGCAATTGCCGGAGAAGTAGAAGCCCTTGATGTTGCCGCCGAGCGCGTTGACCTTTTCGGCGTCGGCGGCGATCTCGGCCCAGTTGGTCGGGCCTTTTTCAGGGTCGAGACCGGCCTGCTTGAACAGCTTCTTGTTCCAGATCAGCACCGAGGCGTCGGCCGAGAAGGGCAGGCCGTAAATGTGGTCCTTGTAAGTTCCCGTCTTCACATGCGCCGGCGACAGGCTGGCGAAATAGGGCAGGGACTTGGCCCAATCGGTGATGTCCTCCAACTGGCCGGAGGCGGCGAAGGAGGGCGTGTAGATCAAGTCGAGCGACAGCGCGTCGGGCGCCGTGCCGCCGGCGGCGGCGGCGCCGTATTTCGGAATGATCTCGGCATTGGGGATGATGTCGAGCTTGATCTGGTCCTTGTGCGCCTTGTTGTAGGCGTCGACGATCTTCGGCATGAAGTTCGAGCCGTCGGCGCGCACCCAGATGTTGGCGGTGTCGGCGGCGGCAGCGCCGAGGCTGCTGCCCAGCACGGCAGCGGTCAGGGCCAGTTTGGCAATCAGGTTCCTCATCTTCTCCTCCTCCAAGGTTGGCCGCTGTGTGCGGCTTGGCGCCGATCAGGCGGCGCTTTCGTTTTCAGCCATCCAGCGGATGGCCGCAGGAATGCCGCACCACCAGCCGGCACGGCAGTTTTCGAATGCCCGGCACGGCGGGCTGGCCGCCGACCAGTGAAAGCAGGGTCAGGCCCGCCTCGCGTCCGAGGGCGACCAGGTTCATGTCGACCGAGGTTAGCGGCGGGCGGGTCGCTTCGGCGACGATCTCCCAATTGTCGAAGCCGATGACGCCGACATCATTGGGCACGTTGAGGCCGCGTTCACGCAGAGCATCGATGACGCCGCGCGCGATCTGGTCGTTGCCGCAGAAGATGGCGTCCGGCCTTTCGCTTTTGCCATCGAACAGGATCGCCACTGCCTCATGCCCCCAGGCTTCCGACCAGGAGCCGAGCAGCGGTTCGGTCACCGGCAGCCCGGTTTCGGCGAGCACGTCGCGATAGGCCTGGGCGCGGGCGTGGACCACGGCAAAGCTCGCCGGCCCGCTGACATGGGCGATGCGCCGGCGGCCGAGCCGGCAGAAATGCTCGACCGCCAGCCGCGCCCCGCCGGCATCGTCCGAGACGAAGGCGACAGCGTCGGGATCGGGCTGGGTGAAGGCATAGATCACGGGCACGCGCAGATTGGAGAGATCGACAGGCAGATGGCGGTCGATACGCTTGCCGGTGGCGATGATGCCGTCGACGCGCTTGTCGAGCATGGCGTCGACATGCAGCTGGCCAAGGCGCGGATCCTCTTCGACATTGCACAGGAACACCGAGACGCCCTTGTCGACCAGCGCGTCCGAAATGCCCGACATCAGCGGCAGCGAGAAGCGGCCATAGGTATCGTTGGTGAGCAGGCCGACGGTGAAGGAGCGGCGCCTAAGCAGACTCTGCGCCAGGCTGTTGGGGCGGAAGCCGAGGCTGCGCGCTATCTCGCGGATGCGCTCGCGGGTCTCGGCGGTCATGCGCCCCTGGTCGTTGAGCGCTTTCGAGGCGGTGGCGACGCTGACGCCGGCCTGCGCCGCCACGTCACGCAAGGTGACGGGCTTTGGAAAGACCGGAACTGGCTGATCGTCCGATGCCATCGCGCCGAGAAATCCTTAGTTGGGAAAAGGTTTTCTCTTACAGGTCGGAACAAGGCCCGGCCAATGGCCGAGCCCGCTCGGAAATGTTTGGAAAAACCTTTTCTCACATCAGGCTAGGGCAGATTGAGGGAGCGTTCAAGGGGAAAAGTGGTCTGGAGTTCCGTCGGTGGAGAGAAAGGCCAGAGGTGGCAAGGCTCGGGTTCCTCGCCCCGCAAAGCGGGGGAGAGGTGGCCGCGAAGCGGACGGAGAGGGGGCTGGCGTCGGCATGTCACGGGGAATGGCTTGCATCCGAGCGGAAGGGTTTGCGCCATTCCCCCTCTCCGTCTCGGCTTCGCCGWGCCACCTCTCCCCCACTCTCGTGGGGGCGAGGAACCCACGGATTGTCAGCGAAGTTTTAAGGGCTTCCGCGCCATGGTGGCCACCTGCCAGGAATTCCGCCATGCCCGATACGTCATACGCTCCGAAAGGCCCGGCCTCGCAGCCCGGCAAGCGGGCAGGGCACGACAGCGCCGACGAGCGCCGTCGCGATGCCGCCGCCGTCGCCCAACTCAAGCAGCAAGTCGTAGCACAGGCCGCACTGATCGCCAGGCAAGAGGTTTCGCTGGCGCACAGCCGCAAGATCTTCGACCGTGCTTCGGTCGCCGCGCGTATCGGCGTGTGGGAATGCAGCCTGCCCGGCGAACAATTGCACTGGACCGATGTGGTCTATGATTTGTTCGATCTGCCGCGCGGCGCCCTGCTCGATCGCAGTGAGATCGTCAAGTGCTATCCGGCGGAGTCGCGCAAGGCGCTGGACAGTTTGCGCAGCCGCGCGATCGCCGAGCGCAGCGGCTTCAGCCTCGACGCCGAGATCACCACCTTCGCCGGACACAGCCGCTGGATCCGCATCACCGCGACCGTCGAGTGCGAGGAGGGTGTGCCGGTGCGCATCTTCGGCATGAAACAGGACATCACCGAGGAAAAGATCCTGTCGGACCGGATGCGCTATCTCGCCGAATTCGATGCCATGACCGGGCTTGCCAACCGCGCCCGCTTCCAGGCGCGGCTGGCGCAGGTGGATGAAAGCCGCCCACTCGGCGCGCTGCTGTTGATCGACCTTGACGGCTTCAAGGCGGTCAACGACACGTTCGGCCATGTCGTCGGCGACGAATGCCTGAAGGCGGCGGCCGAGCGCCTTGCCGGCGGCTGCGGTGAGGCGGAGCTGGTGGCGCGCGTCGGCGGCGACGAGTTCGCGGTGCTGCTCGGGTCGCATCTCGACCGGGGTGCTGTCTCCGGCGTGGCGCGCGACATCATCGAGAGCATGGGCAAGCCGGTCGCGATCCGCGGCCAGTCGCTGAGGCTCGGCGCCTCGGTCGGTATCGCGTTTGCCGGGGCAGGCTCGCCTTGCGACCTGTTCGCGCAGGCCGACACCGCGCTCTATGCCGCCAAGGCGGCAGGGCGCAACACGTTCCGCATCTTCAAGGCGGAAGCCGGTGCGAAAGGCAGGAGTGCCGCGGCGTGAGTGCCTGAGCTCTTTAGGAAAAGCCCAGACGGCTTCCCGGGAAAAGCACATAAAGCTTTCCCTTGGGGTTTTTTTAAAACAAAGAGTTAGGGCTGTGAGTTGGAGTTCTGATTCACCCGCTGGAGCGCTGCTTGCCGGTCACGCATTGCCCGCACAGATCGACGTCTCGCCTCCCAAAGGCACCGCTCGTCCCTTCGGAGTTTGGCAGCATGGAGCCTGGCGGAAAGCGATGGAACGACACCGCCAAGCGGCATTTCGCAAAGTGTTGACAGAACCGCCTTCGGGCTTAACTTTTCCGCAAGCATTTCCCCGTTAGGTCAACGGCAATGGCCTCGTGGCGGAGCGGCTACGCTGGAGACGGCAAATCTCTGAAGCCTCGGTTCGATCCCGAGGCGAGGCCTCCACACAATCATATAGTCGAGAACCTTCGCTGGACCGCTTGTCGCAGCGGATTTGTGCGGTTCCGGCCATGAAGCAGCAGGGCCGACGTTAATACCGCCTATCTGCATTTGGCATGCAGGGCGCTCGCGAAAAGAGTGCTATGGAAGGGCGCGAGCATGCTCGCTCCGACTTTCCCCGACATTCGAGGTCATTTTCGTGCGTGAACCGTCACTGCTGCCGGTCTTTGGGAAACTGGGCGCCAAGGCATCCGTCGCCATTGTGCCGGCACCGGTCGCTTCGGCAGGCATCGTGCCGCGCTTGCGGCAAGTTCTGACCGCGCATGGCGGCATGGTGCTGAAATTGTCGGTGATCGCCTGGACGGTGCTGGTCCTGGGAGCGGTGTTTTTCATGATGCAGGGCTGAGGTAAGCCAGCATGGCCAATCGCTACACACTGCGCATGGAGCTTCCCCAGAGTTGGACCATAGTCGACGTCTTCACCGGCCAGCCAGCCGTGGTCAGGCAAAAAGTGATGGTCGGGATGGGCCCGCGCGAGGCCGAGGACATGGTCGTGCAGATGAATGTGCGCGACGTCAGGCGCCGGGAGAGGGCGGAGCGCAAGGATTGAACGTTCCGGCTGCCGGCTCAAAGGCTGGGCCAAGACCCCGCCGAACCAAAACCAGAGGATTCCCGTGAGAGCGAGCCTGAGGCAAAAGATACTGGAGGTCTGCGACCGCAAGATCTCCGAGAAAGGGCCTGCCGTCGGCGTGTCGTTCTACGCGTTTTTTGCCAACAGGAATGACGACCCCGAGCTGCTGATGGAAGCAGCGGAATGGTGGATCAGAACCCACCGCCTCGATCATTTCGAAAAGGCCGCGAAGATACGCACGATGATCGAGGGCATGGAGCTCGGCTAATCAGCCGAAGTCGGCGGCCGTCAGCACATACATGCTCTTGCGGGTGCGGTCGTAAGCCTTCGACGCCACGTCGCGGATGGCGCCGCTCTGCGTGTCGAATGTGGCGAGGTAGCCTGCCTCGTTGGCTGCGGTTGCCGGCTGCATCCTGGTCATCGCGTCGGCAGCGACCGAGAAGGAAATCTGGAACATGCCGTCATGGCCGACGAAACGGATGCGCTTGCCGGCTTCGTCATAGCTGCGGCTGCGGTTGGGGAAGGTGAGGCTCATGTCTTGACCTCCGTTGTGGCGGCCTTCTTGGTCGCGCGCTTCTTCTTCGGCGTCGGGTTCAGGGCTTCGGCGACCCGGTCGGCCTCTTCCTTGGCCAGCCGCAAAATCCTGAGCTTCGCCGTCTTGATCTCCCTGGCCTTTGCCTCCGACATGTACTCGGCGGTTGCCTTGTTGCGCTCGGCCGTCTTCTTCTGCTTGTCGACAAAGCGGGCTTCAGCTTTTTCCATGATCGTCTGATTGCCATCGGCCATCGAACAAATCTCCCTTGCGTTTGAAATCGTGAAAGTGAACTTGTCCGATAAATAGGCACTCGACCGGCAAAATTCAATTTTTTGAATTATTTATGCCATTCGCGATATCACGGAATCGCCGGCCGAAATAATACTTTTCAATATTTCATCGAGCCCGCGAATAATTTTTGGCACTCCTATCTATCGAGTGCCAAAGCGCCTATATGGGGGAAGCGGCCGCCTATGCTGGCCCCAGAAAGAAGTTTTCATGAAATTTCGGCCACTCCACGACCGCGTCGTCATCCGGCGCGCCGAAGGCGATATCAAATCCAAGGGCGGCATCATCATTCCCGACAATGCCAAGGAAAAGCCGCAGCAAGGCGAAGTCATCGCCGTTGGCCCTGGCGCACGCGACGAAAATGGCGCGCTTGTGCCGCTCGACGTCAAGGCCGGCGACCTGATCCTGTTCGGCAAATGGTCGGGCACCGAGGTCAAGATCGACGGCGAGGACCTTCTGATCATGAAGGAAGCCGACATCATGGGTGTCATCGACAACAGCGAGGCAGCCACCGAGAAGACTGTGGCCGCCAAGACCGTCGCAGCCAAGACCGTGGCCGCCAAGAAGGCTGCCTGATCAGAGCGCCCGCGTGTCCTTCGGGACGCGCAAGGAGGCTCAGAGATTGATCATGGAGGCTCTGCCTTCATCAACCGAACTGGATAAAAATCATGTCTGCCAAGGAAATCAAATTCGCCACCGACGCGCGTGACCGCATGCTGCGCGGCGTCGAGATCCTCACCAATGCGGTGAAGGTCACGCTCGGCCCCAAGGGCCGCAACGTCATCATAGATAAGGCCTATGGCGCGCCGCGCATCACCAAGGACGGCGTCACCGTCGCCAAGGAGATCGAGCTTGCCGACAAGTTCGAGAACATGGGCGCGCAGATGGTGCGCGAAGTGGCCTCGAAGACCAACGACCTCGCCGGTGACGGCACCACGACAGCCACGGTGCTGGCCGCCTCGATCCTGCGCGAAGGCGCCAAGCTGGTCGCCGCCGGCATGAACCCGATGGACTTGAAGCGCGGCATCGACCAGGCGGTTGCCGCCGTCGTCACGGAAATCAAGGCGAAGGCCAAGAAGGTCAAGTCGTCGGCCGAGATCGCCCAGGTAGGCACCATTGCCGCCAATGGCGACGCAACCGTCGGCGAGATGATCGCCAAGGCGATGGACAAGGTCGGCAATGACGGCGTCATCACCGTCGAGGAAGCCAAGACTGCCGAAACCGAGCTCGATGTCGTCGAAGGCATGCAGTTCGACCGCGGCTATCTCAGCCCGTATTTCGTCACCAATGCCGACAAGATGCGCGTTGAGCTGGAAGAGCCCTACGTGCTCATCCACGAGAAGAAGCTCGGCAATCTGCAGGCGATGCTGCCGATCCTCGAAGCCGTGGTGCAGAGCGGCCGGCCGCTGCTGATCATTTCGGAAGACGTCGAAGGCGAGGCGCTTGCCACGCTGGTCGTCAACAAGCTGCGCGGCGGCCTCAAGGTCGCGGCCGTCAAGGCGCCGGGCTTCGGCGATCGCCGCAAGGCGATGCTGGAAGACATCGCGGTGCTGACTGCAGGCCAGATGATTTCCGAGGACCTCGGCATCAAGCTCGAAAACGTCACCATCGAGATGCTCGGCCGCGCCAAGCGCGTGCTGATCGAGAAGGACACCACCACGATCATCGACGGCGCCGGCACCAAGGCGACGATCCAGGCGCGTGTCGCCCAGATCAAGGGCCAGATCGAGGAAACCACCTCCGACTACGACAAGGAAAAGCTGCAGGAGCGGCTGGCCAAGCTGTCGGGCGGCGTTGCCGTCATCCGCGTCGGCGGCGTCACCGAGTCGGAAGTGAAGGAGAAGAAGGACCGCATCGACGACGCGCTGAATGCAACGCGCGCGGCGGTTGAAGAAGGCATCGTGCCCGGCGGCGGCGTGGCTTTGCTGCGTGCCAGGTCGGCGCTTGCCGGCCTGACCGGCGTCAATGACGATGTGACGGCAGGCATTTCGATCGTGCTGCGCGCGCTCGAAGCGCCGATCCGCCAGATCGCCGAGAATTCCGGCGTCGAAGGCTCGATCGTCGTCGGCAAGCTCACCGACAGCAAGGATCACAATCAGGGTTTTGACGCCCAGAATGAGACCTATGTCGACATGATCAAGGCGGGTATCGTCGATCCGGCAAAGGTCGTGCGCACCGCACTGCAGGACGCCGGCTCGATCGCAGCACTTCTGATCACCGCCGAAGCGATGATCACCGACATCCCGGCTAAGGATGCGGCACCGGCGGGCGGTGGCGGCGGCATGGGCGGCTACTAAAATTCAACTGGTCCGCGAAGGTGGCTTCTCAGGAGCCACCTTTCGGATCTGACCTGAATCCGACCAAGCCAGCTCTTCACAGGAGTTGAAATGACTACCGCCGGGGGATTTCTCCCGGCGCATAGGCCTCTAGCCCAGGAGACGGATCCATGATCACGTTCGTGCGGAAGCCAGAGACGGTCGTCACGACCGAAAAAACCGAGGAAAGCCGCTTCGACCGCATCCGCAGGATTGCCGCCGACAAGCACAAGAAATCCGATTCCGACACGGCAACGCCACCAAAGAGCGAGCCCAAACGCCCGATGTAAGGCACCGACACCGGATCAAAGCTGGACTTGCGATCGCCTGAAACAACCGGTGGCGTGGTCGTTGACGATGCCGACGGCCTGCATCCAGGCGTAGACGATGGTCGGGCCGACGAATTTGAAGCCGCGCCGTTTCATCTCCTTGGAAATCCGTTCGGAGAGTGGCGATGAGGCGATGAAGCCGTGGCCGTCGTTTTCCACCACCTTGCCATCGGTGAAGGACCAGCAGAAGTCGGCGAAACTCTCGCCGCGCTCCGCCATCTCGCAGAAGATCTGCGCGCCGCGGATCGTCGCTTCGATCTTGGCGCGGGCGCGCACGATGCCGGGATCGGCCATCAGCCGCTCGATATCGGCCGGGCCGAAGCGCGCGACTTTCTTTGGATCGAAACCGGCGAAGCCGGCGCGAAAGGCGTCGCGCTTCCTGAGCACGATGATCCAGGCGAGGCCGGCCTGAAACCCTTCCAGCATCAGCATTTCCCACAGCATGCGGGCGTCATGCTGCGGAACGCCCCATTCCTCGTCGTGATAGGCGCGCATCAGCGGGTCGCCTTCGGCCCAACCGCAGCGATGATGTGCGTGAATGTCCATCTCGATCCTCCGTCAGGCGATAGTGTGGCGAACCGGCGCCACGGTCCAGTCCACGGTTCGCTGGTCGATCATGGCGTGCACCGGCGAGTGGCCCATCTCGGTCATAACGCCGCCTGCCGCCTTGCGGCCCGCCTCGGCTGACCCCCAGATCAGCACGTCGACAATGGTGCCGTCGTCGCGCTCGGCGATGCGGCGCGACAGGAAACCCGGCTGACGTTTCAGCCAGGCGTCGATATCGGCGTTGGCGGCAATGAACTCGGCGCAGATCTGGCCGTTCAGCCGGAAGGTCGTCACTTCGATCGCTTCGGTCATGTCATCTCTCCGTTGGTGCTCAGCCTTGCGCCGTCGGGCGCACGACCAGTTCGTTGACGTCGACGCCATCAGGCTGGCCGATGGCAAAGCCGATCGCTTCGGCAATCGCACCGGGCGGGATGGAGGCATCATCCAGCATGGCACGGGCGCCGGCCTCGACCTGCGGGTTGGCGATGCCGTCGAACAGCTCGGTGCGGGTGAGGCCAGGGCTGACCACCGTTACCCGCAGGTCCCGGCTTTCCTGGCGCAGCCCTTCCGACAGCGCCCTGACGGCGAATTTGGTGGCGCTGTAGACGGCGGCGGTGGGGTCGACCCGGTGGCCCGAGACCGAGGCGACGTTGACGATGTGGCCGGATTTCTGTTCAGTCATGACCGGCAGCACGGCGGCGATGCCGTTGAGCACGCCACGCAGATTGACATCGATCATGCGGTTCCAGTCATCGACGCGGAGTTCCGCCATGAACGACAGCGGCATCACGCCGGCATTGTTGACCAGGACGTCGACCCGGCCATGGCGCTCATGAGCGGCGGCGACGAAGGCCTTGACGCTGTCGAGGTCGGTGACATCGAGTTCTCGGGAAAATGCCTGGCCGCCGGCCAATTCGATGTCTTGCGCTATCGCCGTGATGCGGTCGGTGCGCCGGGCGCCGAGCACGATGCTGTGGCCGCTTGCCGCGAGGTGGCGGGCCGTGGCTGCGCCGATGCCGCTCGAGGCGCCGGTGATCAGCACGACCTTGCCGGGTGAACTTGTCATGAGAGGCTCCGCCTGTTGGTTGGGAGGCAAGCTCCCGATGGTGGCGTTATGCGACGGGCGGTCGCCGGGCGTTATCGCGATCCTGCAAGATTCATGCATGATCCTGCAAAGATCCGCTGTCGCCGCTGGCCGGGATTGCAGGATCGGATATGATCGACGTCATGATGATTTCGAAGACTTCAGGTGCCATTTGACGACTGCACACGGCCCTTATGGCGAGATGGCGTCGATCATCGCCCGCTTCACGGGTGAGGACGAAGAGTGCGCGACGGCGATCGACACCTTGTTCTTCAGCCGGCGTTCCTCGGCCGACAAAAGCGTCTACACCGCGCAATGGCCGTGCTTCGCGCTGGTCGTGCAGGGTGCCAAAAGCCTGGCACTCGGGTCGGAACTCCATACCTATGGCGTTGGCGATTATCTGGTCGTGTCGCTCGACCTGCCGGTCGTGTCGCGGGTGACGGAGGCGAGCCCGCAGGTGCCGAACCTTGGGCTTGGTCTCAGGATCGAGCCGGAGCGGCTGAAGGACCTGTTCGGCCGCATCGGCATGGCGCCGGCCGCCCCGCACGACATGCGCGCGGTGGCGGTCAACAAGGCGCCGCCTGACTTGCTCGATGCTGTCGTGCGGCTGCTGCGCCTGCTGGACCGGCCACGGGATATTCCCGCCATGGCACCATTGATCGAGCAGGAAATCCTTTATCGCGTGGCGACCGGTCCGTTCGGTCCCGCACTGCTGCAGATCGCCATGCTGGAAACACCGACCAACCGGGTCGCCCAGGCGATCGCATGGCTGCGGCTGAATTTCACGCGGCCATTGCGTATCGAGGAACTGGCACAGCATGTCGGCATGAGCGCGTCCTCGCTGCATCATCACTTCAAGGCGGTGACGGCAATGACGCCGATGCAGTACCAGAAGCAACTGCGCCTCTACGAAGCGCGGCGGTTGATGTTGACCGAGCGCCTGGATGTCGGCTCGGCCGGCTACAGCGTCGGCTATCAGAGCCCGTCGCAGTTCAGCCGCGAATACAGCCGGCTCTACGGCCGCCCGCCGCTGCGCGATGTGGTGGGAAGCCGGTAGGATCACGGACATCCGGCACCTGCAAGAGGCCGCTGGCGAGCACCGGTTGATCCCACGTCAAACCGCAAGATCGGTCGAGCGTGTCATGTCTGGCAGCGCCTAACTGGGTCGCCACGGAGGACGGGACGTTGAAGGCGGCACTTGAAAACTACCATGCCCGGATGCGGCGGGTGCTGGACCACATAGACCAGCATCTGGATGACGATCTGGATCTGGAAGCGTTGAGCGGCGTCGCGGCGTTCTCGAAATACCATTTCCACCGGCAGTTCACGTCAACCTTCGGGGTGTCCGTGCACCGCTACGTCCAGCTTGCCCGCTTGAAGCGCGCTTCGTACAGGCTTGCCGGAAGCGACGCCGAAAGCGTCACCGATATTGCGATGGATGCCGGTTACGACGCCCCGGATGCCTTCGCCCGCGCCTTCCGGCAACGGTTCGGACAATCGCCTTCGTCGTTCCGGAAATCTCCCGACTGGGGAGCGTGGCTCATGGCCTTCGGGCCTTTCGACAAAGCAAGGAACACGCTCATGCAGATAATCTTCGAACCCGACGACGTGATGATCCGCGATGTGCCGCCCACACCGGTGGCTGTTATGGAGCATCGCGGCGATCGGGCGACGCTCCAGGACACCATCCAGCGGTTCATCGTCTGGCGCAAAGCCCACGGTCTGTCGCCCGAGACAAGCCCGACCTTCAACATCTTCCGTTCTGAGCGGGAGCCTGCGATCGCGGCCGACTACAGCATGGACATTTGCGTCGGCACCGATCAGCCGATAGATTCGAATGACGGGCAGATGAAGGCTGGCGTCATTCCCGGCGGACGCTGCGCGGTGCTGCGCTACCCCGGCAACACCAACAATCTCGAGCCGGCAGCACTTTACCTCTATCGTGAATGGCTTCCGGCCAGCGGCGAGGAAGTGCGCGACTTTCCGGTCTATTGCCAACGACACCTGTCCCTCGTCGCGGAAGGGCCGCTGCACGAAGTGGTCGTTGAACTCTTTCTGCCTCTCAAATAGCAATAGCGAGCTGTCCCTTCCGATCGCGAGAAGCGGACGGTGTGTCCGGTATTGTCATTATATTAGCTTCAGCGCATATTTAGCCCGCAGCGCGCCCTTGGTCGCCAACGCGTCCCAGGGCGCCTGCAATTGTTCCGAAAAATAAATCACTCCGTGCCGCTCGAATTATGGAGCAGCACGAGACAATGACATTTGGAGGAAATACCCATGAAAGTGACTATCTTGGCAAACTATGCGCCTCATGCAGCCAAAGGATTGATGCAAGGCTCGGACAGGCAGGCTGCGGTCAAGGCGCTTTTTGAAAGCGTTGGCGGCAAGATGACCAGCGTGATGTTCACGCGCGGCATCTATGACGTCGTTGTCAATGGCGAGGTGCCGGACCAGTCAGCGGGGATTGGCATGTCCCTTGCGGTGCGAGCGAGCGGCTCGCTGACCGAGATGGTTGTACTGGAAGAACTCGACATGAAGGCAGTGCTCGCGGCCGCCAACAAGGCTGCCGGCGCGTACAAAGCCGCCGGCTGATGGCCTTCCTTTCTTGATCAAGGCAGCACGGTTCGATGCCGTGCTGCCGAGTGTCGGACAGGGCATCTTCTTCCGACTTTCGCGGCGACTGGCATTCAAGCTAGTATCGTGCGGTGGTCGTTTGGTGCAGAGAGCTTGCTGAAACGCAACCGCGATTCTGAACACGGAGACAAGCCATGTTTGCGGCCAAGGCCATCGACACGTCAGACAAGGCCGCGTTCTACCGCGACCTCGCCACTCAATTGAAGGCGCTGCTCGAAGGCGAGGGCGACTCGATCGCCAACGCCGCCAACACCGCGGCGCTGATCTTCCAGATGGTGCCCGACCTCAACTGGGCCGGCTTCTATTTCCTGGCCTCGGACGAGGAACTGGTGCTGGGACCCTTCCAGGGCAAGCCGGCCTGCGTGCGCATCGCGGTCGGCAAGGGCGTCTGCGGGACGGCGGTCGAGCTCGGCACTTCGATGCTGATCAAGGACGTGCACGATTTCCCCGGCCACATCGCCTGCGATGCCGATTCGCGCTCGGAACTGGTCGTGCTTCTGGAAGACGATGAAGGTGTCTTCGGTGTGCTCGATCTCGACAGCCCGCTGCCCGGCCGTTTCGACAAGGCCGACCAGGCCGGCATCGAGACGCTGGCGGCGATCTATGCCGCCTCGAGTTCGTTCGAGGATTGAGCGGTCGCCGTTGAGATAACGCCTCGGTGTCGAGTTCTACGGCGCCCCTCTCTGTCCTGCCGGACATCTCCCCCACTTGGGGGGAGATTGGCCGTTTTGGCGCCCCACTCTTTTCTGCAACGTTGGAGATTGGCGAAGGCCGCGATGACTGCCGATCTCCCCACCCGTGGGGGAGATGTCCGGCAGGACAGAGGGGGGCGCCGTAGAGCGCTGCCTTGCAGGCCTACTGCTCAGGCTTCAGCGCGCGCGTGAAAGCGGCGGTCGCCATATCAATCAGCTGCGCATGAATCTCGCCGCGCGATCGACCACCCCCATCATCGCAAACCGGATCACCGATCTCTTCGGATGCGATGATATCCAAGGCACCGGGCTTGCACGCGCCGAACATGCTGTAGTGGCTGGCATCTTCGATCGTCGCGTAGCTTGCCTTTGCAATCGCCTGTGCAATCCCGGAAGCGTCGGCGGTCGCAGGGATTTTTCCCGGCCGGCCGAGATTGACGATGGCGACCGGAATCCTGACGCTCGCGAAGCTTTTGACATCAAAGACATCGACTGGCGCGGGATCGATCGCCATGGCGAAGCGGATGCGCGCGTCGCTGTTGTCGCGGCCGGCGGGCTGCAGATCCATGGCGTGCAGGTCAACACCGCTTTGCCTGATCCACTGGCAAAGCGAGGCATTGAGTCGGTCCGTATCGCAATAGGCCGCCAGCAGTTTCGGGTCGACGCGGGCGCCGGCGATCGCCAGTGCCGTGTTGCCGCCCATGGAAAGACCGAGAACGCCCACCTTACCTTGCTCGAGGTGATCTCCGAAGAAGGCGTCCTTGCCAATCGCGTCCAGCGTCGCCGTGAGGTCGGCGGGCCGCAGCCACAGTTTCATCGTCTCGGCGGCGGATTTGTTGAGCCCCGTATTGCCCGGATGGGTCGGAGCGGCGACAACGAAACCCTGCCTGGCCAGAGGCGTGGCAATCCAGCTCAGCGCTTGCGGGTTTCCCGCCAGGCCGGCGCCATGCGACAGCAGGATCAGCGGAAATTTTCCGCCTGATATCGGCGCATCGCGCATGGCTGAGGTGCCGACGAACAGCTTGCTGTCGCCAAGGTTGACCGTCTCTCCGCCCGGCTGGGAGGGATACCAGACCGTCACATCAAGGTCGGTACCGCGCTCGGTTGAAGGAGCGGAAAAGTGACGAACGCCGACAGTGTCGCCGGCGTTGGCCGGGTGTTGCATCAGCAGTGTAGAAACGACGATGGTGCAAAGTGTGATCCAGAACTTCATTGAGATCTCCGTTGCCGAACGCCAGGGCTGGTTCGGTTGCTGTCTTGACGCGGAGATATCAGGGCATTGGACCGAGGCCCGCGACCTCGATCACGATCGAGGTCGTGCTCTATCGCGATTGAGGACCGGTCGACCCGAACGGCACCGCGACTGCGCGCTGCGTTCCCGTCAGGCGAGCGGCATCATCTCGGTCGCGCGGCTTATCCGTGCTTGCCTTCGAAGGCGCCGGTGAAGAAGTCAACCAGGCCGGATGGAGCGCTGTCGCCGACCAGGAGTTCCAGGATCTGGTGCGCGCCGATGGCGGCCGTTTCGCTGCGTGGGAACAGTGCGTGTTCGTAGACGGCGAGGGCCGCCTCGATGTCGCCGGGGTGCGCGGCGATCGCCTCTGCCAGTTCGGCGCCGTCGAACATCGCCAAATTCGCGCCTTCGCCGGCCGGCGGCGCCAGATGTGCAGCATCGCCCAGCAGCGTTACGCCGGGCATGCGGTCCCAGCGGTGATTGTTCGGGAGCGTGTTGATAGTGCGCAGGACCGGCGGGGTTTCACCGTCGGTGATCAGCGCGGTGAGCGCCGGCGCCCAGCCGTCGAATTCGGCCGCCACTTGTGCCGCGGCGGCCGTGGCGTCGGAGAAGTCGATGCCGGCAAACCACGCGGCCGGGCGTTTCAGCGCGACATAGGTGTGAAGTATGGCTCCCGCCTCGCGGTGCCCGAAGATACCTTGGCCAGGGGCGAGCGCGAAAAGCGCGCCGCCGCCCATCGCCTCGGCTGCTGCGGGGTGCCGTTCGTCGGCGCCGTGGAGATAGGTCTCGACGAAGGACGTGCCGACATACTCCGGCGTTGCGTCGGACAGCAGCGGCCGGACCTTCGACCAGGCACCGTCGGCGCCGACGAGGAGCTCGGTGGTCGCGCTCGACCCGTCCGCGAATGTCAGTTCGTGCCGGCCGGCGCCGAGGGACGCGACAGCGCTGAGCTTCTTTCCCCACTGGATTGTCTCGGGGGGCAAGGAGTCGATGAGAATGCGCCTGAGATCGCCGCGCAGCACTTCCGGGCGYCCTCCAGTGCCGTCGTCGGGCTCTTCGAGCAGCACGGTGCCATGCTGGTCGAGCACGCGCGACGCCTGGCCGCCTTCGTGGATGATGGCGCGAAATGCGTCGGTGAGGCCGGCCGCCGCGAGCGCAAGCTGGCCGGTGTCATCGTGGATATCGAGCTGCCCGCCTTGCGTACGGGCCTCTGCCGAGGGCTCCGCCTCGTAGATCGTTGCCGGAATGCCGTGGACGTGGAGGACGCGGGCGAGGGTGAGGCCACCCAGGCCCGCACCGACGATCGTGACGGGTGTCATCATTGTGTTCCTTTGAAAAACGGTTGGAACGCTGTTCCATAAATACTAATTGGAACGTCGTTCCATAAATGTCAAGATGGTGCCCATGGCAAACACGACTCAACGGGCGCAACGACGCGCGGACGCGCTCTCGAAGCAGCGGATCGTCGAGGCCGCGATCGAAATCCTCGACAAGGACGGCGAGAGCGCCCTGACCTTCCGCGCGCTGGCGGCGCGCCTGGCAACCGGGGCCGGGGCGATCTACTGGCACGTCGCCGACAAGAACGAGCTGCTCGCGGCGGCCACCGACGATGTTATTGCTCGTGTCATGCGAGGCGTGCTTCGAGGGACGGAGCCGCGGGAGGCGATCAGGGCCATTGCGCTGGGGCTGTTCGACGCGATCGAGGCGCATCCCTGGGCGGGCGCGCAACTGTCACGGGCGCCGTGGCAAGCCTCGGTGGGGGAGATATTCGAAGGCGTCGGCAGCCAGGTCGATGCGCTCGGCGTGACCGAACAGGCGCAGCTCGACGTCGCGTCGGCTCTAATGCACTATATCCTGGGCTGCGCGGGGCAGAACGCGGCGAACGCGGCGAATGCCCGCCTCCTGCCGCCCGACACGGATCGCGCGGCGTTTCTGGGGACGATCATCGCACGGTGGACGCAACGCGACCCCACCGGCTTTCCGTTTCTGCACAAGATGGCGGCGCGGTTTCGCGAGCATGACGACCGCCAGCAATTTCTCGCCGGCATCGACCTGATCCTGGCCGGCGTTGCAACCGTGCGCTCTATGCGAAGCCGGAACTGATGATGATTCCGATTGAACGTGGTCTTCAGCCTGTACGCGTGGTGTCACTCGCGGGAGATTCGGCGACCATCCCACTGGTGGCCGGATGGCTGAATGCCGAATGGGGACGCGGACAAGGCCATAGCTACGATGACACCGTTTCCTGGTGCACTGACGTTGCGGACAGCGGAAATGAACTGTTGGCATGCGCCTTTCTGGACGAGCACCCGGTTGGCGTTGCACTGCTCGTTGAGTGCGACCTGCAATCCCACGACTATTGGCGCCCTTGGCTGTCAAGTCTTTACGTGCCAGCGGAGCATCGGGGCAAGGGAATTGGTGAAGCCCTGATATCAGCCATATGCGAGGCGGCGAGGGATGGCGGGTGGCCAGAGTTGTATCTCTATGCGGCCACCGGGTGGCTGACCGCCTACTACACCAGGTTTGGTTGGGTCTCCATCGACCGGATAGAGATGTCCGGGACTGTGTTCGACGTGATGAAGAGGCAGCTATACCAAGCCGAAATGGTGAACGGCTCTACGTGAACTTCACCAGCATCAGGCTGAAGCAGCCGATGAACAGGAAGGCGCAGAAGGCGAGCGCCAGCGGGCGCAGGCCGCGCGAGCGCAACTGCGAAATGTCGGCCTGCAGGCCCATGGCGGCGAGACCCATGGTCAGCATGATGGTGGTGGCAAGCGCCATCGCCGACTTCACTTCGGCCGGCACGGTGACGAGGCTGTTCAGCGCCACCACGGCGACGAAAGCGGCGACGAACCATGGCATGGGCGGGCGTGCACCGGATTGATCGCTTGACGGATCGCTGGTCGTCTTGCGGCGCGCCATCAGGCCGAGCGCGATGACCATCGGCGCCAGCATGGCAACGCGCGTCAGCTTGGCCACGGTGGCGATCTCGCCGGACTGGGTGCCGTTCTGGAAGCCGGCGCCGATGACTTGCGCCACTTCGTGGATGGAGGCGCCGGCCCACAGGCCGAACGCATGCTGGTCGAGGCCAAGCAGCGGCGTCAGCAATGGGAAGCCGAGCATGGCGACGGTGCCGAACAGCGTGATCGAGGCGACGGCGTAGGTGACGTCCTCGTCGCGCGCATCGGTGACGATGTTGGTGGCGACGATGGCCGAAGCACCGCAGATCGAGGTGCCGGCGGCAATCAGCTGCGCCAGCTTGCGGTCGACGCCGATCAGCCGGCCGAGCGTGATGGTGAAGACGAAGGTGGCGCCAAGTGTCGCCGCCACGATGCCGACGCCGCCGGCGCCGATCGAGACGACCTGGCCAAGCGTCAGCTGGAAGCCGAGCAGCACGATGGCGAAGCGCAGCAGGCGCTTTTGCGAGAAGGCGATGCCGGCCTTGGCATGCGCCGGGGTGCCGAGCACATTGGAATAGACCATGCCGGCGACGACCGCGAGAATCATCGGGCTGAACAGCGCAAAGCCGGAGACATTGTGGGCGGAGAAGGCGACGGCCGTGATCATCGCCACCAATACGATGCCGGGGATGACGCCGTTCCACGCCGAATCGAGCCGCTTTCGGCCGGCGGTCAGATCGGCCGGTATCAGGCTTTTCGGAATATCGTTCGCGATGCGGGCGGCGGAAGACAATGCAATTCTCCAGGCAAGTACCCCAGGAGAATGCCATTCCTGAACCGATCTTTCCAACGAATTGTTCTGGTTGGAATGATCGATTTTTACGAACGATTGAAGGGTCAGTCCGGCTACAACAATTCCTGCCACCGGCGCGCGCCATGAACCACGCGCACGATCTCCGCGCCGTCGTCGATCTGGCGATAGAGGATCAGGTAGTTTCCTGCAGGGAACGTACGCAAGCCAGCTCGCACGTCCGGCCGGGCAACACCCATTCCCGGCATGTCGGCGATCCGCCGGCAATGGGCATGGATTTCGTCATACCAGCGAAGTGCCGCCGAGGGACTATCCTCGGCGATATAGAGCGCGATGGCTTCGATATCCGCTTCTGCTTCCGGCCGTAGGCGCAGCGTCATCGCGACGTGCGCTCGGCAATCCTGGCATCGAGCTTGCTTTTGATCCGGGCGAAGGCTTCGCCACCGTCGACGGCGTTGCCGCTTGCCATGCCTTCATCCCAAAGCCGGCCCAATTCGTCGACAGCCTGATCACGCTGCATCCGGCGAAATTTCCATTCGCGCAGCGCCTCACGCATGACTTCGCTCGCCGAGGCGTATTCGCCCGCCGCAACGACCTCGCGCATCATGCTTGCCATTTCAGGGGTGAGGGCAACGCTCACTTTCTCAACATTGGCCATCTGTGTGTTCTCCTCCTACGCAAGGTAGGCAAGTTTACCACCAGCTGCAAGAAGAGGTATTCATCGCACCTGCAATCAGAGCTGCACTGCGATCGCCGCCTTGTCGATCACCGACCAAACGTTCCGGATCCGGTCGTTCAGAAATTCATAGAAGACATTCTCGCTGAACGAGACCTTTTTGCCATTGATGGGCAGGCCGAAAAAGATTCCCTTTGGCGTGCAGTTGAACTGGATGCGGCTGGCGATGAACGGTGGCTCGGAGATCAGCAGCTGGACGTCGAAATAGAGGTCCGGAATTTCGCGAAAATCCCGCTCCAGCATGGCGCGGTATCCTGACAGGCCGACGCGCTCACTGTTGTAGTGCACCTCGTCATGGACGAAGCGATGCAGCCTTTGCCAATCCTGATTGTTGAGGCAGTCGATATAGCCACGATAGAGGTCGGTTTCGGTCACGGCGATGGCTCCGGTGCTTTGGAAAAGGTCACGCTCGCGAAGATAGAACGACTGCGGCCGCGGTCCAGTCGGACTAGCCCCTGTATCGCAAGGCATCGACCAGCAGCGAGAAGGCTGGTGTCGCCTGGCGGCGGCTGGGGTAATAGAGGTGGTAGCCGGGGAAGGGCGCGCACCAGTCGGTCAGCACCCGCACCAGCCGGCCGTCGGCCAGATGCGCGCGCACCTGGTCTTCGGGCAGATAGGCAAGGCCGAGGCCGGCGAGCACGGCATTCATGCGCAGCCCTGCCGTGTTGAAGATCAGCTGGCCTTCGACGCGGACCTTCAACTCGCGCCCGGCCTTTTCGAATTCCCAGGCATAGAGCCCGCCATAGGTCGGCAGGCGCAAATTGATGCAATTGTGGGTCGTCAGGTCCTGCGGCGTGCGGGGCTTCGGCCGCCCGGCGAAATAGGCAGGCGCACCGACCACCGCCATGCGCATGTCGGGGCCGATGCGCACCGCGATCATGTCGTGCGCCACCTGTTCGCCCAGCCGCACGCCGGCGTCGTAGCGCTCGGCGACGATGTCGGTCAGGCCATAGTCGACGATGATCTCGACCTTGATGTCAGGATAGTCCGGCAGCAGCTGGGCGATTGCCGGCCACAGCACGGCGTCGGCGGAATGCTCGCCGGCCGTGATGCGGATGGTGCCGGCGGGCTTTTCCCGCAAGGCGCTGAGCGCGGTGAGCTCGGCCTCGATCTCGTCGAGCCTTGGCCCGACGGAGCGCACCAGGCGCTCGCCGGCCTCGGTGGGCGACACGCTGCGCGTGGTGCGGGTCAGCAGCCGCACGCCCAGCCGCTCCTCCAGCGCGCGCACCGTGTGGCTGAGCGCCGATTGCGAAACGCCAATCTGCGCCGCCGCCCGGGTGAAGCTTTTTTCGCGCGCGACGGCGAGAAAGGCGGTCAGCTCGTTGAGATTGTCTCGTGGCATTGATGAGCCCTTCTCATAAGTACATGCCGGATATAGCACCTAATCCAGGCCAATCGCAGGAGCTAAATAGACGCCATCACATAGACATAGACGGCTGCCCCGAAGTCGGCGGCCCTGGAGGCCGTTGGCAGCATCCTGCCCGGCGTCGAGAAGGGAAAAGCCATGGATATCAAGCGAAGCGGCTCGCAAGCCTCAGCGAGGGGTCCTGCGGAGTATTTCACCGGAACGGTGCGCATCGATGCGCCTTTCAAGGGCAGCGAGCCGGCCCGCGTCGGCGGCGCCACTGTGACCTTCGAGCCCGGCGCGCGCACCGCCTGGCACACCCATCCGCTCGGCCAGACGCTGATCGTGCTGTCGGGTGCCGGCCTGGTGCAGCGCGAAGGCGGGCCGGTCGAGCCGATCCGCCCGGGCGACATCGTCTGCTTCGAGCCGGGCGAGAAGCACTGGCATGGTGCCGCACCGACCACGGCGATGAGCCACATCGCCGTCGCCGAAGCGCTCGACGGCAAGGTCGTCGACTGGATGGAAAAGGTTACAGACGAACAATACGGGGTTTGACGCGGCGGTTCCCGGCTCCATGTCCCGATACACCCTCAACGAAGGAAGCTCTCATGACAGACGCCCCCAAAAGCCCGTTCTCCGATATCGCGCCAGCGCTCGGCAAATACACCGACGAGGTGCTGTTCGGGGATCTCTGGAAGCGTCCCGGCCTTTCGCCGCGCGACCGCAGCCTCGTCACTGTCACCAGCCTGGTCGCGAATTACCGGATCAACGAGATGCCCTTTCACATGAAGCGTGCCCTCGACAATGGCGTCACCCGTGACGAACTCATCGAGACCATCACACATCTTGCCTTCTACGCCGGATGGCCGGCCGCAAGCACGGCGATCGGCATTGCCCGCAAGGTTTTCGAACAGGCCGACGCCGAGAAAAAGGGATGAAGCCATGCCATGGTCGAAGGAAGAACTCGCAAGGATCGCGGCAACCGACGATCTGCATATCTCACCGTTGCGCGATGACGGGGTGACCTTGGGCACGCCGACCTGGATCTGGTCGGTCGTGGCCGACGGCGCGCTTTATGTGCGCGGCTACAATGGAGCGCAGTCGCGCTGGTATCAGGCCGCGATCAAGCAGAAGGCCGGGCGCATCGCTGTTGCCGGCATGGCCAGGGACGTCAGCTTCGAGCCGGTCGAGGGAACCGTCAACGATCGCATCGATGACGCCTACAGAGCGAAATACGCTGCCAGCCCCTATCTCGCGCCGATGGTTGCGGCGCGCGCCCGCGCCGCAACGGTGCGGATCACACCGAAGGAGAATTGAAATGCAAAAGCGAATACTTGGAAAGAGCGGCCTCGAAGTCTCGGCCATCGGGCTGGGCTGCATGGGCATGAGCCAGTCCTACGGGCAGCCTATGGAAACGGCCGATGCCGTCCGCCTGATACGCTCGGCGTTCGAGCGCGGCGTCACCTTCTTCGACACCGCCGAGGTCTATGGACCGTTCACGAACGAGGAGGTCGTCGGCGAGGCGCTGCAGCCGATCCGCGACGAGGTGGTGATCGCCACCAAATTCGGCATCGACATCGCCGGCACAGCCGGACATGAGGGCATGGACAGCCGGCCGCAGCATATTCGCGACGTCGTCGAGGCCTCGCTCAAGCGGCTGAGGACCGACCGCATAGACCTTCTCTACCAGCACCGTGTCGATCCCGTCGTGCCGATCGAAGAGGTGGCGGGCGCGGTGAAGGACTTGATCAGCCAAGGCAAGGTCAAGCATTTCGGCCTCTCCGAGGCCGGTGTGCGCACCATCCGCCGCGCCCATGCGGTGCAGCCGGTCGCCGCCCTTCAGAGTGAGTATTCGTTGTGGTGGCGTGAGCCCGAGGAGGCGATCCTGCCGGTGCTTGAGGAACTGGGGATCGGCTTCGTGCCCTTCAGTCCCCTCGGCAAGGGTTTCCTGACCGGTGCCATCAATGCCGACACGACGTTCGACAGCAGCGACTTCCGCAACACCGTGCCGCGTTTTGCGGAGGAGGCGCGCAAGGCGAACCAGGCGCTGGTCGATGCGATCGTCGCGATCGCGGCGCAGAAGAAGGTGACCCCGGCGCAGGTCGCGCTCGCCTGGCTGCTGGCGCAAAAACCATGGATCGTTCCGATCCCCGGCACCACTAAGCTCAATCGCCTCGAGGAGAACATCGCATCGGCCGCGGTTGCGCTGACGGCTGACGATCTTGCCAACATCGAAAACGCGGTCTCGGCGATTGCCGTGCAGGGCGAGCGCTATTCGCCGCAACAGGCGGCACGGATCGATCGCTGAGGCGGAAAGAGCCCGATGTCGCCGAGGGCGTGCGCGCGCTCTACGACCGGGTGGCGATCCCGGCGGCCAGGACCGTGGTGTTCGCCGTGGGCCAGCCCGACGAGGTTGACATCAACGAGATTCTGTTTCGGCGCGACGGCGCAGGAGTATTAGGCCGGCGATGCAGATGTTTGACGTTCGTTCGCATTGAAGAGCCGTACGCCTTTGGCAATTGGCGGAAGCGCCCAACACTTCGTCATCCACGGGCGGAGCAAGGAGCGTAGCGACGCGGCGCAGACCCGAGGATCCATGCCGGGACTCTGAAGCATC
Organism: Mesorhizobium sp. P3_A8; assembly: GCF_056402995.1. Lineage (NCBI taxonomy): Bacteria > Pseudomonadati > Pseudomonadota > Alphaproteobacteria > Hyphomicrobiales > Phyllobacteriaceae > Mesorhizobium > Mesorhizobium sp. P3_A8. The sequence continues at coordinate 115,363 of NZ_JBFUGI010000011.1, read as the reverse complement.
ACTACGGTCCAGAATTCTGCACCGCTGCACTCCACGGCTGAGGTCGCGGCATGGATCCTCGGGTCTCCGCGACGGAGCTTCGCTCCTGCTTCGCCCGTGGATGACGAAGTCGGGTGCATCGGCCGACCCGAAACCTTGACAGCCACGCCTTTCCTGCGCCAGCTTGGCGCCATGTTCGCCCTCGCGCCCACAAATACCAAGCGACGCCGCACAATGCGGAGCGGCAAGCTGATTGCGCGACGACGAAGGCCGGCAGGATAGATCCGGTTCGTTCGTTTCCAGCCCCGCCCGCGACATAAGCCGGCGGGGTTTTCCATGTCTGGAGCATTGTGATGACTAACAATTCCATCCGGTTTCGGCCGGCCGAGCCCGCTGACGCTGCCGCGATCAGGGGCATCGTGCGCGCCGCCTATGCCAAATGGGTGCCGGTGATCGGCCGCGAGCCGCTGCCGATGCGCGCCGATTACGACAAGGCCGTTGCCGAGCATCCGTTCGAGCTTGCCGTTGCGGACGGCCGCATTGTCGGGATGATCGAGACCATGCTGGCCGACGATCATCTGTGGATCGAAAATGTCTGCGTGTCGCTACAGGCGCAGGGCAGGGGCATCGGCCGGCTGTTGCTGGAGCGCGCTGAGCAGAAGGCGGTCGAAGCCGGCCGCCCCGAGCTGCGCCTGCTGACCAACGGCGCTTTCGAAGCCAATGTGTTGTTGTACAAAAGGCATGGTTATACGATCGACCGGGAGGAGCCGTTCATGGGCGGCATGACGGTCTATATGAGCAAGAAATTGACGCGATAGCGGGCAAATCGGAGGCAAAAATACGACGATGGCTGCCAGGGTCAAATTGAATCAACTTCCCGGATCGTACGCGATTTCGCGGCTCGGGGCGAGCGACAGCATTCCCGGCTGGGCGGACGGGCCGGGCTTCGTCAGCATCACCAGGACCGACGACGAGCTTTCGATCACGTGCCTGCAGGATCGCGTTCCGGGCACAGTCAAGCACGATGGCGACTGGGTCGCCTTCAAATTGCAGGGGCCCTTTGCTTTCGACGAAACCGGCATCGTGTTGTCGGTCATCCAGCCGCTGTCGGAAAACGGGTTGGGCATCTTCCTGGTGTCCACCTTCGACGGCGATCACCTGCTGGTGAAAGCGGCGGATCAGGTAGCGGCGAGAACGCTTCTGGTCAAGGCAGGACACACGCTGCTGTAATTCATCCCGCGTCATCGAAAAACGGCCAGGTCTGCTGCCCCAAAGCGTCTGGCTCAATCACTGGGGGCGCTGGCTCAACCAGTTCGGGGGTTGCGTTTGACAGCGCGGTTTGTGCATCGTTATCTCTAGCCAGATATCACGGCCGGAACGGCCCTGCGGCGCCCCCAAGGAGAAAACCATGTCACACAATCTGCAGTTCTATATCGATGGCGCATGGGTCGATCCTGTTGTGCCCAACACGCTCGATGTCATCGACCCGTCGAACGAGGATGCCTTCGCGCAGATATCGCTCGGCTCCAAGGCCGATGTCGACAAGGCGGTGGCGGCGGCCAAGCGCGCTTTCAATTCGTTCGGCTTCACCTCGGTGGAAGAGCGCCTCGACATCCTGAACCGCATCATCGAGGTCTACAAGAAGCGTAGCGCCGATCTGGCGCTGGCCGTGTCGCGCGAAATGGGCGCGCCGCGCCAGATGGCCCTCGACAGCCAGGTCGGCGTCGGCCTCGCGCATCTGCAGAAGATGGCGGAAGTGCTGAAAACTTTCCAGTTCCGCCACGTCAAGGGCAGCGCGCTGATCGTCAAGGAGCCGATCGGCGTCGTCGGCCTGATCACGCCGTGGAACTGGCCGCTGAACCAGATCACCTGCAAGGTCGGTCCGGCACTCGCCGCCGGCTGCACCATGGTGCTGAAGCCGTCGGAAATCGCGCCGCTCGACGCCATCATCTTCGCCGAGATCATCGACGAGGCCGGTGTGCCGAAGGGCGTGTTCAACCTCGTCAATGGCGACGGCCCGGGCGTCGGCCAGGCGCTGTCCAGCCATCCCGACATCGACATGATGTCGTTCACCGGTTCGACCCGGGCCGGCATCCTGGTGGCCAAGGCCGCCGCCGACACGGTCAAGCGCGTGCATCAGGAACTGGGCGGCAAGTCGGCCAACATCCTGTTCCCGGATGTCGACCTCGCCACCGCAGTCTCCAAGGGCGTCGCCGGCTGCTTCGGCAACTCAGGCCAGTCCTGCAATGCGCCCACCCGCATGTTCGTGCCGCGCGACCGTCATGACGAGGCGGCGGGCTATGCCAAGGCGGCGGCGGAAAAGTTCGTGGTCGGCCCGGCCGACGGCGCCAACACCAAACTTGGCCCGGTCGTCAGCCAGATCCAGTTCGACAAGATCCAGGACCTGATCCAGGCCGGCATCGACGAAGGTGCGACGCTGGTCGCCGGCGGCCCCGGCCGTCCTGCGGAACTGAACCGCGGCTACTACATCAGGCCGACCGTGTTCGCCGACGTCACCCACGACATGCGCATCGCACGCGAGGAAATCTTCGGACCGGTGCTGGCGATCATGCCCTATGACACGGTCGAACAGGCGGTCGAGCAGGCCAACGACACCGTCTACGGCCTTGCCTCCTACATCCAGGCCAAGGACATCCAGAAGGCCCGCGACGTGGCGGCACGCATGCGCTCCGGCAATGTCTACATCAACTACCCGACCTGGGACGCCGGCCTGCCCTTCGGCGGCTACAAGCAGTCGGGCAATGGCCGCGAATACGCCGAATACGGGCTTGAGGATTTCCTCGAGATCAAGGGCATCGCCGGGTATGAGGCGGCGGAATAGGCACGACGCGGTTTTGGGCCGGCAATAGTGCCGGCCCGAAGTGCTTCATCTGTCTGGCATCCGAGGCCGCCACGCCTGGGAATTGACGTGGCCGCCTTATCGAGCTTTGCTTGCGGTCAGCCACCGAGCATTTATGATGGTGTTGCGGAAATTCTTGGGTGTTTTCCGCACGAACCGCGGATGAGTCGAAGCTGGAAAAGTCAGAGCCCGACGAGAGTCTCTACCAGGTCTTCGTCGACGATAATTTCCATTATCGAGACGAGAGTCATCGATATTTGGACGGACAATTCGCAACCTACGATGAGGCGGTGGCGCACTGCCACGCCATAGTCGACGGCGAACTGGAAGATGCTTTCAAGCCGGAATTTACTGCCGAACAGCGGTTTGAGAAATACAGTTTGTTTGGCCTGGATCCGTTTATCAAGTCACCGCCTGGGCGACGGGGCGATCCGCCTTTTTCCGCTTGGGATTATGCAAAGGAGCGGTGCGGAATCTTGCCTCGAGACGCCACCATTTCAGAAGCCTGATTTTAAGCGCTTCTTGCCAATTGGCAAATACATGCTATATCTCTGCCAATAGCAGGGTGAGCAAACATGCAGCTTCAGTCCATCGTCACCACGCCGGCCACGATCGGATCAGCCATTTCCGAGGAAGAGGCCGGGGCGCTCGCGCGCACCACGGTCAATCTGTTCAAGGCGTGGAATCTCACTGACCTGGAGGCCTGCATCCTGCTCGGCGGCATGTCGGCACGCACCTGGGCACGTTGGAAGACTGGGGCACGCTGGAAGGAGGGCGGCATCGGCCGCATCGACCGCGACCTGCGCACCCGCATGGCGCACCTGATGGGCATCCACAAAGGCCTGCGCTATCTCTTCACCGAGCCGGCGCGCGGCTATGCCTGGATCCGCAAGCCCAATGCCACCTTCGGCGGCCAGTCGGCGCTCGACCTGATGCTGCGCGGCGAAATCTCCGACCTTGCCGCCATGCGCGAATGGCTCGATGCGGAGCGTGGTGCATGGTGAGTGGGCTTGGCGTCCGGCGCCGCGTCCACTGGCACCAGACTTTTCGCGTCATCCGCTCCATCCATCCGCCGATCGATCTGTTCGAGGACATTGCCGATCCGCGCGACTGGGAGGCGCTGGCCTCGGTCGAGGAGAAGACCAACCCGCGCATCCGGCTCGAGATCGGCGACCTCGGCAAGGTCACGGCGGCAAGGCGGGTGTCCGGCCCCGGCGCCAGCTTCGTCATGGCGCCTTTCGTGCATTGTTCGACTTTGCGGCCCGGCCGTTTCTCGGACGGCAGCTACGGCCTCTACTATGCCGGCGACAGCGAGGATGTGGCGCTCGCCGAGACCATCCACCACCACCAGAATTTTATGCGCGCCACCAATGAGGATCCGGGCTGGACGGCTGACTTTCGCGTGCTGATCGGCAGCGTCGACCGCGACCTCGATGACGTCAACGCCGTACCCGGCGTGCTCGACCCGGACGACTACACCGCCTCGCAGGCGGAAGGGCGGGCGCTGCGGGCGCAAGGCAGCGACGGGCTTCTTTGGAACAGCGTGCGCATGCCGGATGGGCAATGCATCGGCATCTTCTGGCCCGATGTCATCCCCGTTCCAGTGCAGGGCCGGCACTATTCCTATCACTGGGACGGCAAGCGCGTGGATTTCGTGCGCCAGCACGACACCGGCAAGGTGCTGGCAGTCAGCTGATGGCGCGCCGTCAGCTCTGTCTTAGTAGTGATAGCGACATTGCGCTATGAACAAGCTGTCTTCGCCTGCGCGGTAAACCAGACGGTGCTCCTGCGTGATGCGCCGCGACCACCATCCCGAAAGGGGCCCGCGCAATGGTTCCGGCTTGCCTGTCCCGGTGAACGGCGTGCGAGTGCATTCCTTGATGAGTGCATTTATGCGTGCGAGCAGTTTGGTGTCGGTTGCCTGCCAGTGCAGATAATCCTCCCATGCGCGTTCATGGAAGATCAGCCTCACTCCGGAAGCTCGCGCTCTGTCCCTTCGCCCTGGTCCAATCCCTGCGTCGCCTCAAGCAAGCGCTCGGCGTTGCGCGGGCTGCGCAGGAGATAACGGGTTTCCTCATAAGAGGCGAAATCCTCCACCGACATCAGCACTGCCGCCGGCTTGCCGCGGTCGCGCGTAATGATGACCGGCTCATGATCAGCGTTCACGCTGTCTATCGTAGCGGCTAGGTTGCGCCGCAAGTCACTGTAGGAAGTGGTTCGCATGGACAATCTTGTACGCGTTTACGTACAAGATGGCAAGGATTTTGAGATCGGTCATTGGGCCCAGGACGATGGGCACCCTTTCGCCAGCCTGCACCGGCCGCATTAGTTCCGGTCTCGTGTCATGCGGGAAACGCTTTCTCCGATCGCCATCAACAATAGCATGGATTTCCTGCCATATCGTCTCCACCCGATCTATATATCGGTTGAGATCGATGCAGGATAAAGATGGACAACGACATCATATTGAAGGCGCTGGCGCATCCGTTTCGGCGCGATGTTCTGGCGTGGCTGAAGGAGCCTGAACAGCACTTCGCCGCGCAGGCGCATCCGCTCGAAATGGGTGTCTGCGCCAGCCAATTCGATAATCGCGGCCTGGCGCAGTCCAGTGTTTCGGCACATCTGGCGACACTGGCGTCAGCCGACCTCGTGACGACGCGTCGGGTCGGCCAATGGGTGTTCTACAAACGCAACGAAGAAACCATCGCCGCCTTCCAGGCCGCCTTGTCCGATCTCTGACGATCCTCCCCGCTCCTCCCCAAAATGCATGAAAGGTATTTCTCATGGCTACCCTCTTTGATCCCCTGCGGGCTGGCGACCTGACGCTGGCGAACCGCATCGTCATGGCGCCGCTGACGCGCAACCGCTCGCCCAATGCGGTGCCCGGCGACCTCTCGGTGACCTATTACAGCCAGCGCGCCACGGCTGGTCTGATCGTGACCGAAGCCACCGCCATCAGCCATCAAGGCCAGGGCTACGCCAACGTGCCTGGCCTCTATGGCGCCGATCAGCTTGCCGGCTGGAAGCGCGTCACCGACGCCGTTCACAAGGGCGGCGGCAAGATCGTGGTCCAGCTCTGGCATGTCGGACGCATCTCGCACACGACGTTGCAGCCCGGCGGCGGCAAGCCGGTGGCGCCGTCGGCGATCCGGGCAAACTCCAAGACGTTCCTGGTCAAGCCGGATGGCAGCGGCGAGTTCGCCGAGACCTCCGAACCGCGCGCGCTCGATGCCGCCGAACTTCCCGGCATCGTCGATGACTTCCGCCGCGCCGCCAAGGCGGCGATCGAGGTGGCGGGTTTCGACGGCGTCGAGATCCATGGCGCCAATGGCTATCTCATCGACCAGTTCCTGCGCTCGGGCACCAATCATCGCACCGATGCGTATGGCGGCTCGATCGAGAACCGGACGCGCTTGCTGTTCGAGGTGGTCGACGCTGTCACGGGCGCCGTCGGCGCCGGCAGGACCGGGATCAGGCTGTCGCCGGTGACGCCCGCCAACGACGCTTCGGATGCCGACCCGCAGCCGCTGTTCAACCATGTCGTGGCGGGCCTGGGCAGCCGCGGCCTCGCCTATATCCATATCGTCGAAGGCGCGACCGGCGGCGCGCGTGACTTCAGCCAGGGCGACAGACCGTTCGACTACTCAGACCTCAAGGCCACCTATCGCAAGGCCGGCGGTACTGGCGCCTGGCTGGTGAACAATGGCTACGACAAGGAACTGGCCGAAAAGGCAGTCGGCGACGGTTACGCCGACCTTGTCGCGTTCGGCAAGCTGTTCATCGCCAATCCCGACCTCGTCAGCCGGCTGAAGCGGAACGCCGGACTGAACGCCCCCGACAAGGCGACGTTCTATGGCGGCGACGCCAAGGGCTATACGGATTATCCGACGGCGGCCTGAGCCGCCCATCCAAGGAGCCCACCCACAAGGCAGCCGGCTCCCTTCAATGGGAGCCGGTCTGCCATCGCGGTGATCCGCGGCCGGACTCAGTGGCCATGTCGCATGCGTTGCCGAGGCGGCGCCTGGCTGAACGGATTTCTTTGCGGCGGTGACTTGCGGCGATCAAGAATTTGCCTGATCAAGTCGGCAGAGGGCCAACAACCGGCAATTGTGCTTCAAAAACTGCTGACATGATGCTTCCCAGATTTCGGCGATCGATTGTAAAGGCGCTGCAGCCTCTCGCCGGTCTCGCCATCCTGCTGGCGCTCGGCGCTCCCGCCTTGGCCGGAGGCCTTGAGGATTGCGGCAATGACAAGCTCGACATCGCCAAGCGGATTGCTGCCTGCACGGGTGTCATCGAGGACAAGGCGACGACCCCCGGCAATCGGGCGCTAGCCTATTTCAACCGCGCCAATGCATCGGGCGATATGGGCGCCTACGACCTCGCCATCGGCGATTACACCGATGCGATCAGCCTTGATCCGAAAGACGCCGATGCCTTCAACAACCGTGGGCTGGCCTGGGGCCACAAGAATGACTACGACCGCGCCATATCAGACTACAGCCAGGCGATCAGCCTCAATCCGCAGCTCGCCGTTGCCTACTCGAACCGGGGCATGATCTGGAACGACATCAAGCGCGATTATGTCAAAGCCATCGCCGATCTCGACAAGGCGATCAGCCTCGACCCGGCAAACAGCACCGCCTACAACAACCGCGGCAATGCCTTTCTGCGCACAGGCGATTACGACAGCGCCGTCACCAGCTACAGCCAGGCGATCTTTCTCGATCCGCAGGACCCGGATCAGTATTTCAACCTCGGACTTGCCTGGTCGTATAAGCGCAATGACGAGCGCGCCATCGCCGACTTCAGCCAGGTGATCAGCCTCGACCCGAAACATGTCAATGCCTGGCATCGACGTGGTGGTGCCTGGGCCAGGATGGGCGATAACGATCGCGCCATCGCCGATTATGACGAGGCCATCAAGCTCGACCCCAAGGATTCCGAAACCTACAGCGATCGCGCATCCGTCTTCGCAAACAAGAAAGATTATGATCACGCTATCGCCGATTACGGCCAGGCCATCAGCCTCGATCCGAAAAATCCGTTTGCTTACAACAGGCGTGGCTCGACTTGGTCGGACAAGGGCGATCTCGATCGGGCTATCGCTGACTATGATCAGGCGATCCTCCTCGATCCGAACTATTTCATCGCCTACAACAATCGAGGTCTGGCCTGGTCGGACAAGGGTGATTTCGATCGTGCCATAGCCGACTACGACCAGGCGGTCATCAGGAACCCAAAATACGCGCAGGCTTACGACAACAGAGGCATGGCGAAGGCGGCCAAACGAAACTTCGATGGCGCCATCGCCGACTACAATCTGGCTATCCTCATCGATCCCAAATACGCCAGGGCCTTCAGGAACCGGGGCTGGGTCTGGGCTCGCAAGAGCCAATTCGATTACGCAATCGCCGACTACAACCAGGCGATCAGCCACGCCCCGAAATACACCAACGCCTACGCCGGCAGGGCCCGCGTCTGGCTGTACAAGGCGGACTATGATCGCGCCATGGCTGATCTCGATCAGGCGATCAGCCTCGATCCGAAAAGTGCCAGTGCCTACGACACGCGTGGTCTCGCCTTTGTCTACAAGGCTGAGTACGCCAAGGCCTTGGCCGACTACGGCGAAGCCATACGCCTCGATCCGAAATATGCCGACGCCTACGAGAGCCGAGGCATCGTCCGGTTCTATTTCGGCTCGTCTCCAGAGGCGCAGGCTGATTTCGAGCAGGCGGCCGGGCTGAAACCCGACAATGCCTATTATGCGATCTGGCTCGATCTGGCGCAGCGGCGCAACGGCCAGCCGAGCATCCTGCGCGACGCCAAGCTCGATATGACGAAATGGCCGGCGCCGCTGATCCGCATGCTGCTGGGTGATCAGACGCCTGAGATGGCATTGGCGGCCGCTGCCGACCCCGACGCGACGAAGAAGAACGAGCAGGTCTGCGAGGCGAATTTCTACATCGCGGAAATCCAGCGGCTGCAGCACCGCGACGATGAAGCGCTACGCCTCTATCGCCTTGCGCTGCGCGACTGCCCTCGGGACTTCATCGAAATCACGGCGGCGACCAACGCGATGCACGTCATGGGCAAGGCGCCGTGAAGTTCCATTGGCGCTCCGGTCTGGCCGCTGCGGCGGTGGTGTTTGCGCTCGGCACGGCGGCGACGGCCGCCGACAACGACCATGCCGACTGTGTCAATGAAGGGGTGGAGGCCGCCCGCAAGATTGCCGCCTGCACCGCGATCATCGAGGACAAGGCGGAAGCCGAGGACAACCGCGCCTCGGCCTATATCTACCGTGGCAATGCGCTTGCCGCGCAGGGCGACTACGACAGGGCGATCGCCGACTACGATCAGGTGATCGTCCTGCATCCCGATCTTGTCACCGCCTATCAAAATCGTGGCCTCACCTATGTGCGCAAGGGTGACTACGACAGTGCGACCACCAGCTTCGACCAGGCGATCTTCCTTGATCCGGAGAACGCCGAACTCTACTACAACCGTGGTGTCGTCTGGTCCTACAGGGGCAATGACGACCGGGCGCTCGCCGACTACGACATGACGGTCAAGCTCAATCCCAAGGATGCCAGGGCCTATCACAACCGTGGCCTGATCTGGTCGCACAAGGGCAATGACGACAAGGCGATCGCCGACTACAGCCAGGCCATCTCGCTGGATCCGAAAAATGCCAGCTCATACAACAACCGGGGCGATGCCTGGGACCGCAAGGGCGACGATATCAGGGCAATGGCCGACTACAACCAGGTGATCGGTCTCGATCCGAAAAGTGCCCATGCCTACTATCGTCGGGGCCTGATCTGGGCGCGAAAAGGCGATGACGATCGCGCCATTGCCGACTACGGCAAGGTCATCGAGCTCGATCCGAACGACGCCAGCATCTACTACAACAGAGGTGCGACGTGGCTGCGAAACCATGACAATGATCGCGCCATCGCCGACCTCGACCAGGCGATCCGCCTCGATGCCAAATTCGGCGATGCCTACTACAGCAGGGGCATCGCCTGGTACGGGAAGGGCGACTACGATCGTTCCGCCGCCGACTTCAGCACGCTCATCGTGCTCGATCCGGCAAACGCCAAGGCTTACCGCATGCGGGCCATCGCCGTGAACCAGACGGGCGACTACGACCGCGCTATCGCCGATAGCAGCCAGGCGATGGCGCTCGATCCCGACCAGGCCGTGGACTACTCCAATCGAGGCGAGGCGTGGTCGCACAAGGGCGATTTCGACCGCGCCATCAGCGATATGGACAAGGCGGTCAGCCTCGCCCCGAAAGACCCTTCCGCCTATTACGACCGGGGTGCGGCCTGGGGCAACAAAGGCGATTTCGACCGCGCCATCGCGGACTTCGACCGGGCGATCGAACTCAATCCGGAATTTGCCGATGCCTATTGCGACCGGGGCACGGCCTGGCTTCGTAAAGGCGATGTCGAGCGCGCGCTGGCGGACCTCGACCGGGCAGCCGTTCTCAATCCGAAAAACCCGAAAACCTATGGCAACCGGGGTATTGTCTGGGCGGCGAAGGGCGATGCGGGCCGCGCCATTGCCGATTATTCGCAGTCGATCAGTCTCTATCCGGACGACGTCGCTTCCTATCTGGGCCGGGGTATTCTCTATGTCTATTCCGACACGCCAGCCAAGGCACAGGCCGATTTCACCAAGGCCGCCACGCTGAAGCCCGACAATGCCTATGTCGCCATCTGGCTTGATATCGCCGAGCGGCACGCCGGCGGGCGCGGCCATTTGCTGAAGCAGGCCGGCAAGCTCGATCTGTCGAAATGGCCAGGACCTGTCGTCAGCATGTTTCTGGGTCGAAAGACCCCAGCCGCGGCACTTTCGGAAGCTGTCGCCCAGGACAAGGCCACGGGCGCCGGACAAGTCTGCGAGGCGAATTTCTACAGCGCCGAATTCAACCGGCTGCAGGCCCACGATGATGAAGCCCTGCGGCTCTATCGGCTCGCCGCCGCCACTTGTCCCAAGGGCTTTATCGAACAAGCCGGGGCCATTGCCGCTTTGCGTTCGTTGGGCAAGGCGCCGTGAGAGCGGTTCATCGCTTCAGCGACACGCACCGCGCTGTGGCATTTGATGCCGATGGCAAGGCCGGTGAGACAACGGCAGGCATCCTTGTCGGCGACTGGAAAGTCCGCCGCACCATGATCGATTTCCTGACCGGCGCGACCTACCGCTTCGCCGGCGACGTCGTGGTCACGGCTGATGCCTTCAGCGAGCATGGCATCATGCGGATCGGCTCCCGCGAAATGCCGGCAAGCCGGCGCTACCGGCTCGAGCCGGGCGAGGGTTCGATGCGCATCCTGCATGCCGATGGCCGCGACTTCATCGCGCTGGAGCCAAAGGCGGTGCAGACCGTGCGCCATCTCTGCGGCGCCGATCTCTATGTCGGGCGCTTCTTCTTTCGCGGGCCGGACGAATGGGCCGAGGCGTGGCGGGTCAAAGGCCCGCGCAAGAATTATGCGAGCCTGAGCAAATTTCGGCGCCTCAATGCCTGAGAATCTTGCTCAGAAACGCCCGGCTGCGGTCGGTTTTGGGGTGCGAGAAGAACTCGTCGGGGGTGCCGCTTTCGACGATGGCGCCGGCGTCCATGAACACCACGCGCTGGGCGACCTTGCGGGCAAAGCCCATCTCATGCGTCACCACCATCATGGTCATGCCTTCCTCGGCAACCGCGACCATGACGTCGAGCACTTCGGAAATCATCTCGGGGTCGAGGGCAGAGGTCGGCTCGTCGAACAGCATGATTTTCGGCCGCATGCCGAGGCAGCGGGCAATCGCCACGCGCTGCTGCTGGCCGCCGGAGAGCTGCGCCGGATAGGCGTTGACCTTGTCGGCCAGCCCGACCTTGGCCAGCAGTTCGCGGCCGGCCTTTTCAGCTTCAGTGCGTGGGATCTTGCGGACATGGATCGGGGCGAGCGTGACGTTTTCGAGCGCGGTCTTGTGCGGGTAGAGGTTGAACGACTGGAAAACGAAGCCGATTTCGGTGCGCAGTTGCGTCATGTTGGTGGCGGGGTCGCCGACACGTTGGCCGTCGACGATGAGATCGCCGTCCTTGATCGTCTCCAGGCCGTTGACGCAGCGGATCAGCGTGCTCTTGCCGGAGCCGCTGGGGCCGCAGACGACGACCACTTCGCGCGGCTCGACGCTCAGCGTGATGTCCTTCAGCACGTTGAGCGTGCCGAACCATTTGTTGACGCCGCGAAAGTCGATCATGCCGGTTTTGGTCGGACCTGATTTGGTCATGCCCGCTTTGGTCATGGTTGTTGGCCCTTTGGAGTTCGATGTCACAGCTGCACCTCGCCATGGGCCGCACCCATGCGGCGTTCGAGCCGGCGGGCGAGCATGATCAAGGGATAGCAGACGATGAAATAGCCGACGCCGACGAGGAAGAAGACCAGCAGGCCGTTTGGCACGCGCTGCACCACCAGCCAGCCGACGCGGGTAAGGTCGGTCAGCCCGATGGCCGAGACGACGGAAGAATCCTTGATCAGCAGCACATATTGGCCGACCAGCGGCGGCAGCACGATGCGCATCGCCTGCGGCAGCACCACCTGGCGCATGCGCTGCCAGCGCGACAGGCCGGATGCCAGCGCTGCCTCGACCTGGCCTGTCGGTACCGATCGGATGCCGGCGGCGACGATCTCGCAGATGAAGCAGGCGGCGAGATTGGTCAGCGCGATGATGCCGGCGGTGAAGGCGTCGAGCTCGATGCCGAACTCCGGCAGGATGAAGAAGATCAGGAAGATCTGCACCAGGAACGGCGTGCCGCGGATCAGGTCGACCCAGGCGCCGATGACGCTCGAGATCAGGCGGTTGCCGCCGGTGCGCAAGATGCCGAGGCCGAAGCCGAGCAAGGTGCCCAGCACCAGGCTGATCAGCGACAGCACCACCGTCATGCCGAGGCCGCGCAGTGCGAGGGGATAGGAGCCGGCGAGGCTGAGGAAATGTTGCCAGATCATGTCCGCGCCCCCGCTGTGCCGAGCCAGCGGCTGGACAGAACGGCCAGTCCCTTCAGGCAGTAGTAGAGCAGCAAATAGAAGGCTGCGATGGTGAGAAAGCCTTCCGCCGGCATGAAGCGGTCGGAGGCGAGCAACTGGCCGGCGCGCGTCAGTTCGGCAACCGAGATCAGCGACAGCAGGGCGGAGTCCTTGACCAGCACGATCGCCTGGCCGAGCAGCGGCGGGATCGTCACTTTGAAGGCTTGCGGCAGCACGACCAGCCGCATGCGCTGGACATAGGTCATGCCCGAGGCGACGCTGGCCTCAACCTGGCCGCGCGGGATCGACAGGATGCCGGCGCGGATGATTTCGGCGATGTAGGCGCCGCTGTTCAGCGACAAAGCGAGGATGCCGACGACGAGCTCAGGCAGGACGAAGCCGAGCCGAGGTAGGCCGAAATAGAGGAAATAGAGCTGCGCCAGCAAGGGCGTGGCGCGCACGGCGTCGATATAGGCCTTGGCCGGCGCGCGAAACAGCCAGCCACGCTGCAAATTCATGGCGCACAGCACGATGCCGACGACCAGCGCGCCGACAAAGGACAGCGCCGACAGCCATACGGTCGTGATCAGGCCCTGCCCAAACAGAGGCAGATATTCGACGATGGTGCGGAAACTGAAATTTTCGAGCATGGCCGCGCGGCGGTGAGAGGGAAGGGCGAGTAGCGAATAGCGAATAGCGAGTAGGGAAGTAGGGGGGCAGCGAAGCATGGCCGGAACGGCCATGCCCTATTCGCTACTCCCTATTCGCTACTCGCTATCTCGCTAATTCCTCAGTGATCCTTCTTCCAGGCGTCGGAATTCACCCAGTAGTCGAGGTTCTTCTGCAGACGGCCGTCGATGGTGACCTGGTTGAGGAACAGGTTCATCCAGACCAGCAGGTCGGGCTCGTCATAGCGGGTGGCGAAGGCAAGCGGCTCCTTCGACAGCAGGTCCGGCATGATGGTGAATGTGCCGGCCGGGTAGGCCGTCTGCTGGCCCTTGACCGCCGAGACGTCGTTGACGCCGCAATCGGCCTGGCCGTTGTTGACGGCGTCGAGCAGCAGCGGGCCGCCGCCCTTGTAGCTCTTGATGTCGGCATCGGGGAAGGCGGCCTTGGCTTCCTTCTCGCCGGTGGCGCCGAGCAGAACAGCGATCTTGGTGCCCTTGGCCTTGCAGTCCTCGGTGGTCTTGAACTTGCTGTCGGCCTTGGTGAAGACGGTGCTGCCCGTGTACATGTAGGGCGTGGTGAAGGCGACCTTCATGCCGCGCGCCAGCGTCGGCGTCATGTCGGCGACCAGCAGGTCGGCCTTGCCCGACAAGAGCGCCGGGATCAGCCCGTCCCAGTCGAAGTCGAGGAAGGTGATTTTCACACCCATTTCCTTGGCCATCAGCTCGGCGAGTTCCACCGAACTGCCGGTGCGTTCGCCATTGGCGCCGACCAGCGAGAAGGGCGGTCCCTGCGTCTGCACCGCGACGCGCAATTCGCCGCGCTTGGTGATCTCGTCGAGCGTTCCGGCGCTGGCACCGGCTGTGAGCCCGGCAAGGGCAAGTCCGGCGATGAAAAGTCTGGCAATCTTCATTTTGGTATTCCTCCCTGTTGTTGTTTGCCCGCGGAGTCCCTTGGGCTCTTTTTTGAGCGGCGGCGCCGTTTGCCGGCGGCAGCCACCGTTCGAAAATTCTCAGTCCCAGGCCACCGTCTCGATGACCTTGATGCCGCGCTTGGCCAGCGCATCGAAGAAGGGTCCGTCAGGCACATGCAGCAGCGGGTTCAAAAGGCCCGGTGTGGTGATCTCGCGCCGCGCCAGCATCTGCGCCACGATGCTGGCGGGATAGCCGACGCCGAGGCTCATACCGAACAGGCCCGAGCCCAGGTCGCGTTCGATGATCAAATCGGATGTCACCGTCTTGGCGCGGCCGCCTTCGAGGCCGGAAAAGACATTGCGCATCACGCAAAGGTCCTTTTCGCCGGGACCGTATTGCAATTGCGGGCCGAGCAGCCGGCCGAGGAATTCGCGCGGGCTGTTGGAGGTGCCGGGCACCTTGTCCTCGGAGAGGAAACCAAGCTCCTTCAGCGGCGCCCAGAACGCCGACCATCCCGGCCAGCGCAGCGTGTAGCGGCCTGAGCGGCGCAGCCCTTTTGCCGCGGGAAGCATCTCGACATAGTGCAGCGCGTCGCCATTGGGAAAGGCTTCAAGCCGGCCGAGGCCGGCGACCTCGATCTCATGGATGAAATGACTGTCGTGCTGGCGGGCGGCCGGCACGGCGACGCGTTTGCCGTCCTCGATCATGACGCTGTCGCGGTTCTGGCTGACCAGCACCATGTCGAAGTTCCAGCTCACCTTGTAGCAAAGCGGCTTCGCCATCGCCTTCGGTTCGGGGATGCCGCCGCAATAGGAATCGATCGTGGTGATGGTGTCGAACTGCCTTGCGGCGCGGGCGTAAAGCACGAGGTCGATGCCCGGGTCGAGCCCGCATTCGGTCATAACAGACACACCGGCCTGTTCGGCTTCCGGCGCCAGATCGGCGATGGCCTTGCTGTAATTGGTGGTGACCAGCGGCGTGCGGGTCGCGATCGCGGCTTCCACCGCTTCGCGCATCAATGGCTGCGGCAAGAGGTCGATGACGGCGTCGGCATCGGCCAGCACGCTGGCCAGAGCCGGGCCGATCGCGCCTTCAGGAACGACGAAGCGGACGCGGGCAAGGTCGGTCAGATCCGCCAGCCGGGCCGCGCCATCCGGTGCGGTGTCGACGCAGATCACCTCCTCGACACCGCTGGCGACGAGATCGGCGATTGCCGCCCGGCCTTGCAGGCCGAGGCCGCCGAGAACCGCGATCTTCATGCCGGCTCCTTGCGGTCGTCAGACCAGCAGCCTTCGGGAAGGCTGACCCATTTGTTGCAGGACGCCATGACGACGAAGGTCTCGCTGCGCACGACTTCGCCCGGCTCGCCGGCGCCCGGGATCAGCTCGCTGGTGACGCGGTAGAGGTCGGCGACGTCACCGGCCACCGTCACGTCGACGATGATGTCGAAGCGCCCGGTGACCACCGAAGCCGAGTTGACGAAAGGCAGTTCGGAAATGCGCTGCGCCAGTTCGCGGGCCCGGCCGCGCCCCTGGGCATTGATGCCGACAATGGCCGAGATCAGCTCGGGCCGCTCGGTCAGGTTCAACAGGCCGACGATCTTGAGCAGATTGCGGTCGAGCAGATTGCGCAGCCGCGAGCGCACCGTCGGCACCGAAATCGCCAGGATCTCGGCGAGGCGGTTGATGCCCGGCTGTGCGTCCTGCGACAGCTGTTTGACCAGCCGCCGATCGGTCAGATCGAGATGTTCCCGCAAAATGCCAGTCTTTCATAAAGAGAAAAAATATCGGCAATCTTTTTGCCAATATGAAAACAGGCTATGTCAAGGATTTCTAGAAAGCAAGGCGTTGTTTTCAGCAGAAATGGCAATCGTGCGCCGGCCGGCGCTAGGTTGCACCTGCCTTTCTGTTCGGCTGTCTGGCTCAAGCCAGCGTGGCGGCCAGCAGCTTTGCCTGTGGCGTCAGCTCTTCAAAACTGCGGGCGCAGAGGTTGAGCTGGCGGGTCGCCCAGTCGTCGCTGAGGCGCAGGCTGCGCAGTGTGCGCGCGGAGCGGCGCGCGGCACTTTCCGGCACGATGGCGATGCCCGCACCTTGCGCGACCAGCCGGCAGACATTGTCGAGCCCAGGCACGCGGATGCGGATGTGCAGGTGGCCGCCGAGCCTGGCGGCCTGGCGGGTGATGTGCTCCTGCAGCGCGTGGCCGAGGCTGAGGCCAACAAAGGATTCGCTCAGGATATCGGCGAGGTTGACGACGTGCAGGCCAGCAAGCCCCGGCCAGTCGCGAGCGGTGATCACCACCAGGCGGTCGACGAAGAACGGTCTCTGCTCGAGATGCGAAAGACCGGCCCAGGTCGCGGCAATGCCGAGGTCGGCGGCACCGCTGGCCACGGCCTCGGCGATCTCGTGGCTGGGGCGTTCGTCCAGATCGATGTCGATGCCGGGATGCGCGACCAGGAATGCCGGCAGGAGGTCGCGCAGCAGCTCGGCCGTGGCGGCGGTGTTGGCCATCAGCCGTACACGCGCCCGCAGGCCGCCGGCATAGGCGCCGAGGTCGCCGGCCATCGCCTCGATCTGGTTCTGCACGGCCCGCGCATGGTGCAGCAGCGCCTGGCCGGCCGCCGTCGGCACCACGCCACGGCGGCGGCGCTCCAGCAGCGGCGCGCCGAGCCGCTCCTCCATGCCCTTGATGCGGGCGCTCGCCGAGGCCAGCGCCAGCCCGGCAAGCTCGGCGCCATGGGTGATGCTGCCGCGCTCGGCCACCAGCAGGAACAGCCGGAGATCGGTAAGATCGAAGCGCATCTTTCTGCTCCTGCGGGCCGTGCGGCTTCGGCCACAGCCTTCGGCCAGGGCGAAGGCTGACAGCGCAACTTCCACATTGTGCGCGGGCCGCATGTCAGTCAAATCTTTTGCGATGGGAGATGTGCGATGAGCGAAAAAGGGACAGGCCGGCCCGGCCTTCTTGAAACCATGGCCATCGTGCTGGCGGTCGCCGTGGCTTTTCTTGCCATGGCGCAGGCGCAGCCCAGCTTGCCGGGATGTACGACAACGGCTTCGCTCAGCCATGAAGCCGCGCTGGCGAAACCCAACCCTGATGCCGATGCGACGGACATGCTGCTGCATGACTGATACCGTGGTGCGGTCATGCTGAGTGCCGGCATCATTGCCTGGATCGGTGCGGTCTTTCTGGCCGCCGGCTTCGTCAAGGGCGTCGTCGGCATGGGGCTGCCGACCGTGGCGATGGGATTGCTGGTGGTGACGATGCCGCCGGCTGAAGCCGCGGCCCTGCTGTTGATCCCATCGCTGGTCACCAATCTCTGGCAGTTGTTCACCGGCCCCTCCTTCGCCGGCCTCGTCAAGCGGCTGTGGACGATGATGGCCGGCATCATGCTAGGCACCGTCGCCGGGGCCGGGGTGCTCACCGGCACGCATACGGGCGCGGCCTCGGCAGGGCTCGGCGCAGCACTGGTGCTCTACGCCGTTCTCGGCCTGCTCAAGCTTGGCTTCACCACGCCGGCGCGCCACGAGGCGTGGGCCTCACCGCTGATCGGTGTGGCCACCGGGCTGGTCACCGGCGCCACCGGCGTCTTCGTCATCCCGGCGGTGCCCTATCTGCAATCGCTGCGGCTGGAGAAGGACGATCTCATCCAGGCGCTTGGCCTGTCCTTCACCGTCTCGACGGCGTCTCTTGCCATCGGCCTGTTCCGGACGGGCGCTTTTGTGTCGCCGACGGCGCAGCTTTCGGGGTCGATCATGGCGCTGGTGCCAGCGTTGGCCGGCATGTTCATCGGCCAGGCGCTGCGCCAGACGATGAGCGTCGAGACGTTTCGAAAAGTGTTCCTTGGCGGGCTGCTGGTGCTGGGGGCGTATCTGATGTTGGAGGCGCTGTGGTGAGGTTGCCCCTCACTCGGCAATCGACCTGATAATCCTCGCCGGGTTTCCGCCGACAAGCGTGTTCGGGGGAACGTCCCTGGTCACCACCGAGCCCGCCGCGACAACAGAGTTCTCGCCCACCGTCACGCCGCCGATAACCGTTGCGCCGGCGGCGATCCAGACGTTGCGTTCGATGACGATCGGCTTTGCGGTGGTGAAGGCGCGCCGTCGCGACGGTTCGAGCGGATGGCCCGATGTGATGAGGCTGACATTCGGCCCGATCAGCACATCGTCGGCAATGTCGAGCCCGCCAAGATCATAAAACGTGCAGTTCTGATTGATGAAGACATTGCGCCCAACGCGGATCTCGGCTCCACCGGTCGTGTAGAAGGGCGGGATCAGCAGAAAACTGTCGTCGACTTGTCTGCCGATGAGTTCGCTGAACAAAGCGCGGACCTCGTCCGCGTCGTTGAATGTCAAACGGTTGAGGTTGGCGGTGATCGCCATCGCCCGCTTGACGTCCGCCAGCATGGCCGCCGATTCCGGCGTTCTGCCGGCGATTATCCTGGTGCGATCCTCATGCGCCATTCGTCATTTTCCTCAGGGGCGCGGTCGAACGAATGTGGCGCATGACAGCCGCGCCGGGATAACCCCGGCTGTTGTTTGAGCATGATTCCGAAAGCCGGTTCCAGCGTGAAGAGGCCGCTCTATCGAACCACCAGCACCGGGATTTCGGTGTAGGAAAGCACTTCAGCCGTCTGGCTGCCGAGAAGCAGCTTGCCCAGTCCGCGGCGGCCATGCGAGGCCATCACGACCAGGTCGCAGCCCAAGGTCTGCGACAGTTCCAGGATCGCTTCGGCGGGCCGTTTGTCCTCGACATGGACCACCTCAGCGGACACGCCGGCGGCATCGGCCGATGCCTTGCACTTGGCCAGAACCTCCTTGCCGTATTTGCGCGATTCTTCCTGGTAGACGGCCAGTTCATCGCCCGCCGCATAGCCGGCCATGGCGCCGCCCCAGGCGAAGATCGGGAATTGTTCGGAAACCGTGACAAAGGTGACGGTGGCGCCGATGCCTTTTGCCAAGGTGAGGCCGTGGGCAACGCCCTTGTCGGCCAGTTCCGATCCGTCGGTGGCGATGAGCAGATGTTTGTACATGATCTTCTGACCTGTTGTGCAAGGGCCGGTGCCCTTGGGGTGGCGGGAGCCTTGGAGCGGCTTATCCTGATATAGTTGCGCCATGGGCTTCCTCACAGGTCCAGCGACACGTGGATCAAGGACAGCCGAGGGTGGACCAATGGTCGGCCTCGGCGCCGCCCGGTCCAGATCACAGACTTTCGACGCCGCCCCGAATTCCCCTGTGCTCCATCGTCCTCTAAGGTGCCGGCGACATTGAAAGGCAGCCCATGAGCAACGCATATCCGCAAATCCACCTGGTCCGGCATGGCGAGACGGCATGGAGCCTTTCGGGGCAGCATACCGGCCGCACCGACATGCCGCTGACGCCGGCAGGCGAAGCGGCCGCGCGGGGCGTGGCCGAGCGGCTCAAGGGCCTGTCGTTCTCGGCGGTGTGGTCGAGCCCCTCACAGCGCGCCTACAACACCAGCGTGCTGGCCGGCTTTGGCGCGACAAGCGTCAGAAACGACGATCTGCAGGAGTGGGACTACGGCGCCTACGAAGGACGAACCACGAAAGAGATCCTGGCCGAGCGGCCGGGCTGGAACGTGTTTCGCGACGGCTGCCCAAAAGGCGAGATGGCCGCCGATGTCGGCGCCCGCGCCGACAGGATCATCGCCGCCTTGCGCAAGGTTAATGCCGACATACTGATCTTTTCCAGCGCGCATTTCTTGCGTGTGCTCGCCGCCCGCTGGGTCGGCCTGCCGCCGGAAGGCGGGGCGCTGTTCGTGCTCGATACAGCCAGCATCAGCGTGCTCGGCTACGAGCATGATCTCAGCGAGCCGGTCGTGCGCAAGTGGAATGGGAAGTAGGGGGCATCGCTCCTTGCTCCGCCCTAGGCCGTAGACTCATTACTGCGTAGCCAGATGCGGATAGCGACGAGCTTGACGGCGGCAAGATGCCGGTCAGCACGCGCCGATCATCAACACGCGATACACCTCTTGGCTTGTTGGGTAGCAGCGGCTCGATCACGCGCCATTCAAAGTCTGTCAGGTCATATCGGCTCATGGTGAGCCCTGAATCAGAATCCGGCGCGATGTGAAAGCAGCAAGTCGGCAAACGACCCTTAGCGGAATTTAAACGCCGCGCCTTTAGAGCGAAGCTATGCTGCCGAAACGGCTTCTACAGCTCCCGTACCTGGTTCACACGAACCGAGAACTCGGCTTAATGCTCAGAGGGGTAAAGCCGCTCGCATACTTCATGGATGTGGCTGGTCACGAGCCAGATTGCCTTGTCCGATATTGGCGAATGTTCGATAGGCACGTTGGCTTGGGGCGCTTTATCAAGCGTGAATTCCATGATCCAGCCCCTGAACGACCACAGTTCCAGTGTCGCTCAATCTTCTATTCGTTGCCAGGCGAGGAGTGGCGGATCGACGCCTTTCGGACGCTCCTCGCTCAACCCGGCGCGTGGTCCCGTGATCGCGAACGGCGATTTGGTGAATTGCTTGGCTACGCAGACTGGCAGAACGACTACTGGTTGAGCCGTCCAAGCGTTTAGTCCGCTTTCCACCTCATCTCAGCCGTTCGCGTTTATGGGTTCACGACCTAGGATGACGAAAGTTGGGGAGGCCAATTCCGGATGTCTGGCGCTGCACGAATTTGAGCCCGCGCAGCTCGACTGTTACTTGTCGAACTTCCGGATCGCCTCGGCGCTCACCGGCGTGAAGAAATTCACCAGATTGCCGTCGGGGTCGCGAAACAGCAGCGAGCGGTTGCCCCAGGGCATGGTGGTCGGCTGCTGCACGGTCACGGTCCTGATCGTGTCCGACAGCCGGGCGAATTCGGCATCGACGTCGCCGACGCGGAATTCGAGGATGGCGGTGTGGTTGTCGGCGGGCCGGGCGATGTCGCCGCCGAACAGCATCAAGGTGCGCGTGCTGCCGATCGCCAGCGTGCAGGAAGGTGTCGCGAGTTCGGCGAAGTCTTCCGTGTAGACCGTAACCGGCATGCCGGTGATCTCGCCGTAGAAGCGCACGAGGCGCTGGACATCCGAGGTGATGATGCGGACAGAGACGAAATTCATCGCAGGGCTCCTTGATCGCTGAAGCCGCGACCCGGCTCCCGACCGATCTATAGGCCAGGCCTCCTGACAGCTTTCTGTCAGGAGAGGAGCCCGACGGCTACGCTTCCGGTTCGGACCAGCTCTCCTGCACCATTGGCGGCAGGCCGAAGGCGGCGAACAGGTCTGCCGCGAGCGGGCCGACATAGACCGTCAGCGAGGCGATGCCGCCATCGGCCGGCTCGATGACATGCAGCGACTGCGCGCGCCATTCCGTCTCCTGATGACGCCGCGCGTAGACCGCGACCGCAGGCTGGCCGTTGGCCCGTGTCGCCACCGCGCGGTAGCTGGCGAAATTGCTCCACACGGTTTTGAAGAAATCGTGGATCGCCTGGCGTCCCTGGTACCAGTCCAACCATGGCGGCATGTGATAAGTGGCGTCCTCGCGCAGCAGCGCGATGAAGCCGTCGAGATTGGCCGCCTGCCAGGCCTGCATGTAACGGTCGAGCAGCGCACCTTCCTCCGGGTTGGGCTGCGATCGCTGCAAGGGACGTCCCTGCGGATAGCGCAGCGCCATCGTCGCACGCGCCCGCTGCAAGGCGCTGTTGACCGAGGCGGTCGAGCCGCCCAGCAACTGCGCGGTCTCCAGCGCCGACCAGCCGAGCACGTCGCACAGCAGAAGGGCTGCGCGTTGCCGGGGCGGCAGCAGCTGGATGGCGGCGACGAAGGCCAGCCGCACCGCTTCGCTTGTCTCATAGCGTGCCTCCGGGCCGGGTTCGCCGTCGACAAGGTCCGGCAGCTCGGCGTCGGGGTAAGGCTCCAGCCAGGAAAGCTCGGCGGCCGGCCCGGCGGCGGCGCGGCCCGCGGTCGGCGGCCGGTCCGGCGGCTCGAGAATGCGATGCGCGGACGACCGCGCCTTGATGGCGTTGAGGCAGGCGTTGGTGGCGATGGTGTAGAGCCAGCCGCGCGGTGAGCCGCGCCCGTCGAATTGCGCGCGGCCGCGCCAGGCCTTCAGCAACGTCTCCTGGACGAGGTCGTCGGCCTCATGCAGCGAGCCCATCATCCGGTAGCAATGCAGCTTCAGCGCACGGCGGTGGGTCGTCGTCAGGCGCTCGAAGGCCGGCCGATCGAGGATCGGCCTGCCTGTCGGGCTCAGCGGCTCAAGCGGGCCGGGAGCGTCTGTCATGTCGAGCCTGCCGTGCGGAGTTTATCTCTCATCCTGCGCGCCTCATCCCGCCGCCGCAAGGCCGCTGCCGCTCACCGTGAAGGCAGTTCCATGCGCCTTGCCGCCGGCGAGCGCGACCACGGCGCGTCCGACATCGGCGGGTGTCTGCACATCGCTCATGCTGGCCAGGAAATCCGCCGGGCTGATGCCGAGATAGGCGGAGATGCTCGAAATGCCGCGCTGGCCGACGCCGGTGCCGGCCATGATGCGCATCGGCGCCAGCGCCATGAAGCGCAGGCCAAGCCCCAGCCGGTCAGCTTCTTTCTGGCTGTGGGCGGCCAGGAACATCTGCATGCGCTTGGCGCCGGAATAGCCGCCGGAGTTCGGCGGGCCGCCGCTGAATGCCGCGCCGCTGGAGATCAGCACCACGCGGCTGCCCGGTTTCAGCCCCCCTTGCAGGGCGGCCTTGCAGAACAGGAACGATGCCTTGACGTCCGTCTCCCAATTCGCCGAGAAATCGTCCCAGCTCTGGTCCTGGATGGAGGCCGACGGAGCGAAGGCACCGGCCGAGATCACCAGCACGTCCGGCTGCATGGTGGCAAACACCGCGTCGGGCGCAGTGTCCTGCGTGGCGTCGGCGGCAAGCGTCGTCACTTCAGACGCTTCCCAGGAGAGCTCCTTCAAAGCTTCCGTGCTGCGAGCGACGGCAAGCACGGTTGCTCCTTCGCTGAGCGCAGCTTCCACGATCGAACGGCCGACACCCCGGCTGCCTCCGACCACGACGACATTTTGACCTTTCAACGATTGCATGGCTCATCTCGCTTCTTCCGGCCCGGAGGATTCCGGCGCCTGTAGGTGAAGACAGCGCGGGTGGGTGGAAATCATCGGTGGGGGGTGAAGAATTCTCTCAGGCTGCCCGCGAGGCAGGCGTGTCGCAGCCGTTCTGGTCAATGGACGATCTTTGCGAGAAGATGCACGCCGTTGCGCCCAAACCGGGACCGCGCGAGCCGCATAAAAAGTCAGCCGCATAATGAGTGCAAATCTTCAGTCGCTTGTTGCCAATGTCGGGGTCCCGACCGTGGTGGCAATCGTTTTGTTCGCTGTTGGAATATTCGTCAGGAATTTGCCACTTGGCGTGCGCATCCTGATATTCGTCGCCGCCGCCGCGATGAGCGTCCCCGGTTTCTTCGCACTCTATCTCCTCGCGATCTTTTCATCGCTAGGTCATACCTAGGTGGAGGTTCGCGATAAACGCCTCTGGTTTTCAAACTGAACCACCCCCCGATCGTCGTCCCCGCGTTTGCCAAAGATCCGCTTGAGGCGATAAACTGGACGGCCCATCGCCGACCTCTTGGGCGCATCGACAACCTGGGAGGAATGTACGATGACGACGCTCTTCGTGAGACATACCGTGTCCGACTACAAGGCCTGGCGCAAAGTCTATGACGGGTTCGCCCCGGTCCAAAAGGCCGGCGGCGTGAAGGCAGAGACCGTCTATCAGGCGGCGGACAACCCCAACGACGTCACCGTGACGCACGATTTCGCCAGTGTCGCCGAGGCGCAGGCCTTCATCAAAAACCCAAAATTGAAAGAGGCGATGGGAAACGCCGGCGTGGTCGGCGCGCCAACCATGTGGATCACCAACAAGACTTGATTGACCGCCCTGACTGACAGTGCTGCAATGAATGGCCGGGCCTGCTTCCTGCCTGGCGGGTGGGATTTTGCTCAGCCGGCCAGCAGCGCCAGCTCCTCCGCCGTCAGGTGCCGCGCCGTACCCTTGGCGAGGTCGCCTAGAGGCAGTCCGCCGATGGCGATGCGGATGAGGCGCTTGACCTCGATGCCGTGGGCGGCGAGCAGGCGGCGGATGTGGCGGTTGCGGCCCTCGTCGAGCACGATCTCCAGCCAGGCGGTGCGGCCGCCGCTGCGCAAAAGCGCGATCGAGTTTGCCGTCAGGGTCTCGCCGTCGACGGTGACGCCCGCGCGCAGCGTTTCCAGCATCGCTTCGTCCGGCACCGCGCCGACCTGCACGTGATAGGTCTTGGGCAGATGCGAGGCGGGGTCCATCAGTCGGTTGGCGAAATGCGTGTCGTTTGTCATCAAAAGCAGGCCTTCGCTCGCCTTGTCGAGGCGGCCGACCGGCGAGACGAAGGGCAGGTCGAGCCCTTCGAGGCAGGCATAGACAGTGTCGCGCTGTTGCGGGTCGTCGCGAGTGGTGACCAGCCCGCGCGGCTTGTTGAGCATGACATAGACCTTGCGCTCGGCAACGATTTGCTCGCCATCGACGACGATGCGGTCGCGGGTGAGGTCGACGCGCAGCGAGGCGTCACGCGCAACCTTGCCGCCGACGCGCACGCGGCCCTCGGCAATCAGCACCTCAGCCTGCGTGCGCGAGCACAGGCCGAGTTTGGACAGCGCGCGGTTCAGGCTGACGCCGGGGGACTTGGCCATATGTGGCCTCGTGGTCGCCGGTCTATCGGCATCGTGTGTCCGCCGTGGTGTCATGGCCGTCGCTCTGGTGTCGGTTGGGCCGACTGATGGCACGGGCGGGGGCGAGTTCGCAAGCTGCCGGCGGCGGGCGCGCTGGCATAACCGGTTTGACAAGGATTCGGAAAAGAGCGGGTTGAACTTCTCAAGCTCTATCTCATATTCGATATATCGGGGTTCAATAGGGCGGCAAGATTGCGTGCGAAGTATTGCAGATGAAATCGATTCTATCCGCGAGGTAAACACACCGGTCACGGATTTGACCCCGTCCGACCGCGATCAGATGTTTGCGTTGTACGAGACCTACTACGAGGCCGTCGACCGCAACGGTTTCGAGCGCGATCTCGCCGAAAAGGATGCTGTCGTGATCATCCGGCGCGACCGGGAGATCATCGGCTTCTCGACCTATCTCGTCAGGCCGCAGACTGTCGGCGAGGACACTGTCCACTATCTCTTTTCCGGCGATACCGTTCTCCATTCGGCGCGCTGGGGCGACCCTATGCTGCTGCGCGGTTTCTTCCGCGCGGCGGGCGCCGCCAAGGCAAGGGTAGGGGGCCGCCTGTTCTGGTTCCCCATCATAGGCGGGCACAGGACATTCCGCATCCTGCCCAACTTCTTCCGCGAGTTCGTTCCCGCCATCGATGGCCAGGACTCGGCCCGCCTGCAGGCAATCCGCGACACGATTGCGGCCGCCCGCTATGGGCACTATTTCGATCCGGCCACGGGGTTGGTCGATTTCGGCCCGTCCCAGGGCCATTTGCGGCGACAATGGGCCGATGTCGAGCAAACGGCGGTCCGCAATCGCTTCGCCGCTTTCTTCCTGAGAGCCAACCCATTCTACTCCAGAGGTGTCGAACTCGCCTGCCTGGCGGAGTTCGAGATTGGCAATCTGAAGCGCTACGGTCTTACAAGCTTTGCCAAGGGGCTGGCGGATGCATCGTGAGCGTGGCCTTGGACCTCCCGGCGCGGGCGGATCACTCCGTCAGGCGCAAGGTCAGCATCTCCAGGCCGCGGATCGAGGAATTGTCCATCCAGCGGGCGGCGACCGGCTCGATGGTTCTCCAGCGGGCGAGTGCAGCTTCCAGCACGGCGGCGCCTTCCATTTCGGCCAGCGCCCTGCCGATGCAGACATGCGCGCCGCGGCCGAAGGCCAGGTTCTGCCTGCCGGACCGGCGGAGGTCGAAATGCGATGGATCGACGAATTGGGCCGGGTCGCGGTTGGCGGCGCCGACCAGCAGCACCATCAGGCGGTCCTTCTCGACCGCCTGGCCGCCGATGACGACGGCCTCCAGCGGCCAGCGGCAGATCTTCTGCACCGGGCTTTCCAGCCGCAGCGTTTCGGCGACCGCATTGACGGCAAGCCGGCGATCAGCCTGCAGGGCGGACCATTGCGCGGGCTGGCGGGCAAGGTGGAACAGCATATTGCCGATGAGATGCACTGTCGTCTCGTGGCCGGCGAAGGCCAGGAAGGCGATGTTGCGCCCGGCGGCCGTCAGCCCGATTGCTTCGACGAGGCCAGCCAGCCCGGTCAGCAGCAGCGGCATCCGCCCGGTGGCAAGCAGACCGCGCAAATGGCTGACGAAGTAGTCGGACATCTCGTCGGCGGGGTTGGCGCGGCCGCCGAAAGCATCGTCGAAGCCGGTGTCGAGAATGGTGCGGATCGAACCCGACCATGCCCGCACCAGTGGCATGTCCTCGTCCGGCACGCCAAGCAGGCGGCAGATGACGCGTTCAGGTATGGCCCGCGTGAAGGCGGCCACGACATCGACCGTGCCGCCGGACAAGCCGCCATTGCCGACGAGGTCCTCGACCGCCTGCATGACCACGGGACGCATTGCCGCCATGCCCTTGCCGACGAAGGGTTGCCGCAGGGCTTGGCGCAGGGCGACGTGGGCGCTGCCCTCCTGATAGATCAGCCAGTCGCGGATCGCCGAACGGGGCTCCGCCGCCTCGCTGCCCGGCGGCACGTGCGACAGCTTGCGATTGACAAGGGCGTTCGAAACGAGATCGTATCCGGTGACGTAGACGTCGCCCCACGGCGCCTGCCAGACGGGGGCCTGCCGCCGCATTTCATCATGGATCGCGTAGGTGTTCGCGGCGCCCTCGAAGGCGCCGGCGCGAATGCCGTGCCAGGGATGGCCGGCGGCCTCGAACGTGGCGGTGGAGGAGGGCTCGCTATGCATCGTCTTTCGAAAAATCCCACCGTGCCAGCCGGGAGAGGCGTGCGTCGCCCGGAAATCAAACTCCGGCCATGACCGTCGATCAGGCGCCGATCTACTATTTCTGCACACGCCGACACGCTTACACGATCGGTGTGCTGCTTGGCTATTACGACCATGGGCTTGGCGATCTCGTCCGCATCATTCCCTACGAGCTGGCCGCGCGGCTCGGCCCTGTTGCAGCCGGCAGTTTTGTCTTCACGGATTTCGAGAGGCTGGCGCCAGCGCAATTGCAAGCCGTGGTTTGTCTGCACGAGCGTATCGCCGAGCGCAATCCCGACCTGTTGCTGCTCAACAATCCTGCCGTCGTGCCCGGCCGCTTCACGCTGCTGAAGCGCTTGAAGGCGGCCGGGCTCAACGATTTTGATGTCCACCGCATTGGCCAGCGCAGCGAGATCAGCCGCTTCCCGGTCTTCATACGCTGGGAGAGCCGGCACGATCCACCATTGACCGGGCTGATCGATAGCGCGGATGGGCTGGAAAGGGCGATTGCCGCCATGCCATCCCGCATCCGTGAGGATCGCGATGTCATGATCGTCGAATACGGAACCGCGCCTTCGGCTGACGGCCGGTTCCGCAAATATTCGGCCTTCAAGGTTGGCGACCGTATCTATGCGCAGCACTGCTTCAGCAGTCATTCGTGGTACATCAAGTTTTCCGAAGCCATCCTTGGCGATGCCGAACGCGCCGAAAGCCGTGCCTATGCGGCTGAAAATCCGCACGCGGCGCAACTTGACCGCATCTTTGCACTGGCAGGCATCGACTACGGCCGTATCGACTACGGCCTCGTCGGCGGTCGCGTCCAGACCTTCGAGATCAACAACAATCCGACCGTCATGTCGCGTCCGCCGGGCTGGGAGGCGGGTGTGGATTACAGCCGCTACGCCGAGATGCATGCGCGGGCGTTGCGCGGCATCATGCGGCCGGCCCGCGGGCCGGACCTCTTGCTCGGCGACGGCTCGATGAGCGTCGATGCCGTCCACGCCGACGCCATGCGCGCGGTGCGGCAGCGCATTGCGGAATTGTCGCGGCGGCGGCGCCTGTCGCTGCGGCCGCTCAAGAAGCGGCTGGCGCGGCTGTTCGGCCGGGCGTGAAGGACAATCTGGTGCCGCCCAAGCCGCGCCCGCAGAGGTCCACTATCTGGTGGCGGCTGCGACCAGCATTTCGCATGGGCCTTCGAACTGTCCGTCATGTTCGAACTGACCAAGCGCGGTTTCGATTTCGGCCCAGGCGTCGTCCTGCTCGCGAGGCGACAGGCCGGCCAGCATCTGGTGCAGTGCGCCAAACGATTCCTGCTCGAACTGCAGGCATTCGAGCGCCGATTGCAGCCGCACCGGCGCGTTGACCTTCTCGATGCGTACGTCATGGAAACCGGCATCGGCCAAGCGCTTGGCCAGCACCGTCGGGTCGCCCAGGCTGAACGGTCCGGGCTGGCCGGGCAGGGGCGCGGGCAGCGCAGCACGGCGGCGGATGATGCCAACCGGGATCGAGAAGAACGGGTTCCTGTCGGCAGTGGAATAGACGATGGCGCCGACCTTGCCACCCGGCTTCAGATGATCGCGCATGCCGCCCAGCGCCCGGTTCTGGTCGGGAAAATAGATCAGCCCGACGCGCGAGATCACCGCGTCGAACGGTTCGGCCGAAATGGCATCCAGCATTTCGCCATCGGCGACGGCGGTGTCGACATTGGCGTAGCCGGCCAGCCTCGCATTCTCGGCGGCAAAGTTCAGAACGCCCGCCGAGATGTCGGTGGCCAGCACATAGCCCGTCGGCCCGACACGCCGCGCGGCCGTCAGCGTCTGTTCGCCGGCACCGGCGGCGACGTCGAGGACGCGGCTGCCCTTGCCGACATCGGTCATGTCGAGCATCAGTTCGGTGGCGGGTCCGAGCCAGCGGGTCAACAGCGGACCCCAGCGGTTCCAGGCCTCGGCGGCACTGTCCCATTGCTTGCGGGTGGTTTCCTTGAACTTTGCCGGATCGAAAATCGGTTGCTGCATGGTCATGGCTTCCTCCGCGAAGGCACTATTGCCTTGCCGGAAAGCCTAGGGATCGCGTAGTTCTGGTGCCATTCTCGAAATCTCGACGCCCATTTTGCAAAATTGCACGGATCGGGGTCCAGGATGCATTGGGATGACTTGCGGATTTTCCTGGCCGTCGCGCGCGACGGCTCGATAAGCGGCGCCGCAAAACGCATGAACATCCAGCACTCCACCGTGTCGCGGCGCATCCGGCTGCTGGAGACGCAGCTCGGCACGCGGCTGATCGAACGCAAGAAATCCGGCTACGAGCTGACGCCGGCAGGCGACGAACTGAGAATGGCGGCCGGCAAGATGGAGATGGAGGTGCTCGAGGTCGAGGGCGCGCTCGGTGGTCAGGAAGACCGTGTCGCAGGCGAGCTCAGGGTGTCGGCGATCAACAACATGGCTTCATCCGTGCTGATGCCGATCTTCGCCGGCTTCAGCGAGGCCTATCCGGACATCCGGCTGCATGTGCAGGTCTCCAACAAATATGTCAGCCTTGCCGAACGCCATGCCGACATCGCCATCCGGCTGACCAACACGCCGCTCGACACGCTGGTCGGCACGCGGCTCACCAATGTGGCGTCGGCCGTCTACGGAGAGCGGCGCTATCTCAGCGGGTTGCGCGCCAGCGGCGCCAGGCCGCTGTGGGTCGGGGTGGAGTGCTGCGCCTTCCACCAATCCTGGACCCATGCGGCCTGCCCGGATCACCATCACAGTTTCTTCGTCGATGACACGCTGCTGACGCTCGCCGCCCTGAAACAGGGGTTGGGCCTCGCCTATCTGCCCTGCTTCATGGGTGACAGCGCCGAGGAGCTGGAGCGTTTTCGTGAGCCGGACCCGGTCCATGATCTCGGGCTGTGGCTGCTCTACCATCCGGACCTCCGGCGAACCAAGCGCGTCAGGGTGTTTCGCGAGCACATGGTGGCGGCGATCCGCGACCAGAGCGCGTTGTTCGAGGGCCTCTTGCCGCAGCCATCAGGACCGGCTTGATAGGTCGCTGCCGCTACCGGTCACCCCGACGGCGGCGCGGTCACGGGCTTTGTTCAGCCATCACGATGAAGTTGCCGCACGTGTCGTCGAAGAAGGCGGCGGTGGGAGGATTTCCTTGTGCCTGCTTGAGGTTATCGCCCACGCCTAATCCCGCTTGTTGAAGAATTCCGTCAGCACAGGCGCGTGCGCGGCGGCTTTCAGCATGTGGTTCTGGCCGGGCAGCGTTCGGTAGCTGGCATTGGGCACCGCCTCGGCCAGCGCCTTGTTGCCGTGCTGCATCCATGGCGGGCTCTTGCCACCATCGGTGACGAGCGTCGGCACTTTCAACGCGGCCCAGCGGGCGGGATCGAGTGGCTTGCCGAGCTGGTCGCCGGCGACGATGGCGCCGTCATAAGGCAGCGTATGCGCCACTGCCTTGAGCTTGCGCCAGATCGGCGTCAGCTTCATGAAAGCGATGAGCAGGCCGGGCGTGCCGACCGATTTGAGGAAGGCGGTTACGGCGTCGCCACGACGGCCGTCAGCTATGGCTTGCCTGATCGTTGCCCAGTCGCCTTGCGTGGTCGCGCGGCTGTCGTCGACGATCAGTGGCGCTTCGTAGAGTGCGAGTTTCCGGATGCCGGGCAGGCGGGCTGCCGCCAACAGCGCCGGCATGGCGCCTGAAGACATGCCCCAGACACAGGCCTCGCCACCGGCAACCTGCAGCACGGCCTCGATGTCGTCGACCTCGCGCTCGACCGCGTAGGGCAAGGTGTCGCCGCTGTCGCCACGGCCACGGCGGTCGTAGCGGAACACGGTGAAGCTGCCTTCCAGCGCCTTGGCCAGCTGAAGGCTCGGTCCCATGGTGCGGGAGCAGAGCGCGCCGTCGACAAGGATGAGCGGATGACCCTGGCCGCGGCGCTCGCAGGCGATCGGCGTTCCATCCCCCGACAACACGGCTTGCGTGGTCGGCCTGGCGCTTTCAGCCAGCATGGTGGGCTCCCGTGGCTATCAACTGTTCCAGCCGGTCGAAGCTCTGCATCCAGCCGCCGCGCATGCCGAGCGCCAGCAGGCGTTCGCGGTCGGCGGTGCTGGCCAAGGTGACTTCGAAATGGACATAGGTGCGCGCGCCGGTGGGCGTGAAGGTTACGGTATGGCGGCTTTGGCCGGGCGGCTTGCCGGCCCATTCCTGGATTTCGGGGTCCGGTTCGTCGCGGTAGCTCAGCCTGGCGTTTTCGACGATCTCGAGATAGCTGCCCTGGTTACGGTAGAGCGCGCCACTGGCGGTCAGCATGTCGATGCGCCAGCGACCGCCGACGCGCAAATCGATCGCGCAATGGGGAATGGTGCAGTCCTTGATGCCCCACCATTGCGCCACCAGATGCGGATCGGTCCACAGCTTAAAGACGCGCTCGACCGGGGCGTTGAAAATCCGCTCGATGGCAAAGCTGCGGTCGGCGGGTGCAGGCGCGCTCATTCCGGTCTGTCCGCGCCGCGCCGCAGCAGGTCTTCCATGCGATCGAAACGGTCTTCCCAGAGTTTGCGGTAATCATCGAGCCAGCGGTCGATGTCGCGCAGCGGCTTGAGCTCGATGCGGCTGAGGTGCTTTTGCGCCGCGCGGCTGCGGGTGACGAGGCCAGCCTGTTCCAGCACGCCGACATGCTTGGAGACGGCACGCACGGTGAGCGCAAAGGGCTGCGCCAGTTCCGCGACCGACGCTTCGCCGTCAAGCAGCCGGGCCAGGATCGCCCGGCGTGTGGGGTCGGCGAGGGCGGCGAATGTGTCGTCGAGGGAGATTTGATGAGTCATTATGGAACCATGTAGTTCTGGAACTAATTGGTTCTGTATAAGCGCGTGCCGATCTTGTCAACGGCTTGGCGCCGTAGCGCGGCATCAGGCGCGGGCCTTTCCGCCGATCAGAAACGGGTGATGAAGAATTTCAGGGCAAGCAGGTAGAGGACCAGAACGATCACCCGCACCACATCCTCGTGGGAAGTCAACGAGGCAAGGGGAGGGAGACAAAACCGCTCGGAACGGAACAGACAAAGCAATTCGTCAACTCGAGACGAGATTATCGCCGCCGGCACGAGCAGGCCCGCGATCGCCGCCCCTGCCCATAAGACGGCGTGCGTGCCGGACAAGGCCTTGAGCCATCGTGGCTGTTGCCTGACAAAGCCTGGGGCGTTGTCGGCCGGCACGTGGCCATGGACGACAAACCGCGCAATGTTTTCCCACTGGCCCTCCGCTATGCCAGCGCCATGACTGCCCTGGACGAACTCACGCTGTGCGATCGCCGGATGGGGCGGAGCTTGCGGCCCCGCTTGGTCGAAGCCGTCGAACCCGGCGCCTCCGAGGTCGAATTTCTTGAACCACTCGAGGCTCTTTGGAAGCAGAGCCACGACCCAGTCCGCGCTGGCAACGACGTTCAGCACGCGGGCAACCCGGCGATTTTCGACGAGTGACAGCCAGTCATAGCTGCAGCGCACGACGCTGCCA
Organism: Mesorhizobium sp. P3_A8; assembly: GCF_056402995.1. NCBI lineage: Bacteria > Pseudomonadati > Pseudomonadota > Alphaproteobacteria > Hyphomicrobiales > Phyllobacteriaceae > Mesorhizobium > Mesorhizobium sp. P3_A8. Next base: position 82,535 of record NZ_JBFUGI010000011.1, on the reverse strand, counting down.
GCGAACAAGACATGGTCAAAGACGCAGGCTGGATAATCCTGGAGGCCGCGGGCCGCGAGATAGGTGCCGTTGGAATGACCGACATAGTGGAATTTCGAATTCGGATATTGCGCCACCGCGCCGACATACTGATCCATGAACCATTCCACCTTCTGGCGCCTGATCCAAGGCAGGATGAAGGGGAGCATGGCGAAATAGCCGTAGGTCGGCGTCCAGGCGCGGAAGACGGTCGGCCGCTTGGTCAGCGCGCGGACTTTTTCGGCGACACGATGGGTCCAGAAACCATCGTCTCGGATGCCGTGAATGACGAATACCGTCTGCTCGACGGTCTCGTCGGGTTTGTCGATCTCGTCGATCAGCAAATCCGGATCGGAAGCGATCTTCGCCAGGTCTTCCCTGGTATCCGTCAGCGCGTGCACAAATCTCTCTTTACGGGCCGAGGCCGCCGCCGCCTCGCTGCCGGATCCAGTAAAGTGGATCGCACTCATATGGTCGGTTTCATTGAACTGGATCAGAAAATAGGTGCGATTGCCCGACGAGTTGCCGTCGACCGCGATGTCGACCTGGTCGAACGGGGATATGAGATCGTCCCGGCTGCCGATGAGCTGGATCAGGATGGGTTCAGGCGGCGGCGCCGCAGGCTGGCTTGCGGCGGACAGCGATGCGGCGTTGCCGGCGCCGGCCGCGAGGCATTGGCGGCGGTAAGCCAGCCAGTGCAGGCGCGTCTGGACCATGAACGGGGCGCCCAGCCTGATGTCGAAGATGGTGGGAACCCAGCCTTTCGGCGCAAGATGCCCAAGCAGCCCGCAAATGTTCAGGCCGATGGAATATTTCCAGCTCAGGCGCGGCGAAATCTGCCAGCCGCGGTTGAAGGCTGCCAACAACACAATCCGCTCGACCTTGGCGGCCCAGCCGCGTGGCCCCTGCTTGTCAAATTTTCCTTCGGCCCGGAATCCGGGCGGATTGCCCGCCGCAACGAGAAACACCCGTCGCGCGATGGTCGCGCCCATGCTGTGTCCGGCAAGGATGATCCGCTCATAAGCCGGCTCTTTGCGCACCAGCTCGTCGATTTCGCGTACAATCTCCAGTACGATGTCGATGGCGCGTTTCGTGCTGAGAGCCAGATGATAGGGGAGCTTCGGGACATAGGTATCGACGCGGTGCCTCGTTCCGCCGTCGTCCTGGCCCAGCGCCTCCCGGCTGGCCTGTGCGACGCCCCCAACCCTTTCCGGCGTGGACCGCCAACCATGCAGAATGACGACCAGAACCGGTGGTCCGTCAGCACTCTCGACACCGCGCGTAAAGCCCTCGACTGACATGCCCGTTCCCCCTTTTTTGGCAATGAATCATGCCTTGCAGATGCCGGTTCACGGCTCTGCGTCGGGTACGGCTCAAGCTGTCGCGACCGGTTGCGATGGGACCCCAACCCGCGCATCAACGCTCCGACCCGGCTTATGCTCCGCCAGGACCAGGCTCTTGCTTCCCCGCCAAATACTTCCAAGCACCAGATGCAATACATCTTATCCCTGTGGGCGCTGAAGTCCACTCCAAATGATAAAGCAAAGGCGGGAATTCGAAGTCTTGGTTCGACTTCGAATTCCCGCCTGTTGATCTTGGGATGTCGTCGTTTGGGTGGGGGTGCCGATATCGGAAGCGTGTCGGCCTCCCTTTGCCGGGCAGGAAACCCGCTGCCCGGCAAGAGGGTCTTCTAACCGCCTCAGGCGGCCGCCTTCTCACCCGCGATGCCGTTCAGCACATCGATCGCCTCGCGCGGCAGGTCGAGTTCGGCCGCCGCCAGGTTCTCACGGAGGTGGCCGACCGACGAGGTGCCGGGGATAAGCAGGATGTTGGGCGCGCGGCGCAGGAGCCAGGCGAGCGCCACCTGCATCGGGGTGGCGCCGAGTTTCCTGGCGACGCTGGCCAGCGTGTCCGACTGCAGCGGGGTGAAGCCGCCGAGCGGGAAGAACGGCACATAGGCGATGCCGGCAGCACCCAGCTTGTCGATCAGCGCATCGTCGTTGCGGTGGGCTATGTTGTAGAGGTTCTGCACGCAGACGATCGGCACGATGCGGCGCGCCTCCTCGACCTGGGTGAGGGTGACGTTGCTCAGCCCGATATGCTTGACAAGGCCCTGCTGTTGCAGTTCCGCCAGAACTGTCACCTCCTTGGCGATCGAGCCCTCGGACGGTTCATGCAGGCCGTCGGTGCGGCGGAAGTTCACCACGTCGATCGCATCGAGGCCGAGATTGCGCAAATTGTCGTGCACGGCCTGGCGGAGCTCGTCAGCGGCCATCGCCGGCAGCCATGCGCCCCTGTCGTCGCGGCGGGCGCCGATCTTGGTGACGATGGTGAGACCGGCAGGGTAGGGGTGCAGCGCCTCGCGGATGATCAGGTTGGTGACGTGCGGGCCATAGAAATCGCTGGTGTCGATGTGGTCGACGCCGCTGGCGATCGCCTCGCGCAGCACGGCGAGGGCGGCGTCACGATCCTTCGGCGGGCCGAAGGCGCCCGGTCCGGCCAGTTGCATGGCGCCGTAGCCGAGGCGTTTCACGGTGCGGTCGCCGAGCTTGAAAGTTCCGGCTTTGCTGATGTCGGTCATGGTCTCATCTCCTTTGGATCAGCCAGATATAGACAAGGCGCGCCTGCACGATAATATGGTGCAATCGGTACACCCTGTGCGGAAGGGCGAACAATGGCAACGGATCTCGGCGACCTCCAGGCATTCATGGCGGTGGCGCGCGCCGGCGGTTTTCGCGAGGCGGCCAGGGTGAGCAGCGTCAGCGCCTCCAGCCTCTCGGAGACGGTGCGGCGGCTGGAGACCGGGCTCGGCGTTCGGCTCCTCAACCGCACGACGCGCAGCGTCGCACCCACCGAGGCCGGCGCGCGGCTGCTGGAACGGCTCGGCCCGGCGCTTGGCGAAGTCGAGGCGGCGCTCGACGTGGTCAATGGCTTTCGCGGCCGCCCGGCCGGCACGCTGCGGCTCAACGTGCCCGTCGTCGCGGCGAAACTGGTGCTGCCGCGACTGTTGCCGCCTTTCCTTGCCGCCTATCCCGACATCAGGGTCGAAGTGACCGCCGAGGACAGTTTCGTCGACATACTGGCGAGCGGCTGCGACGCCGGCATCCGCTATGAAGAGCGGCTGGAGCAGGACATGATCGCGGTGCCGATCGGCCCTCGCCGGCAGCACTACGCCACTGCCGCCGCACCGGCCTATCTCGACCGGCATGGCCGGCCCGAGCACCCGCGCGACCTGCTCGATCACGCCTGCCTGCGCGGACGCTTCGCCAGTGGCCTGACGCCGCCCTGGGAATTCGAACGCGACGGCGAGGTGGTGAGCGTCGAACCGACCGGCCCGCTGCTGGTCAGCACCGGCACGGCCATGGCGCTGGCGCTCGAGGTGTCGATCGCCGGCGGCGGCATCGTCTCGCTGTTCGAGGACTGGCTGCGCCCCTATTTCGACGATGGCCGGCTGGAACCGGTGCTCGAGCCGTGGTGGCAGGAGTTTTCCGGCCCGTTCCTCTACTACCCCGGCCGCCGCCTGACACCGGCGCCGCTGCGCGCCTTCATCGATTTTGTCGGCACGATGCGCTGGGGTTGAGGTGTGGAATGGTGGCGAAGCGCCTCGAGAACGAGAGCGAAGGCCGGTGAAGGCTGGCGGCGGCCCGGATAGTAGAGGTGATAGCCCGGGCGTGGTGTGCACCAGTCGTCCAGGACGCGCAGCAGCCGGCCGGCGGTGATATCAGGCTCGACCACGTCCAACGGCAGATAGGCAAGCCCCAATCCGTCGAGCGCCGCTTGTCGTATCAGGCTTATGGAATTGAACACGGCGCGACCCTGGACGCGGGCCTTCAATTCGCGGTCATCGTTGCGAAATTCCCAGATATAGAAACCGCCATGCGTCGGCAGACGCATGTTGATGCACTGGTGCTCGGTGAGGTCCTGCGGCGTGCCCGGGAGCGCCCGGCCTTCGAAGTAAGCCGGTGCGCCAACCACCGCCTGTTGGAAATCAGGACCGATGCGCATCGCGATCATGTCCTTGTCCACCTGTTCGCCAAGTCGCACGCCGGCGTCGTAGCGTTCCGCCACGATGTCGATCAAACCATAGTCCGAAATGATCTCGACGTTCACATCCGGGTAGTTGGGCAGCAACCGAGCCATGGCCGGCCAGAGGATGGTTTCAGCGGCGTGCTCGACGGAATTGATCCTGACCGTGCCGGCCGGCTTGTCGCGCATTTCCCCCAATGCCTGGATGTCGCGTTCGATTTCATCGAACCTTGGTCCGATGCTGCTTAGAAGCCTCTCGCCGGCCTCCGTCAGGGCGACGCTGCGGGTCGTGCGGGTCAGAACTCGGAGGCCAAGCCGCTCCTCCAGGGTGCGGATCGTATAGCTCAAGGCAGACTGCGATACGCCGAGCCTGGCAGCCGCCCTGGTGAAACTCTGCTCACGGGCGACCGCGATGAAGGCCAGAAGGTCGTTCACATTCTGCCTTCGCATTCATCAATCCCATTTCTAGGTTCATGCCGATAATACCATCTAATCCCGTTTCGTAGCAGGGGCTACCTAAAGCGCGTCGCGTCGAAACGGATTCATGCGACACGCTTTAGGTCTTTGTTTTTATGCATGTCGTCGTCCCAAAACCGAGGTCACTTTTGGGCGACATGCATTAGCCCCATCAACGAAGGGATTTCGGAACATGAGCAAAGTTTGGTTCATCACGGGCGCCGGGCGAGGCATGGGCCTGCATATTGCCAGGGCAGCGCTCGCCGCCGGCCATCAGGTGGTCGCTACCGGCCGCAATACGGACAAGGTGGCGAAGGCGGTCGGTCAATCGGACAGGCTTCTGGTGGTCAAGCTGGACGTCACCAGCAGCGCCGACGCGCAAACGGCTGCCAAGGCCACCATCGAACGCTTTGGCCGCATCGACGTCCTGGTCAACAACGCGGCCAGCTTCCAGGCCGGCTATTTCGAGGAACTGTCGCCTCGGCAGATGGACCTGCAACTGGCCACGAGCCTTGTCGGCCCGATGAATGTCACCCGCGCTTTTCTGCCCGCGATGCGCAAGCAGGGATCGGGCAGGATCATCTCGATCTCATCGACGGCGGGCCTTATGGGTTACGAATTCTGCACCGCCTATTCGGCGTCCAAGTTCGGTCTCGACGGCTGGATGGAAGCGCTGCAGGTCGAGGTCTCGCCGTTCGGGATCGAGACAATGATCGTCAATCCAGGCTTCTTCCGCACCGAACTTCTCACCGAGGAATCGACCCAGTATGCCGATCTCGCGATCGCGGACTACAGCGCGCGCCGTGCGCAGCAGGAGGCCTTCTGGACCGGTGCGAACAGCACACAGGGCGGCGACCCCGCAAAACTGGCGCAGGCCCTGATCACGCTGGACAAGGAGGCCGCGCTTCCCCGGCGCTTCCTGGCCGGCGCCGATGCCATCGCCACGGCTGAGCAGAAGATCGCGACATTGCAGAAGCAGATCGAAGCCTATCGCGAGTTGTCGAGCTCACTGGCTATCGAGCCTTGATTGAAATTCCATTGGCGTCGCAGGCACTCTTACCTGCGTTCAGATTGCGCCTGTGCCGCCATTGGCACCAAATACGCTTCCATCGGTATAAGTAATTTCGCCCTAACCAAGCAGGACGAAAAGTGCCGCATGCTCTGCCGGCTGACCCGCCTGACCGAGGGGGTATCCTGGCCGAACTCGTCCATTTTCCCCGGCAACTGCCCCCCAGCAACCTGCAACGGCGTCGTCGCGGGATCGCACATATGTGGCTCCGACAAGTGATAGCGGTCTATCTTTTCAGAGATCGACCTTGGCATTGTCGCCCACATTCGGCTTGGAACCGGTGACAGCCGCAAACACCATCTTTGCAGTTGCCACGATCAGTCCTGGGCTGTCCCACAGTTCGCCCTCGTCAGGTGTGACCGTTATCAGACGAATTTCGGGATCCTCGGCGTTGTCCCACCATGCCGCGTCAGTCTTCTCCCACAACTCGGCGATTTTTTTCCTGTCATTGTTCACTGCGGCAGCACCGGAGATAGTGACGTATTTGTAGTGACTGCTGTCACTCCAGGCCAACGTAACCTTCGGATATTTCGACAGCTGTTTGTTCTTGGCACTGTCGTCATTCACGAGAAAGTAGATGGCGTTTTCTTCGCGGAACACGCGCGCGGAGAGCGGCCTGGCTCGATTGTATTCGCCGTCCCACGTCACAAACATGCAGACGTCGATTTCCTTGGCGAGCTGCCAGATGCGATCAGTCGCCTCGGCTGGAGTCAGATCCGTCTGTTGCTCTTGACGCTTGGCCATAAACTGTCCTCCGGGGATTGGATTGCGCTGGTACAACTCGCGTCCGGCCGCGACGTTCCCTGGGGAATTTCGTTGAGTGGTGTTCGTAATAATTAACAACCCGGCGGCGAGCAAAGCTGGCCAGTGTCAGCGACTATCAACACTGATTAGTGGGTTCGATTGCTGATGCCGGTGCGAGCAGAACCGGTGCGAACGGCACGGGTAATCCCTGCCGCGAGCGTCAAACTGCCGGGTCGAAACAGATTCAACCGGCGCGCTTAAGTGTCTGTTCTCATGCTGGAATGCATGTCGTCGCGCAAAGCTGCAGCCGGTCGGTGGTGATCCCGGCTATCCCAGGGAAACCATATTCCAAACAATCCAAAGCCGGTCCGTAACGCTTTGTTTCCTTGCCCGGCGTATCCACGGGGGCCGCGTCGCGCATGGCCGACGTGCGATGGACGTGTGAAGCATGGGTTCGCCCTGGTCCGAATTGCTGGCCAATCTTGCGGTCGTTGCGATGTTCGTTTCGGTCTGGATCCACACGCATGTGTGGCTGGATCGCAGGCCGGCCGTTGTAAAGGCTGCGGCCTTCGGCCTGCTGATGGGCGCCGGCGCCATCATCCTGATGCTGACGCCGATGCAGTTGCAGCCGGGCGTCATGGTCGATCTCCGGGCGACGATGATTGCGGTTGCCGGCTTCTTCGGTGGTCCTGTTGCCGGCATTGTCGCCGGCGTCATGGCCGGCGCCTTCCGGGTTTTCGAGGGTGGCATCGGCGCCTTCGCCGGCGCGGTCGGGATCGCGGCCACCATGCTGATCGGCATTGCCGGCAATCTTGCGCTGAGGGGCCGCGCCCCCACCATGCGCGATATCATGATCCTGGGTGCGGCGGCCGCGTGCGGTTCGCTGCTTGGCCTTAGTGTCCTGCCGCGGTCCATTATCGAGACGGTCCTGCCAAAAGTGGTGTTCCCCTCCAGCCTGCTCATCTTTGTCTCCGTGGCGATGTCGGGGCTGGCGATCTACCAGGAGCGGCGGCGCCTGGAAGCGCTGCAGTCGAGGCGCATCTTCAAGGCCGTTGTCGAGACGCTGCCCGATTGCCTCAACGTCAAGGATCTCGACGGGCGGTTCATCGCCGCCAATCCGGCAACGGCCGAACTGATGCAGGCGGCAAACGCGAAGGCGCTGATCGGCAAGACGGATTTCGATTTTTATCCCCGGGAAACGGCGCAGGAATTCCGCGCGGACGAGCTTGCGGTGTTGGCATCGGGCGTCTCCACCACCATCGAGCAGCGCCTGCACCATGAGGACGGCACCGATGCCTGGCTGGCGACGCTGAAGGCGCCGTTTCGCGACAGGACCGGGGCCGTCATCGGCCTGATCACGCACAATCGCGACATCACCCAGCGCAAGCAACTGGAGACCGAACTGGCGGAAAGCCAGGCCAGGCTCGGAGACGCGCTGACGCATATGGCCGACGGCCTGGTGATGTTCGACCCCGACGGCAGGCTGATGCTGTGCAACGCCCAGTACCGCGCGCTGTTTCCGAAGACCGCCGACATCAGGGTGCCGGGTTCAAACCACCGCGACATCTTGCGCGCCTCGGTTGCACGCGGCGAAAGCGTCACGCCGCCCGACGCGGCCGAGGACTGGATCGCCGACATCATGGTCTTGCAGACGCAGGCCAGCCACCGCCAGGTGCGGCTTGCCGACGGGCGCTGGCTGGATGTGCGGACCCGTCCGACCGGCGATGGCGGCAGCCTCAGCGTGTTTTCCGACATCACCGAGGCCAAGCAGATCGAGGCCGAACTGCTGGCCGCCAACGAGAAGCTGAACCTGCTGGCGCACCGCGACGGGTTGACCGAACTGTTGACGCGGCGCGCCTTCGACGACGCGCTGGCGCGCGAATTCGCCCGCGGCCGGCGCAACATCACGCCGCTCAGCCTGCTCATCATCGATGTCGACTGGTTCAAGCGCTTCAACGACCAGTATGGCCATCCGGCGGGCGATGAATGCCTGCGCGCCGTCAGCCGCTGCATCGAGGCGACGGCGCGGCGGCCGGCCGACGCGGCGGCCCGCTATGGCGGCGAGGAGTTCGCGATCGTCCTGCCCGAAACCGACGCGCGGGGCGCCTTCGTCATCGCCGAAACGCTGCGGGGCAAGGTGCGCGAGCTCGGGCTTGCGCATGCCGGCAGCGAAAAGGGCGTCGTGACCGTCAGCATCGGGGTCGGCACCTTCGACGGCAGTGCTGATATCGAGATCGCCGATCTGCTGCGGCGCGCCGACGAGGCGCTTTACGGCGCCAAGGCCGCGGGGCGCGACCGCGTGCATGGCTGGCGCCCGCATCTCAGCGAACCACGCTCGACGGGTTCCCAGCGCAAAGCGTGAGCCCTGGCTGTCATATCGATGTCATCGTCGGTTGCTATTAATCCATAAATCTGGATATATGGATTTATGGACAAGACAACAGCATTGCTGGCGCTCGCAGCACTCGGCCAGGAAACCAGGCTGGAGGTGTTCCGGCTTCTGGTCCGGGCCGGGGCCGAGGGTGTGCCGGCCGGCGAGATCGCCACAAGGCTGGGCACGGTGCAGAACACCATGTCGGCGCATCTGAAGATACTCGGCCAGGCCGGGCTGGTGCATGCCGAACGCGACGGGCGCAGCATCCGCTACACGGCCGACATGACCGGATTTCGCGATCTGCTGGCCTATCTGATGGAGGATTGCTGCAACGGCGCGCCGGAGCTTTGCCAGCCGATCATCCAGGCGATGACCTGCAAATGTTGAGGTGGTCGGTTCGCCCTGCGGAAGCGACTGGACGAGATCGGCCGCAACCTGCCCAAGGCAGGCTGAGCCTGGAGGAATCACAATGTCAGATCACATTCTGAATGCCGGTGAAACGGCGCGGCCGAGCATCGGCTTCGTCGAAAAATACCTCACGGTGTGGGTGGCGCTGTGCATCGTCGCTGGTGTTGCCCTCGGCCATCTGCTGCCGGGGGTGTTCGGCGCGATCGCGTCCGCCGAAATCGCCAAGGTCAACATCCCCGTCGCCGTGCTGATCTGGCTGATGATCGTGCCGATGCTGCTGCGTGTCGATTTCGCCTCGTTGGCCGGCGTCGGCACGTATTGGCGAGGGATCGGGGTCACGCTGTTCATCAACTGGGCGGTGAAGCCGTTTTCCATGGCGCTGCTGGGCTGGCTCTTCATCGGCTGGCTGTTCCGGTCCTGGTTGCCAGCCGCGCAAATCGATTCCTACATAGCCGGGTTGATCATTCTTGCAGCCGCACCTTGCACGGCCATGGTGTTCGTCTGGTCGAACCTTACGCGCGGCGAGCCGAACTTCACGCTGTCGCAGGTGGCGCTCAACGACGCGATCATGATCGTTGCCTTCGCGCCCATCGTCGGCCTGCTGCTTGGGCTGTCGGCGATCACCGTGCCATGGGGCACGCTGGTGCTATCGGTTGCCCTTTACATCGTCCTGCCGGTGCTCGTTGCCCAACTGGTTCGCTGGCGGTTGCTGGCGGCTAAGGGGCAAGGCGGGCTCGATGCGCTGCTGGCAGCATTGCAGCCCTTGTCGCTGATTGCCCTGCTGGCGACGCTGATGCTCTTGTTCGGTTTCCAGGGCGAGCAGATCATCGCCCAGCCGATGGTGATCGCGCTGCTGGCGGTACCGATCCTGATCCAGGTCTATTTCAACTCCGGTCTGGCCTATATGCTCAACCGGCTCTCCGGTGAGCGGCATTGCGTGGCCGGACCATCGGCCCTGATCGGTGCATCGAATTTCTTCGAACTGGCGGTCGCAGCCGCGATCGCGCTTTTCGGGCTGAATTCGGGTGCGGCACTGGCAACCGTTGTGGGTGTGCTGATCGAAGTTCCCGTCATGCTTTCCGTGGTGTGGATCGTGAACCGAAGCAGGGGTTGGTACGAACAGGGGGCCGCCGTCCGCAACACCGCGTCTCGCGAAAGGACACCGCAATGACCATCACCATCTATCACAACCCGGCCTGTGGCACGTCGCGCAACACGCTGGCGATCATCCGCCAGTCCGGCGAGGAACCGGAGGTGATCGAATATCTGAAGACACCGCCGTCGCGCGAAAAACTCGTCGAACTGATCGAGGCGATGGCGATGACCCCGCGCGACCTGCTGCGCGAGAAGGGCACGCCCTATGCGGAACTCGGCCTTGGCGATGCCAAATGGAGCGACGACGAGATTCTTGATTTCATGCTGGCGCATCCGATCCTGATCAACCGGCCGATCGTGGTGACGCCGCTCGGCGTCGTGCTCGCCCGGCCATCGGAAGCGGTGCTCGATATCCTGCCCAACCCGGATATCGGCCCGTTCATCAAGGAGGACGGCGAGGTCGTCGTCGATGCCGGCGGCAAGCAGGTCATCTGAGTCCTATTTCGGTATTTTTCGAAATAAGGCTTGACGACTCTTGTCGCTGGCGGCATGTTATTTCCATGAAACTCGAACAAGCAGCGAAGCAGTTGGAAGCGCTCGGCAATCCGACGCGGTTGAATCTCTATCGCATCCTGGTCCGGGCCGGCGAGGCGGGCCGGCCGGTCGGCTTCCTGCAGGAGAGCCTCGGCATCGCCGCCTCGACGCTGTCGCACCATCTGCACCGGCTGATCCTGACCGGGCTGGTCAGCCAGGAGCGGCAGGCGACGACGCTGATCTGCCGCGCCAACTATCCCATGATGAACGACCTCATCGGCTTCCTGGCCGACGAATGCTGCGCCGATGTGGCTTGCAATCCGGCGGCTGGTGACGCGGCCGCATAATTTTTTGCCTGTTATTTCGATAATACTGGAAGGATAGAAGCTATGGCCACACAAAACGATCTGCCCATCGCTGTCATCGGCGCCGGCCCGGTTGGCCTGGCGGCCGCCGTTCATCTCTTGGCCCGGGGCCTGCCGGTAAAGCTCTATGAGGCCGGCAGCGGTGTCGCGGCCAATTTGCGCGATTGGGGCCATGTCCGCGTGTTCACGCCCTGGCGCTATTGCGTCGACAAGGCGGCCGGCCGGCTGCTCGAAAGCCATGGTTGGCAGATGCCGGACGCGGAAGCGTTTCCGACAGCCGATGAACTCGTCGCGGATTATCTCGAACCGCTCGCCAATCTGCCGGAACTTGCGCCGGCGATCGAAACCAATGCGCGTGTCGTCGCCATATCGCGCTGGGGCGCCGACAAAGTGCGCGGCAGTGAGCGCGCGACGCGGCCCTTCATGCTCGTCGTCGAAACCGCCGATGGTATCAGGCGTGACAGCGCCCGGGCCGTCATCGACGCCTCGGGGACATGGCGCACGCCCAATCCGCTCGGCGCCGGCGGTATCGCGGCGGAGGGCGAGGCGGAATTCGCTGGTCGCATCGCCTACGGCATTCCGGATGTCCTGGGTCGCGACCGCACGCTCTATGCCGGCCGCACGACACTGGTTGCCGGTTCCGGCCACTCAGCGGCCAACGCCTTGCTCGACCTTGCCAGCCTGGCGGAGGCCGAGCCCGGCACGGCCTTCATCTGGGCGGTGCGTGGAACCGACCTCGTGCGCATCTATGGTGGCGGCGACGCCGACCAACTGCCGGCGCGCGGCGAACTCGGCGCCGATGTGCGCGACCTCGCCGAAAGCGGCCGCGTCAGGCTGGCGACGGGCTTTGCGACGCTTGCGATCCGAGAGCATGAGGGTCGGCTGATCGTCGAGGGGCAAAGCGAGGAGGGCTTGGCTCAACTTGGCCCCGTCGACCGCATCATCGCCGCGACCGGTCAGCGCCCTGACCTGTCGCTGACCCGGGAGCTCAGGCTCGATCTCGATCCGTGGTTGGAAAGCGTCAAGGCGCTCGGTCCGCTCATCGATCCCAACGAGCATTCCTGCGGCGACGTGCCGCCGCACGGCCATCGCGAGCTCGGCCATCCGGAACCCGGTTTCTACACGGTTGGCATCAAGAGCTATGGCCGTGCGCCGACTTTCCTGCTGTTGACCGGCTACGAGCAGGTCCGCTCGGTCGCGGCGGCGATCGCCGGCGACATGGCGGCGGCCGATGCGGTGCAACTGGTGCTGCCCGAAACCGGTGTCTGCACCGTGCCGGCAGGCCGCGCATCGCAGGGTTGTTGCGGCGGGCCGGCGCCGGCGGCGATCGATGCCTGCTGCGTCGCGGATGCCGACGCCAAGGCCGCCGGCAAAAGCGGTTGCGGCTGCACCGGCAAGATGGAAGCCGCCGCGTGAGCGACGGCAAGATCCCTGCCTCGGCCATCTGGGCGCTGGGTGCCACCCAGATCATCGGCTATGGCACGCTCTATTACAGCTACAGCATCCTGGCGCCGGCGGTGGCGGCGGAGCTCGCCTGGTCGCAGCAATGGGTGTTCGCCGTGCTGTCGGTGTCGCTCTTGGCAAGCGCCATCCTGGCGCCGTTCGCGGGCAACCTCGCGGACCGTGTCGGGGCAGGGCGCCTGATGGTGCTGGGATCGTTGGCGGCGGCGGGGGCGCTGCTTTTATGCGCGCTGGCGCCGGGACGTGCCGGCTTTGCCTTCGGCGTGCTGGCCATGGAGCTCGCCTCCTGCTTCGTCCTTTACAGCACGGCCTTCGTCGCCATCGTGCAACTCGGCGGCGCGGGCCGCGGCATCACTCATCTCACCTTGATCGCTGGCTTCGCCTCGACCCTGTTCTGGCCCCTGACGACGCTGCTGCACCAGCATCTTGGCTGGCGCGAGGTTCTCGTTCTCTTTGCCGCGCTCAACGCCTTTGTCTGCCTGCCGATCCATTGGTGGCTGGCCCGGCTTTCCGGCCGCACCGGCAAGGCCCGGGAGAGGATCGTTCCGGTCACATCAGGCATGTCTGGCCCCGCGTCCGGCCAGCGATGGTCGCCGCTGTTCATGCTGGTGCTGACCGGATTTGCCATAGAAGGCTTCATGCTTTCGGCTGTTCTCGTGCAGATGGTGCCGCTGCTCAGCATGGTCGGTCTCGGCGGAGCCTCGGTGCTGGTCGCAAGCCTGTTTGGCCCGTCGCAAGTGGCGAGCCGGCTGGTCAACATGCTGTTCGGCCGGGGCCTGACACAGACATCGCTGGCGCTCGGCGCGACCGCAGCATTGGCCGGCGGCCTTGCGGTGCTGCTGCTGGTGGCGCCCTCGGTTCCCGGCGCCATGCTGTTTGCCGTGCTTTTCGGCTTCGGCTCGGGCCTGATGAGCATCGTCGGCGGCACGCTGCCGCTCGAACTGTTCGGCCATGAACGCTACGGTTCCTATGTCGGGTGGATCACGGCGGCGCGGCAGTTCAGTTCCGCCTTCGCCCCGTTCGGCCTCACCTTGATGATATCGGGCCTCGGCGTTTTCCCGGCCTTGTGGCTGAATGTCGTGGTCGGTCTGTTCGGCATCACGGCCTTCACCGCCGTCGCGCTGATCAGCCGGCAATCGCGCAGGGGTCAAATAGGTGGCGCGACCGATCCGGCCGCGCCGAACGCGGCGCCGCTCGGAACGGCAATGGCCTCCCCGCATTCGCAGTAATCAGGCACGCCTTGCGCGAATGACGCCCCAAGCGCCGGGGCTTGACGATCTTCCGTGCATCCCGTCATATGCAAAAAACTTTTTTGTATGTGTTGGAGACTTTGAATGACCCAGGTCAATCCGGCGAATGCGGAACTGATCGAGCGCGGCCGCGGCCGTGTCGCCTGGATCCGCTCGCGCATGGCGATGCTGGCCACGCTGCGTGAGGAGTTCCGCGCCAGCCGCCCTTTCGCCGGCAAGCGCATCGGCATGTCGCTGCATATCGAGCCGAAGACGGCGGTGCTGCTCGAAGTGCTGGCCGAAGGCGGCGCCGAGATAATCGGCACCGGCAATCACGGTTCGACGCAGGACGATGTCGTCGCCTTCCTGCAGAGCCAGGGCATCGGCGTGTTCGGCCGCCGCGCCGATACGCTCGCCGACCATCATGCCAATCTGGCGCGCGTGCTGGACGCACAGCCCGACATGCTGCTCGACAATGGCGCTGACCTTGCCGCCGGCATTGTCGAACGCGGCAGGGCGGCGTCCATCCTGGGCGGCACCGAGGAGACGACGTCGGGCGGCGACCGGCTGCGCGGCGAGCTGGCCGGCAAGGTGCCGTTCCCCTCCATCGTCATCAATGACAGCCCACTGAAGGCGATCGGCGAGAACAAGCACGCGGTCGGCCAGTCGGTGGTCGAAAGCTTCATGCGTGTCACCAATCTGATGATCCCCGGCCGCCGCTTCTGCATCATCGGCTATGGCTGGTGCGGGCGCGGCATCGCCCAATATTTGCGGGCGCTCGGCGGCCGCGTGGCGGTCGTCGAGGTCGACGAGATCAAGGCGCTGGAGGCGGCCCTCGACGGCTACCGGGTGGCGCCGCTGGCGGAACTGGCACCGTGGGCGCAGGTGTTCATCACCGCCACAGGTCGGGCCGGCGTGCTGCCGGCCGAGGCGATCGCCGCCATGCAGGATGGCGCGGTGCTGGCCAATTCCGGGCACTTTCCGTGGGAGATCGACACCGAGGGTCTCGCCGCCATGACGACCGGCACCACCGATCTGGACGGTACCTTGCGGCGTCTCGACCTCGCCAATGGCCGCCATGTCATCCTCGTCGCCGAAGGGCGCATGTTCAACCTTGCCGGCGTCGAGCCGAAGGGCAATTCGATCGAATCCATGGATATCGGCTTCATGCTGCAGGCGCTGTCGCTGGAGCGGGTACTGAAAGGCGAGGGGCTGGCGGCGGGCGCGCAGCCGGTGCCCGACGACATCAACCGGCGCATCGCCCGGCTGATGATGGCTACGATGGGGGCGGCATGCTGACTATACTTGCCCACAATTCCTGATTCTGATCCTGGAAAGCTGCATGGCTGGCAAAATTGCTGACGCGCCGGACTATTCGGTACCGGCCCTGGAAAAGGCGTTCGACATCATCGAACTGCTGGCCGAGCAGAAGGACGGGCTGAACCAGGGCCAGATTTCCGAAGCGGTCGGCCGCTCGATCCACCAGATCTACCGCGTGCTGCAGGCGCTGGAGCGGCGCGGCTACATTTTTCGCGATCGCCCGGCCGGACTCTATTTCCTGTCGCCGCGCCTGTTCGAACTGGCGCACCGGCACGAGCCGTTGCGCGGCCTCGTCCAGGCGGCGCTGCCGTCGATGCGGCGGCTGTCGGACGCCATCCAGCAATCCTGCAATCTCGGCGTCCACAATGCTGGACGGGTGCTGATCCTGGCGCAGGTGGAAAGTCCGGCGGCGTTCGGTTTCCGCGTGCGCGTCGGTGCCGAGTTTCCGCTGTTTGCCACCGCCACCGGCCGCACGCTGATGGCGTTCCAGCCGCAGGACAGAGTCAATCAATGGCTGCAAGCCTCTGGCATCCCTGATGAAAAGGCCGATGTCGAGCGCGCGCTTGCCCGCATCCGTGCTGCCGGCCACGAGGAGGTGGCGGACGGGTTGCAGCCGGGCGTCATCGATCTTGCCTTTCCGGTCATCGGGCCGTTCGGCCATTCGGTCGCGGCACTCACCGTGCCCTATGTAGCGACCAGCTACAGCATGCTCGACCTTGCCACCGTGCGCCGCCATGCCGCGCGGGCGGCGCAGGAGATCGGGCTGGTGCTGGCGCCCGAGCCATCAGCCCAAAGCGCGCCATGACCGATCCCTCCGAACCAATCGTCAAGACCGTTGCCATTGGCGCCGCGCCGGCCAAGCTCTGGCGGGTGCTGACGGCACCCGAAATGATCCCGCAATGGATGTCGGACGAAGAGCTGACCGTCAGCCTGGAGGGACATGAGGGCGGCGCGATCGTGATCCGTGGGCTGCTGCATGGCATGCCATTCGAGAACCATGGCACCGTCCGCGCCTTCGAGCCCGAGAAGAGTTTCGCCTACAGCAATTGGAGCACGCTGTCGGCCTCGCGGCTGGCGGATATGCCGGAAAACCACACGCTGGTCAGCTTCGCCCTGGCGCCGGCGGATGGGGGAACGCTGCTGACGCTGACGCTCAGCGATTTCGCCGAGCCGGCGATCCGCCCGCATGCCGATCTCTATTGGGGGCCGACCTTGCAGATCCTGAAGGCGGTGTGCGAGCGGCGCTGGGCAAGGACGGCCGCCATCGCAGCGACGCCGGTCTTCACTCCCTGGGGCGCTTAGAACAGTTCACCGTTTCACGGAAACGGCGAACCGCTCTAAGTCCTTTTTTTACGCAATTCCGGACGGAAAACCGTTCACACTTTTTCCTGGAATTGCTCTAGCCAACGCGCGGATACGGTCGGCGACCTTGCTGTCGATCGGGTTGTAGACGGTCAGGTTCAAATCCGGTCTGCCGTCGACCGCGAAGGATGAGTATTCCAGCTCGATGTCACCCAGTTCCGGGTGCTTCAGGCGCTTTGTTCCGTCGCCATGGGCGAGCACGTCGTTCTCCTGCCACAACTCAGCGAACTCGGCGCTGCCGCTGCACAGTTCGTCCACCAACTGGGTGACCTCGGAGACCGCGCCGGCGCGCGCCGCATCGGCGCGGAAGGCGCCGACCACGAAACGGGCGAGGTTTTGCCAATCGTGCTGCTTGGCGCGGATGTGGGGCGTCAGGAACATGAAGCGCAGGACGTTGCGTCGGCCGGCGGGGATGCTGCCATAATCGGTCAGCACGATCTCGGCGGCGCGGTTCCAGGCAACGACGTCCCAGGTCGCGGTCTTGATCAAGGCAGGGCTGGCATCGAGCGTGTCGATGAGGCGCTGCAGCCGCGGGCTGACGCCTTCGTCGCCCCGGTAACGGACCTCGGGCGGGCGCCCGAGCCCGAGCATGAAGAGATGTTCGCGCTCCGCCTCGGTCAAAAGCAGTCCCTTGGCGATGCGGTTCAGCACATCGGCCGAAGGCGCGCCGCCACGGCCCTGTTCCAGCCAGGTGTACCAGGTCGGGCTGATGTTGGCGCGCTGGGCGACCTCTTCGCGGCGCAGCCCCGGCGTGCGCCGGCGGCCGGAGAAGCCGAACGAAGAGGGATCGAGCCGGGTGCGCCGGTCCTTCAGGAAGGCAGCGAGCGTGCCGGGGGAATTGGTGGGCATTCTGTCGCCATCCTGTTAGCAATTATACCATGATAAGATCACTACTTTAATGGAATAATAGACCGTCGATATTACGCAGGCAACTGCAGGAGATTTTGCATGCGTATCTTTCTCACCGGCGCGACCGGTTTCATCGGCTCGGCCATCGTTCCCGAACTCATCCAGGCCGGCCATCAGGTGGTCGGCGTCACCCGCTCCGATGCCGGCGCCGAGGCACTCACCGCCGCCGGCGCCGAGGTGCATCGGGGAACCCTTGAAGAGCCAGACGGTCTGCGCGACGGCGCGGCCAAGGCGGACGCCGTGATCCACACCGCCTTCGATCATGATTTTTCGCGCTTTGCCGAGAACTGCGAAAAGGACAAGCGCGTGATCGCCGCCCTCGGCGCCGCCCTTGCCGGATCCGACCGGCCGCTGGTGATCACATCAGGCGTCGGCATGGGCAGCCCCGGCCACGGCCAGCCGGCGGTCGAGGACGTCTTCAACGCCAGCCATCCCAATCCGCGCATCGCCTCGGAACTCGCCGGAAATGCCTTGCTGGAGGCTGGCGTCAACGTGTCCGTGGTGCGCCTGCCGCAGGTCCACAATCCGGTCAAGCAGGGGCTGATCACGCCGCTGATCGAGATCGCGCGTGAAAAAGGTGTTTCGGCCTATGTCGGCGAAGGCAGCAACCGCTTTTCTGCTGGGCATCTTCTCGACGCGGCGCGGCTTTACCGGCTTGCAGTGGAAAAGCGCCAGCCCGGCGCGCGCTACCACGCGGTCGGCGAGGAAGGCGTCGAGGTGCGTGCCATCGCCGAGGCGCTCGGCCGAGGGCTGAAATTGCCGGTCGTTTCCATCGCGCCGGAAAAGGCGGCGGAGCATTTCGGCTGGATGGCGATGTTCGCGCCGATGGACCTGCCGGCCTCCAGCGCGCTGACCCAGGCACGGCTCGGCTGGCATCCGACCGGCCCGACGCTGATCGCCGATCTCGACGCCATGCGATATTGAGGCGCTGACAAAGCGGGCTTCAGCAGGGGCTGACGGCGTAGCGCAGATGGATGAGCCCATGTGCGAGGGTTTCGCAGCTTGTCAGCGACAACTGCATCTTGCCCGCCAGGCCGCTTTCGCCGAACTCGGCAAAACCCTGGTTTGCCGCCCGCGCATCGAGCGCGGGCGCGACGAGCAGGCTGAGTTCGTCGACAAGCCCGGCTGCGAAGAAGGAGCCGTTGATGCCGGCGCCGCCTTCGAGCAGCAGCCGGCTTATGCCGAGTTCTTGCGCCAGCACATCGAGCACCGCGGCGAGGTCGATATCAGCCGTTTCCGACACGATGTAGGACACGCCGTCGGCGGCCAGCTCGGCCAGATGGCTGTCGGAGACGCCGTGCCCGAGCAGCACCACGACATGGTCGCCGCCGACATCGGGCTTGGCAAAGTGGAGCTTGCCCGAGGCATCGAGCGCCACGGCAAAGCTGCCCGCATCGCGTTGGGCGAAATGGTGCGGCCGCTCGACCTTGCCGAATTGCGCCGGCGGGTGCGCGCCGGCCTTGCTCATCTCCGCCATGGTGACACGGCCGACGATCCAGCCGTCACCTTCGAGATCGCCGTGGATCTGCTCGTAGAGGCTTGACCACTCCGCCCGGGTCCCGTCCGGGCTCGTGGTGTAGCGGCTCGGATGCAGGCTGCCGTCGAGCGAGGCGAGCATATGGCAGATGATGCGCGGCTTCATGCAATTCTCCGGAGATGGGCTGGGCGTGGTTCAAACTAGGGCCGTGGCCGGAGAATGGAAGCCGGACAGGCCGGCTCGGTCAAAATTCCGACAATTCCGATAATTGGCCATCAAACACTGTTATATCGATGTTGCACAAATGGTTGACCCTGGGTTAGCATCCATTTGCTGATGCCGATGGGAGGCAGTTTTTGCAACGGATATCAGCTGGAGCGGCATGCGCTGTCTTGCGCACGGAGGATGCTCCAACACTTTGAACCGACGCATGATCCCTTCTCAGGACCGATCCCGGTCTTGGGGATTATGCGTCTCTGTGGAGGAGGATCAACCATGAACAGACGCGAATTCCTGATGACGTCCGTGGCGGCGGGCGCGATGATGCTGGCCGCGCCTTCGGCATTCGCCGAGGACAAGCTCACCATACTGGGCTCGGTGCCCAATCTCGGCTTTCCGTTCTTCGTGCACATGCTGAACGAGATCAAGGCGGAAGCCGCAGCCCAGGGCGTCAACCTGACCGAAAGCGACGGCCAGAACTCGGCCACCAAGCAGACCGCGGATATCGAGGCCGCACTTGTGCAGAAGGTCAACGCTATCGTCATCTCGCCGCTCGACGTCAACGCGCTGGCGCCGGCCATCGAGGAAGCGGTCAAGGCCGGCGTTCCGGTGGTGACGATCGACCGCCGCGTCGACGGCGTCGAGGGCATTCTGGCCCATGTCGGCGCCGACAATGTCAAGGGCGGCGAGGCCGAGGCGCAGGCCATGGTGGCGGCGTTCCCCAATGGCGCCAAGCTGTTCCATCTGCAGGGCCAGCCGGGTGCGGGACCTGCGATCGACCGCAACAAGGGCGTGCACAATGTGCTCGATCCGCTGAAGGACAAGTACCAGATCATCTTCGAGCAGACCGCCAACTTTGCGCGGGCCGAAGCGCTGTCGGTGACCGAAGCCGGCCTTGCCGCCAACGGCAAGCCGGACGCCATCATCTGCGCCAATGACGACATGGCGCTCGGCGCGCTCGAAGCGTGTGCTGCGCGCAACTTCACCGACGTCAAGATCTACGGTTTCGACGCGCTGCCCGAGGCGCTGGTTGCCGTGCGCGACGGCAAGCTCGCCGGCACGGTCGAACAGTTCCCCGGCCAGCAGTCGCGCACCGCCGTGCAGATCGCGGTCGCCTACGCCAAGAACAAGACCGAGCCGAAGGAGAAGCTGGTGCTGTTGACGCCGATCGTCATCGGCAAGGACAATCTTGATAAGGCGGAGAGGTTGAGCGAGACGAAGTAGGGGATTGGAGAGGCCGGCGGGACAGCACCCCCCTCTGCCCTGCCGGGCATCTCCCCCGCAAGGGGGGAGATTGGCTGTTCATTCTGCTTTCGCCAAAACGTTGCAGGACAAGCGCCGTCAAAGACACTGCCGATCTCCCCCCTTGCGGGGGAGATGTCCGGCAGGACAGAGGGGGGTGTTCAAGCGCGACGGGACCAGCATGAACCGCATCGAGGAAGCAATCATTGGCTGAAGCCGCACCCGTCCTGCTCGCCGTCGAGGGCGTCACCAAGCATTTTTCCGGCGTCACCGCGCTGAGCGACGTCTCGCTCGACATCCGCCCCGGCGAAATCCTCGGCCTGCTGGGCGAAAACGGCGCCGGCAAATCGACGCTCTTGAAAATCCTGTCGGGCGTCATGCCGCCGTCCAGCGGGCGCATCACTTTCGATGGCGCCGACTACGCGCCATCGAGCCCGCAGGATGCCAAGCGGCTCGGCATCGTCACCATCTACCAGGAGCTCAGCCTGATCCCGACGCTGACGGTGGCGGAGAATATCTTCATCGGCCGCGCGCCGGTCGGGCCGCTCGGGCTGGTCAACTGGCGGCGGATGGAGGCGTCGTCGCGAGAAATCATCGCCCGCGTCGGCCTTTCCATCGACCCGATGACGCCGGTGTCGGCGCTGTCGGTGGCCGAACAGCAGCTGGTCGAGATTGCCCGCGCGCTGTCGCTGAAGAGCCGGCTGATCATCATGGACGAGCCGACCTCGGCGCTGACCGAGACCGAGGTGCAGCGGCTGCTGTCGATCATGGACCGGCTGCGCCAGGACAAGGTCGCCATCATGTTCGTCACTCACCGGCTGGAGGAGGCGTCCGCCATCTGCGACCGCATGACGGTGCTGCGCGACGGCCGGCTGGCCGGCCATCTCGACCGCCAGGGCGGGCCGATCCAATTGCCGCGGATCATCGAGAAGATGGTCGGCCGCGCTGCCTCCGAACTTTACGCGCGGCCGGCGCAGCGTGCCGTCGCCGGCGATGTCGTGCTGTCGGTGCGCGGTCTGCGCACCGTGCGCGATCCGGAGGCGCCGCATGCCATCGTGCTCGACGGTGTCGACATCGATCTCAAGGCCGGTGAAATCCTCGGCGTTGCCGGCCTCGTCGGCTCCGGCCGCACCGAGCTGGCGCGCGCCATTTTCGGCGCCGACCGGATCGCGGCGGGCACCATCACGCTCGACGGCAAACAGATCGCCCCGGCCTCGCCGGCCGATGCGATCGCGCTCGGCATCGGCCTGGTGCCGGAAGACCGCAAGCACCAAGCGATCTTTGCCGCGCTAGGCATCCTGCCGAATTTCTCGGTCGCCTCGCTCGGGCGCTTCAGCAACGGTTTTGGCTTCATGGCCGAGCGGCGCGAGCGCGATGCGCTGTCGGGTTTCAGAAAGATGCTGTCGATCCGCATGGCCTCGGCCGAGCAGGCGATCGAGGGCCTGTCGGGCGGCAACCAGCAGAAGGTGATCCTGGCGCGCTGGCTGGCGCGCGATCCAAAAGTGCTGATCGTCGACGAGCCGACGCGCGGCGTCGATGTCGGTGCCAAGGCGGAGGTGCACCAGATTCTGGTACAGCTTGCGGCGCGCGGCATTGCGGTGATGATGATCTCGTCCGAACTGCCCGAAGTGCTGGCAGTGTCGGACCGCATCGTCACCATGCGGCGGGGCCGCATCACCGGCGAGATGCCGGGCGTCGAGGCGAACGAGGAACGATTGATGGAACTGATGGCGCTCGACAGGAAGCCACAGGACGAGAGGCAGGCACGATGAGCGTGACGGAACAGAGCGAGCGTGGCGGCATCAATTTCGCCCGGCTGTTGATGAGTTTCGGGCCGCTGCTGTTCCTGGCGGCGCTGATCGTCGTTTTCACCGTGCTGAAGCCAAGCTTCATGGATCCGATCAATTTGTTCAACATCACGCGGCAGATCTCGATCACCGGGCTGATCGCGCTCGGCATGACCTTCGTTATCCTCACCGCCGGCATCGACCTGTCGGTCGGCTCGCTGCTCGCCTTCTGCGGCATGGTCGCCGCCGTCGTCGCCAAGGGCGGCACCGCCAACACACTGTCGCTGTCGACGTCAGGCACGCAAGGCTATGGCTGGTTCGCGGCACTGCTCGCCGCCGTCATTGTCGGCGCTGCGGCCGGTGGCGTGCAGGGGCTTGCCATCACCAGGCTGAAAGTGCCGCCCTTCGTCGTCACGCTGGGCGGGCTGACGGTGTTTCGCGGGCTGACGCTGACCATCTCCAATGGCGGCCCGATCTCGGGCTTCGACGCCTCGATGCGCTGGTTCGGCACCGGCCTGATCGGCCCGGTGCCGGTGCCGGCGATCATCTTCGCCATTGCCGCCATCCTGTGCCACATCGTGCTGCGCTACACGCGCTATGGCCGCGCCGTCTATGCCGTCGGCGGCAATGCCGAGGCCGCACGGTTGTCAGGCCTGCGCGTCGACCGCATCCTGGTCTCGGTCTATGTCATCGTCGGCTTCTTCGCCGGCCTTGCCGCCTTCGTGCTGTCGGCGCGGCTGAATTCGTCCGAAGCGGTTGCCGGCATCGGCTACGAACTGACGGTGATTTCGGCCGTCGTCATCGGCGGCACCTCGCTGTTCGGCGGCATCGGCTCGGTCGGCGGCACAGTGGTGGGTGCGGCGCTCATCGGCGTGCTGCAGAACGGGCTGCAGTTCAACAATGTGTCGTCCTACACGCAGAGCATCGTGATCGGGCTGATCCTGATCCTGGCGGTGGCGTTTGATCGCTGGCTGAAGTCGAGGGTGCGAAGGTGAGGAGAGGTTTGCGCCCAGGCACCCCCCTCTGTCCTGCCGGACATCTCCCCCGCAAGGGGGGAGATCGGATGTCATGACGGCCTTCGCTAAGCGCTAACGTTGCAGGAAGAGCCACAAGGCTGAAACTGCCAATCTCCCTCCTTGCGGGGGAGATGGCCGGCAGGCCAGAGGGGGGTGCCTCGCGCCAGCCGAAATCCATTTCACCCCGGCAGCTTCTCCTCAATCACCCGCGCCGAATCCGGCACCAGCTGCCCGCCATGATCAAAGCGCAGCACCACCACCCAGTTGAAGACATCGTCAGGCCATTTGCCGTTCGGCAGCAGCGTCTTGGGGTCGGCGCCGAAGGCCTTGATGAGTTTGGCCAGCTGGCCGTGATGCCAGGCGATCAGGATCGACTTGCCGTGGCTTTCGGTCGACAGCGCGGCGACCAGGTTCTGGACTTCGTGGTCGGCGAAGCGCTGGTCGATCGGCAATTTCAGGGCCTGGCTGAGCGGCGTCAGCGTCAGTCGTTCGCGCGCGCTGTTTTTGGAATCGGCGCTGGCCACCAGCATGTCGGGCCGGAACGGTGTGCCGTCGAGCATGAAGGGCTGGAAATAGGCGACATAGGCTTGCGCGCGGGCTTCGCCTGCGGGCGACAGGCCGGGGCCGCTGTCGGGCTTTTCGCCATGGCGCACGATCAGCACCGTGGTGTCGGCAAGCCCGGTCGTGCTGTCGCCGGCGGCGTGGGCGGACAAGCCAAACGCCATCACCCACAGGGCGGCGAGAACAAAGCGATTCATGGTGGTCCTTCCCTGGTTTTCGAAGCACCAATCAGCGCAGCAATCCGACGGAATCAGGGCCGGCGCGGCGCCAGGCCAGCCGGGTGGTCAAGATGCGAAGCGCCTCAGGCCGCATCGCGCGCCCACAGGCGGTGGCCGTAGCGGCGGAAGAAGCGCGCTACAAGACGCTGCTGCCTTGCCCTGACGAGGTCGGGCAGGCGACGCTCCTGGCGCCAGCGCGGCATGTTGCGCCAGCAGGCGATGAAGCGGGCGGTGTCCTCGATGGCTTCTTCCGCAGACAGCGCCGGGTCGATCGCGGCCAGGAACAGCAGCTCCGACTGCTTCAACGCGTCGATAACGGCCTTGCGCCTGAAATGGTCGTGGCGGGCCTGCGCAATGCCGTTGCGGCGGATCGCCTGGAAGGCTTCGAGCAAAGCAGGGCTGTCGCCGGTGTAACCGCAGGCGCGGGCGAAATCGGCGGCATCCATCACTGCTCCCGGGTCTGATGCGGCGAATTCCCTGCCGACTCATATTTGCGAGTATATATAAGCATAACTCAAAACGTGCAGAAGGGAAACTTTTGGGAAAGTGTTAAAACGGCGACTCGACTCCTGGCTCGAAACGCAGGAATATAAGAACAAATCACGAACAAAAGGCGAGCAGGGGCGATGGTATTACCGGGCAAGGAAGCAGTAATCGCGCAGGTCGCCTCAATCTCGGTCGAATGCGCCGATTGCGGCCGCAACAGGTGGTGGCGGCCCGACCAGCTGAAGCGGTTCGGGGTGAATGGCAACACGCCGCTGGCCTCCTTGTCGGGGCGCATCGTCTGCTCGGCCTGCCGCGCCGACGGGCTGCCGGGCACGGCGGTGTCGATCCAGGCGGCGTTCATCGACGAGCGCCAGCGCGTGCGCAGCGAAGCGCAGATGCTGAGCGACCGCGAGGTGTTGGTGGAGGAGTCGAGGCGGGCTTGAGGGGGAGCGCCGGCGCTGGTTTTTCCTTCTCCCCTTGTGGGGTGAGAAGCGGTCCGCGTTAGCGGACGAAAAGCCAATTGCTTGGCTTTTCGAGGTTCGAACGCCCTGAGCCTGCGAAGGGCGGGGTGGAGCACGATCCACCTGCCGGGTCCCCGCTGCTTCGCAGCGTCCCGGCGTTCGCCGACCTTTCATCGTGCCACTGGCACGATGAATTCGCTTCGCGAACCGGTCGCTCAACCCCACAAGGGGAGAAGGGAAGAAGCGCTCCTCAATACCCCAGCAATTCCTTCAGCGGTATAACCCGCCAGACATGCTTGATCGCGTAGCGGTTGAAGGTCAGCGTCTTCGGCGGATTGTACTGCTCGACCACCAGCTCGCCCGCCGTGCGCTTGACCAGCTTCTTGATGAAGGCCTTGCCGTTGCGCTCGTTTTCTTCCGGAAACGTCTCGATCACGACATGGTCGCCGGGCACCGCGTCGCGGCCGCCGCAATAGATGAGGTCGCCGGGTTCGTAGCGCGGCACCATGGAGTCGCTCAGCACATGCAGCGCGAACACCTTTGGCAGGTTGCGAACGCCGGGCGGGCGCTGGACGTAACCGGCCGGCTCGCCGTTGAAGGTGAAGTCGCCATCATCGCCGCCGACCGCGGCGCCCAGCACCTCGATATCCATTGAGCCGGCGGGCAGCGGGCCGGCATCGGTGACGATCTCGGCATCGGCGACCGGGCCGGCATCGTCGAGGAAGACGACCTGCCCTTGGCCCAGTGCTACAGGGTCGACGCGCAGGAAGGCCGCGGTCTTCAACAGGTTCTCGGTCTTAGGCAGATTGCGGCCGGTTTCCCAATTGCCGACGGCGGCGACATCGGTGTCGTTGTGCTCGGCAATGTGGCGCATGACCAGCCCGCGCTGCTTGCGCGCCTGGCGGATCGCCGCCCCGACCTTGATCGACAGTTCCGTTTTGGCCATGGCGCCCATGTGAGCGATGAAAGCGGCTCTCGTCTATGAAAGAATGGCTTGCATTTACTTTTGAGTTATGCTTATATCTGGTCATGCATAACCTGTCCAGCTTTCATGGCGCCGAAGCGCCGGCCTTCTGTGAGGCCCATCCGGCGACTGAGGTTGCCACGCATTCCCTTCCGTCCCGGCCGTCCTCCTCCCTGGCCGGGGCGAAGCCCGAGCGCCTTGATGCCTCGGGTCCGGCCCGCCTGTCACCGGCGGCCGGAACGGCCGGAGCCGCCGCTCCCCGCGGCTCCGGCCCCCAATTCGATCGGCACGCTGCCGGTCCCTACGCGCGCTCCTGCATCCGCACGCAGGACGGCACCGTCATCCTGTTCGAGCCGATGATGGGCAGGGCGGTTTCCGCCCCCGACAGGAAGACCGCCGAGGCGCGGCTGGCGCGCCTGACCGCCGGGCATTCGATCCGCTCCGGCTGATCCGGCCCGCGGAGCCGGCTTTCGCACCGAACACCCTGACCGTGCCCCCGAGCGGGCCCGAACCCTGACGCCTGGCCGACGGTGCGCTCTCTCAAGTGCTGCCGAAGGCGCACCCTTGGATGGAGCCTAGACATGGCAAGCTACAGCGACGCCGAATTGCAAGAGATCGCCCGCTGGCTGAAGGACGGGCTTTCGGCCTCGAGGATCGCGGCGGCGTTCAGCGCGCTGCGCGGCAGCCCGGTGTCGCGCAACGCCATTATCGGCATCGTCCACCGCAACGCCATGCTGGGCGCGATCGGCTTTGCCAATGGCCGGGGGATGCCGCCGGTCGCCACGCAAGCCGCCGGGGAGCGGGCAATGCGCAAGCCAGTGGCCGCAAAGCCGGCAAACGGCAAGGCCGCTGCGGAAAAGCGCGCCAGCGTGCATACCGCCGAGGGCACCGTCCTGCGCAAGAACAAAGCCAGGCGCGACTCTTCGCCGGCCTGGCTGCCGCCGCGGCTGTTCGTGCGCGAAATGGGAGTGCTGATCGCCGATGGCGAAGCCTATCGTTTCAAGGTGCCGGCGCCGCCGCGCGGACCAATTGGGCGCCAGCCGCATGGCGTGGCGATGCGCTTCATCGACTGCCTGTTTTCCCGCTGCCGCGCGCCGCTCGATCTACGCTTGAGGAGAATCCGGAGAACGACGCGACAGGCGGCCGGCCCGGCGCCGACATGCTGTGCTGCGGCATGCGCACAAGGGCGCTGAAAAGCTACTGCAGCTACCATCAGGCGCGGTTTCAGAGGCGGGTTTGCGCGTGAGCCTATTTCGGTATCTGCCGACCCTGCTTCGGCATGCGGCTCTGCACGCTGCGTGCCTCCAGCCTCATAGCTGGGCCACCCTCTGCAACCAGAACCCCGGCGACGCGGGCAAAGCCGGTGAACACTTTTATCGCGTCGGATTCCGATATCTGCGCCGCGATTGCGGCACTGCAGGCGTTGAGCGCGCTGCGGTAGACGTGGCCGCGCCGCTCGACCGGCCAGCGCTGCAGAAAATCGGCGGCATCGCTGACGCTGTCGATCTCCTCGACATGCCCGTCCATGCTGACTTTAAGCGGCACTCCGGTTTTCATTGTACCCACGGCGTTCACCTTCAATCTCGGCGCGGCCTTAAAGCCCGCGCTTATAAACGCATGAGGCCGTCGCGCGGTTGCATCGCCGTCGCGACGATATCACGGGTTGGCGGCGGCATCGAGCCATTCATGCGCACGGCTTCTCGGCCTGGGCACCAATATGCCTTGCTGCCTGGCGGTCTTGCTGAAGGCGTCGAATGCGGTGCGCGGGCAGCAGGTACCCTCGACCGCCAGCCTGACCAGCCTTGCGGCATCGAGATAGCTGGGCGCGGTCTTGTCGGGCCATTGCTGGCGCAGCGCGGTCTCGGCATCGGCCACCGAGCCGACCAGCATGGTCTTGTTGTCGCAAAAGCGCAGCGTAATCGGCATGAAAGCCGTCATGGGCGAACCTCCCCTTGGATTGGTCGCGGCATAACGTCCGGACCTGCGGCTGGTTCCATTAGCTGGCGTGTAAGAATGGCGTTGAACGCAGCATGAGCGAGCGCCCCTTCATGCAGCTCTACGTCTCCGATTTCGTCGGCGACACGTTGCAGCTCTCCACCGAACAGATCGGCGCCTACATGCTGATCCTGATGGCGATGTGGAACGCCGGCGGCCGGCTGCCCGACGACGACGCCAAGCTCGCGCGGGTTGCGCGGCTGACCTTGAAAAGATGGCGCGCCATCAGCGCCGATCTGTTGACCTTCTTCGAGTGCGAGGGCGGCGAGATCGGCCACAAGAGGCTGACCAAAGAGCTGCACAAGGCGCAGGTCAAAAGCGAGGCGAGGGCCGCCGCCGGGGCACGCGGCGGCGCCGCCACCGCGTTGAAAACAAAGGTCGATGCGTCGGCAAATGCCGGTGCTTTGCCGCAGCATTTTCCAGACTCCAGAAACCAGAGTGAAAAGGCTGACGCCTTTTCCCGGGAAAAGGCCGGGCGTTTTTCCCACACAGGTAAAAACAGAACAGATCCGCGGTCTTCGGGGGAAGAAACCCGGCTGGCAGTGGCCGAAAACCCATACCGACGCCGCCAACGCCATCATCGAGGAGATCCGCAGCCATGACCGCAGCCGAACTGCAGCAGGCGACGAAGGCGCTGGCGGCGATGTTCTCATGCTTCCCGCAATCCGCCCTGACTGATGTCGAGATGCAGATGCGCGGCTATCTCGGCGCGGTGCGTGACGCCGAGCTTGCCGATTTGCAGGCTGCCATCCAGCGCTTCGTGCGCGGCGAGGTGAAAAGCGGCAACGCCCAGTTCTGTCCGTCGAGCGCCCAGCTCTGCATCGAGGTGCGGGAGCGGCGGGTGATGCGCGAGCTGATGGCGCGGCGGGTGGCCTCACAAGTCTTGGGTTCCTCGCCCCCACGCAGTGGGGGAGAGGTGGCCCGGCGAAGCCGGGACGGAGAGGGGGACGCCCTCAACCAAGCCAAAGCCGGTTGAGGATGGAGCACGAGATCACTTGTTTCGCCGTGTCGCCTTCTCGTCGACCGTCGGCGCTGCCCCCGCTCCGTCTCGGGCTTCGCCCGATCCACCTCTCCCCCGCGTTGCGGGGGCGAGGAACCCAAGTCCTGTAAGGCCGAGCCTCCATCCAGAACTACGCAACCCAAGGAACCACCCCATGCCCAAAAAGACCAGAGCCGCCAAACCGCAGGCGCCGAAACTCCCCAAGGGCGAGGCCGAGCAGGTGCGCATCCGCCGCGAGGTCGGCCATGATTTCGCGCTCAGCGACGACGCCTTCGGCCGCAAGCGCCTGGCCGCCGGCACGGCTGAAGCGCGGCGCGTCTACGAGGTGTCGAATGACGGCTACACCTCCACCGGCGGCATTGTGCGGGTGCGCACCATCGATCCGCTCGTCGGCATCACCTCGCTGTCGCGCCAGCAGCGCGAGGCCGGCCAGCGCTACCGCGAGGACTTCCAGTGCAGCCACCAGGCCAGCGTCAAACCGATGCGCTGGAGCGAACGCGTCGACGGCGGCCGCCATGGCGGTGGCATCGCCGACAGCGTCCTCGATGCCGGCCGCGCCCACGCCGCCGCCACCAGGGCGCTGGGGCACTGGGAGGTCGCGGCGGTGGCGCAAAAAGTCTGCTGCGTGGGGGAGTCGGTCAAAGGCGTGGCGGAACAGACAGGCGAGGGCAGGGACGTGGTGACGAAGCTGCTGAAAGTCGGGCTGGATCTGCTGGCGGTGCATTATGGGATGATGATGGGGAGGTGAGGGCGCCTTGAACAGGTCGACAGCCTAGCCTAGAACTTGGTCGACAATTGCCTCTAGCATTTCATCACGATGGCGCAGTTTTGGTGGGTCAATCATAATCAAACAGCCCGCCAAGAGATTGATGGGCAGTACCTCTGGTCTCCGAAAACTGAAAGCAACGGCGCGCGCAGCGAGTTCTATAACAACATGCGTCGAGCCACGCCCGGCGATCTAGTCATGTCGTTCTTCGATCAAGCCATACGCTATGTCGGCCGAGTGGCTGAGTTCGCCTTTACAGCGCCTAAGCCGCCCGAATTCAAGGAAGCTGGATCTTATTGGAACCAGGAAGGCTGGCTTCTCCCTGTATTCTGGACACCGCTTTTGCCGCCGGTGCGCCCGAAGGCATTGATAAATGTGCTGGGGCCGCTTTTGCCCGCCAAGTATTCACCAATTAATGCCAGCTCCGGATCTGGCAATCAAAAGGCCTACTTGGCAAGTGTCTCGCCTGAGGTGTTTCAAACGATCGTCGATGGCGCGGCCTTTGACGGCGCCGCTCTGGCGCGTGGCGGTGCCAACAGCCTTACCTTTGAAGTAGTCAATGAACTGCTAGAAAACGCAGTTGAGCGTCGGATCAAGGAAGATCTCACCCTTGAGGACACCGTTAAGAAAAGCGTGATTCAAGCGCGGCGCGGCCAGGGGAAATTTCGTGCGAATGTTGAAACTATCGAGCGCTCGTGCCGGCTTACTGGCGTCACCAATCCGTCGCTTCTGATCGCCAGCCATATCAAGCCTTGGCGCTTGTGCACATCTGCGCAGGAGCGACTCGATGGCATGAATGGCCTGTTGCTCACGCCAGACGCCGATCACCTGTTTGACCGTGGGTTCATCAGTTTTGGCGACGAAGGCGAGGTTCTTGTCTCCTCACGTGTCGACAAAACAGATTTGCAACGTCTCGGGTTCGAGCAGTTGGCAATGCAGCGCTTTGGTTTCGCCGAAGCCCCCGTCGTCTGGTGTACAGGGACCTTCAGCCCGTCGCAGCAAGGCTATCTAGCACATCATCGTGCAGATGTTTTCGTGTCTTAACGAAGCCCAGTCTCGATGACGATCCGCCCGTATTGTCGGCGGTTCCGGTTAGACGAAATCCAAGCCAATGCGAGTTAACGACCCCCCAAGGCGCTGGACAAGATTTAGCGCATATTCGTATCGCAATTGGGAGACCACTTGCGCCTCCCGTTTCCGCTGCTTCAACCCCCTCGTACCCTTCTCTGTCACGAATACCTCGAATTTAAAGTCATTCGAGAACTCTCCACGCTTGTCTGCGTAGAGCATGTGCCAACCAGGCGCTGAAACGTCGTTTGAAGGATTGTTAAAGCAGAAGCACTTCACGGTGTCGGCTATCCGAAGAAAGATGTAGCGGTTTGTTTGGACGTCTTTGGGGGTCTTACCTTCGGCTATGGGAACTAGCTTAACCGCCATAAAGGGCAACCTCTCACCAAAAATCGCCACTCGGGCCGGTGATAGCTGAGCTGGAACTGTGTCGCATGCCGGAGACACACATACCCAGTAATCTTGATCAATTACGAATACGTGACCTGTTGTCAGGTGCCAACCGTGAGGCGGCTGGCTACTCACAAAGGCGTTGTGCTCATACTCGGCTTTCCGCTGATCCAGAGGACTCGTTAGATCGATATTAAAGTGCTCTTTGCTTAACTCCTCCGGTCCGCCTGCTCTTGCCTCGGCTTCGATCAACCGACTTGCAAAATCTTCGACCCGGCGAAGAATCCCGTTCATAAGCTGCTCGGAGTGTCTGGCGACACTCTCAGCTATAAGCCATCGACGGTCCGCCCCACTCGCGGCGAGAAGCCGCCTATACCAGTGCGCTAGGGCATGTAGATTATCGAGGGCAGCGCTCTGCGCCATGACACCGTACTCATCCATCTCGGCACGTAGCTTGGCTAGAAACAGCCTGGACGGCTGAGGCTTCCAAGCGTTTAACGCTTCCAACAGCTCCGACAAGAGGTCATCCTCGTTATTCTTTTGCGAAAATGCAATGAATACAGAATTTGTTTTGATATACTTGTTGCTAACGTAATCCCATTCAATCTGTGAAGGCGAATCTAAGTTCAATCGTGCGCAAAGACCTGATTCGGTCTGTTGTAGCAGATATCGCAAAACCAACTTTCGGTCATCGGTTTGCCATTGCAGCTGGTCGCACTCCGCCCTGAACGCGGAGTAAGGCTGCTGGGAGTTGCCCATAGTCCGAAGGTAGGTAGTTTGGAAATGTCTCGCGTGCACGTACTGATCAACACCTACGCTTTTAGCAAGGCGCTGGCTGATCCCTTCAACGGCGTCTTCGCTGTCGATGAGTAAAGTTTTCGCTCGTTGTACTTCAGCGGTGTCGAGGCGGGTTTCAAGCGGCGACATAAGCGAAATAAGCGTTTCGCGGAA
This sequence comes from Mesorhizobium sp. P3_A8, assembly GCF_056402995.1. NCBI lineage: Bacteria > Pseudomonadati > Pseudomonadota > Alphaproteobacteria > Hyphomicrobiales > Phyllobacteriaceae > Mesorhizobium > Mesorhizobium sp. P3_A8. The sequence goes on along the minus strand of NZ_JBFUGI010000011.1, from coordinate 50,564 downwards.
GACCATCTCCAGGTCTTCGCTTGTGTGTACGACGACCAGATTGAAATGATCATTGCGCATAAGGCTTCGGATGATTTCGATAGCCAGCGCCCCGTCGCCGGGTTTCGCTTTGTCGAGCTGGTAGTCAAGAACAAGAAGATCCGACTGATGTAGATGGGAAGCTATTTTTACCTCTGCGCCCGACGATACGTTTGTGCCGTCATGGATGTCGACCAGAAGAGCGCGCCCGGGAATTCTGAAGCTCGCGATGACTTTCTTTATGCGAGCAGGATCTTTGTACCAATCCTTGGTCTTCGGATGTTCTCTCTGCTCACTTCTTGCGATCTCGGCGTCAAGCATTTCGTCGAAAGTGGGGTAGTCGTCGTCCACGATCAAAACCGAACGAATCGGCTTCACGAAAGCTTCTTTCACAAAGGCCGAGTAGTGTTCACCGGCCATCGAACTCAGCACCCCTAAATGAAATAAGGAAGTTGGCACCTTTTAGCGGCATTTCCGCAACGACTGGCTCGTATCGTATCCTGTGGCCTCCAGCTGCCAGATTGGCTCTGGCGAGATACAATCCCACCCCGCGACCGCCTCGCGCCTTCTTTGTGAAGAAAAGGCTGAAAAGGCTTCCTACGTCCTCGGGGTCCACCCCAGGACCACTGTCGGAAATGACAACCTCGTCACCAATAACATCAATCAATATGCGACGCTCCCCCTCTGACGCCGTTCCCACCCAGTAGATGCTGTTGTTCAACAGATTAATGAACACTGGGTAGAGTCGTGATTGCTGATCGTAGATCCGAAGAGATCGGAATTTGGCGCTAACGTCTAGAGTTATCTTATTCTTGGCTAGATTAAGTTTGAAGAATTCGGAAAGATATTCGCCGATCTCGGCGCCGGTGATCCAACGCTGAATGCGCTGCCCAGCGAGCCTCAAGGGCGATAGGAACCTTAGCTGATCTGTAAGGCCGTCGTAGCCGAACTCAATGTCTTGCACGGCTTTGCTGTTGCGCACTTCGTCGGGAAGCTTGCGGAGGGCCGAGCCAATGATATCATCGTAGGCCTGCAACTCATGCCCTACGATCTCCACAGCGATCCCAAGTTGGGCTAGGCTGTTGAGTCGTTCAAGCTCTACTCGAAGGTCGCTTAGTTCCTCCATTCCAAACGACGCTAGGTGTTCAAGATCGATGCTTTCCTTCAGGCTTTCAAGCGCGCCAATGTAAGGACCAAATATTTCGATATTTTCGAGATCTGTTTCCTCCTTCATTCTATCCAAAAGCTTGGAGGTTGCTGAGTACGTCAACTCGCCCCTGTCAAACCTAGCGAGAAGTGGGGAGGCCTCGTTGTGGAAGTGTTTGTTGCGGTGACTGACTAGGTCTCGGAGTCGCTCGAACTCGCCCCGCTGTAATGTGTCGACTGAGCGTTTCCATTGCTGGATACGATGATGGATCTGCGCCGCGTTCCGCGCGATCTGACGCTCCAGCAGGACGCGCGGTTGTGCCGGACTGATCCGTTCGACTTGTTCGTCTAGATTCGTTGTGATCGCAGCCAGTAGAGTGGTGGTGGTTCGCATATTGTCGCGGTAGTCAGAATATGTTTCCTCCAGCGGACCAAGCGACTTGGGTGCCCCTGGTAAGCGAAGATCGGAGGCCCTCTCCCGAAAAACCTCGAGCTGCTGCTGCGCAGGTCCAATTTCGTTCTCGTTGCGGATCGAGAGGTTCTGTGCAAACGCTTCCATCTCTTTGTTGAAGCGAGGAAGTTCGCCTGAGACCGTTTGAAGCTTTGTGCGGAACTCCCTTCGTTGACGTTGGCGCAGTTTATTTCGCGCTTCGCCAGCTTTCTCAGCCTTGTTGGAAGCTTTGATCTGGGGCAGCACTTCCTCTCGAATATCGGAATCGGAGCCGAAGTATCGCCGTGCGGATAGACGGAGGATATTTGAAACAAGAACCTTCAAGGTCTTGGCTGCTCGATTGTCGAGGAGCCCTTCACGTCCCGCTTTGTCCTTTAGGTTGGAATTGGCATCACGCCGGATAGCAAGGCGACCGAACATCTGACGATGGTTCCAGAACTCCCGGCCGGCATTTTTGCTGCGCCTTGATTCGATCTCGAAAAAATCATTGTCGGTTCGGCCATAGGGAAGCACTCTTAGGCCGTCTCGAAACATCATGAAGCCTGAGTAGCGCTCAGCTAATTCCTGAAAGCGCTGAAACTCCATGCGAGGCAGCGTCGTGTTGCTGGCCTGGAATTCCATCGACGCAATATAGAGCTCGAAGGGGCCGACCTCGGTGTCTGCTCGACGCGGAATCGCAAGATCCTTCGGCGGGTCGATGACGCATGGTTCAGTTACCCATTTGCCGAACGCTTTTACCCTGCCAGTAAAGACCCCTCCCGAATCGACAGTGCCAACGAGTTGATGTTCCATCCCGTCGAGAAGACGGCGATCAAATTGCTTTTCCGAACCCACTATAAGTCGAGGAGTGGGGCCGTCCCACGCGCGAACAAAGTAGGAGAATTCTAGTTGGCTCGCCGCCGACCCTCTTTCGGTAGGTTCTAGGAAAGGATCAACGAAACTCGATAACGTTTCAAAGAAACGTTCGCGCGCAGCCCTGGCTGACGAATCGGCTACCGCTTCGTCCAATTCGACGCGCAGGTCATAGTTAATGTGCGCGACCATCAAAGCGGTGCCGTGGTCAGAATCGCCCGACCAAACCGGCCATTGGGCAAGATGTCTCTCGCCAAAGGAAATACTAGTGATCGTGGAAAGGATCTCTTCGGACGGAGGCCCGAGCTTGTTCGTGACTCCGGTCGCATGTTCAGTCTCGTAGAGCTGATCGTAGGCTCGCCATGCAGCAGTTAGCCGAGCCTTACGAAGGTTGTCTTCACCCCCAGTAACATTTTGTGCCAGACCCTCGCCAAGTTCGGGCAGTATGCTGAGAAGCTCTTCCTTCTTCTCGAATTCCGTTACCGGAATATAAACATCCCCAAGATTAATGAATGGATTTTCGAATAGGCGCCAGTCCAGTAACGCCGCAACGAAGGGTTGCGATCTGCGTTTCGATACTAGAAGCAGAATTGGCCCAAGGTTGGCACACGAAAGGCGGCCAATGCCCTTCTGACCCTGTCTTGCTCTTTGTCGTAGGCCATTGCGATCTACGAATGGCGTATGATCGACCGTTGCTTTGGACTCTGTTCCGACGACAAGCCAGCGCTCTTCGAATTCACGTCTGTTCATTCCATGGCCGTCGTCACTTATAACGGCGGTCGGCTCGTCTCCATCGTAAATATCGAGAGCCACATTTCTGGCATAGGCGTCGAATGCGTTTTTCCAGATCTCAGATATGGCGGTAGGGCAATCCGCTATCTGCTCACGCCCGAGATGGTCAACCGTCCGAGCTTTGGTCTGAAAGGCTAGGGTGGAGATCACGCGGGCTCTCGCTGCTGCGCATCTTTGCGAGCCTCGGCGCTCTCCTTCCGAGGAGTAAGAATCGGCTTGAGACGCTCAATAAGCAACTGGGCAAATGCAATAGGAACTGCGTTTCCGACTTGTTCGCCAGCCGCCATCAGTCCGCCCTCGAACACAAAGTTATCGGGAAAGGTCTGTATCCGTGCCGCCTGCCGGACGGTTATACCATGGTGGAGGGTCGGGTGCACAAAGCGGCCCTTTGATGGATTAATGCAAGCCGTCGTCATCGTGGGGGCCGGCTTGCTAGGGTCGATGCGGCCATAGACATCATTGTGACCGTCATGGTCAGCGTGGCAATTGAGAATGCGGCCCGAAACATGACGGCTTCCACCGTTGGGCGGCGTGTTTTCAAACGCCTCCAACAACTCTTTGCCGTGCTTCATGTGAATGTCATTAGGATCGCCCGCGTTGGCTGGGCGAAAAGCAGATTCGCATCCAATCCAGGACTTGAGATGGGGTTCTGTCCTGCGGAGCACTTCGCTCCCGTGCGTTTGCTTCGGAGGCCATACAAGATCGTCTCGTTCTACACCTCGGCGTACCCCGAGAATGAACACACGCTTTCGGCGTTGAGCGATCCCATAGTCGCGAGCGTCTAACACCACCGGTCTAAAAACTTCGTAGCCTGATTCAGCTCCCTTGGAGTAGAAGCGATCCAAAGCCGCTTTGTGTCGCGGCCACAGCATTCCAGGCACGTTCTCCATCAGGAAAACTCTAGGCGAGAATGCGCGCACGAAATCAAAATAGATATGGATGAGGTCATTTCGATCGTCAGCAACGCCAGCGTCATTTAGTCTATGCGTCGAAAAACCTTGGCAGGGCGGGCCGCCCAACAGTAAGTCACATGAAGCATTGCGACCGAATATCTCTCGGGCCAGCTTCGCAGGCGACAATTTGCGGATGTCTTCATCTCGAAGGACGAGCTTCGGCTCAAGAGCAGCGAAATTTTTTCGGTACGTTGAGGCTGCATTTTTGTTATGCTCAACAGCAAGTTTGATAGTCAGTCCTGCGTTGCGCGCTGCGAGAGAGAATCCACCAGCTCCCGCAAACAAATCAATGCAGTTCAACAATCTGCCGCTCCGTAACTGTGTTCACGGGCGGTCTTCACAAGTAGGCTCACGTAGCCGCTCCAAATCAATCTTAGCATTCTTTTGAGTTACAAGCGACTTATTTCGAGAGTCGTCCCCTGGGCATTCCCACGGAAGTTTGATTTGTTCGACGTCAAAATCGCGCCTTTGGTCAAAACCGAGTCCAGAATACCCCGGAGTCGACTTTCCGTACGCGTGTCACATTCCCAAATCACATGAACTTGCCATCCCATACTTTCTAAAGATGTAATCGCCTGAGCATCGCGCAATTGGTTCCGCTCGAATTTGGCGAGCCAGAAATCGATATTTGTGGACGGCGTCGACGATCGGTCGCAGCCTGGATGCCTATGCCAAAAACAGCCGTGGACGAAGATCGCAATCTTGTATCGAGGAAATATTAGATCGGGGGTGCCGGGGAGATCGTGACGATGGAGTCGGAAACGAAATCCAAGCGCATGGGCGAGCTTTCGCACTCTGATCTCCGGGGCGGTATCTCGCGACCGTACCTTTGACATCATCAACGATCGAGAAGAATTCCTTAGCGGGCTCAATGTGCTCCTCGACTACCATTCGCAAGGCCACCTTTGTGCCACGAGCAAATGTAGATTGCCAAGGCCAAGTTTCCTCCCCTCCAGGACATCTCACTCCCTAAAACAGCGCCTTCTCCAGCGGCCCGTCCAGCGTCTCGGCAAAGGCCGTCGCCAGATGATGCCTGTCACGGAACGCCAGCTTGCCGTCGATGAAGACGTGGCACTCAGTCGGGCCGCAGAAGCGGTCGGTGAGGTCGACGTAGAGCGTGTCGGGTACGCTTTCGACCACGGCGCGCTCTTGCGCCGCGGCGCTGTCATTGGCTGCCTGCGCTCTCGGCGTGTCGCAGCGTGAGGGGGCTTCGCGCCACCACAGCGCGCGGGCCACGCAGGAATCGGCAAAGCTGTCGCCGATCGGCGTGTCGCGGATGACGGCGGTCTCGACGCCGGCCTGGCTGAAGGCCTGCAGTGTCGAGCGCAGGCCGGCCTGCCAGCGCGCGGTCTCGGCTTCGCGGCCGGCGGCGGGCATGTCGCGCGTCAGGTTGCCGATCGAGAATTCGGAGATCACCACCAGCCGCGGCTTGGCGCGGATGATGTCGGCTATCGCCTGTTCGCGCCAGGCGTCGCATTCGGTGTAGTCGCGCTTCAGCACCGCGCTGAAGGTCGGCAGCCGCGAGGCACGGCATGAGGATTTGAGATAGGTGACGACCTTGGTGTCGTTGCGCTTGGCCGCTTCGACCAGCGGCGTCGACCAGTGGTCGGCGTGGGAATCACCGAACAGCACGATGGTGTGGGCGGCGTCGGCCGCGCCGAACGTGCAGGGTTTCGGCGTCACCGTGTTGAAGTCGAGCAGGCAGTTTTCGTCGGTGGCGCGCGCGGTGGAAGGCTGTTCGGCGGCCTGCTCGATGCCGCGCTGGGCGGGGTCGATGTTGCGCGTGGCCAGATGCGCATTGGCGTAGGCCACCGCCACGCCGACGCCCGTCAGCGCCAGGGCGGGAACCAGCGCTCGAGCGCCCACTGTCAGCCAGCCGAAACGCCGTCCCGGATTCTCGATCAGATGATAGGTCAGGAACGCCAGCGCCAGCGACAGGGCGCCGCAGCCGAGGCGTTGCGCCACGCCGAGATCCAGCACCAGCATTTGCGCGTAGACGATGACAGGCCAGTGCCAGAGATAGAGCGAATAGGAGAGCGTGCCGATCCATTGCAACGGCGGCAGCGAAAGTGCTGTGGCGGGCATTAGGGCCTGCCAGCCGGTCAGGTTGGCCGTCTTCGCGTCGCTCTCTTCGCCGGCCAGCAGCACAAGCACCGTGCCGGCGACCGGCAGCAGTGCGTACCAGCCGGGAAAGGGCATGTCTTCGCTCAAGCAGAGATAGGCGACGGCGATCAGCCCCAGGCCGAGCCAGCCCTGCACTGCGCGCAGCCACGCGCGGCGCAGCAATGTCGCCGGCGCCAGCGTCGCCAGGCCGCCGGCGGCGAACTCCCAGGCGCGCAGCGGCGAGAAGTAGAAGGCCCAGGCCGGCGAGGCGCTGGTGAGCCACAGGCAGGCGACGAAGGAGGCGAGGCCGGCGACGCCGATCACGATCACGGCCATGCGCTTGCCCGGATGCAGCCATGCGGCGAACAGCAGCAGCGCCGGCCAGACGAGATAGAACTGCTCTTCCACCGACAGCGACCAGAAGTGGATGAACGGATTGCTCAACGCATCGGCGGCGAAATAGTCGAACGACCAACGCAGCAGCCACAGATTGATGGCATAGGCGGACGCATACATGGCGCCGCGCGAATAAAGCGCCTGCTCCTGCGGCGCCATGATGAAGTAGCCGGTGGCGAGCGTCGCCAGGATGACGAACAGCGCCGCCGGCAAAAGCCGTCGGGCGCGGCGGGCATAGAAGCGCCAGAGGTCGAGCCGCCCGGTCTCGGTGATCTCGCGCATCAGGTGGGCGGTGATCAGCCAGCCGGAAATGACGAAGAAGATGTCGACGCCGGCAAAGCCGCCGGGCAGGGCGGTGAGGCCGAAATGATAGGCAACGACGCCGCCGACCGCCAGCGCGCGCAACCCCTGTATATCAGGCCGGAACGATGCCGCCATGATAACTCCTTCGCTAGCCGGCCTCGCGTGTCGGCCTGGACAGAGAATATTGCAGTGCAGCAAACTTTTCGCAATGCAACATGGCGAAAAAGGGAAGGTGGCGGAAATCGATCTCCTGGCCAATGCCCGGATAATGTAAAATGAAGAAGTCCTATCAAAGGCCAACGCTGGTTCGGCGCGAAAAGCTCTCCGCGGTCACCGCCGCCTGCATACCTTCGCTCTGCCAATAGCAGCAGGGCGGAATTTACAACGACACGGCTGGCGGCCATGCCGGCCGTGTGATCAACATTTCGCGATTTCGCACCGGTTGCTTGACTCCAGCTTGACGAGGGTTGGGTGGATGGTGCCATCTGGCGTCTTTCCCTGGGGCATTGGGGCATTCCATGAAGAAGACTTACGAAAAGCCGGTTCTCGAAAAGCGCGAAAAGCTGTCGAAAGTGGTCGCCAGCGTTCCCTCAAGGTGAGGCTCTGAACCCGGCTTCGCACTTCCAAAGCATCGCAGTTGCAAGTGCCTCGATGGCGGTGTGCGCCGTCAGGTGCTGTTGATTTGATTGGGGACATCCATGAAGAAGACTTACGAAAAGCCGGTACTGGTGAAGCGCGAAAAGCTGTCCAGCGTCGTCGCGTTCGTGGCGTCCGGCCCGATCTGAGCGGGCGCAGAGCATTTTCGCCAACTCGTTCGTGGTGACAATGCAACAGGGCGGCATTTCCGGCCGCCGTCACCGCGCCGATATCTCGGTCGCGGCTTGACGCTATCGGTCCATGGTGCAATCTCGGCCCATCACTTGGGCAAGGGGATATCATGAAGAAGACCTACGAAAAGCCGACGCTGCGCAAGCGCGAGCAGCTCTCCCGCGTCACCGCGCTCGTCTCGATGTCAGGAAAGGCCGCCTAAGCCTGCCGGGAGTCGCCGCTCGCAAGCTGGCGGCGCTGGAGTGGTCCGGCGCTTACGGAAACGCCTGGTCCATCTTCTGGTTTTGACGCAACTGCGAACGGAAAGCCGCTTCACACTTTTCCCGGAATCGTGCCCGCTGGGCGGCACTGTTGCGGTGGTTCGCCGTCGACGCTGATGATGACCGACCGCTTCAGCAAATCGACCGGAGCCTCCGGCTGGCTGCCGCCGGGAACCTTGCCGATCAGGGACGCTTCCATTGCGTCATAACTGTCGAACTCGAAACCGTTCGTCACCTTGGCCGTATCGACATCCGTCAGCTGGGCAAATGTCAGGCGGACTGGCTTCGGCACTATTTCGATCGCTGATGAATCGGCCTCCAGTGCCTGGATTACCGCGTTGCGGCGGCCCTCGGCGAGATAGAGATTAAGGTTCTTTCTCAATGCGGGATCCTTGACGGTCTCCCATTTCTCGCTGGCAAAGCCTTCGATGCGAAGGGTCAGTTTGGGCGAGGCGCCTTTGCTGCCGGCCTTGTCGAACGCATCTTTTGCCTTGGCCATGCAGGTGGCATAGCTGGAAGCGATCTCGTGCAGCAGCTTCCGTTTTGCTCCGGTGTCGGGCAGATTCGTATCGCTAAGGCTCCGCGCGCCGAAGAAGAAGGCCTCTTGGGTGGTGTTGATCACGCCATCGCCGCCGCCGATCTGCTTGTCGCCATTGCTGACAACCGGATCGAGGAAGATCGGTAGCATCATCGCCTCGCTGCCATAGTCATAGACCTTGCCGTCGGCGGCGTAGACCTGGGTGATGAAGGTTGGGCCACTGGCCTGTGCTTCCGGCGCGCCGGGCGGTGCCGGCGGGGCATTGATGATGATGGGCACGACGATGGGGGCGGCGGGCGCTTGCGAGCTTGCGATGAGGCCGGCGCCTTCCTTGATGTTGGCTGCAAGGCTTCCGGTCGCGCCTACCAGCCTGGCAAGCGGCGAGGCATCGTCCTGTCCGGTGCCCTTGCCAAGCTTGTCGGCGATGGCGCCAAGTCCCTTCTCGACATTGTCAGCCAGATCCTTGGTGGCGCCCACCAGAGCGGGATTGCCCTGGCCGGTGCCGATCTGTTTGGTGACCGAGGCCAGCCCCTCTGTGACGCTGCCGGCCAGTTTCTCGGTGGCCGTCACCAGTGCGGCCTGGTCCGACGCCTTCGGCTCGGGGCGCGGCGCGGCGCAATCGGGCAAGTTCGACTGCGAGACGGCGCGTTTGGTCTCGGCAGGCTGGATTCCCTTGGCTTGCGGCCCGACCTGACCGACCGTCTCATCACTCTGGGGAGCGATCGCATCGTCCTGCTTTGCTGTTGTTCTATCCTGATCGACGGGCTCGATGCGCAGCACCAGCGACTTGTCGATCTCTGTGACAGGACTGCCGTCAAGGGTCTCGACAAAATAGCTGCCACCGCTGGCCAGCAGAACGCGGCCGCGTTCCAGAACGCATGAGCCGAGTTCGGTGGTTCGCGAAATGAAGGCGAATTGCTTGTCGCGGCCCAGTGTTCCAGAAAAAAAGGATGGCGATAACATCGCTAAAATAAAAAATATCGATGTGAATGCGTTTATCAGGAATGTTACACTTTCTCTTGATGAAGACGTGTTAACGAAGCTTTCGAGTTCTGACGATAGCGGTTTCGATCTAATATTTTTCTTTGGAGAAGTTTTTTCAAAGTCCTTCCATATTAGTTTTTTAAAGCTGAAATATTGATCAGACCTTTTTCCCTTCATGGTGTTCAGAATTCGGTCCATCCTGGTGAGGCCGGGTTGATTTCCCCTGCCTCCTGGCAGTTCGGCAGCGTTTTCCAAAACGCTGTCATAAAGTGTTCCGCGCAACGCGCTCATGAAGCTGTCGCGCCTGGCCTTTTCGAAGATGACTGAAGCAGCATAGGCTGCAATCGCCGCGACGGCTGCGGTCGGGATAATCCAGTTCTTGAAGACGAGATTGTTGTCGAAAACGATCAAGGCAAATGCGACGACCAGGCCGGTCAATCCACCGGTGATGAGGGCCGACTTGGCGCCAAAAAGCCCGGTTTTCTCGATCCGGATGGCGTAGGGCCGCGTCGCCTCCTTGTAGGCATCGACAGAAGCCTCGGTGTAGAAATCGCGACCGACCCTATCTGCATAGTTCCCGGCGTAAGCTAGGAAGTTCCGGTAGCGAGCGAGGAACTCCTCGGCCTCGGCCAACAGTCTGTCGTCGGCGGGCTGGTTAGGATTCGCCGGAGCCTGCCTTGTGGACACCGACTCCAATGGCGAACGAAAACGGCCAATATCCGCCAATTGCGCATCGATTGACTGCCGATCCTGCTCGAACACTTTCAGGCCTTGGCCGAACTCGTCCTTGACCCTGTCAAACAGCCGCCCCGCGTTAGAATGATAGGTGACTATGTCCATCTCCTCGGCGATGCGCTTGGCGCTGGCAAGGTCGAGAAGGCGGTTTATTTCCTTGATGGTGTCGGCGCTGGAGATGCCGACCTTCTGGATAGCGGCGAGCGCCTTGCGCTCTTCTGGGACGTCGTCGACAGACTGCGGCAACGGCAGCGAATTTCCCTTGTCGTTGTAGAAGATGGCGGGGCTGTTCTGCCGGCTGACCAGACAATACACGGCGTGAAAGAGCGCCTTGGCCTGGTCCGAGCAATTCTTCGTTTCATTCACCACACCTTCCACAGCGGCCTGTGGCGTGGCGTCAACTTGGCTTTTATCGCTACCCATTGCTTCCTCCCAGATCTTGTTCCAGAAAATCGCGCGCCCGTTCCAGGCCCATCACGAACAGGTCCCTCTGATCCCTTTCGTCCATGGCGAAGTTGAGCCAGTCGGCGTCCTGGACGTTGATGGCCGCGAGACGGAACGGGAATTGCGCAGGCATCGTGGTGCCAGCCTGAAGCTTTCGCCTTTCGAACACCTGTCTTCTGCGGTCCAGCACGGCAATGGCGTCACGGTCGCGCTGATCGCGAACCATGAAAGCGACTGTTCCGATGTCGGCGGCAAGGCTGCTCAGGCGGGCACGGCGACGGTAGGGCTTGGTTGGGGTGGCATTCATCAGCGGCACGGCGATTGTCGGAACGTCCGGGAGGATTGCGCTGAATGCATCGACCGGAAGGTTCGAAAACATCCCGCCATCGAGAAACGCCACCTCATCGATGTTGCGGAATTCATCCAGCTTGTCCTTGCTGGTCAGTCCACCAAATTTGTTGTCGATGAACTCTTTCCAACTGGTCTTGTTGACGCCAAAGGCGGCTGGCCCGAAAAAGAACGGGATCGACATAGACGCCCGCACGAGTGCCGCCGGCGAGTTCGTACCGGTCTCGCCGGATAGATACCTGACATCCTCGGGAAACTGGAATTTCACGCCGATTGGCACGCAGGCCGCCATCACCTGAAGCAGATGTCTGCCTTCGTCTTCTACCGGCTCCAGAGACGACAATGGCTGTTTTCCGAGCTTCTTGACGGCATCTATCGCCGCGTTCAGCTGTATCGAGATCGTCTTCAACCGGTCGAAGAGGTCATCTACGGTTCGCAGGCCGCGCTCGGCCAGAACGCCGCGAACCCAGTCTTCGAAGGCGTTGCCCGGGTTGAGTCCACGCGTTTGCAAAATTTGGCGAAAGGCGCCGAACCAGGCCGGCCACGACGATGGCAAGAAGGACTGTCGCTTGAGCAGGAACTGCTTGATCAGCCAGCGCGTCCGGTAGGGGCCGTCGATGAAGGCGCTCATCGGCATGGCATTGACGATGTTGACGACGTCCTTGTGGGTTTCGTTGAGCAGATCGTCGCCGCGTACTGCCGCCATGCCCATGGCCATGATGGCGCCGGCCGAGGCGCCGGCAACGCCGGCGAAGCGAACCCCAATGGTTTCCAGGCCGGTGACGAAGCCGGCATGCGCGATGCCCAGCACGCCGCCGCCCTGAAGGACGATGTTGGCTACTCTGTAGACGTTTTCGGGCGGCGGAGGCGGTTCGGGTGGCGCTGCGGCATTGAAGAATTCCAGGTCATTGGAGGTGGAACCCGCCGCCTTGGACGCGATCGCCTTGAGCCAGAAAAACTCGTCCACCTCAGGCCGCTTGCCGAGCTCTTTGATCTCGGCAAGCAAGCTGGTGACGCCCGGATCGTTCCAGACATCCAAGGTCATTGGTTTCGCCCCCGCGAACCCTATGACTGTTGCGCGGCATCACCGAAGACCCCAACCCTCGGACCTTGCGCCGGGGCGCACCATCATGGTGCCGTCATCCCCTGATCGTTCAGCCTTCTCTTCGAGCCATTCAGCAACTTTTGTTTAGGCTGAGCTTTATTAGGGCGCCACATTGTTTTCGTCGTCAAGTCGTTTTTGGCGTCAACTTGGCCTTCGCGTGAAGATCATCGCGAACGCGTCCATTCATTTCATGCTTTCGAGATGCCGGGATGGGTACTGGCAAGCAATTTCAGCATGCGGGCAGATATGATCGCGGCCGTTTGTTTAGGTCTCGGCCGAAGGGGTCTGATACCGCAGGTAAAGCGCGAATTGAACAGTATTGATCGGATGGGCCAGGTTTAACTGGAATCCCGAATCGCCACGAACGCATCGTGGCGCGGCGCGTTTCGCAAAGCCGGTGGATCAAAGGCCAGGGGATGCTTTCGGGCGCGGGGCCACGGTTCTTGCACCCCGCGCGGCATAGAGCCCTGCCGCTGCCGCTGCTGCCACCAAAGCGGCAAAGACCATCAGCTTCTGCGGCGTCGCGCCTTGCGGGCCGAAGGCGACGGCATACATGGTGCGGCCGGGAATGAAGGTCAAAAGCCCGGTAATGATCAGGCCGAAAATGTAGGTGCCCTGCATGATGCGGCGGTGCGCGGCAATGTTGCCGCCGCGCGCTGCGCGCACGCCGCGCCACAGCATCACCAGCACCAATAGCGACAGAAGGTGGATCGGGCTGAACGGCCCCCACAGCCGGATCGTCCAGATGAACAGGCCGGAGCCGGCAACCGTCGCCATCAGCACCACCCAGACGCGGCCAAGCGCCCGGTGCATCCGGTCGCCCTTGGTGCGCCAAAGCTGCATGGCACCAAGCAGCAGCGCGGCGATGGCGATCAGCGCATGGAGCTGGATGACGGGCGAGGCATGGAGCAAGGGGCTGAGTGACATCGGGGTTCTCCGGGGATGATGGATTATTGCCGACGCGGCGCTGGAGAGGCAAGGGAGGGCGGCGGCGAAGAACGATGCCTGCGACGAGGCTGCCGCGCCGTGCAGCGGGATCCAACATGCCGGAAGCCTGCGCACGAAAACAGGTTCGACCCTACTGAGCCGGCTCGACCACCTTGCGGCCGCGCGTCAGGTAGGCCAGCAGGCCAAGCAGCAGGAAGCCCATCACCCAGCATACGACAAAGGCAACGATGCCGATGGCAGCACCGAGGTCGACGCCGAGGCTGACGACGTTGCTGCTCAAACCCGGCAGTTTGTCCGCGGCACCCATACCGACATCGGCGGCCCATAGCATCACGATGTTGAAGCCGATGAACAGGAGCAGGAAAAACCAGCCGAAGAAGCCGCGCTTGCGCCTGACCGCTTCCATTCCTGATGCCCCGCTGACATTCCCAACGGCACGACAATTGCCCATCGCCCTTTACGGGGCAAGCCACGGCGACGGCCTGGCAAACAAAACAGCCCCGCGAACGGGGCTGTTTCCTGGCTGCGGCGATCAGGTTTACTTGCTGCCGCCGTGCGCTTTCACGCTCGAGCAGAATTCCGGATGGGTGTTGGTCGGGCTGGCGTTCTTGGCCTCATCCGCGCAGGCTGTCGCCATTGCGGTCTGGTCGTCCGGCGTCAGCGCCTTCCAGGCCTTGATGAAATCATCATCGCCGCGCAGCGTCTTCATGCTGGAATCGGTGTAGAAGGGCTGCATCTTGGCCGGGTCGTCGAGAGCGGACGTGCCGTTGCCGGCGGCGAGGGCCGAGCCGGCGACCATTGAAAGCGTCATGGCGCCAAGGCAGATCATCTTGATATTCATGATAGGTTCCTTCCCTGTTGCTTTGTGACCGTCGAAGCAACGATCAAATGTGTAACGGGAGGATTTGGGCAAAAGTTCCAGCTCTCCGCGTGAAATGAGTTCTATTTTCTGAAAATATATCTGACAGAAGCTTGAAACCTTCCCGGGGTTTTGTCGTATGCCATGCGAAAGCTCTTTCGTTGCCGGATGGCAGCGCAATAACCTATCACGGACGTGAATCGTGACTGGCGCTGGAGCCGGTCGGACGTCGCAGCGTTTGGCCGATTTGAAACTTCCCGACTCCTTGATGGTTCCGTACTGCCAGCCCGCCACGGCCTCAAAAAAAGGCCCCACCGGCAGGGCCGGCGGGGCATGATCGGAGGTCTGCGATCGCCTTGGGAAGGCGATGCCAGCAGCAACGAGAGCGCCGCGCGAAAAGTTTCACTGTTTTTTCGCGGGGATTGCCGATGGCGCTGAAGCGGGCTCAGCCGCTTGCTGCCCGCCGGCCTTGGCCGCGTCGGGTGAGTAGGTTCGGCACCACCAGCAGCACGATCGACAGCGCCATCATCAGCGTCGCGGCGGCGGTGATGGCGGGCGAGAGTTTTTCGCGGAGGCCGATGAACATTTCGAGCGGCATGGTCTCGGGCTGACGCTTGCCGCCGTCACCGCGCGGCTGGTCGGCGACCTCATCGCCGACCGGCGGCCCAACAGCGAGAGACTTGCGCCTTTTTCCCCTGGGCGGTTCTGAAGCCGGCCTGTCGCACGGCGCCTTGCTGCGATATCCTTTGGCGATGAAGCTCAGCCAGAGCATAGGGTTCTGCACCTCCGCCGACGGCACGCGCATCGCAGTCGCCTCCTGCGGGAAGGGCGAGGTGATCGTGCGGGCGGCGCACTGGCTGAGTCATGTCGACTATGATCTGGAGAGCCCGGTCTGGCGGCCATGGCTGCAGGCGCTTTCGGCCCGCAACCGGTTCGTGCGCTACGATCCGCGCGGCTGCGGCCTGTCGGATCGTCATGTCGCCGATCTCTCGATCGAAGCCTGGCACGCGGACCTCGACGCCGTGACGGCTGCGATAGAGGAGCCAAAATTCATCCTGCTCGGCCTGTCGCAGGGCGGCGCGCTCAGCATTGCCTATGCGCTGAGGCATCCCGAACGTGTGTCGCATCTTGTGCTTTTGAACGCTTACGGCCAGGGTGGCAGAGTTCGGGCGAAAACCGAGGCCGAGCGGCTGGAAGCGGAAACACTCGTCAATTTCGTGCGCATTGGCTGGGGACGCGAAAACCCGGCATTCTGCCGGTTCTTCACCAATTTATTCATCCCTGACGGGACGCCGGAACAGCATCGCTGGTGGGGTGACCTCGAACGTGTGACGGCAACCCCCGACGTCGCCGCGCAGCTGCTCTCGCACATGCAGGGGATCGATGTTCTGGACCTTGCGGCAAGGCTGCGCGTGCCGACGCTGATCGCGCATAGTCGCGGCGACATGCGCGTGCCGTTCGACGAAGGCTGTAAGCTTGCGGCAGCGATTCCCGGTGCGCGCTTCGTGCCGCTTGACAGCAAGAACCACGTGCTGTTGCCGAACGAACCGGCCTGGGCGGTGTTCCAGGACGAGCTCGCCGCCTTCCTCGGGCGCGAGCGGCCCACGCAGCCGCAGGCCATCCGCGAGGCCGGCCTGACAGCCGCTGAGACGGCGCTGCTGGGGCTGGTCGCGGAGGGGCTCGACAACCGTGCGATCGCTGAGCGCCTCGACAAGAGCGTCAAGACCGTGCGCAACCAGCTGTCGGTGATCTTTAGCAAACTTGGTGTGCACAGCCGCTCGCAGGCAATCGTCATGACGCTGTCCGGCAAGGGCCGGGCGCCTGAGATGGATTGACGGCGGCATTGGCTGCGAAGGCGGGACATCTGTCCCTGTAAGGCCCGCGAATTCCCTGGCCGCGCGGGACAGGCGCATCATGCCAAGGGCCATTGCGGGTTCTATCCCTCGCATCGACGGAGCGACAAAGCGCCGTTTGAGGAGGAAACCGACATGACACAACTCAATGAAGCAACGCTCAATGAACTGGTTGGCCGCATCCTTGGCGATCTTGGCGGCGCGGTCAGCGTGCCGCTGGTCCGCATCGGCGACGCGCTCGGCCTCTACAAGACACTGCGGGAGATCGGGCCGGCAAATGCCGACGAACTTGCCGAGGCGGCGGGCTGCGCGCCCCGCTATGTCAGGGAATGGCTCTCGGCGCAGGCGGCGTCCGGCTACGTGCATTATGAGCATGGGCGGTTCTCGCTGACGCCAGAGCAGTCCTTCGTGTTTGCCGAGCCCGACAGCCCGGTCAATCTGATCGGTGGCTTCGATACAGCGGCCGCGATGGTCGAGAACCAGCCGAAGGTGCAGGCGGCCTTCAAGACCGGGCGCGGCGTTGCCTGGGGCGATCAGGCCGGCTGCCTGTTCTGCGCGGTCGCACGCCTGTTCCGGCCGGGTTACGTCAATGCACTCGTGCAGGATTGGCTGCCGGCGCTGGACGGGGTCGTCGACAGACTGAAGGCGGGAGCTGTCGTGGCCGACGTCGGCTGCGGGCACGGGCTGTCGACCATCCTGATGGCGCAGGCGTTCCCGGCTTCGCGGTTCACCGGTTATGATTTCCATCCGGCCTCGATTGCCGCCGCCACCGCGCATGCCCGCTCGCACGGGCTGACCAACCTCACTTTCGAGGTCGGCCGGGCGCAGGATTTCGGCGGCAGGGACTTCGACCTGATCACCTGCTTCGACTGCCTGCACGATATGGGCGACCCGAAGGCCGCGGCGGCGCATATCCGCCAGGCGCTGAAGAAGGGCGGCACCTGGATGGTGGTCGAGCCGATGGCCGGCAACACGCTTGAGGAAAACATCAATCCGGTCGGAAGGCTATACTACGCGGCGTCGACGATGATCTGCGTGCCGACCTCGCTGGCGCAGGAAACCGGGCTCGCGCTTGGCGCGCAGGCCGGAGAGACCCGACTGACGGAGGTCATCCAGTCCGGCGGCTTTTCGCATGTCCGGCGGGCCGCCCAGACGCCGCTCAACATGGTGCTCGAAGCGACCTGACAGACCGACATAAGCGGCACTCTCACGGCGGAGGTAAAGGTCGGTTCGGGCTGCTGTTCGAACCGGCAAGGTCACGCTTATGTCTCGTCCCTTACCGCGGCTGGGTCAGCGTGCGCGCTGCATTCGCGCCCGCGGCCAGAATGCGGTCCGACAAATCCGTTCCTTCCACCGCACGGGCCAATTGCAGGGCGCCGATGAGCGCGGCGAAGACGCCCAGCGACACGCCTTCCGGATCGCGGGTGTGCGGCGGCAGGTCCTTGGCCAACTGGCGCACCAGGGTCAGCAGCTTTTCGGTGTAGAGAGCGCGCGTCTCGGGCGGCTGACGCGTGATTTCCGGCAACAGCGCGGCGGAAGCACAGCCGGTCTCCGGATGATCCCTATGCTCGGGCGATAGATACATCGCCATCGCCAGTTCCAGGCCGCCTGAGGCCAGTGCCTCCTGCAATTGCTGCGACTGGGTCTCCAGTGCCGATGCCATGCTCTCGCGCACCAGGTCGGCCTTGGACTGGAAGTGCGGATAGAAGGCGCCATTCGTCATCCCGGCGTCGCTCATGATGCTGGCCAGTCCGGACGCGGCGATGCCGTCACCGCGGAAGCGGTGCGAAGCGACCTCCATGATCCGGCTGCGTGATGCGTCCTTCCGGCCCTTGTCATAGCGCATGATGGCTCCTTCTCGTTTCCCTATTGCATTATGAGTGTAATGTGATATTACAATCATAATTCAATGAATGATCACAAGCAAGACCTCTTACGTTTGGAGCCTTCAGAAATGAACCGGAATTCTGGAAAGACCGCTGTTGTCACCGGCGCCTCCTCAGGCATTGGCCGTGCCAGCGCCGAGATTTTGGCACGCGCCGGCTTCACTGTCTTCGGCACCAGCCGCAAGGCGTCCAGCCAAGTCATGAACGGCATATCGATGCTGGTCTGCGACGTGACCGACGACGCGTCCGTCGCGTCCCTGGTGTCGACTGTTCTCGGCAAGACCGGCCGGATAGACCTCTTGGTCAACAATGCCGGTGTCGGGCTGCTCGGCGGCGCGGAAGAATCCTCGGTCTCGCAGTCGCAGGCCCTGTTCGACGTCAACCTGTTTGGCGTCATGCGGATGACCCACGCGGTGCTGCCGGTGATGCGGCGGCTGGGCGAGGGGCGCATCGTCAATATCGGCTCGATCCTGGGGGTGGTCCCGGCGCCGTACTCGGCCCATTATTCAGCCGTCAA
Source organism: Mesorhizobium sp. P3_A8 (assembly GCF_056402995.1). Lineage (NCBI taxonomy): Bacteria > Pseudomonadati > Pseudomonadota > Alphaproteobacteria > Hyphomicrobiales > Phyllobacteriaceae > Mesorhizobium > Mesorhizobium sp. P3_A8. Next base: position 32,245 of record NZ_JBFUGI010000011.1, on the reverse strand, counting down.
GCACGCGCTTGAGGGCTATTCGGAATCGCTCGACCACGAGGTTCGCGCCTTCAACATCCGCGTTTCGGTCATCGAACCGGCATATGTGCGCACGGTATTCGACCAGAACGGATTCGAGCCCGATTCCCGCATAGAGGAATATGATCAGGCGCGCGCCGCAGTCGAGGCACTGCTTCGCGAGGTGATGCCCAAGGCCGATCTGCCTGATGTGGTGGCGAAGGTGGTTCTCAAGGCCGCGACCGACAGGCATCCACTGCGGCGCTACACTGCCGGCAAGGCAGCGTGGCAGGTCAGCATGCTGCGCCGCTTCGCGCCGGCTGCGATGTTCGATAAAGTCTTGCGCAAGCAATTTCGCCTGCCTGTCTGAGCCCAGCCACTGACTTCACGCTTGTGCGACACGCAAGCATCGCTTGGCCGTTCGTGCCGGCCACCGAAATCATTTTTAGAAAGCGACCATGATGAAAGCCTTTGTTGTCGACAAGTATCAAAAGAAGGGCGCCCTGCGGCTCGCCGAGATGCCGGAACCCGAGTTGCGGGACAATGATGTCCTGGTCGAGATTCACGCTGCCGGGGTGAACCTTATCGATTCCAAGCTTCGGGACGGGGAGTTCAAGCTGATAGTGCCTTATCGCCCGCCGTTCATCCTCGGCCATGACGTGGCAGGGATCATCGTGCGGGTCGGGTCGAAAGTCCGCAGGTTCAAGCCCGGTGACGAAATCTATGCGCGGCCGCGCGACGGGCGGATCGGCACGTTCGCCGAATCCATCGCTATCGATGAAGCCGATGTGGCGCTGAAGCCAAAAAACCTCAGCATGGAGGAAGCCGCCTCGACTCCGCTGGTGGGCCTGACCGCCTGGCAGGTGCTGGTCGAGACAGCCGGGCTGAAGAAAGGCCAGAAGGTGTTTATCCAGGCCGGTTCCGGTGGCGTAGGAACCTTCGCCATCCAGCTGGCGAAGCATCTCGGCGCGACCGTCGCGACGACAGCGAGCGCGGCGAATGCCGATCTGCTGAAAGGTCTCGGGGCCGATATCGTCATCGACTACAAGAAAGACGATTTCGAGAAAATCCTGCAAGGCTACGATGTCGTCCTGAACAGCCAGGACGCCCAAACGCTCGAAAAATCCCTGCATGTGCTGAAGCCGGGCGGGAAACTCATCTCCATTTCCGGCCCGCCGGATCCTGCATTTGCCAGCAAGCAGGGGCTGAACATGGTGCTGAAGCTGATCCTGCGCCTGCTGAGCCTCGGCATACGCGGCAAGGCCAGGCGCGCCGGTGTCGGGTATTCGTTCCTGTTCATGTGGGCGCAGGGCGATCAGTTGGGCAAGATCACCTCGCTCATCGAATCCGGCGTCATACGCCCCGTCATGGATCGGACGTTTCCGTTCGAGAAGACCAACGAGGCATTGGCCTATGTCGAAACCGGGCGTGCCAAGGGCAAGGTCGTCGTCAAGGTCAGATAGGGAGAGTGTTCGCAGGAAGACCGTTGCTTCAGAGCGTTGGTGCCGTCTCGATCTCCTGGAGATAAAACGTCTTGCTCGGCTGCAAATGGTCGACACAGAGCTGCGCCAGCACCCAATTGTCCCGGCGCTTCAGCGCCTCGATCATCATTGCGTGGTGTTGGCGCGAGACGTCGAGCTTTTCCCGGTCGGCCAGTGAATTGGCCCGCACCGGCAGGCTGAGACGCATATAATGCTCGATCGAGGAGACGAGATAGGCGTTGCCGCAGGCCGAGAACATTGTGAGGTGGAAACGGTCATTGGCCTCGTGGATGCCGCGCAGGTAGCCCGCGTCGACATGGCTGCTGTAGATGCGATGAATCTCGGTCAATTGCGCGATCAGTTCGTCGCTGACCGGCAGCGGGATCATCAGCGCCGCCTGGCGCTGCAGCATTTCGCGCACTTCGTAGATCTGCCGCACCTCGTCTGGCGAGAGCCGGCGCACCATGGCGCCTTTGTTGCGCTCGCGCGTGACGATGCCGAGTTTTTCCAGCTGGTAGAGCGCCTGGCGGATGATGTGGCGTGAAACCGGGAAGCGGGCGAGCAGCACATCCTCGACCAGGCGCGTGCCGGGCGCCAGCCGGCCGAAGATGATGTCCTCCTCCAGCGCGTGCACCGTGTCGGCTTCCTTGCCGCCATAGTCGAAGCTGTTGAGCATCGCGAACCCTTGTATTCCCCGGCCAACCCCTTGTTGGCGCCAGGCCGACCTTGCCGGCCCGGACAAATTCTTGTTGGCCAAGGCTAATCTTTGTTGACCCGGGATGCCACTCCAGAGCGGTCCGCCGTTTCAAAGAAACTGCGAACCGCTCTATCGCTTTGTTTTGACGCAATTCCTGTGGGGAAAGCGCTACGCGCTTTTCCGGGAAACCCGGTTCACACTTTCTCTGGAATTGCCTGGTCTTCGCGCACAAGGCTGGCCACAAGCTGGTCGAGGCGTGGGTCATCGAGGCTGACGATGCCGGACATCTGCAGCGCCTGCCTCAGGCTGATCCTGCCTGTCTCCTGGCGCATGATGACCTTGACGCAGACCGGCCTCGTTCCGGTCAGGACGAAGGCGCTGCCGACCAGGACCGGCTCCGAGAACGGCGCCCACTGGACGGCAACGATCGACGGCTCGCCGGTCTGGCGGCGGTTGATGCCGGCGAAATAGATCCAGTTCAGCTGCGAGATCGCCACGCCATAATGCCAGCCCGGCGCCCGCGCTCCGCCCCGGCGGAGGCCTTCGGCCCAGCGGGTCACGCGCCTGAAAGTCACCTGCTCGGCCCCGCGCCGCACGAAGGTGACCGACCGCATCAGAAGGTCGGGCCGATCCGGAACCGCGAAGTAGGTGAAATAGGTGCCGCCGGCCAGCGCCGGCGCCGGGCCGCGCACCATGTTCTCGTAGAGCGTCTGGTGGAGCGGTGACAGCAACGGGTGCTCGGGCGCGGCGGGTTCCGGCGCGCGGTACAATTCATCCTCGTCAATGCGGAAATAGGCGCAGATCAGCTTCGCTGTCGCGCGGTTGGGCACGCTCTTGCCTTGCAGATAGCGCTCGAACTGCGAGCGGTTCATGTCCAGCCCGCGGCATACGGCGGCCACCGACGCATGGCCGGAAACCAGCCGTCGCAGATTCGCGGCAAGATTCTTGCGGATTGGCACGACACGCCCCTCGACAGCCGTCCGAACCATTGTTCAGCAATTGCTTATATTGCTGCAATCTTGCACAACATCGCGTTGCTGCGAATGGGACCTTAGGCCAATACGCGGCGGCTATTGGTCGGCATCCGTTAGTCGTTGCGGAAATGCGCAAATTGTACGGTTTCGTACTCTGCGCCTATGCAAGTCAGGCGAATGGGCGTAATTTAGTACGAAGAGCGACCTAGATCGGCGTCTCGACATCGAATGATGGAGAGTGCTTTGGACAATGCAGAGCTCATCGATCTTCTCGACTATACTCACACTCAATTGAGCAAGATCCGCCAGACGGTCGCGGCAAGCAACCATGCCGGCACCATGTTCACCATCGATTGCCTGATCGGCGCGGCGGCCGAGCAGACGAAGTGCAAGCTCGCCGGCCTCGAGCATGCCGGCATGCCTGTTGGCAGGGATGCGCCTGTTGGCAGGGATGCGCCAGTCGGCGCGAGCGGCACTGTTGCCCGCTTCCAGGCAAGGGCGGCCAAGCCGGACGCCGGCAAGGCAGCGACGCGCGTGCGGCGCCTGCCTTGAGCCTTTTCGCCAGACTTCGCGCCGGCAGCCGTGCGGCGGTCTTGATACCTTACAGATATGTCAAGTTGGGTTCGTCTCCCATGGACGGCTACGACGCGCATGAGAACAGCCATGATTTTGTCGCTGAACATCCGGACTGGCGGGTGTTGCGCGGCTGGCTGATGTCTCCAGGCGACATTCTCGACAAGCATGTCATCGTCGAGAACCCTCGGACCGGGCAGCGCTTCGACGTGACGCCGCTCGATCCGCGCGTGCCATTCTTCGAGCATCCGGGCACGGCGGAAGAGTTCGACGGATTGTGGCACCAGATCAGCATGCCTCCCTATTCGCCGCCAGCGCGGCTGGTGGTGATGGAGGCAAGCGACGAGATCGGGCGTGGCGAAAGTCCGGTGGCGTCGGATGCCGGGACGTCCGGTGGGAATGCCGACGCTTGATGTGTCGGCCGGCGATGATCGTTCCGATCAGCCCGGCATGATCTCACCGATCAGCCTGATATATTCCGCTTCGGGTTCGCCGTAACCGCCATTGGCGAGTTCCAGCAGCCCGGCGCGGTCGCGAATGACGATCTCGCCGCGGCGCGAGCGGATCAGCGCGCGGCCTTCCAGAAGTTGCAAGGCGACAGTCACGCCGGGCCGCCGCACGCCAAGCATGATTGAAAGGAATTCGTGGGTGATGGCAAGGCGTTCGCCGGGCACCCGGTCGTCGCACATCAGCAGCCAGCGCGCCAGCCGCTCCTCGAGTTTCAGCCTTGCATTGACCAGCGCCGTACAGCCGGCCTGGGTGTGCAGGGCGTTGACGAAGCGCAGCAGGAACAGGCGCAAGGTCGGGCTTGCCGCAAGGGCCGTGTTGAAAGGCGCGGCATCGATGCGGATGGCTTCGCCTTCGAGCTGCACGTAACAGGCATGCGCCGAACGGTCGTCGCCCATCACCAGGGCGGTTCCGGTCATGCCTTCGAAGCCGACGAAGCCGACCTCCGCCTCGTGGCCGCTCGTCGTCCTGGCGACGACCGAGCCAATGCCCCGTTCGAGAAAATAGACCGCCTCGATCGGGACATGGGGCGTGACAAGCATCATGCGCAGCGGTAATTCGCAGCGCTGCATATGCGGCTCCAGCAACGCCAGATCATCCGCGCTCATGTGCAGCAGCAATTGGTTTCGGTAGTGATGATTTCGGTCGAGATCAGGTTTAGTCATGGCGCGGCCCCATGCAGGGCAAGAGCCATCCGATCTCCCAGCCGTCCGCGCCCGTATCAACGTGCCGACGATCGCTCAGATATAGGGGCTTTGAACGAAGAAACCTACAAATACAGTCTGGAATTCGATGCACGGCGTCCCCCACAGCCGCTCGCATACGAAAAGATCGACGTCAAAGTTAGTGTCGGAAACGTACCAAACGTCTCTTGGTACGAAACCGACATATTGCGCGAAGGCTTGACTTGGAGGATGGCGGAGAAAATCCGCCGGCTAACGACCAGACGGCTGTTGCAGGCTGCTCGACTTGATCCCCGGATTTTCCGAAAATGTGTCTGAGCAGATCATGGCTTGGACAAGCCGGCGGCCCGCTCCAGGCTCGCAATCCGCTTGTCGGTTTCCGACTGCGCGACCTGCATCAGCGTATCGATCTCGATCATCGCCTCGAGATGGCGCGCATCGATAACCGCCTTTCGCGCCAGGCTCAGGAACCCCCTGACAGTCCGCAAGGTCTCGACAATGCTGGGTTGATCCGGCACAGGCGGCCCTCCTCGGGTTACAACCCTGAAGCAGGACCAACGTTCCACCGTGAATTGACTTGCATCGCCGAACGGGAGTGGCCCTGGACATTGCGGGCTGGATCGTGCCCAAAGAGATCTTGCCGGTTCCGCAAGTATCCGCGTGGCGTCAGTTGGCGTCGATGATTTTTCGCGGGGCTTTGCCAGTTGCGCTCTTGCGCCTGGACGCAGCAGGTGGGGCAGGAGCAGGGGCGTCGGCAGAGAGCCGCTGGGCCCGCAGCCGGGCTGTCTTGGCTTCACGAGCTTGACGTTCCAGATCAATGATCGTTTGGGACTCGCGGGTGGCGCGTTCAATCCGGTCCTTGTCCTGGGGCAGTCGGGCCACGGCATCCTCCTTTGCTTCGGTGGCACTGAAAATGCGGACCGAAGGAAAATGTTCCAGCAGCCGGGACTCGGTACGGAAACGACATCACATTTGTTGTTGTGTGCGCGCACGATGGCCTTAGAACTCAGATGTCACCGGCCACGAAACGGGCGCTGGTGCTTGAGAGTTCCTGTACTCCCGCCCTGCCGGGAGACATCGGATGGAAGACGACCAAGGCCCGGGCGGCATGATATCCGCTCACGATTCCCACATTTTGAGAAATGCCTTCAAGGCATCGATCGCCGAACTGCAATTGCCGGAAGGGCAATGGGTGGAGCACGCCACGGCGATGATGCGCGACCTCACCGGCAGCCTTCACGTCGATACCGGCTTCATCGAGTGGATCATCCGCAAGTGAAGCCGCCCGCCGCTAGGCAGGCGAACGACAACGGCAAGGCTGAAGATCACCTTGTAATGGTGACGTTGGGCATACGCGCCACCCTTGAGGGCCTGGCTGCCCCTGTCGAAATGCTGAGCGAGGTTTTAAGCTTCGAGGCCCTGGCGGACGCCATCGCGCCGACGTCGACGCGATAGGCTGATATTCTTACGAAGGCTTCGTCTTGCTAGCGCCCTGTTCGCCGCTCAGAAGACCGAAATCCCCGGAACGCGTGCCGCTGTTGGCATGCAGAAAGCCTTCGGCAGCCAGGCCACGGCGCAGCAGTTCACGCACTGCAGCCGCGCGGCTCGGCATGCGCTTGTCGAAACGCCATGTGTCGAGCGCCGCGAATTCCTCTTCGTTCAGCATCACCTGCAGCCGTTCGGGGCGTTCAAGATTGTCGGTCATCATGGCCTCCTGCTTCCGGCAATCCAGCCGGTGAGCCGAATGAGTAAGTGACTTATCTGTTCCACAATTTGCCAATGGCCTATTTGGTTCCGAGGTAGTCAAACACTTTTGTTGCGCCACATACTCATAGTGCCTGGGTTGCATCACCGGCTAAACATACTAACTAATTGATTTTATTAATGTTTTGTTGAGATTTGTCTTGCTTTAACGAATCGCCTGGCGCATGGTGAAAGTGAGGGAAAACCCAGTCCTTCGGACAGGAGTTTGCCATGCACAACTACCCGGTCGAACTGCGTGACGATCTGAATTACACGCTGGTCAAGACAATCTACGAGTATGGAATTGTGAACGTGCCGGTTCTGGCCGCTCAACTGGCCGACCGCCACGGCGACCTGTCGTACGCTGACGCCGAACGGCTGGTGCTTGGCTTCGCACAGCTCTATTCGGCACCGATCGTGTTCGACCGTTCGGGGTGCGACTGGCGGCTGAAAGAGCCTGTTGGCTGGGACAATGACGGCCTGCTTCTCGACATCGTCCAGAACGAGTTTGGCCGCGCCGCGTGAGCCGCAATTGACTGTACTTGCCAATGCGTCCTGAGCGTCACTTGCGGATGATCTGCAGGACAATCTCGGGGTCGACAACACTCGATCCGGTCAGGTCCCTGACCATTTCTTCGGCATGGCGAACCCAAATGGCTTCAGGCAACAAGCCTTCGGCGACCAAACTTCTGAATGCGCTGCGAAGGGTATGGAAATCGAGGGCAGAGACCGGCCTGTCGGTGTCGTCGTTCATCGTCTCACTCCCTCGGGGCGGGAGTACGATGTACACTCTCAAGCGCCAGCGCCCGTTCAGTGGCCAGCGACAAGAAAACTGTACGCTTCCGACAATCTGATAGCGAGGCTTGGTACGAAACCGACAAATGCAAGCCCGCCACCGAGGGGTCAGTGGTGGGCTCAATGAAAAGTTGTTTGACTAACTTTCCGGCGCCTTTTTCGGCCGGGGGCTTCCGAGGCGCTACCAGGAACGGGTTGTCGGCCAAGAGGTTCCGTCCGCGCACGAAAAGCACGAGCGGCTCAGAGGTTGATGCATGTCGCCCAAAAGTGACCTCGGTTTTGGGAACACGACATGCATAAGAACAAAGAACTAAAGCGCGTCGCATGAATCCGTTTTCACGCGACGCGCTTCAGTCCGTCGCCTGGTCTTCAATATCGGGGCCTTTTGTCGGAAACGACGACCAGCCTTCCTCCAACATGATGGCACCGTTTGCAGACGAGCTTCGATGCCAGCCGCCTTTCGATGTTGAAATCATAGTGGGTGCCGTAGGTCTCGATCAGGTCATCGAGGTCCAGCGAGCGCAGATGACCGCAGCGTGCATTGCCGCAATAGATGCTTAGGCCCATGCCCTGTTCCCGAAGCTCGCCAAGGTTCTTCGGCTGCGCAATCGGCAGAACAATACCTGCCGGCTCTACCGGATGTGCGACCGCCACCAGGACAGGCTTTCTTATCTCTGCCCGGTCAATGTTGCCGATCTGATGAACTGCCTTGTCTTCGGCGACGCCTATGAGGGAATCGATCTCTTCCATGGCTTCGATATGCCCGCGGACAAACAAAGCCCGTCGCAGCACGTGCAGCGCATCTCTCGTTTCGCAAAGCGTCGTGCACAGGGTGAGGGGCATTTCGCGTTCACTCCTTCATGTAGCTGTCGGGAAGACAATCGGCTTCGACCGCGGCCGCAATGAAAGCCCGGTGGACCTCCCTTGTGCTGCAGCATCCCACCCGTTCCCCCACCAGGGCGGCAAGTGCCGCCAGAAACATGGGACCATTGGACGGCCAGTCGTCTGCCAAGGCGTCGGCCATTTGGGGAAGTGTACAAAGCACCGAAATGGTGCCGTCACTTCGCTCGATGGGAATTCCGGAAAACATGTTTGGTTGGTTGACGGTCACTGCATAGCTCCCGCTTGGGCGGGAGAATGTTAAGCGCTCTCAAGCACCAGCGCCCGTGCAAAAGCTGATGACATCTTGACTAAGCACTTAAACAAGGCTCCGTCTATTAACTATGACGCATCAGTATAACAATATTCAATTTTGTTCAAATTCACCGTTTACTTTGTTGGAACCGTACGATTCCGACAAGCTCGTTGGCGAGTATTGGTACCAAACCGACAATCTGGGCGGCGCGGGCAATTCGCATCAAATGCGTGAAGCGAGCCGGGTCAGCCCTACGCGCATGCGCTGGCTATCGGCAAAGGACCGGGCGTAGGATTCCACATCAAACGTGCTCAAGTGCACGTTGCCGTTGATGACGACCCGAACACGCCATTCGCCCATGGTCTCGGTGACTTCGACGCCATCCGGAATAGGTTGTTCTGCTTCAGCCATGACTTCCTCCCGAAAGGGCGAAAGCACCTGATTTGGCTCCCAAGCGTCCGTGTGCCGCAGACGGCGGACGACCGGGCAAATGTACGCTTCCGACAATCCATTAGCCAGTCAATTCAGGCTCCGAGCCGACCTCTCCCAAAAGCCTGGCATATTCAGATTCCGGTACCCCATATCCGCCCCCAGCCAGCGCAATCAGCCCAGGCCGGTCGAGGATGACAACCTCACCCCGGCGCGATCGGATCAGAGTGAGTCCTTCCAATTCCTGCAGGGCGATGGTGACGCCTGGCCGTCTTACGCCCAGCATCGTGGCGAGGAATTCGTGGGTAATGGAAAACCGTACGCCCACCACGCGGTCGTCGCACATCAGCAACCACCGGGCCAGGCGGCCTGCCAACTTCAGCCGCGCATTGACAAGTGCCGTATAGCCGGTCTGGATCTGCAGAGAATTGACGAAGCGCAACAGGAACAATCGCAATGTAGGGCTGGTCGCCAGAGCCGCGTCGAAGCTGCTTGCGTCGATGCGCATCGCTTCGCCTTCGAGTTGCACGAAGCAGGCTTGCGGCGAGCGGTTGTCGCCCATCACCAGCGAATATCCTGCCAGCCCCTCAAAGCCGATGAACCCGATCTCCGCCTCCCGGCCGCCGGACGTGCGCGCGACCACCGACGCAATGCCGTGCTCGATGAAGTAGACGGCTGCAATCGGCGCACCGGGCGTCACAAGCGGCATTCTCAGCGGCAGAGCTATCCGCTGCAGGCTGGGCTCAAGCAGCGCAAGGTCCTGCGCGCTCATCTTGCACAACAGTTCATTTCGGTATCTTGGCTGAGTGGAGGTTTCGTCGGCCAGTGCCTGGCCGGTGACAGTCGATTTTGGAATTTCGTAATTCATCGCGTAGCTCCCGCAGGGGCGGGAGTACGATCGACACTCTCAAGCACCAGCGCCCGTTCAGTGGCTAGCGACAGGAGAACTGTACGCTTTCGACATTCCGATAGCGAGTCGTTCCGTTCCGCGTTGCTTTTCTGGAGTTCTTCTCAGGAGCCGTTTGAGAACGTCAGTGAGCGATACATTGTCGCCAGCAAGCCCTTGTTATAAGATAAACCCGTCATGGAACTCTCGTCAGGGAGATACAATGATTAAGCGGGGGCGCACGTGGGTGATAGGGGCTGCGTCGGCCCTTTGGCTTTTTACACTGCCCGCCCAGGCCAGCAACTTAGGTGATCTTGTCAGGAATGGCGACGTCGCAGCGGTGACTTCCGCCTTGGACAAAGGCGCCGATATCAATGAAATTGACGGTGTTACGGCGCTCTATATCGCCTGCGAGGCCGGAAATGTCGAATTGGCAAAACTTCTGATCAAGCATGGGGCGGACGTTAACCTGCCCGTCAGTTGGCAAAGAACGCCACTTTACGCCGCCAACAAGGGTGGGTACGCCGACATCGTGAAGCTGTTGCTCGATAATGGGGCCAATCCAAATCAGGTGGCGAAAGCGCAGACCCCGCTGCACGTGGCTGCCGAGAAGGGCTGCCTTCAGTGCGTCATCCATCTTGTGGATGCTGGAGCAGAGGTCAATGCACTGACATCGAATGGAAATCCGCCCATACATTTGGCCAAGCTCGGTGGTCACGAGGACGTCGTGGCCTACTTGCGCAGTCATGGCGCCGTACGACCCGCCCTTGCGCCGATTTCGGCACGACTAGCATCGGCAAGCGCTGAATCTGGCAAAGAAATTTTCGGCAGAACGTGCGGGGTTTGCCATCTTGCGGCGCCGGGGGTCAAGGTTTCCAAAAAGGCCAATCTGTGGGGCATCGTAGGGCGGCGGAAGGCTTCGCAAAGCGACGTCGAATATTCATCAAGTCTGAAGGACGCTGGTGGCGATTGGACCTTTGAGGAACTCAATCTTTTTATCTCAAACCCCGCACTCACTTTGCCTGGAACAGATATGATTTTCCCGGGTCTGCAGGACGAGAAGCAGCGAGTAGACGTCATCGCTTACCTGCGGACCTTGAGTGAGGCACCGCTGCCGATTCCCGACTGATTGCTCCTGTCTGGCGCTCCGTTTTCAAACAGTCTCTCAGAGGGGGTGTGGCGACGAAATAGCGGAGTGATCCGCCTCATCAGCTTGAGGGAAGCGCAATGCTCCGCCGCCACCTGAATCAACAGTCTCGGCAGCGGATGGTTCCGTGATTGCAGGGTCGATCGCCCACAAGACAGGCTGTTGTGAAGATGAAGACAGGCGATCGACCTCGCCCAGCCATTCGGCGTAGCTGGCGTTCATGGCGGCATGCAATTCCGCGGACTTGTCCATGCCGCCCTGGAACAGCTCCATGACGCGGCGGCCAAGCCACTCCCGCGCCGCGTGACCGGCACCAATGCCGGCCTGGCGACAATACTCGTCGAGCACTTTGGCCAGGATCGAAAGCTGATTTGAGTCCGCCGAACCGTTTGGCACCATCGCGTTTTACCCATCGGTGGGGCGAAAGCGCGAACGGCTCTTCAAGCGCCAGCGCCCATTCAACGGCCGGCGACAGAGCGACTGTACGCTTCCGACAATCGGTTAGCCAGTCCTGCGAACTGTTCGGAAACGTACCAAGCGACCTCCTTCATTGTTCGGCCACCGGCAACTCGCTAGCTTCGCGGGGGTGGACCCCAGGTGCCGCTTTGACCGACGCGGGACACGGCCGGCATCAAACCCAACCCGGTATGGCCAGCGGTGAAAATGCCTCGATTGCGGGGCCTGTGAATGGAGACGCTGATGCCGAGAGATAGATCCGCCTGATGCCAGGGGACAGATTCGAGTGCCTGAAGGAAGAATCCGGCAGCTGGATGGTGTGGGACCACAAGGGCGGCGCGCCCGCAAGGCTAGGTGGGGTTGAGTTGCGCGGCCAGGACAGGCATCGGGCCGAGATCGCGCGCGACATTCTCAGGCGGATTTTCCGGACCGGGCCGGATGCGACGAAGAGCGACCCTTCGGACGCGTAGGGCGCAGCCAGTCCCATCGATGCGAGCCCAGGCAAGTATCGGTTTGGCAAATGCCGTCTTGTTTTGGGCGGAACCGCACGCTTCCAGAAAGGTTTATTCGCGAAGCAAGGATTGCTTTATGGTGGTCAGTATCGAACAGGCGATGGCGGACGCCATCCTGGCAATGCGAATGCTGCGGAAATCCATCGATGACCACGGCCATTTGGAAGCGATGATCGACTTCGACATGGTGATGGCCAACGCCGTCGAGGAAGCCGAGAAGCAACTGACCAGGCTGCAACATGAATGAACACCGGCCTGGGGAACCGGCCAAAGGTGTCGCGCTTTCCGTTGAACGGTTGCTGTCCGGGCGCGGTTTAAAGAAACTTATATTGGTTCACGGCGTCTCGGTGGCCCATGACGACGCCTGCGACGGCAACGGCTGCCAGCGCGAATACGATCAGTCGTACGCGAAGCCGCCGATGAGAAGCCGTATTGACGTATGCTACGTTGAACAGAGTGACAGGCAGTTGGGCTCCGAGGGAGTACAGGTAGCGGGTCGTCGTCATCCCATGCTGATAGGGCTCCCAGTCATCAGGGTATGGTGACGGGTCCGCCAGCGGAACCAGATAATCGAACGAGTACCATGTGATGACCGCTGTGATTGGGAGTGCTGCGATGAGGATGATGGCGCTGGTCCTCCTGTCGAAGACCCGTGACGTGATTTTCGACAGAACTGCTTGGAACAGTTGAGGCGGGCCAAAAGCAAGCATCGCCATCACCAGCACCATCAAAGCGAACAGCGGGCCAACCTCGAGCACCGTTGCGATGGCATTGGATTGTGTCCTGTGAGGGTTGCCATGCAAAAAGTCGACAAAAATAACTGTCACCGCCATTGAAGCCCACATGAGGAGCGCGGTCAGGCACGCCACCCATATGAAGCTGCGAAGAAAGCTGTACTTGTCTCGCATGGACGCCAGTCTAACGCGGGCCGGGAGCCAGATCGTCCGATGTCCCTATCAGAGAGTCGAGTTTGCGGCCACGGCGACGGCCCTGTTGTTGCATCACTTTTAACCGAGCTTCACCTTCGGCTCGCGCGCCCCGAATCGAAGTCGCGCTACCTAAGCTGGCTTCGGCCAGAACAGCCAGAGCATCACAAGCGCCGCCAGTATCCATGCCGCGACCACGAATGCCAGCCCTGCCTTGCTTACCGGCTTGGCGCGGCGTGTCGCTTCGTCCCGGAACTCTTGCATGAGATCGGTCGGCACCAGCTTGACGGCAAGCATGATGCCGAGCGGCACAATGATGAGGTCGTCCAGATAGCCGATGATCGGAATGAAGTCCGGTATCAGGTCGATAGGGCTTAGAGCGTAGGCCGCGACCGCGCCGGCAGTGGCCTTTGCATACCATGGAACGCGCGGATCACGCGCGGCAAGCCAGAGTGCCACGACATCGCGCTTGATATTGCGCGCCCATTGCTTCGCAGAATCGAGAACCGACATACCGCTTGTATACGCAAGCCCTGTCGAAAGGGCGAAGCCGCCATGCCAGCCTGCTCGCGGCGCTTTTGCTCATGAGTGGGCCGAGCTATGTTCGAAGTCAGCCCAGCTTCACCTTCGGTTCGCGCCCAGAAGCGCAGGTCGCCGAGCCTGGTGAGGAAGCCTGCGACATCCTTGGTCATCTGGCGGGTGTCTTAGCCACTTCGGGGTCACTGTCCTGCGAGGAACGAAGCGGCAATGAGGTCATCGCCGTCAATACGACCTTGGCCGCACTCCATGACCGCCAAGACCTTCTGGAAAGTCTTCATTTCGCCGGTTGTAATTTGGGCATGCAGCATCCTGGTCTTGAGGTCGGCCACGCGCGTTCCCAAGCTATCGGATTTTTCAGTCTCGGAGTTCGACATGGCGATGTTTTCCGTTTGACGAGTTAGCCCGTCGCCACCAAGGCGACGGGCTCAGATTGGAAGATGTCAGCAGGTGGTCAGTCGTAGACCTTGATGATTTTGTGCGTGCCGGGATCCACAAGGACGGTCCGGTTGTCGATCACGACGTAGCGATATTTGACGTCGGGAATTTCGCGAAGTTCGACCGTATCAGGCAAAGCGGTGCCGATATTGAGTTCCACGCCGGGAACCTTCACCGACGCCAAGGGCTGCTTCTTCACATAGGTGCGGATCACCGTTTCCTGTTCGGGCTGGATGATGATGTCTTCGGCAGCGGCGACGCCGACCCCGGCGAGCAGAAGAAAAGCCGCGGCTGCGGCAGAAAGATGCGTTCTCATGATTTCTCTCCTTGTTAGATCAGGGCCGAACGAGATCGATCGGCGCCCGACAGCCAACCTCGATGCAGATGCAACGTTCCGCCCTTACGGCTTGAGTCGGGGGTCGTGCCGGACCTAGGTCCGATGGGAAAAACGCAATGGTCCGAGCGTTGCCGACCCGTGGAACCGCGCTGTCTTCGCGAGGTTTTGTCTCCGAAAAATTGGGAGAAAACAGATGGATAGGAGTGTTGGCCAAGCGCGGTGGTTGCTCGCACCGATCTTCGCAACCGCCCTCACGTTTCTACTCCTGGGGGTGATCGTTGGCTAACATTCGTGCAGATCCGCGCAGCTATGTCCCTTCCTGCGCTGATAGGGTTCGCTCCGCCGCTTATGCGGCGAGCGAACCCTCTATCCAAACCAAATTCGAGCGTGTGAGGTTCTGATGTTCCGCGACAAAGAGACCCGGTTGCTCGAGGCAGGCTTGCTCGCGGCAGTGCCGATAAGCGTTGCCATCACCGCACTGCTCGCATTGTTGACCTTGGCCGGGGTATGAACCGCATCCTGTTCGTGGCGGCCGACTTTCTTTCTCGGCCACCGGGCTTCTACGTCATGATGATAGCGATGGCGTTGTGCACCGCGCTGGTGCCTTTCGGCCTGACAAATGCAGTCACCTACGCACTATCGGTCGCGGCCATCGTGATCACTGGGGTGGTCCTGATACAAGGCTATCGCGACACTGCTGCCATTCACGCCAAGCTCGACGAGATCATCGTTTCATTGGACGAGACCAGAAACGACGTTGTCGGATTGGAGCATGCCGAACCGGAAGAAATCCGGGAAAAGCTTACGATGCTCGAAGCAGAAGCGGAACGAACAGTTGGGCGCAATCGGCCCATCTGATTTGTTTGATCTATGGTCGCGGTTGAAAACGATGGTCGCAAACGGACTTCCTGAAAGTTTGGCACACGATGTCGAAGGCGAAGGCCGAGACATGCTCGCCTTCATGGTCATGGTCCGGGATCTGGCTCTTAAGAGGTGGCGGGAGAGCTTTGCAAACTCTCTAAACGCCAGTGCCCACAACTACCGGCTACTGGTCAATGACGCGATCGATCCCACTGGGATTTGACTGTACGTTTTTAACCGAGGGCGCAACGGCAGTTGTCAGTGCCCTCTAGAGCCGCAGTGACCGATGTGGCTTTTCGGCAATGCTTTCAGCGACTGGATTTGGCTTGGCGGTGTGACGTGACCGCAGCCAAATCCAGTTGCCACCAGCATGTCAGCCCAGCTTCACCTTCGGTTCGCGCGCCCAGAAGCGCAGGTCGCCGAGCCTGGTGATGAAGCCCGCGACATCCTTGGCTGAGGCCAGCACAATGACCGCCTCATCCTCGACAATGCCTGCCTTGTCCAGCAGCGGGGCTGCCGCTTCGACGAAGCCGATGAACTTGCAATGCGCGAAGGCGTCGGCGACAAAATCGCGGGCGGTGGATTCCTTCAGCAGGTCGGCCATTGCAGGCTTTGCCGGCAACAGCGCGACCGCGTCGTAGAGAACCGATGGCGCGCCTGCGATCATCTGCTGCGCGTCGATCCAGCTGCCGTCGCTCGCCTTGGCGCCGCCGACTTTCGGCGCGATGATCTCGAACGTCGCGCCTGCTTTGGTCAGCGCCTGCTTCAGGCCATTGAGCAGAGCGGCGTCGGTGCCGTCGGTCACCAGTATGCCGAGCTTGCGGCCCTCGAAGCGGCCGGGGCCGTTCTTGACGATGCTGAGCGCATCCGACGCGGGGAGATCCCGACGCGTAGGCAACGCCGCATCGGCGGGCTTCGGCATCGCCTTCAGGCCGAGCGCATCCGCCACCTTGGCCGCCAGCCCGTCATCGATGTTGAGCAGATGGGACACGATACGCTCGCGGATGACAGGCGTTTGCACCTTGCTCAGCTCGAAGGTCAGCGCGGCAGCGATGTGGCCTTGTTCCACCGGCTGCTGGCTGATGTAGAACTGGCGCGCCTGGCTATAGTGGTCGGCGAAGGTTTCCGACCGCAGCCGTGCCTTCGGTCCGGCTTCGACTTCGGCAAAGGAGCGGAACCCCTTGGCCGGGGATTCACGCGGGCCTTCATCCCATGAATTGGGCTGGTAATTGGCCCGCCCGACCGGGTTGCGCATCGCCATGTGCCCATCCTGCTGGAAATTGTGGAAGGGACATTTCGGTGCGTTGATCGGAAGGTGGGTGAAGTTGGTGCTGCCCAGCCGTTTGATCTGCGTGTCGAGATAGGAAAAATTGCGGCCCTGCAACAGCGGGTCGTTGGAGAAGTCGACGCCGGGCGGCACGTTCTGCGTCATGAACGCGACCTGCTCGGTCTCGGCGAAGAAATTGTCGGGCATGCGATCGAGCACCAGGCGACCGACCGCGATCGGCCGCAGCACCTCTTCGGGGATGAGTTTCGTCGGATCGAGAATGTCGAAGTCGAAACTGTCGGCGAATTCCTGGTCGAAGAGCTGCAGCTGCAGTTCCCATTCCGGGAAATTGCCGGCATGGATGGCGTCCCAGAGGTCACGGCGGTGGAAATCGGGGTCGGCACCGTTGATCTTGACCGCTTCGTTCCAGGCCACCGACTGCAGGCCGAGCTTCGGCTTCCAGAGGAATTTGACGAAGGTCGATTCATCCTTGGCGTTGAGCAGCCGGAAGGTGTGGACGCCGAACCCTTCCATGAAACGCAAGGAGCGCGGGATGGCGCGGTCGGACATTGCCCACATGATCATGTGCATGCTTTCAGGCGTCAGCGAAATGAAGTCCCAGAAATTGTCATGCGCGGTCTGCGCCTGCGGGAAGTCGCTGTCGGGCTCGGCCTTCGCGGCATGGATCAGGTCGGGAAACTTGATCGCGTCCTGGATGAAGAACACCGGCATGTTGTTGCCGACAATGTCCCAGTTGCCTTCC
Organism: Mesorhizobium sp. P3_A8; assembly: GCF_056402995.1. Classification (NCBI taxonomy): domain Bacteria; kingdom Pseudomonadati; phylum Pseudomonadota; class Alphaproteobacteria; order Hyphomicrobiales; family Phyllobacteriaceae; genus Mesorhizobium; species Mesorhizobium sp. P3_A8. Next base: position 15,101 of record NZ_JBFUGI010000011.1, on the reverse strand, counting down.
TGGGTGTAGAGTTTTACGGCGAAGCCGCGCACGTCGCGGGCAAGGTCGGCGGAGCCCTTGTTGCCGGCGACGGTGGAGAAGCGCACGAAAGCCGGGGTCTTTTCGCCGGCGCGCTGGAAGATGTCGGCGCGGGTGAATTTGGCCAGCGATTCATAGGTTTCGAAATAGCCATGGGCGCCATAGCCGCGCGCATGGACGACCCGCTCCGGGATGCGCTCGTGATCGAAATGGAAGATCTTTTCGCGGAAGTGGAAGTCTTCCAACACGGTCGGGCCACGCGCACCGACCTTGAGCGAATTCTGGTCGTCGGAAACCGGGCCGCCCTGGGCGGTGGTCAGCACCGGTGTCGATCCGGTTGCCGTCTGGTGCAGTTCGCCGCCTTCGCCGCGCTGCAGTTTCTGATCATGAATGGTCGCGGCCGTCCCGGCCGGTTTGGATGCTTGCTTGGCCATGACGAAAAATCCCCTGAGGTCAATGCGCGGGCTGCGCTCGTTCCTCAATCTCCGTGATGGCAATGCGTTCCGTGTCGAATGCGGACGAACAAAGAAGAGGGCCGCCCGTTCGCACGGGCAGCCCTCGATTCACCTCGACCAGGACCTCAGAGGTTCTTGTTGATCGCAGCGGCTGTCTTGTTGGTTGCGTCCTTGACGGCCGACTTCGCGTCGCCGACAGCCTTCTGGACCTTGCCCTTGGCTTCCTGTGCCGCGCCTTCTGCGCGCAGGCGGTCATTGCCGACGGCCTTGCCGACGCCTTCCTTGGCCTTGCCGACGGCCTGATTGGCGAGACCCGATGCCTTGTCGCTGGTGCTTCCCATGGGAGTTCCTTTCGTGATTGTTTGCGGGGACCAACGTCGCTTTGTTTGGAAAGTTCCGCTCATCACAGGGGAGGGCGCCAAACGAAAAGGCCCGCCACCGACGCGAATCGTGACGGGCCTTCTGGAGTACACCGGGCGTCCCACCGCCCGGCTGTTTGGAAAACTTCACGGCGCCATGATCGTTCCATCACAACCGGAAGCCGCCTCCTCAGGGGAGCGGGCTTTGCCGATCATGCAGGTCTTCCTGGCGCGAGGTCGCAAGACTTCGCCTATGTCTCAAGCTTCAGCTCTTCGACAAGCCCTGCGGTTCAGATGCAAATCGAGGTGCAATTGCCCGCGGTGACCGCCGAGAGTCTCTGGCGCTTCAAAAGCGTCGGCTTGGCGTAGGTTTTCTTCATGGCCTATCCCCTGTGTGAGATCAGCTTTGGCAAGGGTTCGAAGGGGTGCAGTTGGCGGTCACGGCTGACAGCCTGTCACGCTTCACCAAAACTGGCTTCTGGTAGGTCTTTTTCATGTAATCCCCCGTTCTGATATGCCCGAGGCGAGCCCTGTCCCGGGCCGCTATTCAGGCCTCAACAAAGCGCCCCAAGCCCCGGGCGCACGATGATTTCAGTCCGCGCACTGCGAGATCGGACAGATAGCAGCTGCCACCGAGGACAGTTTCTGGCGCTTCAGAAGTGTCGGCTTTGCGTAGTTTTTCTTCATTTCATTTCCCCTTACCCCAACGTTAGCCAGCATGACGCCGGGGAAAACGCGGTGTCAAACGTTTCGGTCCCTCAGACACGAGCCATTCGTTGTTTTAGGGCTTGCTGATGCTAAAACCCCACAAAATGGTGCGAAATGGCTGGATTTCGCTTCAGAAGGAGGGATGGCCAACTGTTTCGGTTGCCGCAAGCAGACGCAAAAAACCCCGCCGGCCAGAGCCTGACGGGGTGTTGATTGGAGGATCAACGGATCGAATGGGAGACGATCCGGATAAGAAACGCAAACGCTGCGGAAAAGGTTCCGATGGCGGGGCCTCGGTCCGTCTGGTTGGCCGCGCGGCGCTGGGCCGAGCGAACAGGCATTTGCAGCGATCAAGGGTGGAAAACTAGCCGGATGGGCCGATCGGGCCCGAGATCACTTCCTGAGCCGTTACCGCCGACAGCTTCTGCCGCTTGACGAGGGTCGGCTTGTCATAGGTCTTTCGCATCGAGTCCTCCTGCCGTTCGAAGGGTTGAGGGTCGTTGCGTGCCGGCTCATTGTCAAGCGGGCAGGCAGGACGGCGCAAATGCGGGTACGGAAACGTCTCCTAGGCTGCCCTCAATTCCGGACCACCGGCTTCGACCGCATCCTCGACACCGTCTCGCGCTCGGCGCGCTTGGAGCGCAGCGGCGGCAGGCCGCGGTCGATCAGGTCCATGTCCTCCAGCACCATGTCGCCCATGCGCTTGAAGGCGATGTCCAATGCGCCGGCGCGGTGGGCCGAGCGCAGGAAGCCGGGCAGGGCTCGGACAGGATGTTCGCTCGCCAGCGGCTCTTCCGGGAAGACGTCGCTGGCGGCGACGATGTGGCCGCTTTTGACCGCCGCCATCAGCGCTGGGAAGTCGACGACGCCGGCGCGGCTGAGCAGGATGAAGGCGGCGCCCCTGCGCATGCCGGCGAAAGCGTCGGCGCCGAGAAAACCCTGGTTCTCAGAGGTGACCGAGGCGACGACGAAGATGAAGTCGCTCTGCGTCAATACTTCATCGAGCGAGGCCGGCTCGACGCCATTGTCGATCAGGATCGAGGGCGGCAGCCAGGGATCGAACACTTTTGTGCGGGTACGGAAGCCTGTGAGCAGCCGGTTCAGCGCGCGGCCGAGATCGCCGAAGCCGACGATGCCGACATCGGCGCCCGAAAGCAGCCGCGCCGTCAGATTGCCGTCGCCGCCCCACAATTCCTCGCCTTTGCGGAAGGCGAGGTCGGCATCGACGATATCGCGGGCAAGGTTGAGCGCCATGGCAAGGCCAAGCTCGGCCACCGGCTCGGCAAACACCAGGCCGGTGGTGACGACATGGATGCCGCGCGCGAACAGCGTCTCGTAGGGCATGTTGTTGAGCAGGTTGGTCTCGACATTGAAGACGCAGCGCAGCGCCTTCATCGTGTCCAGCGTCTCCGGCGAGATCGGCGGCTGGCCGAGGATGTAGCGGGCCTCAGCCAGTACATCAGCCGGCAGTTTGGCGAGGCCGTCGTCCGTGGTCTCGACAATGCGGTACTTTGCCTTGAAGCGCGCCAACTGCGGTGGCGTGAAGATCAGCTCGAGCGAGCGTGGTTCCGGTGCGCTGATGACCAGCGGCAAATCCTTGTTTGGCATGACGATTCCTCCCGGCGCGATGCTACCCGCGCGTTTTTGCTTTGCACATGTAGTTGTCGCAAAACCGCTGTAGAGTTTCGGTCGACATGTGGCTCGGCAGCTAAAATACCGCCGATGAACCGATTTACAACTGCGAAAAATCGATTTACTCATTTGTCAGCGGATAGAAAATGCCTCTGTCCGCGCCTCGGGAGGAGGAGCAATGGCGTATAGGCAGGACCAGCAGCGGCGTCCGTCGATCCACGACGTAGCCAGCCGTGCCGGCGTGTCGGCCGCCACCGTCTCCAAGGTCATGGCCGGCGTCACCACCGTGAAGCCCGAGAATGCGCAGCGCGTGTTGGATGCCATCGAACATCTCGGTTACCGCGTCGATCCGCTGGCCTCCGACATGCGGCGGGCCAAGCGCCGCATCATCGGCGCCATCATGCCGGAATTCGAAAGCGAATTCTTCGGCCAGATGGTCACCCAGCTCGAGAGCCTGGCCGAACAGCGCGGCTATACGCTGGTGGCGGCGTCGAGCCGCGAATCGGAAGAACGCGAAACCGAAATCCTGGCCCGCATGCATGACTGGCGGGTGGCCGGCGTGGTGCTGGCGCCGGTGCGCAACGAGCACGGCCCGGCGGCAGCCTTCATGAAGGCCAATGGCATGACCGGGGTGCTGATCGACCGCGTGCTGTCCGACGACGCCTTCGACACCGTGTCGGCCGACAGTGCCGCCGCCAGCGCCGAGGTGGCGAGCCAACTGATCGGCAAGGGCCACCGCCACATATTGGTGGTCGGCCTTGGCGAGCAGGCGGCGACGGTGCGCGCCCGTCTCGATGGGTTCCGCGCCACCGCGCTCCATTTGGCGCCGGATGTGCGCATCGATGTCGTGTTGGCCGAAACCGATGTCGAGCCGCTCAGGGCGCAGTTGCGCGATTATTTTGCAAAGGGCGAGCGCCCGACGGCGGTCTATTCGCTGTTCCTCAAGGGCACGCTGGTGGCGCTGTCGGAGTTCCGCCGGCGCGGCTGGCATTGTCCGAACGACATTTCGCTGGTCGGCTTCGACGATGCCGAATGGATGCAGGTGACATGGCCGGCCATCGCCGCCGTGGTGCAGCCGGTGCGGCAGATCGCAGGCCACGCCATGGAGGCGCTGTTTGCCAGGATTGAAGGCGAGGAGGGGCCGCCGAGAGCGCGGCTCGAGCCTTGCCGGGTTTTGATGCGGGAATCCGTTGGCTCGCCAGGCAGCGGCCCGCATTCCGGGGGAGGAAACCGACAATAGCCCCCATTGTCGACACAGTAGCTGCGCCTGGCCTCGGCTCGCGGCATCGGACATCAACCGGAGGAGAAACAAATGACCTCGTTCATCCCGAAGATAAATCGATTTACTGTGGCTTTTGGCGTCACCATGGCGCTTTGCGCCGCCACGGCGGCGAAGGCCGACGATGCCGAATACGGCGTGCTGATGAAGACGCTGGCCAATCCGTTCTGGGGCGCGATGAGCCAGGGCGTCGAGGCCGGCGCCAAGGGAGCCGGCGTGAAGATCTTCGAGCAGGCGGCCGAGAGCGACCAGGCAGCGGAGCCGCAACTGAACCTGTGCAACACCATGCTGGAGCGCAAGCCGGCGGCGATGATCACCGCCGCGATCAACTCCACCAACCTCCTGCCGTGCCTGAAGGTGGCGCAGGAGTCCGGCGTCAAGATCGTCGACCTCGACAACAATCTCGACCAGGCGGTGCTCGACAAGGAAGGCATCAAGGTCACCTTCCATATCGGTTCCGACAACAACGCCGCCGGCGCGCAAGGGGCCGAGTATCTCGTTTCCAAGCTCGGCAAGGACGCCAAGGGTCCGGTGCTGGTGATCGAGGGCCTGTCGGGCAACATCACCGGCGAGAAACGCGCCAAGGGCTTTGCCGACAAGTTGAAGGAGCTGGCGCCCGGTCTGGAAATCGTCGCCTCGTTGCCGGGTGACTGGGACCGCGGCAAGGCGGCCTCGATCGCCACCGACACGCTGACGGCGCATCCCGACCTCGTCGCCATCTTCTGCGCCAATGACGGCATGGCACTGGGTGCCGTGGAATCCGTCTACGCCGCCGGCAAGGGTCCGCAGGTGACCATCATCGGCGTCGACGGCAATTCCGATGCCGTGAAGTCGATCAAGGACGGCCGCCTCAACGCTTCTGTCGCGCAGCTGCCCTATCTCGTCGGCAAGCAGGCGGTCGAAAACGTCAAGAAGGCGCTGGCCGGCGAGAAGGTCGAGGACAGCATCGCCGTGCCGACCCTGGTGCTGACCAAAGAGGTCATCGACGCCGGCAAGGAGCCGATGCTGGAATACGTGAAGTAGGAAGGGAATAGGGCAGTAGGGCAGTAAGGCAGTAGGGAAACCAGGCGGTTTTCGCGCCTCTGCTCTCTTCTGTTCACCTACTGCCCTACTGCCCTCATAAAAGGTGCACCCAAATGTCATTCTGGTCCGGGCTGCAGCGTGCAGCCGTTGAACGGCTTCATATCAGGCTGGAATCGCTGCTGGTGCTGGTGGCGCTCAGCGCCGTCATGGCGGTGCTGTCGCCGTATTTCCTGTCGCTCAGCAATTTCCTCAACATCCTCTTGGCCACGTCGACGATCGGCGTGCTGGCGATCGCCGCCACCTTCGTCATCGGCTCGGGCGGGCTTGATCTGTCGCTGGGCTCCGTCATGGGTCTGTCGGGCGTCGCCGGCGCCTTCGTCGCGGTCAATCTCGGCTGGTGGTCGCCGCTGGCGGTTCTCGCCTGCATCATCGCCGGCGGCGTTGCCGGCTACATCAACGGGCAGCTGGTCACCCGCGCCTTCGTGCCGGCCTTCATCGTCACGCTCGGTATGCTCGGCCTGGCGCGCGGGCTGGCTCTGGTCATCTCGCAGGGCAGGGCAATCTACGGCCTGCCGCCCGAGATCGTCTATATCGGTCAGGGCCGGCCGTTCGGCGTGCCGATGCCGGTCATCCTTCTGGTGCTGACGGCCATCGTCGCGCACTGCCTGCTTGCCTATACGCGCTTTGGCCGCCATACGCTGGCGCTAGGCGACAGCGAGGGCGCGGCGCGCGCCGCCGGCATCCGCGTCGAGCATCACCGCCGCATCATCTACACGCTGTCCGGGGCGCTCGCCGGCCTTGCCGGCCTGCTGTTCACCGCCCGCGTCAATGCCGGCGACCCGACCGCGGGCATCAATTACGAACTCACCGCGATCACGGCTGCGATCATCGGCGGCACCAATCTGTTCGGCGGCCGCGCCTCGATCCTCGGCACCATGATCGGCGCGCTGATCATGGGCGTGCTGCAGAACGGGCTGACGCTGCTGGCCGTGCAATCCTACTACCAGCAGATGGCGATCGGCGCGGTGCTGATCCTGGCGGTGTTCATCGACCAGTACCAGGTGCGCAAGGAGTCACGCGTATGACCCTCCTTACCCTGCAAGGCATCCGCAAGAGCTTTGGCGCGGTCGACGTGCTGCATGGCGTCGACCTCTCGGTCGAGGCCGGCGAAGTGATCGGCCTGGTCGGCGACAATGGCGCCGGCAAGTCGACGCTGATGAAGACCATCACCGGCATTTATCGCGCCGATTCCGGTTCCATCCAGCTCGACGGCAAGGACATCCTGCCGCTTGATCCCGGCCAGCGCCGCCAGCTCGGCATCGAGATGATCTACCAGGACCTGTCGCTGGCCAAGCAGCAGGACGTGGCCGCCAACATCTTCCTCGGCCGCGAGCCGGTGAAGAAGCTCTTTGGGCTCATTCCAGGCTTTGTCGACAAGGCCGAGATGGACCGGCAGGCGGCCAAGATGATCGAGCGGCTGGGCGCGCATCTGCCGTCGATCAACCGCTCGGTCGGCTCGTTCTCGGGCGGCCAGCAGCAGACGGTGGCGATTGCCCGGGCACTCACCTTCAACCCGAAGCTGGTGATCATGGACGAGCCGACGGCGGCACTTGCCGTGCGCGAGGTGCAGAGCGTGCTCGACCTGATCCGCCGGCTGAAATCGGAAGGCATCGCCGTCATCCTGATCTCGCATCGGCTGAACGACGTGCTGGCGGTCACCGACCGCATCGTCGTGCTGCGCCACGGCCGCGCCGAGGCCAATCTCGTCACCGCGAAAACCAACATGAACGAAGTCGTCGGCCGCATCGTCGGCGGCGGCGACACCAGCGCCGCGGCGGCGCACGAACAGAGAGGCTGAGATGAACACTTTTGGACTGCACACTTTCGCCATCGCCCCGGTCTGGGACCTCGACCTGATCGAGCCGCAGATGGAGCGGCTGAAGGGCCTCGGCATCGGCCTGCTCGAAATCCCGCTGCTGCGGCCGGAGGAAATCGACACCAAGCGTACACGGGCTTTCGCCGAACGCTGGAATGTCGAGCTTATTCCGTCGCTTGGCCTGCCTGCTTCACTCGACGTTGTGGCACGGCCGGACGAGGCGCTGGCCTTTCTCGAGCCGGCCTTCGGCGTCTGTGAAGCGGTCGGCAGCGCAGCCCTTGGTGGCGTCACTTATGGCACGATCGGCAAGACGTCGGGCCGTGCACCAACCGAACAAGAAATCGACGGCATGTGCCGCTTCCTGGTCCGGGCCGCCAAGGCCGCCAAGGCGCATGGGTTGAAGCTCGGCATCGAGCCCTGCAACCGCTACGAGACGCACCTGATCAACCGCGGCATCGACGCGACGCGGATCATCGAACGTGTCGGCGCCGATAACATCTTCATCCATCTCGACACCTATCACATGCATATCGAGGAGGAGAGTTTCGAGGCCGGCTTCAAGGCGGCGGCACCCTATCTCGGCTATGTCCATGTTTCCGAAGCCAATCGCGGCGTGCCGGGGCGCGGCATGCTCAACTGGGCGGCCTGCATGAAGGCAATCGCCGCCATCGGCTACACCGGCGCTATTACGCTCGAAAGCATGAACCATGTCGATGTCGACATTGCCGGCGGGCTGGCGGTATGGCGGCCGGTGGCGGACAACCCAGACGATGTCATTGGCGTCGGCCTGCCGTTCCTGCGCGAAGAGGCGAGGAAGGCCGGCTTGCAACTGGGGTGAGGGGGAAGACCCTCACGCCATGCCGGGCTGCCGCCGCGGTCCCAGATGACGCATCTTGCGGCCGAGGATCATCAGCTGCCGTGCCGTGTTGTTGCGCAGGCGCCGTACGCGCCATTCCAGTCCGGTTTCGGTGGTGATCCGCTTGGCATAGATGCTCACACGCATGCCTTCCTCATCGGAAGCCACCTTGACCGGGTCGTCGTAGAAAGCGCCGATCTTGTCAGCGGCCATGCCTGGCGTTTCCAGCCAGCGCGGAATGTGAACCGAATGGAGCTGATCGACATCGATCATGACCCTCCCGATGCCGACGCCCGGCGTCGGGCATGTCGTCACGAATGCATCGCCAATGAAGACCACCCCGTCGCGACGATGGCCTTGCGTCGTGGTCAGATTGACCTGCCTGACCTCGACGGGGCTCGCCACTTCGAAGTTGCCGCACTGCGCCGCAATTTCGGGCATCAGTTCGCAAAGCATTTTTTGCGGATCGGCGCGGAAATCCCGCGTCCACTGTTCGGCGACGGTGCGATAGACGAACATGTTCGCTCGCATCCTGTCGCCGATGGGAAAGACGGTGAGATAGGCGACGCGGTCCGAGGCCCGCTTGCCGTAGCAGGTGACGGCCTGATAGGCGCAATCACGCGGCGCAATGGCGAGGTCGAATCCCATCGACAGCGAATGCGCCTTCGACAGTTCGATGCGCTCGACGCCGATGGCGCGCCGCACCAATTCGCTGTAGCCGGTGGCCACCACCAGCAGGCGGGCATCGATGACGGTGCCGTCGGCCAGCACAAGCCGCTGCCGGTCCGGTCCGGTCGAGACCTCGGTTACCTTGCCGACCGTTAGCGGTACCTGCGACGGCAAGGCATCGCGCAGGCCATTGATCAGCGCGCCGTAGGAAAATGCGTATTCCCACTTCTTTTCACGCGCGAAGAATTGACCGAGGCGGAAGACATCGATGTCGGAAAACGGGGTGACGAGAGGCATGACCATCTTGTCGAGACCGAGCTTCTCGAACAGTTGCATCTGGTTCGCGCCGATCTTCTCGGCCCGGAACTCGTCATGATGGACGCGGTGCGGATCGATCAGCGCCACCTTGCGCCCGGCGTTTCCCAACACCGTTGCCAGGGTGGTGCCGGCCATTCCGGCGCCAATGATCGCCACGTCGACTTCAGCCGGGGCGGGCTCGGCGGGGGGCATGGCACCGCCCTTCATGCTAGTCATCTTCCGTCTCCACAATCTGTGGTGGAAATATCCCGTGGACCCATATCAACCTCAAGCAACCAGCGCGCGTGGCTGGTAGTAACGAATGTTTAGGTTAACGACGGTCGCCCTTCTGTTTCCAGCGCGGCGCGATCGCCGAGCCATCGATGAATTCCAGGCCGCCCGCTTCATTGAGCGTGTGCAGCTTGCGCCCATTCCATAGCGCGCCAGGAGTTAATATGGTCTCGACGACCTGCTCCATGCCGTTCAAATCAAGGTGAGCGACGCGTGCGATGCCCAGGGCGGCGCCATAACTCCTGCGGCAATCCTGCACCGGACGCAGCAACTGGCCATTGCGCTCAACCATGCGGCCGGCCGGCCGCGCCGAGGCGATATCGACCAAAACGGGATTTTTGGCATGAGGCGTCCAGGGGCCGCGAAAGTCCGGCGCCGACCACAGATGCAGCGCATCGGAGAAGGCACCGCCGCCGTCGCGGACGGTGGCGAACAGCCACCAGCGCCCGCCATGCTCGACCAAAGTGGCGTCGCTGGCGACGATGTCGGACAGCAGCGTCGCTTCCTTGACCCAACCGCCGGGGAAGGCTGTCGCCCGGTAGAGATCGACCGTGCGGTTGGCGCAGCTTTCCGGCACCATCCAGACTTCGCCGTCGCGCTCGAAGACGAAGGGGTAGGAGAGGTGATAGGGCAGGTCGAGCACCGGCTCGGGACGTCCGATCGGCCCTGACGGGCCGAACGGCACGGCGGAGATGATGGCCCGGCCCAGACGGTGGATATAATCCTCGACGAACAGGGTGACCTTTCCCTGATACAGGATCGGAAACGGATCGGCGTAGAAGCGGCTGCCGTCGTCGGGCAGCACCTGCCAGCCGGATGCCGGATGGGCGCGCAGGTCGTAGAGGTCACGGCCATTGGTCTGGCGCCAGCCGACCTTCCAGTGCGGGGCGTTGTAGCAGAGGTGGTAGATCTTCTGGACGATGCGCCGCGCCAGCGCCTTGCCTGCCCTGACGCCAAGCTTGGCGGGCGAGGGTATCGTCGGCGGGGTACCGGCCTGCGCCGGTTCGGGCAGCACAGGCACGGCTCGCGCAGCGCCATTCATTGCCGAGGGGGGCATTGCCGCGAGGATCAGGCTTGCCGTGCGCGCCAGCATGTCCTGGAAGGAGGCCAGCGCGATGCCGCCATATTCGGTGCCCAGGCGTCCTTCGGCAACAGTGGTGCCGCTCTCCTCGATGCGGGCAATCGGCGTGCGGCCGTCGAGGATCAGCGCCAGCAGAGCCGCTTCGCCGGCGGCGCCGTCATAGGTCACGCGCCAGACCCGCACTCCTTGCAGGCTCACGTCGCCGCAGAGGTCGATCACCAGATCGGGAGAGGCGGGTGACTGCGTGCGATAGGGAGCGAGCGCCGACCGCGGCAGGCGTTTGGCCAGCCCCTCCGCCGGCAGGCCATGGAGGACCGTTTCAAGCTGGAACAGCGCCGCGACACTGCCTGGGATGCCGCCGCCGGCCGGCTTGGCGTCGACGGAAACCTCGATCTGCGCGAGAGCGCTCAGCCGCTGCAGCAACAGCAGGTGGAAAGCACGGACACACTCGCTGTCTAGGCGCAGGCTCACTTGCATGTCGCACCCCTGGCGTTGTGATGTCTCGTGTCTGGCCGGTGTTCGATATCAGGGCAGGGGAAATGGCGGCACGGCAGGGCTGGACTTAAGTGCTGCCCCATTTCCATTCGTCTCCTGCTCGCTCGCGCCCGTATCAGCGCCTGTGCCTAATATTACGCAAACTCCGTGCCAAAAATGCGTAAACGCCCTGCCGAAAATCAGACGAGCTCTCAACATAATTAACAGTGTTTTAACAGTTCAAGGAATAGCTAGGCTGAGGCCGCAATTTATTCTTTTGGGGCACATGGAGTGTTGTCGGAGCGACCGTTGCAATCATCCCTGCTCTCGTTACCGCAACAACAAGCTCCGGAGGCGATGCAATATGCCCCGGAGCCGGTGCCGATGGCGACCTATTCATCCTCGACCGTCGAACTGGGTGACCTGAAGCGCATATTGGTGCGCCGCCGTTTCCTGATCCTTGCCACCGCCGCGCTGCTGACCCTGGTGACGCTGGCCTATGGATTGCTCACGCCGGCGCTTTACAGCTCCGTGTCGGAAATCCTCATCGATCCGCAAGACCTGCAGGTGGTCACCAACGACGTCAATCCGAGCCGCGTTCCGCCCGATGGCGGCATCACCATGGTGGAAAGCCAGGTCAGCGTCGTCCAGTCGACGGGCGTGCTGCTCAAGGCCATCCAGGCCACCAATCTGACCGACGATCCGGAATTCAACGGGCAGGGCGGGTTGTTGAGCCGTTTGCTCGGCGGCGTGCTGGGCTCGGGCTCGGCCGAAACCGACAGGACGGGCAAGACGCTCGATGCGCTGCGCCGGCGGCTGGCGGTTAAGCGGGCCGACAAGGTGCTGGTCCTCGACGTGATCGTTACCGCCAAGAGCGCCGACAAGGCGGCGAAGCTCGCCAATGCCATCGCGCAGGCCTATCTGGCCGATCAGGCGAGCGCGCGCGCCAAGATGGCCACGGACGCTTCCGATTCCATCACCGCGCGGCTGGATGAGCAGCGCAAGCGCGTGCAGAAGGCCGAGAACGCCGTCGAGGCCTACAAGTCCGCCAACAACATGGTGATGGCGGCGGGCAATCTGGTCAGCGACCAGGAGCTGACCGAGATCAACACGCAGCTCTCGGCCGCGCAGAGCCGCACCGCGACACTGAAGGCGCAGGTCGACCAATTGCGCCGGTCCGGCGGCGCGCCGGACGCCACCTCGGAAGCGATGCGCTCGTCGGTGATTTCGAGCCTGCGGGCGCAAGAGGCGACGCTTGTCGACCAGGTCTCGCAGCTCGGCACCGAACTGGGGCCGCGCCACCCTTCGATGATCGCCGCCCAGCAGCAGCTGCGCGACACGCGCTCGCTGATCGCGCGTGAACTCGGCCGCATCGGCGCTGCCGCCGAAACCGACTATGAGCGGGCGCTGGCCAACCAGCAGGCGCTGGAGGCCAAGGTCGCCGGCATGAAGAGCAAGTCGCTCGACACCGACCAGGCTTCGGTCAAGCTGCGCGAACTGCAGCGCGATCTCGAGGCAGTGCGCTCCGTCTATGCCACCTATCTGCAGCGGGCGCAGGAAACGCGCGAGCAGATCAATGTCGACAGCACCAATGCGCGCATCATCTCCAACGCCATGCCCGCCTTGAAGAAGAGCTGGCCGCCTTTGCCGCTGCTGCTTTTCGGCGCCCTCTTCGGCGGGCTGGGGCTCGGCACCGCGCTGGCGCTGATCGCCGAATATTCCTCGCCGACCGTGCTTTCCAGCGCGCAGATGCAATCGGCCATCGATGCGCCGGTGTTTGGCGTGCTGCCGGCAAAATCGTCCCGTCGCCGCTGGTGGCCTTTCGGCGCCGCCACTGCTGCAGGGCAGAAGACGGATGCGGTCGCGGGCCTGGCGCTGAGGCGCCTGTTCGCCTCCAGCCGGCGTCCGCCGAACTGGCCGCTGGTGCCGTCCATATTGCTGACGTCGCCGCCCGAGGACGCCGCGCATCGGAGCCGGGTGGCACGCCTGCTCGCCAATGCCGCGGCTGCCAGGGGCAGCCGTGTCCTGTTCATCGACACCAATGCCGGCAGCGGCAAGAAGGAGACGCAGCCCGGCCTCCTCGACGTGCTGCGCGGCGAATATGCCTTCGAGGCGCTGAGCCATTACACGGCAGGCAGCAATGTCGCGGTTCTGGGCAGGGGCCGGCAGACGGCCGTCTTCTCCGAGGCGCAGGGCGTCTATTTCACCCAGCATATGCTGGCCCAGGCCGGCCGCAACTTCGACCTCGTCGTCATCGACGGTGGCGCGCTTGCCGACAATCTCAACGCCTCGCCTCTGGTCGCCATGGTCGACGAGATCGTGATGGTTGCGACGCTCAACTCGACGCCGATGGCCGACGTCACGGCGGCCTCGCAGGCCATTTCCGTCATGGGGCGGTTGCCGACCGGCGCCTTGCTGGTCGACGAGGCTGCCTGACATGGCCACCACCGAGACTGGCACCGGGGCTGCCGGCTGGCCCGGTTCCAGTCAAGGCGGTTCGGGTCAGGCCACTGGGCGCGCGGGCAGTTCCGTCGACTGGCTGACCAGCTTCGGCCTGGTCGCAACGGTGGCGTTGCTGTTCGGCATCTCCGGCGGCATGTTGTGGCTGGTGGGCTATAATTACGACGGCCTGACCGGTAATCCCGCGACCAAGATCCATCCTTCGACCTATCTGCTCGTGCTGGTGTTTGCCTGGCGCGCCTGCACCTTCGGCAATCCGATCGGCTATGCGGTCGCCGTCGCCGACCGGCGTCCGGCCAGCACGCTGATGGCGGTCATCTCGATCGTGCTGCTGGTCATCGTCATCGCCAGGCAGCGTCCCGGCATGGCCGGCATGATCGACACCTTCGTGGCGCCGGCGCTGCTGGTGATGATGCTGGGCGAGGACGACGGGAAGACATTCGCCCGGATGCAGACCGTCGTTCACGCCATCATGACCGTGAACGCCTTGCTCGCTTTGTTCGAGTTCGCCACCAAGACGCTGATCTTTCCCTATCGCCTCGACGGCGAGGTGTTCATGGCCGACTTGCGCTCGACAGCACTTCAGGGCCACCCGCTGTCCAATGCCACGGTCACCTCGGTCTATGTGCTGGCGCTGCTCTCCGGTTCGAGATCGCTGTCCATGCCAGTGCGGCTCGGCCTGATCGGCTTGCAATTCGCGGCGCTGGTCGCGTTTGGCGGCCGCTCAGCGATGGTGACGACGATCGTGCTCGGCGGTTGCTACCTGCTCATCCAGGGCCTGCGCAGCCTGCGCACGGGGCGCGTCAACCTGCTTGGCGCGGCACTCGGCCTCATCCTTGCCGCGCTGGTGCCGGTCGTGATCGCGCTCGCGGCGTCATACGGTTTCTTCGACGCGCTGCTGGAACGCTTCGTGTCGGACAGTGGCAGCGCCAATGCCCGCGTCGAAATGTTCGAGCTCTTCAAACATTTCGAACTGCGCGACCTGATCGTGGGGCCCGATATCGATCTCATCGAAAGCCTGCGCCGCATCAACGGCCTCGAACAGGGCATCGAGAACCCGATCATCCGCCTGGTCCTCTACCAGGGCGCCTTCTTCACCTTGCTGTTGTTTGTCGGCTTCACCCTGTTCATGCATGAAGTGGCGCGCCGCTGCCATTCCGGCCTCTGGCTGACGATGCTGGGCTGGCTGATCCTGCTCAACACCTCCGAAAGCCTGGCCTCGAAGACGACGCTGATGACGAAGTTCGTGGTGATCGCGCTGGTGCTTTACCGGCCGGTGGGGGGTGGGGTGGGGTCGAAGGTGCAAGGAGTGCGCGGACCAGGGGATGGTCAGCGACAGGGCTTGCCTCTCCCTCGTTAGCGCCAAGCCCCCCGCGCTTCGTCATCAACTCTGAGAAATGGCGGCGTCCCTTAGTCTTGCATTTAGGGTAACGATGATCTTTCGCATGACGGCAGCGATTGCCACCATTGGCTTTTTTCCGTTTGTGACGAGGCGTTTGTAGAAGGGTGCGAATTCGCCCCTTCCAGCTGCGGCGCGCAGGGCTGGCATGAACAGCGCGGTTCTGACATCAGGGCGCCCGCCACGGATTTTGCGGTAGCCTTGCTTTTGTCCGCTGTCGTTTG
>NZ_JBFUGI010000010.1:0-315442 GCF_056402995.1 Mesorhizobium sp. P3_A8 | reverse complement strand
TGCCAGGTGTGCGCGAAGATGCTGCTCCGTTCCTGCTGCCAGACATCATCGCGGACATAAAACGACGGGTCCAAGTTCAGGTACTGCACGGGCGGAGTGTCGAGTGGCGGGTGGTCGGGTCGCAAGGTATCTGGCGTCATAGGCTAACCTCAAGTTGCGGCAATCCTGTCGTAAGCGGGGCGACATCGCAAGGCTTTGGCTTTGCTGCGCACAGCCTGTAAGCCGGTGTGCAATTTTGCTCTAACGCAGATTTGCTGAAGTTGCGGTTCATTTCCAATTCGCCGACCTAGTTGTCGACCACGATCAACACGTCGGATGCCTTAACCGCAGCACAGGTTCCAGGCCGACTTCGAGGCCAGTTCGTCGTCCACTGATGAACGGCCGGTATTAGAATGGTGCGGTTCGCACGCGAACGACGAGGATGGGGTCGTTAGCTGACGAGGCAAACTTTGCCCGATGACCGTGGACTCGAACGGCAGCTTACCGACGAGCGCTTCCTAGAAGCAGACCTTCCGGATACGACCCAGAAGCCGCCGGATGCATCTATCTCGGTCAAAGGGAGTAAGTTCCGCCACTTCCTTAGAGCAGACGTTGTCCACGATACGACCCAGGTCGTGCTGGTGCTCGCGAGGGGTAGGCGATCCACCTAGGCCAGTGAGGTGATTTGTCTCCTGTCATGCAACGTTAGGAAGGCTAGTGACGATGAAGCGATGCCAGGCATTGCCAAGCACGAGCGAGGTTTCGACCTTGCCGAAGCCCGCCGACAGAAGGCCTTCCGAAAGCTTGGGAAAGTCGAGGTTCGATCTGAACCAGGAAGGTTGAGGCGGAAAGCTCGCGGCCCTGATCGCCTGGCGGGTCCAGCGGCCCTCGCGCATCCAGCGCACGATGCTGTCGGGCTGGTCCTGGCAAAGATCCGAGCCAATGCCGAGTTGCTCCGCTCCCATGATCTCGGCTGCTGCTGAGGCCATTTCGCCGAATTGCCGAAGCGTCGTCTCCGAGCCCTGCTGAAGATGCAACGGGTAGAGCGAAAGGCCGAGCAGTCCCTGCTTGTCGCGCAGCGCTTGCATGACGGTCCTTGAAACATTGCGGTTGCTGTCGCAGAGCCAACGCGGATTGGCGTGGCTGATGACCACCGGCTTTTGCGACAGCGCGATTGCTTCCAGCGTCGTTCGCTCGCCTGCGTGCGACAGATCGATGATCATGCCGAGCCGGTTCATTTCGGCAATCGCCTCGCGCCCCATGCGGGTGATGCCGCTGTCTTCCTTCTCCATCCAGCCGCAGCCCAAAAGCGACTGGTTGTTGTAGGTGAGCTGCATGAAGCGGATGCCGAGATCGAAGAGCATTTCGATCAGGCCGATGTCGTCCTCGATCGGCATCGGGTTCTGCAGGCCGAGGAAAATCGCCGTGCGGTTCGTGGCGCGGGCGCGCTCGATGTCGGCGCTGTCGCGCGCCAAAAGGATGAGGTCCTCGTTGTCGCGCAAGCGTGTGCGCCAATCGACGAGGTGGCGTACCGTCTCGCGGAAACCTTCATGGTAACCGACAGTGGCGTGGACCGCGGTCAGGCCGCCCTGGCGCATCTGTTGAAAGATCTCGCGCGACCAGTTGCAGTATTGAAGCCCGTCAATGAGCACCTGGGGCTGATCGGTGGTCATTCGGGTACGCCCGCATGGATATAGGACGTCTTGACCTGCGTGTAGAACTCGACCGCGGCACGGCCTTGCTCACGCGGGCCGTAGCTGGAGGCACGAATGCCGCCGAACGGCACATGATAGTCCGTGCCGGCGGTCGCAAGGTTGACCATGACGCAGCCCGAGCGCGACGCATGGCGGAACTTCGTGGCGCGCGCCAATGAGCGCGTGGCGATCCCCGCCGTCAGTCCGTAAGGGGTGTCGTTGGCAAGGAAGATCGCCTCGTCGAGATCGTTGGCGGTGATGACGCAGGTGATCGGCGCGAACATCTCTTCCTGATTGATGCGCATGCGCGAACGCCCGTTGAGGAAGACGGCGGGCGCCATGTAGTGCCCCCGATGCGCCAGGTGGAGCGCCTCGCCACCTGTTGCAAGCTCGGCGCCTTCGCTTTTGCCGAGCGCTACATAGTCGAGGTTGGCGCCGAGTTGCCCGGCGCTGACGACCGGTCCCATCTGGACACCGGCTTCCAGGGCATGGCCGACCTTCAGCGCCTTGGTTCTTGCAAGGAACTGCTCGACAAACGCATCATGCACCGGCTTGTGGACGATCAGGCGCGACGATGCCGTGCATTTCTGGCCCGAACCGCCAAAGGCGCCGTTCACGGCAAGGTCGACCGCGCGGTCGAGGTCTGCGTCGTCCATGACCACGAACGGGTTCTTCGACCCCATTTCGAGTTGAAGCTTCACGAAGCGAGCCGCGGCCAATGCCGCGATGCTCGAGCCGACGGCGCCGGAGCCGGTGAAGCTCAAGCCCTGGATGTCGGCATTGGCGGCGAGCTCGCGGCCGATCGTCGATCCCGATCCCATGACGAGGTTGAAAAGGCCTTTTGGAATGGCCTGCCGGCTGATGATCTCGGTCAAGGCCCAGGCGCTGGCTGGCGTGATGCTGGCCGGCTTCCAGACGACGGCATTGCCGAAAGCCAGTGCCGGCGCGATCTTCCAGGACGCGGTGGCGATGGGAAAATTCCACGGCGATATGATCGCGACGACGCCGAGCGGCTCGCGCTCTGTCAGGACGTCCACGCCGGCCCTGACAGAGTCCGCCGAAGAGCCGAGATTGCGCAGCGCCTCGGCGGCGAAATAGGTGAAGAACTGCCCGGCGCGATAGACCTCGCCGACGCCCTCGGCCAGGATCTTGCCTTCCTCACGGGACAGCAGTTCGCCAAGCTCCTTCGAGCGCGACATCAATTCGCGGCCGATGGCATCCAGAACCGCGGCTCTCGCTTCGAGCCCGGCTGCCGCCCATTCTCGCTGCGCACCATGGGCCGCCGCTACGGCGTCGTGAACATCGGACGATGCAGCTTGGGCAAAACGCCCGACACTATCGGTGAGGTCCGACGGATTGCTGTCCTCGATCCAGTCGGCGCCATCGCGCCACTCGCCGGCAACGAAGTTCTGTCCGTTCAGCATCGTGTTTGTCCTGTATCAATTCGGTTGACAACGACCTAACCAATGTTGTGAACTTCAATCAAGCTCAATTTTTGGTGCAAATGTTCAGGTAAGCTTAACAGTGACCAAAACCATCAGCCTTGTCGGCATGCGCAGCTTCGTCGCGGTTTGCGAGAGCGGTGGCGTGCGCGCCGCGGCGTATCAGATCGGCCGCACGCCGTCCGCCGTGTCGATGACCCTCAAACAGCTCGAGGACGACATTGGCGCGCCACTGTTTGAGAGCGAGCGCAAGGGCGCGCTTTCAGCCGTGGGGCGCATCGTGCTCGATGAGGGGCGGGCAATAATCGCCCACTATGATCGCGCCTGCCTGGCCATCGTCAGCTACGCGGCCGACCGGCAGGGCCGCTGTGACGTCGCAAGCGTGCCTTCCGTTGCCGTGACCTTGCTGCCACGGGCGATCGCCCAGCTACGCGCCGAAGGCAAACGCTTCGATATCCATGTTCGCGACAGCGATTCCAACGCCATCGTCGAGGCGGTCGAAAACGGCATGGTGGAGGTCGGCTTGTGCGTGCTTGCAACCAAGCGGCCGCAACTCAGCTTCGAGCAGCTGTTCCAGGAGCCGCTTGATTTCGTCTGCCCGGTCGATCATCCCCTGGCCAAATCGAAACGTCCATTGACCTGGGAGCAATTGGAAGGCGAGAGCTTCATCCAGAATGGCGCGGCCGCAGCCCTTGGCATTGCCGAGATCGAGGCGCTTGCCGCCGGCTCGAAACTAACGGCGAGCAATGTGAGCTCCAATCTGGCGATGGTCGAGGCCGGGCTCGGCGTGACTATCCTGCCTCGGCTTTGCCGCTGGAAATCCAGCCACGCCGTTCGCTTCGTTCCGCTTGCCGATCCACGATCGAGCCGGACGGTCGGCTGGATCGCCAAGGAAGGTCGCAACCTGCAGCCGGCATCGCTCAGGTTCATCGAATGCATGCGCCTGCAGACGCGGGCGAGCGAGGGAGAATTCGGTTATGCGGCGGCGTGAATGGCGGGTGACCAGATGACGCGCATGACGCAAGCCCGGATCGAGACGCTGGCCTGCACCGCCCTGATGCGTCACGGCGCCAGCGGAACACAGGCCGGGGCGCTGGCCGCCGGCATCGCGGCGGCCGAACGCGACGGCCTGAAGTCGCACGGCCTGATGTATCTACCGACCTATTGCGAACATCTGAACTGCGGAAAGGTCCTGGGATTGGCTGAGCCTCGCCTGACACGACCGGCTCCGGCTATCGTCGCTGTCGATGCCGGCAACGGCTTCGCGCACGCCGCCATTTCCGTCGGCCTGCCGCAATTGATCGAGGCGGCGCGTTCGCAAGGTCTCGCGGCGCTCGCCATCCGCAACTCCTACAATTGCGGCGCGCTTGGCTATCACACGGAACGGATCGCCCGGGACGGCCTGGTCGGGCTGGGCTTCACCAACGCGCCGGCCTCGATCGCGCCCTGGGGCGGCCGCAAGGCGGCCGTTGGCACAAATCCCTGGTCGCTGGCGGTTCCCGACGGGCAAGGCGGCGCGCGCTTCGTCATCGATCAGAGCGCGAGTGTCGTCGCCAAGAGCGAAGTCATCAAGCGGGCTCGCGCCGGCGAACCTCTCCCTCCCGGCTGGGCCTTCGACGCAAGCGGCGAGACCACCACCGATGCCGGCGAAGCGCTGAAGGGCACGATGGCGCCGGCCGGCGGCTATAAGGGCGTCGGCTCCGCCCTGCTGGTGGAGATTTTCGCCGCATGCCTGACCGGCGCCAACCCAGGGCTTGTCGCCAGTCCGTTCTCCGGCACAGCCGGAGGTCCCCCTGGGACTGGCCAATTCTTCCTGGCGGTCGCCCCCGACGCTACCTCGGGTGGAGCGTTCTCCGGAGCGCTGGAGATCGTCGCTGGCGCCTTCGCCGGCGAGGCCAGGCTTCCGGGGACACGGCGCTTTGCCGCGCGCGAGCACAACACACGCGAAGGCATCGAGGTAGCGACCGAAACGCTTGCCACGCTCGAAAAGCTCGCCGGGACAGCCGCATGACGACAATTGCATTGCGCCCGCCCGAGATCGTCATGCGCCTGCAGCGGCTTGGCGCGGCACATCCCACGCGGTTGAGTTTCCTGCGCCAGCTGATCCGCCGCGCCACCAACGAACAATGGCGTGTGCGCAAGGATGGGTTCGAACTGGACAACCATGGCTTCGGACGCGCGGTCTATGCGGTCGAGACGCCGGCAAGGGTCTACAGCCTTGTCGCGTTCTCGACGCCGCTCGATGATGAAAACCGCTCCGACCGGGTGATCGCGCAGGCCTGGGACACGAGCTACGTTCTTTACGACGGCTTGCCGGATCAAGCCGAAGTCGCCCGGCTGGAGGCGAATGCGCCTCTGCAGGAGGCCGGCCGCTACACGAGCCGCGAACTGGTGCTGGCGCGTGCCAACAAGAGCGTGCGACTGTTCGAGGAGGTGGCTGCGGCGCTGGCGCAAGGACAACAACCGGACGAGGAGCAACTGCTTGGCGTCGGCTATTTGCTCCGCACCACTGCGGTCTACGGCAACGGCAAGTTCGGCATTGCCGATCGGGACGAAATCGCGTCGCGGCCGGAGCTTGCCGGCTCCTTTCAGGCGGAGATGCTCACGGTCTGGCTGATCCGGTCCTTCACGCTCGATCTGGTCGATCACATCGCCCATCGCCGCAATCCGGCCGGCGCGGCGAGGCTGGCGCCGGATCTGCGCCGGGCGCTGGGCGTGGGCAATGCGACAGGCTTGGGCATGGCCCCTTTCCTCGTTCGCCATCCACTGCTGACGCATAGCTGGTTCCTGGCGCGTGAGACCGCGCTGGCAAGGGTTCGCGCCCAGCCGCATGCCGGCGAGGTGGAACGAAGCGGCTTTTCGGCGGCGCTCGCCGACCTGCGCCAACGTGTTGCCCGCTGGCACAGCGATGACAGACGTCAAGCCGCAGCAACGCGGTCGTTGGCCGACGATCTCGATGCGCTGGCGGAAAACCTCGAGCAGCTCCTGGCGAAGCCGTTGCCTTGGGATGCGCTCTATCGCTTTGCGGAAGATCGGTTCTCCCTGGAAGGGCAGGAGGCCTGCGTTGCGCTGATCCTCGAGCCGCATGGCGCGCTGATCGACGAACTCGGCGAGACCATGAAAGCCGACGAGACGCCTGGGTATGTGATCGAAGGCGGCATGAGCTGCGGTTCGCTCCGCCAGATGCTTCTCGACAGTTATTCCTGGGCGGCAGATATCGACTTCGTTGAACCGGCCGCCAACGCAAGGTTCTGGTATGTTTCGGCGGAGAAGCTCGAGCCCCGGCTTGGCGAACGCTTCGAGGAGGAGGGAGCCGACCTCGAACAACCCCTGGCAACGACGCGCGATGCGCTCAAGCTCGCTGCCGCGCTGGCGCAGGAAACCGCTTCAGCCAGTGTCGCGGAGTTTCTGCTTCGCTGGCCAGAGTGGCGCCATGCCGTGCGGCGCGCCCAGATCGTCGCCAAATTTCCCTATGCCGAGATCCACGACAATCTGATCGGCGCCGATCTGCGGCCTGTCGACATACTGCGCGCCAAGCTTGCGTTTTTCGGTGCGCGCAGTTTCGATCCGCGCTCGGATCGCTGGCTGCGGATCGCGCTGTTCAGTGGCGAGCCCTTAATCGAGGATGTCGCCACGGTTGCGGCGATGGGAGAGGTCGCATGATCGACCTCTCCCTCAACGAGGTGGAGACGCTGAGCACCAAGGCGGCTCGGGGCGCTGGATTTTCATGGGGCCTGGCCGAGGATATCGGACGGGCGGCGCGCCGGGTCGCTGTCGAAGATGAAAACTGGGGCCAGGCCTTGCTTGGCCTGCTCGACAATGCTCAATCCTTCGCGCCGCCGGATCTTTCGCGCACGGCGCGCTGGCGCATGGGCGAGGCTGATGTCGCTACCGGAAGGCCGCTCTGTCCGATCCGGACGGCAGCGCTTTTGCTCGACGATCCGCTTGAGGCGGGCGTGTTGCCGCTGACGATCCTCGATGTCGCTCTGCCGGTCTGGCTCGACGCCATGTTGCGCCGGTCAACCATGGGTTTAGCGCATCCGGTGGTGTTGCCCCGGGCCGATGTCGTCATCGAACGCCATCTGCAGATCGCGCAACCGGTCGCGGGCCGGCGCGGGGCAATCGACAGGGAGACGCTTGCCGCGCTCAATGCGTTTGCCGCCCGAACCTATGTGCCGGAAAGCGAAAGATCGCGCGCTCGCGGCGCCGGCGGGGGCCGCGTCGACGATTAGAGGGAGAACAAGACGATGAGCGCAGCCGACAGCCAGAAGATTGCCATGCGCGGAGCGGGCTACTATTCGGCGAACACGGTGGGAGCCAAGAACGTCATCGACAAGGTCGGCGACCTCGTCGTCAAGGCGGTCGCCAAGATGCCTCGGCTGGCCGACGACCAGCCATTTGCGGTAGCCGATTTCGGCGCGGCCGACGGCGGCACCTCGATGGACATGATGCGGCGGCTGGTCGGCGCCATCCGCGAAACGGAACCGCATCGGGCAATATCGATCACCTACACGGACCTGCCCCACAATGATTTCTCGACCCTCTTCCGGCTGAGTCAGGGACTTCTTGGCAACCCGACAGAGACTCCACTGGCCGACACACCCGCCCTTTACATCTTCGGCAGCGGAACGAGCTTCTATCACCAGATCCTGCCGGGCAATTCCTTGTCGCTCGGGTTCTCCGCTACCGCCATGCACTGGATCAGCAAAAGACCTTGCATGATTGCCGACCATGTCCAGGCGGTTGGCGCGACTGACGCCGAGCGCGCGCAATTTCGCGCCCAGGCTCTCAGCGACTGGGAGACGATCCTGCTTGCTAGGGCGCGCGAGCTACGATCCGGCGGCAGGCTGGCGCTAGCCAATTTCTGCGTCGATGAAGCGGGGCGTTATCTCGGACATACGACAGGGGTCGACATGTTTGATACTTTCGCACGGCATTGGCGCGACCTGCTTCGGGTCGGACGGATCAGCGAGACCGAATACGTCAGCGCGACATTCCAGCAGTTCTACAAGACGCCGACTGAGTTCGCCGCGCCATTCCGTGACCCCGCTTCGCCGGTGTCGCAAGCAGGACTGGAGCTGGAGACGATGTTCACCATGGTGACGCCGTGTCCCTACGCGGAGGCATTCCGGGTCCATCGCAACGCGGAGGAGTTTGCCCGGGGGTATGTCCCGACGCTCCGCTCCTGGTCGGAGACTGTTTTTGCAAACGCACTGGATTCCTCGCGGCCCGCGAACGACCGTTCCGCAATTGTCGATGATCTTTACGGCGCTTACGAAGCTGACGTCGCGTGCGCGCCCGAAGGGCATCGCATGGACTACGTCCACTGTGTGACGGAGATCGTCAAATCATAAGAGATATCCAGGTTTGCCCCGGGCTTTTTTCGTCGGCGCACGTTGACGACAGGAAAGGTCAGGTCGCGATGCGCCCACGTCACCCTCAATGTCTGCTTGTGAAGGTTCGCAGTCCGAAGCTGCCGGGCTGCTTTCGGTCCCAATTTGACATTTTTCACGGCTAAGTGAGGAACCATAGATCTGGTAGCACCCAACCGCATAACCGCTCCTATGCTGGATGATCCCAGGGTAAGTTTCCCTTGGATTTCAGAATCGGCATCGAGTGGCCGATGCGCGTCGGCGCAAAAGGGATTGAGAGAGGTCGCTGACGAGTTTCCTGGATATCCATCAGTTTCGCTCATCAGCCTCCGAAAAGAAGAGATACGCCTAGCGCGGGAAAATCCCACTCTTATTTGGTAGAAGCAAGGTGGCTAGACCTGCGCGGCTCGTTTGACCTATGTCCTCGGCCCCTCACGCGCAGCCGGAATTCAACGCTCCCGATCGTGCTTGAACTGCTGAGCCCACTGCAAATCCATTAGCCACGGTTCGCGCCGGTCGATCCAGAGTTCATATTCCGGAATGATGTCGCTTGTATCGACCTCGACGATTGATACGAATTCACCGGCTTCCAGCGTGTGATCAGAGGTAAGCTTGAGTGCCTTGATATCGTCGGGCTCGATCTGAAGGAATTCGTCTTTTGAAACCTCGAAGCCCTTCACCTGGTCTTGCGCGTCGACCGTCTTTCCTGTCTTCTCGTCGGCATAGACTCTTTTAACGGGAAGGCCGTCCTTGCGGTTCAGGATCTTGAAATGGATCTTCGAGGCCTCGCTGGTAGCACCGACAATCTTCACGCCGCAGGTCACGGAGCCAACCTTCAAGAAGCCTTTCCAGACAGCACAAGGCGCAACCATTTCATTCATCCTGTTTCCGGTCAGGGCAAACGAGCTTCCGTTCAAATCGTTCCTCCGCAGGCGGGCTTCAACGGAACGCCGTCACTCCGAGGGGTCGTCAAGGATCGCACGCACCTTTTCGGCGAGGTCCTCAAGGCTAAACGGTTTGGGCAAAAGCTGGGTGCCTGGGTCGAGAATGCCATTGTGAACGATGGCATTGCGTGTGTAGCCGGTGGTGTAGAGGACCTTGAGCCTTGGATTTTTGTTGCGCAGGATGTCGACCATTTGGCGCCCTGACATCTCCGGCATGACGACATCGGTGAACAGCAAGGACAATCGCTGCCCGGCCTCAATCATCTTGATCGCTTCATTGGGACCGCTGGCCTCGACCACCGTATAGCCCAGCTCACGCAGCGCTTCGGCGGAGACGGCACGGACACGATCCTCGTCCTCCACGACCATGACGACCTCGCTCGCAAGACCGCCGTCGATGGTGCGAGGCTGCGCTTTGTCGGCTTCCTGTTGCGCATCTCCGTAGTGCCGAGGCAGGTAGATCTTGACCGTCGTGCCTACGCCCGGTTCCGAGTAGATTTTGACGTTGCCGCCGGACTGGCGGACGAAACCGTAGACTTGGCTCAGGCCGAGCCCGGTTCCCTTGCCCACGCTCTTGGTCGTGTAGAAGGGGTCGAAGGCTTTCGCGAGAACCTCCGCAGACATTCCGGTTCCCGTGTCGGTCACCGCGATCAGCACAAACTGTCCGGCGGCGATGGCGGACTCACGCGCGTAGCGCTCGTCGACATAGGCGTTGGAGGTTTCGATGGTCAGCTTGCCGCCATTCGTCATGGCGTCCCGCGCATTGACGGAGAGGTTGAGAAGGGCGCTTTCCAACTGACTGGAATCCGCCTTGACCTGCCAAAGACCGGCGCCGAAAGCGGTCTCGACCTTGATCGTTTCGCCGAGTGTTCGCATAAGCAGGTCGGTCATTCCGCCGACCAGGCGGTTTGCGTTGATGGGTTCCGGCTTGAGCGGTTGCTGTCGCGAGAAGGCCAGCAAACGCTGTGTCAGAGCCGCGGCGCGGTGTGCGCCGTCCATTGCGCCTTCGACAAACCGACCAACATCAGTCTCGCCTTTTGCCAGTTTGCGCTGAAGCAGATTGAGCCCGCCAATGATAACGGCAAGCATGTTGTTGAAGTCGTGCGCGATGCCGCCCGTCAACTGGCCCACCGCCTCCATCTTCTGCACCTGGCGCAACTGCTCCTCCGCCTTCGAACGCTCTGCAACTTCCTCGATCACGCGCTGTTCAAGCGTGGAATTGAGCGTTTGCAACGCGGCTTCCGCGCGTCGTCGCTCGGCAAGTTCCCGCTCGGCCGCCTGGAACAGGCGGGCGTTGTCGATTGCCGTGGCTGCGTGGCCGGCAATACCCAAAAGAGCGGTCTCGTGTTCAGGCAGAAACTTGCCGGTTTCGGCATGGCCGAAGAACAGCCCACCCAGCACCCCTCCAGAGTTGGAGACGACCGGCACCGCCAGATAGGAGCGCACTGGCAGGTGGCCTTCTGGCATGCCTTTGCGAGGGGTGTTCTTGCCGTAGCGCGGGTCTTTCAGGATGTCGTCCGATCGAACCACGGCCGTCCCGAGAAAAGTCGGTTCGAATACTGCCGTCGCACGTGGCATTGGATAGTTTTCGAACGCTGAACGCGGGGCGCCGGAGAGGGCGTAAAGCATGTAGCTGCCGCCCTGGTCGTCCAGCACGTTGTAGAAGAACGCGCCGAACTGTGCCCCGGACAACTGCACGCCGGCGTCGGTCGTAATCTGGACGATCTTGTCGAGATCGAACTCGGCCGCCACCGCCGCTCCAGTATCATTCATGATCTTCAGATGGCGCTCGGCTTTCTTGCGGCCGGAAATGTCGATCACGGTGCCGATGAAACGGAGAGCCTTCCTGTCCTCAAAGATCGCATGGCCGCTTGCAGCCACCCAACGCTCTACACCATCTTCCAGGCCGATCGTTCGATACTCGATGTTGAAAGGTTCAGGAGCGTCAGGGGAAAGAGCTTTTCTCACCGCCTCATCCGCTCGAGCCCGATCATCGGGATGCAGGCCTGCGATAAAACTGCCTTCATAGGAAACGTCGTGATCCGACAGGATGCCGAACAGGGCGCGGCACTGCCTGTCCCATTGCAATCGGCCGGTGCCCGGATCGTAATCCCAGGTTCCAATTGACGCCGCCTGCGTGGCGAGGCTCAACCGCTCCGTGGTCTCGGCCGCCGCCTGGTCCGACCTTACCCTTTCGATATGCGCCCACGATCGTTCGGTGACCTCGGTGAGAAGCGCAAGCTCGTTCTGTGTCCATGGCCGTGCAACGCTGTCGTGGATCGCCATCAACGCCGTCAGGCGGCCCTCTTTGACCAGCGGCATACAGATCGTTGCGGCAATGCCTATGTTCACGAACGCTGCGGCTTCTTCCGGCGGCAATTCGGCAGCATTGGCATTGATGATCAAGGGCAAGCCCTGATGAAGCCGCAGGACCGCGAGCTGGCCAAAGTCCTGCAAGCTGTAGTAGCCGACGATGCTGGATGAGCCTTGCTTGTGCCAATCGCCACGGATGGTAAAGTGGTCCTGATCGGGCTCCATATCCGCATAGGCACAGATTGCCACGCCGAGATGCTGGCCAAGCATCCTTGTTGTGATTTCAAGGATCGCGTCTGCGTCGGTACTCTTTGCCGTTTCTTTTCCAAGTGCATCAAGGAAACGCAGACGGCTTTCGTTCTGGCGCAGTTCCGCTTGTGCGCGCCGTCGTTCAACGGCTGTGCGGGTCCGCTCGGCCATCTCGCTAACGAACGCGATCTCTTCCTCCAACCAGGATCGCGGTCTGTCGTGGTTGAGGTATAGTAGGGCGACAAAGCCACCCTTTTCAGTGACCGGCATGTTGATCAAGGATTGAGCGCTGATCGCCTTCAGCGCCTCGGCGTTGTGGCTCGTGCGCGGATCCTTCTCGGCGTCCTCGAAGACAACCGTGATGCCGCGTTTGAGGTCCTCGATATACGTGCCGTAATCACGAAAATGCAGCACGCCGGCAAGGCTCTTGATGCCCGACGCATTCCAGTCGCGTTCGATTGAAATGGTCTCTTTCGCAAGATCGATCGTGCCATAACCGGCCCGGCTCACTTCCAGTTCCCGGCCAATGATTTCGGCCGCAGCGTAGGCCAGGTCGTCCGGGTTCTCAATAAGCCGAACAGCGTCACCGAGCTCGGCCAGCGCAGCGCTACGCTTCCTCGCGCGATACGTCTCGGTGACGTCGAACCCCTCGCAGAAAATTCCGGTGATGGTGCTGTTGCCGTCGTAGAGCGGCGCGTAGATGAACGTCAGGTATCGGCTCTCTTCAGGAGTTTCCTGCGAACGGCGAAAGCGAACCGGAACGCCTTGTGCCTCGAATGTCTTGCCGCTGCTGAACACTTCGTCCAGACGTTCGAAGAACCCTTGGCCTTCGAGGCTCGGAATAGCACTCCGGATTGGTCTTCCCAGCCAATCGTCGCTGTTGAACACAAGGCGATGGGCGTCATTCAGGAATTCAACCACGTGGTCGGGGCCGCGCATGATGATGATGAAGCCGGGTGCCTGTTCGAACAGATTGATCTGACGTTCCGCAGCAAGGCGCTCGCGTCTTTCAGCAAGAAATCTGTCGGTCGTTTCCGTGCAGACGCCAAAGATTCCGCCCACCTTACCGGTGTCCGACCGAATGACCGGATTATAGGAGAACGCGAAGTGCGTCTCCTCCGGAGCGCCGTGCTTGTCGATCCGGATCTCGATGTCGTCCATGTGTACGGACTGGCCCTGGAAGACCTGGTCGAACATTGGGCTGATCATGTCCCAGGCCTCAGCCCAAACCTGCTGGCTGGGCAGGCCGAGAGCAGTCGGATGCCTTCGGCCAAGGATTGGAATGAAGGCGTCGTTGTAGAGCTAGATGCGCTCCGCGCCCCAGACAACAAACATGGGCTGAGCAGAATTCAGTATCAGATCGACGAGGGTCTTAAGCTCTGTTGGCCATGACGAAACGGGTCCGATCTGGGTCTGCTCCACGCGCGCGACCCAATACGCTCAGCCATCTCGCCGGCGCTGCGAAATGCAGCGCTCGCCCTGTCCTGGTTGGATGCTGCCAAGAAATCCCCCAATATCGAACGGGGCAAAACGACAGAAACTGTCTTTGGTTGCATCGCCGAACTGCAGCCAAGGCGCTTTTTTGCTTCGCGGAGAAGAATCTCGCCCGCCCGAAACGGTGCCGAAGCCACCCAGAAACAGCGGCGCATACAGCACAAGGTCGATGCCGATCTCGCTAAACGGAAATCGAAACCCTCAGTCGGGATGCGCGTCTGAGCGGAACCCCAAGCTCGGACCTCCAAGGCTTGGACAGGTCCCCATGCAACCAGATTAGCCCTGAAGTGTTCTTGCTATGATTTTGAGCAAGGGCGGCTCCAGAGCCGTTCGAGGGTACCCAATTCATGGACGTCTCCATCGCGCGAACGACGGACGACAAGATCAAAGCCGGCAAGAGCGGCTTGCTGCTCGTTTCGGACAATTATGACGCCTTCGCCGCACGCGTTCTGGCGGCGAGAAGTGCGGTTCGCACGCTCGACCTCATGTACTACCTTTGGCACGATGACCACACCGGCCGATTGCTTCTGCATGAAGTCTTCAGTGCCGCGCAGCGGGGCGTGCGCGTGCGGATGCTCCTTGATGACGTCAATCCGCGCAAGAACGATTCTGCTTATCTGGCCTTGAGCAGCCATCCGAATATCGAACTGAAATTGTTCAACCCGAGTGGCATCAGAGCCCGCGGCATCATGCGTAGCGTGGAAGTTGTCCTGCGGCTTTTTGCGTTGACACGTAGGATGCACAACAAGGCATGGATCGCTGACGACGCCGTCGCCATCGTCGGCGGGCGCAACGTTGGCGATGCCTATTTCGATGCGGCGGAAACCAATTTCCGCGACCTCGACCTGCTGCTGCTGGACCCCGCCGTGCAGCAGACCACGCAGATATTCGAGACTTTCTGGGCCTGCCAGGAAGCAAGGCCAGTTGCTGCGCTGGGCGCGGTTGCGCAGACCACGCATGCCCATCAATTGCTGGCCTCGTTTTCGGTCGGGATGCTGCGCAATTGACGTTGTCGGCTCAGATTTCCGGTTTGATGGGGCCAGAAAGTGCCGATCTCCTACAGACCGCCCTGCAGAGTGCCTCGAGCAGATTATCCGGAACCTGGGCTGCGGTTATCGGAGTAGTCACTTTGTTGGTGACCGCATCTGGCGTTTTTGGCGAAATGCAGCAATCGCTTAACGCCATATGGAGGGTTGAACCTCAGGGAAGTTCGTTGTCGCGTCTGGTCCGGGCGCGTGCGGCAAGTCTGGGTTTGGTCGCGGCGCTCGGTTTCCTGTTGCTCGTGTCTCTCGTTGCCAGCGCAGCGATCTCGGCCTAGGGAAACATCATCAACGCTCAGCTGCCGTTTGGTACAATCGTCCTCGGCGCGATAAACGCCGTCGTTTCGTTTGTCCTGATTTCAGTGATGTTCGCGGCCATCTACAAAGTTTTACCCGATCGAACACTCGAATGGCGGGACGTTGGGATCGGTGCTGTTATGACCGCCGCCCTGTTCACGCTCGGAAAGTCGCTTATCGGCTGGTATATCGGCACCAGCGCGATCGCCTCGTCCTACGGGGCCGCCGGTGGGCTGCTCGTCATCCTCCTGTGGGTTTACTACTCATCGGAAATTTTTCTCCTCGGTGCCGAGTTCACGCGCGCCTATTCCATTCGACACGGCAGCAGGTCGGATCTGGAGGCATTGGCTGACAGTCCTTTGCCTGCACGACATATCCCAATTCGATCAGAGCAAACTTCTTCCTCCGCGGGAGTGATTACGCTGTTGGGGGTGGCGTGCGCGAGCGCAACGATGACCTCTCTTATGCTCGGACTTCGGCGTCGCAAGGCCGACAGGGAAAGCTGACCTCGGCTTATCCACCACTCCCTCTTATTCCAGACAGCCCTCGCTGTCAGAAGAGGCCCCCGTATGTTCGCGTCGCCGACCGCTTGGTGCGCCCTGGCCTGCCTATATGTGGAAGGTTGAAGGAACTTTAGCGTTTCGACTTTGTTTCGCTTGGACATTCCAAAGGAGCCAATGGCATGGGACCGAAATCATCGCGCGATATGCCGGGACCAAAACCTCGCAAGGACCAGGATACGGACGCCCGAGAGGCTGTTGTCAAAACCCCCGCCAAGACAAACGATTGGGATCGCGAGTTGGTCCATGGTGATGGAGACACCATCGGAATCGAGGCCAAGCCCGGTCGAACACCGCCGCTATAGCCGCACCTATGGGCGAAGTGGGCTTCCTCAGTGGTCGGCGGCATGGCTTCAACTGTCTCGCCAATCTTTCGAAGCGACTCTGTTTAGTCAGTTCCTTCAGATGCGAGCAGCGATCAGTTGCGCATGAGCGACACAAACAGCGCGCTCGCTGTCGCTTGATTTGTTCCGAAGCTCTCGGGCTGACAGGGCCGCCGCACACCATGCTCAACCCCGTTTGCCGACCTTCTCGACCTTGCCAAAACTGACCTCCGGCGGTGCTTTCGATCTGGGCGATGTTGTTGACGGTTCCGATACCGTCGTCGCTGGGGATGATGGTTGCATAGCAAGTAGACATTGTTAATTCTCCTCTTGGGGTCAAAGGCATTGGGGGGCGCAACACATGGCGCGTGCTAAGTATTACGTCTTCAAAGAAGATGAGGGCTGGAAGGTCCGGTATGACGGCAAGGATTACCCTTACGACTCCAACGGTGATGCATTGCTGGCCGCTATCAAGGCTCCAAGCGGCGCCGCGTCCCACGGCTACGAAGCCGAGGTGCTTGTGCAAGGTATAGATGGGAAGTGGCGCACAGAGTGGGCCGGTTAACGAACGGCTCCGCTGACGGCATACACTACATCCGCATCGAGCCCAGCGCCACCGGGGACAGGACGGGAATTTCCTCCGTCCCGCGCGCGACAATCGTCCATTGTAGCGGACGCGCGCAGGAAATGCGGTTTATACGCCGTCCGCTTTAGATAGGCCGGGTGAACATAGAGAAGCGTCACGTGGGTTTGCTGCCATCCTACCGATCATCCTGATGGAACATTAGGAGGCTCTAAGTGTTCATTACAACGCGAGGGTTACCGGAAATTCTTCCGGCGCAATTCCTCGCAAGCAGTAATGTGCTTAGTCTGCAAATTCTGAGGAGATGGACCCATGAACAGCATTATCTACATCGTTGGACTCGTCGTTGTCGTCCTTGCTGTCTTGAGCTTTTTTGGTCTCAGAAGATAGGCGATAGAAGACGCGGGGCCTTTCATCGACATGCCTATCACGGGCCAGCCACCTCCAGTGGCGGCCTCTCTATCCTTGGGCGCTTCAGCGCGTGGCAGATGCTAACTCAGATCCAAAACGCGCGCTTGCGCTTGAGAAAACAACGACCGCAAACATCAACACGGCTGCAGCGACAATTAGCGAACCGACAGCGACGATCGGCTCAAGGGCAGTATTGCCTTGCAGCATCAGATATAGTGCCGGCAGCATCACAACCAATCCGACATTATATAGGCCGTAATGGATCATCGCGATTTTCCGCGCTGCCTTTGCCGGGTTAAGGGCGTAGTAGCCGCCGAAGATTGCGCTTGTGACCCATCCGAGAAGATTGATGTGGGCATGTGCCGGAAAGGCACCGTGGTCGCCTGAGATCGCCATTTGGAGCCCAGCCGCAATCCCCAAAATAAGCCACAAAATCGCTGTCTTAAAGAAAAAATCCGAAACCTTAGGCATGACACTTCCTCCCCAAAATGCCGATTTCAACCGTCTATCTTGATCTCAATTCAGCCCTTTTGCCAAGGGCAACGTCTGCAATTAGTCAGCCATGATTGCCGCTTGGAAATTGTATCAAAACCAAGATTGGCTGGAAAGGGACACCGCCTTTTTACCGAGCCGTTCAGCCAAATCACCATCGTCTTGCCGACAATGGGCGCAGCACGGTGGTTGACACCATCACTGCCATTTGTGTGCGTCTCCGAGACAAACTGCACTACGGCTGGCGCAAAAAGGATGACTAGCAGATAGCGATCACGCCTTCAGAGGCGTTCAGATGCGACCTGAGCCCGGCGCCTCTGAATTGGCCGGGCGCGGATCAATCCGGTGGGCAGCGCGCCGCTCGCGCCGCCATTGTCCAGCCGCCACACCTGTCGCAGCCTTGAAAGCGCGGCTCAGGGCTATGTCGGTGACAGAGCCAGTCTGCGCAGCAGCCGTCGCGATCGAGTGAAATGTTTGGCTTAGCGGAACGATACGGCCCGCCACCCCAACACGATTGTGTGTGCCGGGTCCGCAGTCATGGCTGGACTGGACGGGACCATCGTTCCCTAGACGCGGCCAGCCTTGGCGATCTCGGCAAGCAGCTTGGTCCCCGCCTCGAGGTAACTGGTGTTTATCTGTTCGGCCATGGGCAGCGCGTACCAGGCGGTAAGTTCCGCGATCAGAACGCAGCTGCCCTCAGCGACTGGCACTGAAGCAAGTCCTCCATCTCTGGCCATAACGATCGCGACGATGCCGTCCACCCCGTAGCCGATTGCCGCGATCCGTTGAATGCCAGGATTGTCGTAGACGCGAACATCGAACAGCACGGAGCCAGCCGTCTTCTGCGCAATGTCGGTCACGCGATCAGAGAACGGGCGATTCAAACCACCGGTATCGGCCAACGATTGCTCGAGTAAAACGAGATCAACATACTGCGCCCCCATCCACCGTCACTATGGACCCGCTCGTGCAATCGGCAATCCCTACTGTCAGCCTTCACACAGGAAAACATCCTGAGACCCGGCCACACCAGTAGGCGCGTCCGCAAGGCCCTGACTGTTGGTCGGTTGGAAAGCAGTGTCACCTCTGCGGCCTTCGAGGACAGTTCGACGCGCCGCGGGCCACTCCGTTCCCTGATGCTACGATCGACGTAGCCTTTTGCCAGGAACGTGCGCGGTGAGCCAAACAAGGTGCCTCGGCAACGCTCTCCGCGAGAAGGACGCAGCGACTTGGGATCCAGTGTCCTGTAGGACGACCGTCGATAATGGCTTGCACATATGGCTATGGTTTAGGCCACAAAAACCCCGCCGAAGCGGGATTTCCCCTCTTGGTTCAGCGAGTCGATTTCTTTGAGCTGGCAGCCTTAGGCTGGCCAGACTTGCCAATGCTCGCGGCGTCCTTGGAATGGGCTGCCATCGCTGGTGCGGCACCGGTACTCTTGGTCGTTGTCGACTTAGCCGGAGCCGCCTTTTTCGCAGCGGCTTTCTCAGGAGCAGCCTTGGCAGACGCCGCCCTCTTGACGGTGGCCTTCTTGGGCTTGTCCTTCGAGGAGAAAATTCCAGTGATGCTGTCGATGATGGACATGGCAAACCCTCCGTTGAAACCGACCACCAATGCAGTGCATGGCCAAATAGTTCCATCAGGCAACCTAGGTGTGTTCTTCCTCGATGATCGGGGACGCGATGATCATCGACGGCGGCTGGGCTGCGGACCAACCACACGGGATTGGCACCGCTTGGGCCGCGGACGCGATAGAGCGGCGGGCCAGCATAACTGATATTCCATCGACGGGTCTGTCTCGGCTCCTCCAAAAAAGGGATGTTGTTCCAGCTTGATGCCGATCGCACAGGTTCGCATCCGCGGATCGGCATCGGCCGGTCTGGGAGGTCCGGAATGGGGAAGGTGCGATTGTCGCAAGAGGGCGTGGTGTTCGCACTGGCCGTTGCGATGTTCGCCGTCTTCGCGGTCTCACTCAACAATTTCCTGACCGCCGGTAACCTCATAGCGCTGGTGCGCAGCGTCTCGATCCTGGGCATCCTCGGGCTCGGCATGGGGCTGGTGGTGATCGGCCGGGGAATAGACCTCGCAATGGTCGCCACGATGGTGGTCTCCCTGTCTTGGGTTCTGTCCCTGGCGCAGTCCGGCACGCCGTTCGATACCGCCGTTGCCTACGGCTTCCTGCTCGCCATTGCCATCGGTCTGGCGAGCGGCATCCTGATTGCCTATGCGGACATCCCGGCGATCTTCACGACCCTGGCCATGGGGCTGGTGATCTACGGATCAGGACGCGCCTTCCTGTTTGAGATCGACGTGCAGAACTCCCCGACCGGCGTCGAATGGTTCGACTTTCTCGGACGTGGTTTGTTGTTCGGCCTGCCGATGCCGATCGCCGCTTTCGCCGTACTTGCCGCGCTGATTGCCTTGCTGCTGCTGCGCACCCGATTCGGCCGGTTCGTCTATGCGGCAGGGGACAATCCGCAGGCGGCCCGCATCACTGGTTTGCCGCTGCGGCCGCTGATCGTGGTGCAATATGTCGTGAGTTCGCTGATCGCCTTCCTTGCTGGCATCGTCATGGCGGCGGCTGTGTCCGGCATGAGCACGCGTGTCTACAACTCCACCATGATCTACGATGTACTGCTCGTCGTGGTGCTGGGCGGTATAAGCCTGAGCGGCGGTCGTGGCGGTGTGCGCAACGTGCTGGTGGGAACGCTGCTGGTCGGCGTGTTGCTCAACGGCATGACCATTCTCGACATCACCTACACCACACAAAACCTGATCAAGAGCTTGATCCTATTGCTGGCGATCATGGTGGACAGCTTAATCAACCCCAGGGACGAGCAGACCTCGCAACAAAGCCAAGGGGACATCTGAACGATATCTTGTTTTAAACGGGAGGAAACCATGAAAATTCGCACGATTCTGGCCGCAGGGCTGATGGCCCTCGGGCTGGTGGGCACCACGCATGCCGATGACGGGTTGGATAACCCGTCGCGCAATCCATTCTACGACGGGCTGAAGGGAAAGCGCGTTGTCTTCATCCCCCTGGCGATGGGTTTCGACCTCACGGAGGGATGGGCCGCGATCATGCGCAAGCAGGCGGCCGATCTCGGCTATACGCTTGAAATCCGCGATCCGAACTGGAGCACGGATGCGGGTACGCGGGCCCTGACCGCGCTGATCGCCGAGAAACCGGACCTCATCATCGCGCACAATCCCGATGTGCAATCCTACGCACGCTTGTTGAAGCGTGCCATGGATGCCGGCATCAAGGTGGTCCAGCTCAATCTCGAATCCGTTGTTCCGACCGACGCCTATGTCGGCGCCGACTGGTCGCGGGTGGGCTACATCGAGGCAGATGCGTTGGTGAAACAGTGCGGGGCCGGTTCAGGCAAGTCGGGCAAGATCGCCATCATCCGTGGCCAGCCTACCGCTGCCTCCGACCTTTATGAGCTTTATGCCTATAAGCAAACCTTCGCCAAGGATCCGTCGATTAAGATCGTTTCCGAACAGGCCGCGCAGTACGACCCCGCGAAAGCACGCGCGATCATGGAGACGGTGTTGCAGCAGCATCCCGACCTTTGTGGCGTCGTCGGAAACTGGGACAACCAGGATGTCGGCGCCGGCGCCGCGATCCAGGCGGCCGGAAAGGCCGACGACGTCTATGTCGTCACCTCCGGCGGCGGCAACCAGATCGGTTGCGACAACATCAAAAAGGGCCTGCTCGACCTGATCGTCAGCTACGATGTCCCACTCCAGGGCAACGCGATCAACCAGCAGATCGTGCAGTCGCTGCTATCGCCGGCCAAGGCCGGGGAGGGCAAGACCTCCTACTACACGCCGCTCACGCTGCTGACGAAGGACAATATCGGTCCGCGTACCTGTTGGCAGCTGGATCAGCTGAAGTAGGCAAATCACAAG
This sequence comes from Mesorhizobium sp. P3_A8, assembly GCF_056402995.1. Taxonomy (NCBI): domain Bacteria; kingdom Pseudomonadati; phylum Pseudomonadota; class Alphaproteobacteria; order Hyphomicrobiales; family Phyllobacteriaceae; genus Mesorhizobium; species Mesorhizobium sp. P3_A8. The sequence continues at coordinate 294,331 of NZ_JBFUGI010000010.1, read as the reverse complement.
AATATCAAAGATGATCATGGCCAGCAGCGACACAATTGCCTATCTGCGTTCGCGCTATCTCCCCGATCATCTGATCGGGGAGATCCTGTCGAAGCGCTGGATCGACAATGCAATTCCATTTTCCGCCCTTGTGCTCACGATCGTGGTGCTGGGCTCGATCATTCCAGACTTTCTATCTCTGTCGAGCCTTTCCGACCTTGCCCGGCAGTTCGCGGAATTCGGTCTCGTGGTGCTGGCCCTGACAGTCGTGATGATTTCAGGCGGCATCGACCTTTCGGTCGCTTCCGTCTTCTCACTGGCCGTCCTGTTCTCGCTGATCGGGGTAAACGTCTACGAGTTGCCCATACCCGTCGTCCTGGCCGGCATCCTGGGCCTGGGCATCTGCTGCGGCGCCATCAACGGCCTGCTTGTCGGCTACCTGCGTCTGCGCGCCTTTCTGACCACCTTGGTCAGCCTGATCATCTTCCGCTCGATCTATGAGATTGTCTTCGTGAAGATGTCCACGTCCATGATGTCGGGCTTCTCCATGTCCGATCTCTGGCTGTTCATCGGCGAAGGCACGGTGCTCGGCGTCCCGACCTCATTGGTGATCACATTGATCATCGCCCTTGCCTGGCACCTCGTTCTGTCGCGGATGCGTCCAGGCTGGCGACTCACCGCCGTTGGCGGGGCGCGGCGTTCTGCCTTCAACGCCGGCATCGACGTGCGGTTCATGGTGTTCCTCACCTACGTCGCCTCCAGCACGATGTGCGCGCTGGCCGGCTTCCTGTTCGCCGCCCGGCTGGGCAGTACTGGGTCTGACACCGGCGTCGGGCTCGAAGTGCAGGCGCTCACCGCGGCGGTCCTCGGTGGCACGGCGATTGGCGGCGGCCGGGGTTCGGTGGCAAAGGCGATCATTGGCAGCCTGCTGGTGCTGATGCTCACCAACGGCTTGATCAACTTGGGCATCAGCGGCCCGATCACGTCGACCATACTGGGAGTGATCCTGCTCACGGCCGTCTTCGTTGACATGCGCTGGCAGAAGCACCGCCACCGCATTCTGGCCAAGGTCTATGTCTCGCCCGCCTACCTTTCCCTGCCGCCGGCGCCGAAGGTCGACGCACCCGGGTCGCCCTATGTGCTGAACGATCGATTGCGCTCCGTTGAGATTATCGGGCTCGGACAGATTGAGGGACCTGAAGACGTTATCCTCGACCGCGACGACAATCTCTATTGCGGCACCCGGCATGGCGATATTGTCCGTTTCTTCGGTCCAGACCACAAACGCTCCGAAGTGTTTGCGCATATCGGCGGCCATCCCCTCGGCATGGCATTCGATCGCAGCGGAAACCTGCTCGTCTGCATCGGCGGTATGGGTCTGTTCCAGGTTGCCCCCGACAGGACCGTCACCAAACTCACTGACGAGACGAACAGGAGCTGGACGTCCGTGGTGGACGATTCACGTCTTCGCCTGGCGGATGACGTCGACGTCGCACCCGACGGGCGCATCTATTTCAGCGAGGCAACGATCCGTTACGAGCAGGAGGACTGGGCAACCGATGCACTGGAAAGCCGGGCGAGCGGGCGCATGATCTGCTACGATCCGAAGACGGGCAAGACCCACACCGAGATTCCGAAGCTGGTCTTCGCCAACGGCGTCACGATGTGTCCCGACGGACAATCCTTCATGTTCGCGGAGAGCTGGACCTGTTCCATCAGCAGATACTGGTTCGACGGGCCGAAGAAAGGCAAGACCGAAAGGATCATCTCCAGCCTGCCGGGTTATCCCGACAACATCAATCGGTCCTCGGACGGCAATTACTGGCTGGCCCTGCTCGGCATGCGCGGGCCGGCGCTCGATCTTGCCATGCGCATGCCGGGCTTCCGCAAGCGCATGGCCAGACGCGTCGCGCCCGATCAGTGGCTCTACCCGAACATCAACACCGGGTGCGTGGTGAAGTTCAACGAGAAGGGAGAGATCCTCGACAATCTGTGGGATCTCGGGGGCCGCAACCACCCGATGATCACCTCGATGCGCGAGCACAGGGGATGGCTGTATCTGGGCGGCGTTTCGAACAACCGGATTGGCCGCTACAAACTGCCCGATGCCGACCCCAATTGGTGCGCGCAGGATGCCTATTGGGGGCCGCGCCCATGATCGGCGCCATCAAGCAGGCTTGGGCGAACTTCCGCGGTTTTGATCTGACCGGCAGTACGGTGCCGCCGATGGACGGCCCACTGCGACCCAATGCGAAGCTCGACGCGGCTCCAGTGCTGCTGGATATCGCCGATGTCGACAACCTTGTGCTCTGGGGGCAAGAGATCATCTGTTCGGTCGGTCGCGAGATACACACCCTAGCGCCAACCGCCGGCGAAGGCGGGCAGGGGCTTTCCATCAGCCGATCGAGAGCCATGGGCAAGCCCGTGACCAGCATGGCGGCGGGCGCGTGCATGCTGGCTGTCGCCGTCGAAGGAGAGGGCATCCRCATCGAGAGCCCTGATGGGGAATCCTCGGAGTTGATCGCCCCTGAGGCACTCGATGCGCGGTGCGTCACGGCGATGGCTTTCGCCGACCGCTCGACCTTGCTCGTTGCAGTCGGGTCCGAGCGCAATCCAGCGCATGGCTGGAAGCGCGATCTGATGACCAAGACGGCGACGGGGTCGGTCTGGCGTATCGACATCAGCACGCGAACTTCAATTTCGATCGCTTCTGGGCTCGCGTTTCCAACCGGGATTATCGTGTCGAAGGACCGGGTCTTCGTCTCGGAGGCCTGGCGTCACCGCGTCCTTTCGATGGGCCTCGACGGTTCGCGCCAACAGATCGCCCTTGACTCGCTCCCCGCTTATCCAGGGCGTATCGCACCAGCATCGGAAGGTGGCTTCTGGCTGGCCATGTTCGCGCCGCGCAACCCGCTTGTCGAATTCGTCCTGAAGGAGGACGAGTACCGCATGCGCATGACCGAAACAATCGACCCCGACTATTGGATCGCGCCATCGCTTGCCACCGGGAGAAGCTTCCTGGAACCCATACAGGGCGGTGCGCGCAAGAAGCTCAACATGCTGAAGCCTTGGTCGCCGAGCTGGTCTATGGGTCTTGTCGTGCGCTGTGACAAAGACATGGCGATGGTGCGAAATTGTCAAAGCCGCGCCGATGGCGATGTACACGGCGTGACTTCACTTTGCGAAGCCGATGGGCGGCTTCTCGTTGGCGCCAAGGGATCGGGAAAGATCGTGGCGATCGATGAACTTGCGGGGCACGCAGCATGACACCGCTGGTTCAATTGCGCGGCGTTTCCAAGGATTTCCGCGGCGTCCTGGCGATCTCTGACGTGGATTTCGAAATCCGCCCGGGCGAGATACACGCCATTCTGGGTGAGAACGGTGCCGGAAAATCGACGCTGATGAAAGTACTGGCCGGCGTTTACCAGCCGAGCTCGGGCGAGATGCTGCTGGATGGCCAGCCGACGACGCTGAATTCGCCGTCCGACGCGCTGAACCACGGGATAGCGATGGTGTTCCAGGAGACCAATCTGGTGCCATCTATGTCGGTGGCCCAAAATATATACCTTGGCGACGAAAAGCTGTTCAACCGGCTGCGCGGGTTGAACATCCAGGCCCAGCGTTACCTGCTGTCTCTCAACTTTTACGTCGATCCCACCGCGCAGGTGTCCTTCCTGGGAGCCGGCAAGAAGCAACTGGTCGAGATCGCACGCGCCGTTCACCACAATGCGCGGCTCATCATCTTCGACGAGCCGACCGCTACGCTGACGCCTGAGGAGAAGTTCCACTTCTTCAATCTTGCCCGCCGCCTGAAGGAGGAGGGGATTGCAATCATCTTCATCAGCCATGCGCTCGAGGAAGCGTTGCACCTGTCGGACCGCATCACGGTGATGCGCGACGCCAAGGTCGTCGTGACCGACGAGACGAGCAAGTTCGACCGCGAGCGTGTTGTGCATGCGATGGTCGGACGCAGTCTCTCCGGCGAACTCTATTCCGGCCAGGCACGGGTGGCGCGCCCAATGGGCAGAAAGATACTTAGCGTCGAGAATCTTTCGATGGGCAATACGGTGCGCAACACCTCGTTCTCCGTGTTCGCCGGACAGGTAACGGGCGTGTTCGGCCTGGTCGGCGCTGGACGCACGGAAACGATGAAGATCGTGGCCGGCGTGCTGAAGCGCGATTACTTCCATGGTGGCACGGTGCGCTTCGAAGGCCGGCCGGTCCGCTACCGCACGCCACGGCCAGCGGTGCGTGACGGCATCGTCTATGTGACCGAGGACCGCAAGATCGAGGGCTTCTTCGAAACCATGACGATCGCTGGCAATATCCAGCTTGGACACCTCGCCACCGGTGACAATCCGTTGACGCCGGTAGCTCCGCGGCAAGGCCGGGAACTGGCTATAGAATGGACGAAGCGGCTGGGCGTCAAGGCGATCGACGCCGACGCGCGCATCATCGAACTCTCCGGCGGCAACCAGCAGAAGGTGGTCTTGGCCAAGGCACTGGTCCAGAAACCCAAGCTGGTCATCCTTGATGAGCCAACACGCGGGGTCGACGTCGGAACCATCGTCGAGATTCACAACTTCATCAACGAGCTTGCCGACAGCGGCATGGCCGTGGTGGTGATCTCGTCCTATCTGCCTGAAATCAAGAGCCTGTCAGACCGGATTCTTGTGGCGAGGCAGGGCCGGATCGTTGAGGAGATGGACATCGACGAGGCAACCGAAAGCCGGATCATGTACGCAGCTGTCCACTGAGCATGCGGGGGCTGACCAGCATTGGCCGGCCAAAGTTCGTTTCGACGGATGGATCGGAAAACCTTTGGCGGGAACGGGCGTTGCGTGACGCCGATGCCCCGGCTCCTACCACCTGTTGGTGGGCACGACGAAGATCTGCGCGATCTGGACGTGCGGCGGCTGGTCAAGTGCGAATAAGACACACCGGGCGATGTCGTCGGGGTCGAGCGCCATGCCGAACCGCTCGAAATATTCTCGGGCCGCCTCCTCGTCGCCGCGAAGGCGGGACGCGACAATGTTGGTGCGGGTGAGCCCCGGCAAGATCTCGATCACGCGGATGGCGGTCTCCGCCAATTCGCCGCGAATGATATCGCTCAGCATATGCACGCCGGCCTTGCTGGCGGAGTAGGGCGCCTGGTCCGGCACCATGCGGATGGCGCTGATGGAACTCATGTTGACGATGTCGCCACGTCCGCGCTTGACCATTCCCGGCAGGATCGCCCGCGTCACGCGCATCAGGCCGATGAGGTTGGTCTCGATGATCGCCGACCAATCGTCGGCCGAGCCGATGTCGAAGCGGGTACGCCCGCCGATGTCATGCCCGGCATTGTTCACCAGTATGTCGATATCGCGGAATTCCGGCGGCAGCCGACCCAGGCAGTTGGCGACCGCAGCGCCGTCTGCAATATCAAGGTCGAGCGGGAAGACGTCGGCACCGAGTTCGCCTGCCAGGACAGCCAGGCTATCTTCCTGACGATCCGCCACCACGATACGGCAGCCCTTGCCGTGAAGGCCCAGACAAACCGCCCTTCCGATGCCGCTCGCGGCGCCGGTGACGAAAGCGATCCTTTGCCGATCGGTCATGGTCGGGCTTCAGCGCTGCACGAACGGGTTGGGCACGTTGCCACTGATGTCGATCCAGACACTCTTTTCCTGCAGATACTCCCGAATAGCCGACAGGCCGCTCTCGCGGCCGATGCCGGAACGCTTGAAACCGCCAAATGGCGACATGTAACTCACCGCCCGGTAGGTGTTGATCCACACCGTGCCTGCCTTGAGTTTCTGCGACATGGTCAAGGCGCGCGTTATGCTTTGCGTCCACACGCCTGCCGCCAGCCCGTAGATCGTGCCGTTGGCGATTTCGATCGCCTCCTCGTCACTCTCGAAGGGAATGATCGCCAGCACGGGACCGAAAACCTCCTCCTGGGCGATGCGCATCTTGGGGCCGACATCGGTAAAGATTGTCGGCTCGACGAACCAGCCGTCGCCGCAGGCCGGATCGGTGGGCCGCTTGCCGCCAAGCGCGAGCTTGGCGCCTTCCGCCTTGGCGATCTCGATATAGTCGAGAATCTTGGCAAGTTGCGGCCGGGTCGTGATCGGCCCAACCTGCGTGTCATTGCTGGAGGGATCGCCGATCCGCGCGGTTTTGGCGAAAGCCACCAGCGCATCGACGAAAGCCGGATAGATCGAGCGGTGAACGAGCGCCCGCGATCCCGCGATACAGGTCTGGCCGCTGGCCGCGAAAATGCCGGAGACGACACCCTTGACGGCATCGTCAAGCACAGCGTCCTCGAAGACGATGTTGGCGGATTTTCCGCCGAGTTCCAGCGTAACGGGTTTTATCGAGCGCGCCGCGATCTGATAGACGCCTTGGCCGGTCCGATCGCCGCCCGTGAATGCAATCTTGTCGATGCCCGGATGAGACACCAGCTGTTCGCCGATCTCGTTGCCGAAGCCGGTGACGATGTTGACGACCCCGGGCGGAAAGCCGGCTTCCTCGAAAAGCGCCCCGAATTCGAGGGCTGAAGCGGAGGAGAACTCGGAGGGTTTCCAGACGATGGTGTTGCCGGCAGCCAAGGCCGGGGCCAGTTTCCAGGTCGCTAGCATCAATGGCGAATTCCACGGGGTGATGGCGGCCACCACGCCCAGCGGCTCCTCGCGGGTGAAATTGAACACGCCGGGCTTGTCGATTGGGATGACACGTCCCTCGACCTTGTCGGCCAGTCCGGCGAAATAATAGTACCATTGCGGCATGTATCTGAGCTGGCCGCGCATCTCTGCGATCAGTTTGCCATTGTCACGGGTTTCGATGTCGGCCAGGCGATCAGCGTTGGCGGTGAGAAGATCGGCGAAGCGCCTGATCAGGCCGCCACGGGCGCTGGCGCTCAACGCCGACCATGACGGTGCGTTGAACGCCTGCGTGGCGGCCGTGACCGCACGGTCGACGTCCCCTGCGCCGGCACGCGGGATTTGCGCCCAGGCCGTGCCGGTGAAGGGATTCTCAGTGTCAAACGTCCGACCGTCCAGGGCATCTGCCCATTGGCCGCCGATCAGCATCTGGTATTTCTTCATGTTGATCCCGTCTGCCGCGTCAACGGCCAAGAAGACGTTGGTCAGGCTTTCTCAGCATCGAACTCGGCAAAGGCCTCGCGCGCGATGCGGAACGAGTCTACGCCGGCCGGCACGCCAGCGTAGATTGCCACCTGCAAGAGGACTTCGCGGATCTCTTCGCGGCTGACGCCATTCCGCAGGGCACCTTTGGTGTGCATCTTGAGCTCGTGGGGCCTGTTGAGGCAGCTGAGCATGGCAAGGTTCAGCATCGAGCGCGTCTTGCGTGGCAGTTCCTCGCGACCCCAGACCGCACCCCAGCAATACTCGGTCACGAGCTCCTGCATAGGACGGTTGAAGTCGTCCGCCGCGGCAAACGACTTCTCGACGAACTCCTTGCCCAGCACTTCCTTCCGGATCGCCAAGCCGCGTTCGAGGACTTCCTTAGACATATGACTGCTCCTGGTTGGGACTGTTTATAGGCTCTGCCTCGACGGCAGACGCTTGCCTTTGCCGGCCCCTTGTGCCGGCGTTCGCGTTGCTTGTCTTCTGGCCGCCCGCTTAGCCGCGCAAAGCGGCAGCAGCCGGCCGGCATCTTTCTTGGTGTCCAGCCTGTCGACAAATTCTTCGATGGCCTCGGCCTCGGCAACGCCGAGGATATTCGCAGCGGCGAGGCGGAAGCGCTCGCGCACCTGTGCCTCGGTGGCGGGCACGACATCGGGCAGGCCCATCGACAGCTTGCGGCCGTCGCCGAGAACCACGTCGATTGCCGCGCCCTGCTGGTTTGGGAACAGCGCTGTCAGATCCGGGCTGGCAACCAGTTCGCTCACTCCGATCAGGCGAACCGTCTCGGGATCGGCGAGATCGCTGTAGATATCCTCCGACAGCCGGCCGTGTGCAAACACGGCTCCCACGCCGAATGGAATGCTCATCTTCGCCTGGAGTGCTCTTTCGAATGGTCCGGTCCGATCGCACCCTGGATACGCAGCGGCGGCGGTCGGAACGCTTATGCGGATGCGCTCGACCGGTGCGGCCTCGGGGCCGATCATCTCGACGAGCTTCAATGCGGTCTGGCAGGCCGTCTGGGCAAAATTGCAGGCCGGCGCCGCCTTGTGATACACGTTGAGGATATCCGCCTCCCCATTGGGGAAGAGTTCGACCCGGCCCGTCATAGGCCGCCTTGCGAGCGCAGCAAAATATCCCGACCGTCCTTCAAATATGTCAGGGCTTCCAAACGCCCCGGCTTTGGCCAGCCGAACCGCCATCCAGGCGTTTCGGGCCGCAAAGCCTGGGTGGAAGAACATGTCCGACCCGCCGCTGTGCGGCCACTGGTTCAGTCCGGACGCGGTGTTGGCAGCCAAGGCAATCGTTGCAGCCATCTGCTGTTGGTCGAGCTTCAGCATCCAGGCGCCACCGCATGCCGATCCGATAGGAGCGACCAGTCCAGTTGGGCGGAAAAGTGAGGACACCGTCGGATCGATCAGCATCCTTCCGAGACGTCCGCCGACCTCATAGGCGACCACCGCCGACCGGAGCAGCTCCATACCGGAAAAGGTATCCGTTTCAGCCAGGGCCAGAAGCAGCGGCCAGACAACCACGCCATGATGGCAAACCGATGCTGCGTGCATGTCCTCCCTGACCAGGCCATGGCCTTTCACCGCATTGACAAATGCTGCGTCCGCCGGTGTCGCCGTCGCTCTCTCGCCAATCATGTGGCCGCCTGCCGCCGCCGGCATCGCGGCGACCGCCTGTCGGCTTGGCTCCAGTTCTGAAGCCTCGAATGCACAGCCGAGAAAATCGAGCAGGCACAGCTTGGCTTTGCTGATGGTCGCCGGACCAAAAACTGGCGCAGCAAGGCTGGCCAATGCAGCTGCCAGTTCCATTGAACGCGTCGTCATCTGCTGCTCTCCACAACGCAGGTCCTAGGCGCGGATCTCCACGCCGGCCCATTCCTCGATGATACGCACCATCGACGTGAAATCCGATTCCGGTCCAAAGCGGGCGTTGGTGGCTGCGAGCATCTGGCGCACCAGAGAACCGCCAACCATGGGCACGCCCAAATTCTCACTCTCATCAACACACATGCGCACGTCCTTGTAGGACAGGGCGGTCGAGAACCCGAAGTCGAATGTTCCTGGCAACACGGCACGAGGAAATTTGTCCTGCGTCGCGCTGTTTCGCCCGCTCGAAGCATTGATGATGTCGCACATCACCGTGGGATCCAGGCCGGCCTTGACGCCCATTGCGAGGGCCTCCGCCGACAGAAGGATGACGCCGGCGGCGATCATGTTGTTTCCAAGCTTGGCAACCTGGGCGCTCCCGGGCGTTTCGCCGCAATAAAACCTGCGGCCAAAATTGGCCAGCACCGGTTCGACATCCTCATAGGTCTGCTTGGGGCAAGAAACCATAACGGCGAGCGTGCCGTTGCGCGCACCTGCAATCCCACCAGATATCGGTGCGTCGACCCATGCAATGCTTCGGCTCGCCAATGCCTCGGAGATGACCTTTGCCATGCTTGGTCCCGTTGTGGACACATCGATAATAGTCTTGACCTTCGAACCGGCCGCGATTCCGTTCGCGCCCAACACCACGTCCCTGACGATGGCGGGCGTCGGGAGGCTGCAGAACACGATGCCGGCCTCATCTCCAACCGCTTGGGGTGATGCAGCAAATGTCGTGTGTTCGGTAGGCAGTTCCGTGGCAGCGTCCGACCGCTTGTCGTAGACGACCACATGGTAACCAGCCTCGGTCAGTCGGCGCACCATCGGCGCACCCATACGGCCGAGGCCGATGAACCCAAGCGTTTGACGCTGCACGACTTTTCCTCTCGAATCTATAGTGGATCTGGCCAGCCTTCGGATTGGCTCAGAGTAGGCCAGTTCCTGCCCTTGCGATAATGCTCGCAACGCGCATAACAGCTTTGCCAAGGGCCTGCCGAACGCTTGTCAACGCTTTCGATGTATCCCAAACTCGTCAATTCGTTGCATGACAACGGAATTCGATCTTCCGCATTGTGCGACGAGGCAAAGCCCATGTTCGATCTAAGGCAGCTCCAGCTATTCATAGCAGTTGCGGAATTCGGGAGCTTTTCGCGGGCCGCCGTCGCGCTGTCCGTGAGCCAGCCGGTTCTCAGCAGGCAAATCAAGTCCCTGGAAGAGAGTGTCGGTATAGCGCTTCTTTACCGCAACGGCCGTGGCATTGTCCTGACCGAGGCGGGCAAGCTTCTGCAGAATTATGCGTCCGCAATCCTCGAGCAGGCCTCGCGGGCAACGAGCGAACTCGGGGCAATGCGATCAAACCCGCGCGGTGCGATCGTGCTTGGAATGCCCCCATCCGTGGGAGTTGTCCTGACCGCGCCCCTCGTCCAGCATTTTCACGAGCAGTTCCCGCAGGTGAGCATGCGGGTGGTCGAGGGGTTCAGTGGCCATCTCCTCGAATGGCTCGTCATGGGCAAGATCGACGTGGCGGTGCTCTACAATGCGCCGCGTATGAACAATTTGCTGGCGGAGCCGATCCTGCGCGACGAGCTATTCCTCCTCGGCGCCAAGAACGATCCCTGCAATCTCGGTTCCTCACCCGTCGACGCCGCAGTCGTTTCGAAGATACCGATGATCCTTCCCGCACGGCCGCATGGGTTGCGAGTGCTGCTGGACCACATCTTCGGCGCGGTCGGCATCGAGCCCAGGATCGAAGTCGAGGTCGAGGCGATGCCTTCGACACTACGCCTCGTGGAGGCCGGAATGGGCTACACGATCTTGTCCTATTCGAGCTGCCACGACCTGGTTGCGCAAGGCAAGATCAGCTACTGGCGGATCCAGAATCCGTCGATTGAAAGGGAGCTGCTGCTCGCAACATCTAGTCAGCGGCCGACCACCACCGTTATCCGGGCATTGACGACCATGATACGCGACGAAGTGCGCGCTCTGCGCAAAATGGGAATCTGGGAGCCGAAGCCGTAAGGCTTCTCCCAGTCATCGGTCCCGCGTCATGCCGGAAGCGATATATCTGTTATCCCGAACCCGATCAGTGAGTTCGCTTCACTTGGCTGCGCGCAGCGGTCACATTGTGGCGAAACGCGAGGAGGAGGGTCCGTGCGTGTGCACGCCCCGTCTGGAGGAGGAGCACCATGACCGACGAGCCAAGAAAGCAGACCCCCGGCGTCTACAGACGCAAGGTCGGCGACGCCATGGTCACCGTGATCAATGACGGTTTTCTCGATATCCCTATGGCCATTCTGCGTGGGACAGAACGTGGCGACATGGAAGCATTGATGCGGGAGCATTTCCACGAGGGCGGTCCCCGCCTCACCGTCAATGCGTTTGTCATCGAGACCGACTCGAACACGATACTCGTCGACGCCGGCGGCGGGTCGACAACGGTCTTTTCGATGGGGCAACTACCGCACAACCTGTCCACAGCGGGCTTCAAGCTCTCGGACTTCGACACGGTTCTTCTGACCCACATCCACCCCGATCACTCGAGCGGGCTGATGGACGAAGCCGGCAAGCCACTCTTCCCGCGCGCCGACATCATCGTCCACAAGGATGACTTCGACTTCTGGTCCGATACCGAGCGGCGCGGTCGCTCGGCCGCTGCGGTACCCTATACAGGTTCCGCCGACGCCTTGCTTTCAAGCCATCGCGGGCGTTTTCGCCCGGTGGACGGAGGCGAAGTGATGCCGGGCATCACCCAGTTGCCGCTTCCCGGCCACACGCCGGGCCACAGTGGCTATCAACTCGATTCCGCCGGCGAGACACTGGTGATGTGGGGCGACACGGTGCACGTGCCGGAACTCCAGATTCCCCTGCCTCAGATTACCAGCGAGTTCGATGTCGATGAGGCGTTGGCAGCTGAAAACCGCCGCAAGATTTTCAACCATGTCGCAAGCGAGCGCCTGCTCGTCACTGGCGGCCACCTGCATCTGCCGGGCTTTGCCCATCTGGTGAAGGCCCATGACGGCTTTCGGCTTGTACCCGAAGCCTGGCGGGTCCAGCTCTAGGCGGTTCATGAAAATGCCAAGGGCCGGCTCCAGGAGGAGCCGGCCCGTTTCTGTTCGCGCTTGGGAGGTGCGACAGTCCGATCAATCGGTGACTTCAACCCAGGTCTTGCTCTTGGCGTCATGCTTGACGAGCGTGACCTGAGCCGCGGTGATGGTGATGTGGCTTGTCTCCGAGAAGCCGATATTGCCTGTCATGCCCTTGAAGTCCTTCACGGCGTTGAAGCCTTTTTGCAGGTCCCCCGGCTTCGTCGACTTCACATCCTTGATCACCTGCGCCAGCATTTTGATGCTGTCGTAGGCGCCTGCCGAGAAGGGCGTGGCATCGACGCTGAATTTTTTCTTATAGGCGTCGCGGAATGCCAGGAGTTCCGGGCTGGGGTGCAGTTCGGTGGTCAGCATGGCGGTGATCATGCCGTCGGACAGGTCGCCTGCCAGGCTCGAGAAGGTGTCGTCGGCATTCGTCTCGTCATTGCCGTATACGATCGCTTCGTAGCCGATCGAGTGAAGGTCCTGCATGAACGCGGCCTGGTCCTGCGGCGTCAGCCACACATCCACGCATTTGATGCCTGCCGCCTTGATGGCGTTGACTTCGGGCATCAGGCCGGCAGTGGCGCCCGTCGACCAGTTCTCGGTGATGGTGTGATCCATCGCAATTTTCTTGCCAGCCTTGTCGTAGGCCAGCTGTATGCCGAAGAGTCCGCCCTGTCCGTAGGTCGAGGGATCGTGCAGCACGGCAAGCCCGTCGGGGCAATGCTTCAGGGCGTGCTCGCCGATCTTCTCACCCCAGGCGAAGGTGTTGAGACCGAAGTCGAACACCCATGGATTTGGTGGGCTCGTCGGTCCCTTCGGGTTGACGGTCAGTCCGCCGTCGTCGACGACGCCGATCGTCGGGAACTTGTGACGCTCGGCAAGCTGCGCGGTCACCGGGCCGGTATCGGGGGAACCCGCGATGACAATGGCGCCGGCCGACATCAGCTTTTGATAGAGCTGACCCGACAGTGTCGCCGACGCGTTGTCGTTGTGCGCGTCGAGCTTCAACATATGGCCGTCGACGCCGCCGGCGGCGTTGACCTCATCGACCGCCATCTGCGAACCGTTGACCGTGGCAACGCCTGTCGAACCGTAGGCACCGGTGGTGCCGGCGATCAGGCCAACAAGATAGTCGTCGGCAGCATTCGTCTGGATGGTTGCACCGCATAAGGCCGTTGCGGCCAGCAGCAAGGTAGACGTCGTCGCGAGCTTATTCATGTTGTTCCCTCCCTGCGATCGGCGGGCCTGTCTCCGACAATCCGATCGCCCTTTTTGCCCTGCGCCTCACTGGGACGCGCGTGTCTTCGCCCGGAATTTTGCCACCCACGACCCCCATCTTGTCAACGCGGGGTAAGCCGCTCGGGACGGGGTAAGAACTCTCCCAAAATGCAGCCCCGGAAGGAATTACATTGGCGCGATCGCGGCGGGAGAGGCTCACAAGAGAGAGCGCTTCCATCAGATTAGACGATTGATATAAAAAGATTTTTTGTCTTGCCTGCGATTGACGAAGAAATCGGTCATGCGTTTTTCGTCAGCGCGCAGCGCTTCTGTTATCGGTCGGGTCGGCGCACCGTTCGTCGCGTTCCTCATAGCTGTTATGTCACCGGCATTAGCTATTTCCGCGCGGGCTTTTTCGACTAGGTGTTCGGTATTGGCGCAGCGTGTCAAATGCGGACGTTGCGACAGGAAGCCCGGCCCGACAGGTCCCGTGAACATGGTAGGGTCGACCGGACGGACGCGACTTCCGCGGAGCGGTCGAAGCGGCAAGAAAGCCGGTGACGGCCGGATGATGGGGAGCCAACAGTGCTGCAATTCTTGCTGAGTGGCATTGCCATAGGATCGGTCTACGGTCTCATCGGCATGGCCTTGGCAATCTCGTTCTACGTCACTCGCATCATCAATTTCGCCCAGGGCCAGCTGATGATGGTGACGGTGATGATCACCGCAGAGTTGGTATCGTCCGGCTATCCGGTCTGGCTTGCCGCTGCTGCCGGGCTGGTCTCATCGTGCATCATTGGCGTTCTGTCCTATCTGATTGCCGTGCGGCCAATCCTGCTGTCGAACCGCTTCAGCTTCGGCTGGCTTGTATCAACGCTGGGCTTCGCGGTGATCGTCGAGAACGCTGCCGCCTACATTTGGGGGCCGACGTCGCAGGCCTTCCCGCCAATCCTGAACAGCATCAGCGTGCCGATCGGAAACGCCGTGCTCACCGGCCAGCAGCTTCTCGCGATCGCCACCGCCGCCATTCTCGCCGCCGGCTTCGAAATCGTGCGACGATATACGCTGTTCGGCAAGCTCGGCATGGCGACGGCAGCGGATCCGGAAATGGCATCCGCCATCGGCGCCAACACCACCGTGGTCGCCATCGTCGCTTTCGCCATCTCCGCGGCCTTTGCCGGCATCGCCGGATTGCTCATCGGGCCGACGACCTTCGCCAACCCTTATCTAGGCGACACGTTCGGTACCTATGGCTTCATCGCCATGATGATCGGCGGCGGCACGGAGCGGCCGATCGCTGCCATGTTCGGCGGTCTTGTGCTGGGCGTCTGTGCCGAAGGCGCCAACGGGCTCATCAATTCACAGGCTTCGGACTGGTTTCCCTTCATCGTGCTCGTCGTCATCCTGATCGTCTCGCCCAAGGGTCTGTTCAGTGCCAGCAATCCGCTCTTCCGTCCGCGCCGTCCGGCAGCGGCGAGCCGCTGAGGAGCGGGGTATGAATTTCACGACCGATCGCCAGGCATCGGCGGCCATCCCGCAAGCCGGCGGCTGGCGCACCGTGGGGCTTCTTGCCGTCATTCTGGCTTACCTGGCGGCGACGGCCTATGTGGCGCGATCCGATCTCGGCCTGCAAAACCTCGTGCTGGTGGCCGCCGTCTTCGGCATCCTCGCCATCAGCCTGGATCTCGTAGCGGGCATGCTGGGGCTCTATTCTCTTGGCCAGGGTGGGTTCTTCGGGATCGGCGCCTATGCGACGACAATCGTCGCCAACGACTATGGCTGGAATGTCTTCGGACTGTTGGTGATCGTGCTCGTCGCGGCCGGCCTCGTCGGCGTGGCCGTCGGCGCCATGTCCCTGCGCGTCAGCGGCCTATACTTCGCCATCACCACCTTTATCTTCACCTTGGTGCTGACGGTCCTCGCGACCGATATGGTCAATGTCACCGGCGGGCTTCAAGGTTTGCTCGGCCCGGCCTTTCCGGACTTCCCAGACGGTCTGCAGTGGCTCGGCTCGCCATTGGTCTGGTGCACGATGGCCGGGCTTTTGCTCTGCCTGATGCTGGTCTGGAACATCCGCCATTCACCGTTCTATCCGATCCTGCTCTCGATCCGCGACGCCGAACCGTTCGCGGAGGCGGCGGGCGCGCGCACCGCGGCGATCAAGGTCGGCGTTTTCGGGGTCTCGGCGGCGATGGCCGGCGGAGCGGGATGGCTGTTCTCCTTCCTGGGCGTCGTGTCTCCGAGCCAGTTCGACTGGTCGGTATCGCTCAATGTTCTGGTGATGGTGCTGATCGGCGGCATCAACACGACGATCGGTCCTGTGATCGGCGCGATGTTCGTCTCGATGTTCCCGAACGTCGTCAACATCAATCCGTGGCTGCAGGAGATCGTCTATGGCGCGCTTTCTATTCTCGCCATCACGCTTCTGCCGGACGGCGTCGTTGGAGTGGTCAAGCGTTTGCTGGCGCCTCTCATTGGAGGTTCTGCACCGGCGAGCGGGATTGTTGCCGTCGACGAACCGCTCCCCGCTGCGGCAATCCTTCCCGCGACCGCGCTCCCGACCACAGCGCCCGAGATCATCGTCGAATGCCGCGGCATCGAATTCGGCTATGGACTTGGGCCGAAGGTGCTGCGCAATGTCGATCTCGCGGTTCAGCGCGGCCATATCCACGGCCTCATAGGGCCGAATGGCTCCGGAAAGAGCACGCTCGCCAACGTCATTTCCGGCCGTCTCTCGCCTCATGCCGGCCAGGTTCTGGTCAAGGGGACAAGGGTCGACGGCATGCCTGCGAGCAGCCGCTCGAAACTCGGGCTCCGGCGAACCTTCCAGGCCGCGCAACTGGTCAAGGAACTGACACCGACGCAGAACGTCATGGTCGGTCTGTTCGATCGTGTGCCACGCATTGTGGGCCGTGCCGCGTTTTGGCCGATGCTTGCGTCCGGCCGCCGCGATATGGCGGCGATGCATCGTCGCTCCGCCGAAACACTTGCCCTTGTCGGGGCCGGCGAATGGACGTCCCGGCAGGTCGGAGATGTTCCGCACGGCATCGAACAGCTCACTCAACTCGCGTCGGTCTGCGTGGCGGGGCCGGATGTCATCGTTCTCGATGAGCCGGCGACCGGCCTCTCGGCGAAGGAGGTGAGGCATCTGGCCACGATCCTCGCCAATCTCAAGAGCCAGGGCGTCACGATGATCATCATCGAGCACCAGACGCGTTTTCTGTTTCCGCTGTGCGATCGCGTCACCGTGCTCAACGCCGGCGAAGTGATCCTAACCGGGTCGGCCGACGAGGTGCGTGCCGACCCCGTGGTCAGACAGGTTTATCTCGGCGAATGAACGAACAATCGTCCCCCGTACTGGAGATCAGCTCGCTGAGCGCTGGCTATGGCCGCTTCGACGTCGTGCGCGACATCGGGCTCTCGGTTGGCAAGGGTGAAGCGGTTGCACTGCTTGGCCCCAACGGCGCCGGCAAGACCACTGTGCTGCGCGCGATCATGGGCCTGGTCAAGCAGCGGCGCGGCCTGATCCGCATTGGCTCGACAGATGTATCCGACCTGCCGACCCATCGCATAGCGCGCGGCCTCGCCGCCATCGCGCCGGAGGGGCGGCGCCTGTTTCTCGACCAGTCGGTGGAAGACAATTTGCTGTTGGGCGCGCTGCATTTGCGGCATGACCGAGCGAGGGTCGAGAGGCTGCTGACCTCGGTCTACGATCTTTTCCCGGTGCTGAGGAACTATCGCCACCGGCTGTCGTCGTTCCTCAGCGGTGGGGAGCAGCAGATGGTTGCCATCGGCCGCATGCTGATGAGCGACCCCGAGATCATGCTGCTCGACGAACCCTCTGTCGCGCTGTCGCCGGTCGCCGTCGACATCGTGGTCAAGGCGATGCTGGAACTGCGCAAGCGCGGTGCGTCGCTCCTGCTCGTCGAACAGCGCATCGATGTGGCAACCCGGGTCTGCGACCGGCTCTATGTCATGACGCATGGCGAGATCGTCGAGGAAATGACGCCCGAAATTGTCCGTTCCGGCGGCATGTCGATACTCAACAAATATCTCGGCTAGCGGCAGGCAGGCATAGCCCTTTCAACGCAATGAAATACGCGGTCAGTGGCCGAGCCTTCCGATTGAGGCTCGGCGCTGCCAGCGGGCTCGCCTGCGCCATGACCCAGGACTCGCCCAGATGTGTATTTGCCTGTTACCGGTATCTAGATTCAGCTTAATCTTGGCCGTGATGGCAGTCTTCAATGACTCTGAAAAAAAGATGAGTATCTCAAGTAAATAGTTGATTTCAAATGATTTTATTGACGTATGAGTGCGAGATAGTTCGAATGGAATTGATCTGCTACCGCTAACATTTTTCCTTGCAAAGGCTCCTGAACCGGCCTAGCTTGCGTTCGATTGGTGGCCAGCACGCCAAACGGATAGCGAAAGAATTCCAAACGGCCTGGGGAGGTTTTTCATGTGCAATGATGTGGCGCTCGCAGAATTGCTTGCGAACAAAATGGATGGAGGCCGCTCTCGGCGGGAGTTTTTCAAATTGCTCGCCGCCGCCGGGTTGGCGGTTCCGCTGATGGGGAGGTCGGCTTACGCCGCCGATACCGCAGGAATCTTGAAGAAGCGCCTGAACTTCATGGATTCGTTCTACACCCTGAACAATGATTACTTCAATCAGATGGACAGCGGCGCCGGGCAGGCGGCCGCGGTGCTCAACATCGCGGAATCGCGCGAATTGAACAATGGCGACGTCAACGTCCAGAAGAGCCATGTGGAGAACGCCCCGAACCTTGGCATAGACGGCATCACCATGGTGGCCGCGACCGAGGGGTCGGAGGTCGATCTGCTGCGGTTGGTCAACCGGTTACGCATCCCGACCGTCAACAATCACACAAAGGCGGTTTGGAACACGCCGGTCGACAGTGGCGATTATTATGTAGCGTTCCATGCTCCCGCAAATGTCACGGCCACCCGGGCACGCTCGGCACAGGTGTTCGAGAGGCTGGGCGGCAAAGGGAAGGTCGTCTATATCGAGGGTATCCTCGGAAATCCGGTGGAGACCGAGCGCGGTCACGGCTTCGACCTCGCGCTGAAGGACTATCCGGGCATCGAACTCGTCGCCCGTCGCCCCGGCGGTTGGAGCCGCACCACGACCGCGCCGGCAATCGCCGATATCCTGACCGCGCATCCCGACATCGACGCCGTGATCGTCTCCAACGACGACTCCGCGGTCGCGGTCGTCAACGCCCTGGAGCAGCGCGGCATCAAGGCGCTGGTCAGCGGCTGCGACGCAATTCCCGATATGATCGACATGATCGCCAACGGACGCGCCTTCAACACTTATGCCTATGGTCCGGCCTGGCTGGGCGCCTATTCGACAGTGGTGGTGTTCGATTATGTCAACGGTTGGCGTCCCTCCTTACCCGAGCGGATGATGATTTTCGGAGGCTACATACTTGATACGCCCGAGGCCGCAAAGAAATACAAGGAACTGAATTCGGGATCGACATCACCTTATGACTTCCTGAGAATGTCGAAGGTTCTGCATCCGGACGATTGGAATCCGCAGAACCTGCTCATTCCTTTGCATCCCGAAGATCATTGGACGTGGCGGGGTGAGAAGCCGGCCAGCTATCAACTGCCGAAGGAATATGCGGAGGCCAAGGAAAAGGGCGAGTTCGAACGCGTTACCAAACTCTACGCCGATCGCTTCTCCACGGATCCATTCTCGCCGGTGCGCGCCCTGACGTCCAACAGCGGTCCGATCGTCATCGGCCCGAATTAGACGCGCTCAGCAGCGACCATGAATGGTTCTTCCTCAGCGACGGAACGACCCGGCACAGGTGATGCCGGTCACTTGGCTGCGAGCGAGCGCATTCGAGGCGCATCCTCGCCGCCACTTCTGGAAGTGCGGGACATCGGCAAAAGTTTCGGTGGCGTCCCAGCGCTTTCCGGCGTGAGCCTCACGCTGCGCAAGGGAGAAGTCATCGGCCTCGTTGGTGAGAACGGCGCTGGCAAATCGACGCTGCTGAAGACGATCAGCGGAAACCTCCGGCCCGACGCCGGCGCCCTGCTGGTGAACGGGCGACAGGTCTCGCTGCGTAGCTACGCCGATGCCAACCGAGAAGGCATCTTCCATATCTATCAGGATCTCGCCCTGATCCCGACGCTGTCGGTGTACGAGAATGTGCTGTTGGCGCACGAGGCAGCGTTCTCCCGCTTCGGCGTCATCGACAATCGCGCGATGCTGCGACACGTCACCGAACTCCTGGCGGATTTCGGCCATCAGCGCATAGACGCGACGCGGAAGGTCGAGACATTCGATCTTTCCACTCGGCAGGTTATTGAAATCATCAAGTCCTTTGCCCTGGCAAAACTGGCGGGAATTGAATCGCCGGTGATGCTGCTGGACGAGCCGACCGCCGCGCTGACCGGGGACGAGGTCGAATTCCTGATGCGGCTCATCCAGTCGGCTCGAGAGCGCGCCGCCATCATCTATGTTTCGCACCGCCTGTCGGAAGTCATCGAGATCAGCGACCGCCTCTACGTGCTGAAGGATGGCGCCATGGTCGCCGAATTACCAGCCGCCGACATAGCCGAGAACCGACTGCACGAATTGATGGTGGGACGCACGCGGGATGAGTTTTTCTATTGCGAACACAACCAGCAGGAGCCGCAGGACCGGACGGTCCTCGACGTGGCCGGCCTGACCCGAACCGGCTCCTTCGGCGATGTGACGTTCAGCCTTCGTGCGGGCGAGATCCTCGGTGTGGCGGGCCTGCTCGGCTCGGGCAAATCCGATCTTGGGCAAGTGCTCGCCGGCGCCCTGCCTGGGGCCACCGGAACCATCAAGGTCGATGATGCCATCGTTCCGGAGAACCGTTCGATCCAGACGATGAGTGACCTGGGCATCGGCTATCTGCCGCCCGATCGCCGGGATGGGGTGATACCGCCACTGTCAGTGGCCTCGAACATGAGCCTGGCCCGGCTGACGCGTCACGGCGAGACCTATTGGCTTGACCTGGCGGGAGAGAAGCGCGCGGCGCTCGAATTCGTTGCGACATTGGGTATCAAGACGGCGGGGGTAGACGCGCAGATATCGACCCTGAGCGGCGGCAACCAGCAGAAGGTGCTGCTCGCACGATGGCTGCTTCGTCAGGCCAAGATTCTCATTCTCGACAATCCGACGAACGGGGTCGATGCCGGTGCGAAGGAAGAGATCTACAGCGTACTCCGGCGGATCGCCGCCGAGGGCGTCGGTATCCTGCTGATCAGCGACGACCTGCTCGAGCTGATCGGTCTGAGCAACCGCATTCTCGTCATGTGCGGCGGCAACGTGGTGCGCGAGGTGCCAGCGCCGCCGAAGAACAAACCGGGCGAAGTCGAGCTCGTCGCGGACATGGTCTAGGTCGCGGGCAACCAGGGAGCAGGACGATTCAACCGATAACGCAGGACCCATCCGCCGCGGCGCGGCCCACCGGCCATTCCAGCCCTCGGCAACAATCCTGGCGGCCGCAAATCTCCGTGGCGGCCATCAGTCCGTGGTTGGCACTGATCGCGATGATCATCGTGTTTACAGCGTTGAATGGCCGTTTCTTTACCATCGGCAACGCCATCAACATCCTGCAGCAGGCGGCAGTTCTTATCGTGCTCAGCGTTGGCGGCACCTTCATCATCCTGATGGGCAGCATCGATCTCGCCGTCGGTTCGATGGTTTCACTGGCCGGAATGAGCGCGGCGATGCTGATACGCGACCATGGCGAATGGGCGGTCATTCTGGTGCCATTCATCACCATGTTGGTCAGCGCCATCGCCGGCGTGCTGTTCGCCTACGCCAGGCTTCCGTCGTTTCTGACCACTCTGGGCATGCTTTACGCGATCAACGGCATGACGCTTTATGTCACGCAGGGCGCGGCGATCAACCTGCCGACCGACCTGGTGATCGGATCGATCTTCAATGGCAGTCTCCTGGGGGTGCCCACGGTCGCCCTCTGGGCGATCGGTATCGCGCTCGCAGCGATCTTCGTCGCCAGGCGAACCCGCTTCGGTCGGTTCATTTACGCCATCGGCGGCGGTGAGACGGTTGCCAAACTCTGCGGCGTGCCGGTTGCGCGCTACAAACTCTACGCCTTTCTGGTATCCGGATTTCTGTCCGGTGTGGCCGGGATATTCCTTATGCTCCGCATCGGCGGCAGCGACCCCACAATGGGCGACCCGATGCTGCTGCCGGCGATCGCCGCGGTCGTCATGGGCGGCACCCCGCTCACCGGGGGCGTCGGCGGGCCGCATCGGACGATACTGGGCGTTCTCATCATAACGATTCTGCAGAACGGCATGAATCTCGCCAATGTGAACCCCTTCCTGCAGAACGTGGTTCTTGGCGCCGGCGTCATCGCGGCCGTTGCCGTCAACATGGACCGCAAGCGGCTCTTCTTCGTCAAATGACCGATAGGCATGAGGCGATTTTCATGAACTCAGGAGGCAGTAATGCGAGCGAAATATGATTTCTCCAGACGGTCGGTGCTCGTTATCGGCGGCACGACGGGAATAGGGCGTGCCACGGCCCTGGCCTTTGCTGAGTCCGGCGCCAATCTGTACGTGGCCGGCCTTGGCAGCGCTGAAGGCCGCAGCCTGATCGAGGAGGTCGGGCAGCGTTTTCCCGGCATCGCCATCGAGTTCGCCGAGGTCGACGTCCGCAGCGAGGATGCGGTCCGCAAGTTTCACGAAAATGCCTACAAGCGCTTCGGGCGCATCGACGTCGCGTTCAACAATGCGGGGGTTCCCGGCAAGACGGCGCCGATCCATGAACTCGACCAGGCCGATTTCGACCTGATCACCGAGGTCAATCTGCGCGGCATCTTCTTCGGCATGAAGTATCAGATCCCGCATATGCTGGCGAATGGCGGCGGAGCGATCGTCAACACCTCGTCGCTGTTCGGCGTGATGGGTTACGCCACCACGGCCGTCTACTGCGCCAGCAAATGGGGCGTGATCGGGTTGACGAATTCGGCCGCGCTCGAGGTCGCGAGATCGAATATCCGCATCAACGCGATTGCACCGGGATCGACCATGACACCGCTCCTCACCAACATGTTCGGCGGTGAGCAGAGTGCGAGGGATACGGTCCTGCCATCGTTGCCAATGGGCCGGATCGCCGATCCGTCGGAGATTGCCCGCCTGGTGTTGTTTCTGGCATCGGACGAAGCCTCATTCATCACCGGACAAGCCGTCATCATCGACGGCGGCGGCTTTGTCGCCGGCGCTGACAAGACAGCCGCCTAGACTGTTATCGAAGTTCAACCAGCGCTTGCCCTCTACGCCGAAGCGGCATAGCGCCGGGCGAGCGCGGACATCCCGACTGCCAGCACGAGAATCCCGCCCTTGAAGATCGGCTGGAAATGGGTGGGCGCGCCGAAGATGCTGAGCCCGTTGAATCCCACAGCCAGGATGAGCACCCCGATCAAAGTCCCGGAGATATGGAATTCGCCTTCCCTCAACGTAGCGGAGCCCAGGAAAACGGCGGCGAAGGCGTCGAGAAGATAGCCGTCGGCCGCCGCCAACGTGCCGCTGCCAAGCAGCGAGGACAGCAGCGTTCCGGTCAATGCGGCGCAGAAGCCGGCGGTGGCGAAGGCAAAAATCTTGATGCGGTCCACCCGGATGCCGGAGAGCCGCGCTGCCTCCAGATTGCCGCCGACAGCCTGCATCTTCTGGCCGATGTCGGTCTTGTTCAAGATGACCCAAAGCGCGATCAGCACGATCACCATGATGATCACCGGATTGGGCAGGCCGAAGACGAGCCGGCCGAGCGAAATATCGGTGAAGGCACGAGGGATGCCGGTCGCGATCGGGAAGGAGCTGTAGGTGAAGCCGATGCCCGTCAGCATTGTTCCAATGCCCAGCGTCGAGATGACGGCATTGATCCTCACCTTCGTCACCAGCACGCCGTTGAAGGCGCCGATCGCGGCACCGAGCAGCAGCGCGCAGACGATGCTGAGCCAGATCGGAAAACCCTGGTAAGCCATGAGGCCGGTGACGATCAGACCGACGAAGCTCGCTACGTAGCCGATGCTGAGGTCGAACTCGCCAACAACAAGCGTATAGGTCAGCCCGGAGGCGATGATCGCGGTCAGGGACGCCTGGCTGAGGATGTTGAGGAAATTGGCGCGCGACAGGAAGATTCCTGGTGCGTTCGCCGAGAAAAAAACCACCATCAGCAGCAGCCCAACGATCGTGCCATAGCGGGAGAGCCAGATTAGCGCGGTCCGCTTCCACGAGGATTTTCGCAGCGACGCGTCCTTCGCCGCGGTTCCGGCCTGGGCCATCATGCGATCTCTCCTTCTGTGTCATTGGTGTCGTGGTAGCTGAGCTCGATGATCCGGGCCTCGGTGATATCGGAGCCGGTCAACTCGCCGGTAATGCGGCCTTCACGCATGACGAGGACGCGGTCGGCGAGAAGCGTGAGTTCCTCGACATCAGATGAAATCGCAAGGATGCCGACGCCGGACCGGGCGAGCGCCCGGATCGCATCATGTATCTCTTCGCGGGCGCCGACATCGACGCCTCGTGACGGCTCGTCGAGAATGAGGAGCTTGGTTCCGGCATTGAGCCAGCGGGCGATCAGCGCCTTTTGCTGGTTGCCGCCTGAAAGACCGCCGATCCTCGTCTCGATGCTTGGCGTTTTGATGCCCAGCTGAGCCACGAGGCCCTCCGCTTGGCGGCGGGACTTCCGGCCCGATACGAACGGCAGACCTGGAATGGCGCGCAGCTTCTTCAACGTCGATATGTTGATGTTGAAGCCTACCGACTGCTGCAGCATCACACCCTGCGAGCGGCGCTCCTCCGGAACCAGCGCAATACCGGCGCGCACGGCTTCAGCCTCGTTGGCGATATCGAGCCGTTTGCCGTCGAGCTCGAAATGGCCAGCATCCGGCCGGGCCACGCCGGCCACGAGATGGGCAAGTTCGGTCCGTCCTGCGCCGACGAGGCCGCCGAGCGCAAGCACCTCGCCCTTGTAGAGATCGAAACTCACGCCGTTCACGGCGCTCTTCCAGGCAATTTCGCGGACGGAGAAGATCGGCTGCCGGTTGCGGTCGGTCGCGAAACGGGCGCGCTCGTCCGGTGGGCGTATGTCATGGCCGATGATGGCTCTGACCAGGCCCTTCTTGTCAAGCGCTCCGCGCTCCGCGGCGTCGACGATCCGCCCGTCGCGCAATACCGTGATCCTGTCGCAAAGCTGAAGCACCTCTTCCAGCCGGTGAGACACATAGAGGATGGCCACGCCCTGGGCGGAGAGATCGCGGATGATGGCGAAGAGTTGTTCGCTCTCCGGGCCAGACAGCGAGGCGGTGGGCTCGTCCATCGCGATCATGCTGGCGTCGCGTACAAGCGCCTTGCTGATCATGACGAGCCAGCGCTGGGCCACCGAGAGTTCGGAGACCTTCGTCTCGAGCGGAAAACGGATGCCAACGCGTTCGGCGGCGGCACGAGCGGCAACGCCGGAACGCCGCCAGTCGATCATGCCCAAACGCGTGACCTTGGGTGCGCCAAGCAATATATTCTGCAGCGCGTTGAAATGCGGGATCAGGTTCAGTTCCTGGTGGATGAAGGCAAGCCCGGCCTGCTCCGAAGCCTGCGGCGATCCTTTTTGCAGGTCGTCGCCGGCCACCGTCACGCTGCCTTCGTCAGCCACCGTTACCCCGGCGAGACAGCGGATCAGCGTGGACTTGCCGGCGCCGTTGGCGCCGACCAGGCCATGCACCTTGCCGCGCTCGATGTCGAGATCGGCGTGGTCGAGGGCAAGTTCTCCAGCGAAGGACTTGGTCAGGCCACGGATTTGCATCCAGGGCCCGACTGAGGCGGCGGGCGGCATCTAGGCGCGCCGCTCCGCCAGCTGCCGCAAAGTGGTCTCACATTCCATTGGGATGGTCGGCCATGAACTTGTCGACATTGTCCTTGGTGACCACGATACCGGGGATCTGGATATCCTTCGGCTGCCAGGAAGCGCCGGCCTTGATCGAGTCGAGTACTGCCTGGAACACTTCCTTGCCTTCCTGGAAGGCCGGCTGCCAGACGGTCGCCGTCAGGTCTCCTTCCTTGACCAGTTGCAGTGCTTGCGGGCTGCCGTTGATGGAGACGGTGGTGACGTCGGTTCGGCCGGCCTGGCGCATGGCGGCAACGGCCCCCTGCATCGGCTCGTCCCAGCAGGCCCAGATGGCCAGCGGCTTGTCCCCGCCGGCGGGGTGCGCCGTGAGCCAAGCGGCGGCGGTCGCGTTGCCGAACTGGACCTGTCCCGGCGCCGTCACTTCACTGTAGTTGACCTTGACGTCGGACTTGCCCTTCACGCCCTCATCGAAGGCAACGCCGCGGTCGATGCAGAGCTTTCCGGGGTGGAAGGTCATCGCCAGGACGTCGGCCTTCCCACCGACCTTATCGGTCAGGAATTTCACCGAATCGTCGCCGACCTGGCGGCCGCTGGTCGTCACCACGATGCCGGGAACGATTTCGCCGCCCCACGTGGCGACGGGAATGCCTGCGTCGCGCGCCGCGGCGAGACCGGAGCCGATGGAGCTGCTGGCAAAGGCGAGCACGAAGATCGCGTCGACTTTTTGCGCGGCGAAAGAATTCATTGCAGCGTTCGCTTGGTCCGCGCTGGCCTGGGTATCCGTCACCTTGACATCCCAGCCGGCAGCCTTGGCGGCCTCGGTCGCGCCGCCAATGACGGCTATATTGAGCGCATCGTTGGCCAGAAGTGCAACGACGCCAAGCGTTTTCGCCTCAGCGACGGTGGCAACCATCATGGCGCTGGCCGTCAAAGCGGCAAGCAGTAGTTTGTACATTTGGAAACTCCTCCCTTTCGTTTCAGGCCGTCCCCACGACGGAGCCGGCGCCTTCCTTGCACGAGGGCTCAATGAATTGGTTGCCCTCGCATTCTAAAGACCCGCTCGGCGGCTAAAGTGCACCGAAGCGGTATGCCTGTCCAAGGTCGAGCAGCGCCAGCAGATCAGATTCTACGGTTTTGCTCAGGGTTTGGACCCTCGTATTTGATAGCGGTATCACGTTCACATTTGAAAAGTCGGAAGCCGGACAGCCTGAAATCACTCTAAAATCCACTTTTCGTTCAAAAACAAACAGCCATTGCCGCCTTCCTTGCGTCTTTGCTTATTTTCTCTTGTTAGCGGTATCACGTCAAGGCTATGGATGGCGAGGGCGCAGGTGAATTTTGCCGCGGGTATCTTGCGGTCGCGGACTACAGGAGGACCAACCATGCAAGTGAAGTACGATTATTCCGGGAAGAACGTCATCTTGATCGGTGGAACGACCGGCATTGGCCGCGCCACCGCGCTGGCGTTCGCCCGGGCGGGTGCCAATCTCTACGTTTCGGGGATCGGCGCCAAATTCGGAGAGAGCCTCAAGGAAGAGGTGAGGCCGCTTGGTGTCGAGATCGAGTTCATGGAAACCGACGTGCGCGACAGCAAGGCGATGGCCATGCTGCACCAGAAGGCCTTCGACCGTTTCGGCAGGATCGATGTCGCCTTCAACAATGCGGGTGTGCCCGGCAAGACGGCGCCCGTGCACGAACTGGACGACGCGGACTATGATTTCCTGATGGACGTCAATTTGCGTGGGATTTTCAATGGGCTAAGGCATCAGGTCCCGCATATGACAGCGAAGGGCGGAGGTGCGATCGTCAACACGTCTTCGCTGTTCGGTGTCATGGGTTTCGCCACCACCGCCGTCTATTGCGCAAGCAAATGGGGCGTGATCGGTCTGACGAACTCGGTCGCGCTGGAAGTGGCCCGCAAGAACATCCGGGTCAACGCCATCGCTCCCGGCTCGGTCATGACGCCGCTGTTGAGCGGCATGTTCGGCAGCGAGCAGAGCGCGAAAGATACCGTTTTGCCGATGATTCCCATGGGGCGCATCAGTGATCCGTCGGAGATAGCCCAACTTGTGCTGTTCCTTGCCTCGGATGCAGCCTCGTTCATCACCGGCCAGGCCATCGTGATCGATGGTGGCGGCTTCGTGGCAGGCGCGGACCAACTCTGAAAAAGCAGGGCATGACTCAAATCCGACACCATGCGGATGTCGGATTTGAGGAGCGGTGTATGCTCGGTAGCGTCTGAGGCTCGTGGCAATCCGGCCTCGCCAGAGCATTGCCACAGTTTGGGGCAGGGCGCCTGCGCCCTGTCGCTCTGGCTCAGCCGACCCAGCTCTTCTCGCCCTTCGCGAGTGCGATCTCCACGACCTGCAAGCCCTTGTCGGTGAGCCGCGAAGGAAATGTGGTGCGCAGCCGATCCTCGTGGACAGGAATCACCCGCCGCACCTCGCCACCCACCAACTTCAGCATTTGCGCGCTGGCGAAGATCAAATTGTGCTGACTTCCGACGGCAAGGCCAATCGGCACGATCTGCGGCGCTTCAGGATCGAGGCCGGTCAGGTTGTCGTATGTGTAGATCAGGTCGCCCGCGAAGATCCACTTGTCCTCACCATTCTTGGCGCCGTCGTTGCGGACGGTGACGTACATGCTGCCATAGGTATGGGTATCCGCGGCCAGATGGACGTCGATGCCCGGCAGGACATCCTCCTGGTCGCCGTCGATGCAGATCATCCGGCCTTCCTTCGCCGCCTCGACGGCGCGTACGATATCGGCCGGATCGCCGCCGCCGGTCAGGAAACGATATTCAGGGCTCAAGGTCAGAGCCCAGATCCATTTGTCCAGTTCGCTTTTCTGAATATAGAATTTTGCGTTTGGAAACAGATGGATGGCGCCCATATGGTCGAAATGGGCATGCGTGATGAAGACGCTGGTCACGTCTTCCGGGCTGACACCGCACTCGGCCAGGACCGCTCGCGGCTCGTGATAGTTCGAGACCCCGTAGGCGGTCGCCAATTGCTCGCCATAGGCTACGTGATCGTAGCCGGTGTCGATCAGGATCGTCTCGCCCTTTCCCTTAAGCAACACGTAGGCATAGGGCAGTTTGCGCGTGCCCTGATGCTGGGGGCCGTACATCATCACGCTGAAGGGGAATTTCTCCACCGCCGCATATTCGAGCACCCAAATCGAGTAATCCGCCATACTTTCCTCCCTGATACAATTGGCCTAGGTGACGTTCTGCAGCAGGCGCTTCGGCGCGTGGGTTGCGCAGCAGGCCTGCCCGAAATCGACAAGTTCGAAGCCCGGCAACAGACGGGTCGTCGTTCGAAGGTGATCGCTTGATGCCCGCAACGTCCGCACGAGCGCGTCGCTTTGCTCGGAGGCGTCGATGCGGCTGTAAGCCAGTGCCGCGACACAGGCCTGGAGGAGCGTCTCGGCGGCGCCACGCAGGTGGTAATGATGATGTCTGGCGATGTCTGGAGCCACAAGCGCGCGCACCTCTTCGAATGCTCGCATCGCTGCGTCCCGCGCGCCGGCGAGCGCGCCTTCAGCAAGCGCTGCGCGGCTGCGCGACGTCATCAGCAACAGCGCATAGCCCCCGACCTGCGTCAGTGTCTGGCTGATCGCCTGTTGCGCCGGCCGGGCCGCCGCCACATAGCGCAGCACCGCCTTGTCCGCTTGGTTGTTCGCTGTTCTGTCCATTGCGATCGCCACGGCATCCTGAATGCGCAAAATCCTGTCAGCCAATACCCTGTTTTGGTAGCGGTAACAACAAAATTACAGATTTCTGCCGCCAAGGCTTGTTTGTGTGTCCGTGCAATGATTTGATTTCTGTCGCCACGTCGGATTGTGACAGGAATGCCGAAAAGATCATCTGGAGACGGAAACCCGCAGACGGGCAGCGCCAGGATGCGAGACGTCGCGGCTCGCGCCGGCGTCTCCACCATGACCGTTTCAAGAGTGCTGAACGGGCCCGGCAAAGTCTCCGAGGAGATGCGCGAACGGGTACTGCGGGTGGTTCGCGAGATCGGCTATTTGCCGAACCACCTGGCCGGCAGCCTCTCTTCGAATCGGTCCACGACGATCGGCCTCATCGTGCCGAGCATCGACAACTCGATCTATACGCAAACGGTCAAAGGCCTGTCGGAAGTGCTCAAGCGCTCGGGCTTTCAGCTGATGATCGCCGAGTCCGGCTATGACCCCAACGAAGAGGAAGAATTGATTAATATCTTCCTCAGTCAGCGGGTGAGCGGCCTGGTCCTGCACAGCACCGAGCATACACCGCAAGCGGCGGAGAAAATCCGAAAATCGGGCATACCCGTGGTCGAAAACGGCAATATACCGGAAGAACCGCTGGATATGGTGGTCAGTTTTTCCAACCGTGAAGCGTCCTATGCGATGACGATGCATCTCGGCCGGCTTGGATACCGCAAGATTGCTTTCGCCAGTCTTTACTCGGTGCACAACGACCGCTCGCAGGATCGGCTGCAAGGCTATCATGCCGCGTTGAA
Organism: Mesorhizobium sp. P3_A8; assembly: GCF_056402995.1. NCBI lineage: Bacteria > Pseudomonadati > Pseudomonadota > Alphaproteobacteria > Hyphomicrobiales > Phyllobacteriaceae > Mesorhizobium > Mesorhizobium sp. P3_A8. The sequence goes on along the minus strand of NZ_JBFUGI010000010.1, from coordinate 264,661 downwards.
CCAGCTTGGGCTCGATCCCGACCCCCGCATAGTACTGGAGACCGAGCGAGGTCTCGCTGCCGGGGCGGAAGTCATGGCACGCGTTGTGCAGAGCGTGCCGGAAGTCGATGCGCTGTTTTGCGCAGGCGACGTGCTGGCCGTCGGCGCCCTCTTTGAATGCCAGAAGCGCGGTTGGCCGGTCCCGGGCCGGATCGCTCTGGCAAGCTTCGACGACGTGGACCTTCTGCGCCACGTCAGCCCCTCCGTCAGCACGCTGAGGCTGCCGCGCTATGACATCGGCGAACGGACGGCGCGAATCCTGCTGAGTCGAATCATCGACGGCGCCGAGCATCTGCGGGGCAGCGTGATCGATCTGAAATTCGAATTGATCCAGCGCGAAAGCACCTGACTTCAGATATCCGGTATCACCCGTTGCATCGCTGACGTCGCTGCTCTAAGCTTGAAATCTGTTACCGGTAACAGATATGAATCGCCGCGCAGCCCTGTATCGGCCAAGGATGAGGACGTTGATGATGCTCACAGAGCAGCGGAGCAGGGTATGAGCGTGGAGGAGACGGCACCGCCGGTGCTTCCTGTCCAGGCGAAGGCTCTGAGCGGACGCCGCGCACTGATCACCGGTTCCACCGGGGGGTTGGGACAAGCGATCGCCACTCGGCTTGCCGAGGCCGGCTGCAGCGTCATGCTGCATGGGCTCGAAGCGCCTGACGCGGTTGAGCCGCAGCGTGAAGCACTTGTCCGCAGGACTGGCGCGCAGATTGCCTATCACAGGGCCGATCTGTCCACGCCAACGGGTGTGGAGTCGCTCGTTGCAGCCGCCGGCGTCGAACTTGGCGGGGTCGACATTCTGATCAACAACGCGGTCGTAAGGCATTTTGCGTCGATCATGGATTTTCCGCCCGAACAATGGGATTTGGCGCTGGCCGTGAACCTCTCGGCCATTTTCCATGCTGTCCGGTTGTTGCTGCCGAGGATGCGGGCGCAGAACTTCGGTCGTGTCTTCAATATAACCTCCGTCTACGGCATGCGCGGCACGGCAGGTCGCGTCGGCTATGTGACAACGAAATCGGCTATCCTGGGCCTGACGCGGGCCGTGGCCTTGGAGAACCTGGACGTCGACGTCACTTGCCACAGCCTCTGCCCAGGTTCGGTCCTGACACCCGGCACCGAAAGCCGGGTGGAAGAATTGATGGTGGATCGAGGCATTGACCGCAGTGCGGCAGAGCGCCTGTTCCTGGAGGGCAAGCAGCCGGGCGGCAGCTTCGTCTCGCCGCAGAGCGTGTCCGATCTCCTGGTTTTTCTCTGCGGGCCGATTGGCCGCGACATGACCGGAGCCATGCTTCCGGTCGAGGGAGGATGGCTTGCCAGCTAATCGGATCCGGATCGACGTGATCCGGCACAACGGCGGGCTGGCGGCGAAAGGAGCCACACATGGATGAGACCTACGAACTCTACGCCGTTCGCTACGGTCACCACGACCGCAATGCAGCCGCGAATTTCATCGGCGGCGATCCGCATGATGGTCCGATGCCGCTGGACTACTTTGTCTGGGCCATCGTCGGCAAGACGCGAACCTTCGTGTTCGACACCGGCTTCGACGCCAAGGTGGCGCAGAAGCGGCAGCGGCATTTGCTGCGGCCGGTCGACGAGGGGCTGAAGATGATCGGCATCGACCCCGACAAGGTCGAGGACGTCATCCTGTCGCATATGCATTTCGATCATGCGGGCAACCACGACCTGTTTCCGCATGCCCGCTACCACGTTCAGGACGTGGAGATGGCTTATTGCACCGGGCGTTGCATGTGCCATGACTATCTGCGCCACCCCTTCGCCTACGAAGACGTGGCGAGCATGGTCGCCAAGCTCTTCGCCGGGCGGGTGGCGTTCCACGATGGGGTGAGCGAGATCGCCCCGAACCTCACGGTGCATCGCGTCGGCGGCCACTCGAAGGGATTGCAGGTGGTCCGGGTGAAGACGGCGCGCGGCTGGGTGGTGATTGGCTCGGACGCTTCGCACTTCTACGCCAATTTCGAGCAGAACCGACCCTTCCCGGTGCTGGAGAGCGCTACCGACATGCTGGAGGGCTACGCCACCATGCGCAGGCTCGCGAGTTCGCCCAAACATGTCATTCCTGGCCACGACCCGCTCGTCCTGACGCGCTATCCGGCCGCGTTGCCAGGGGTCAACGATATCGTGCGCCTGGACCTCGATCCGATTGCGGCAGCGCCTTGAGCGCGCAGACGCGATCTGCACCCAACCTATAAAGCGGAGATCACGATGACTAACCTTAAACTGGGTTTTGCCGGTATTGGACGCATGGGAATGCCGATGGTGAAGCGGCTTATTGCGGCCGGCTACACAGTAAGCGTCTACGACACCAACGACGCTGTCGTCTCGGCGTTGACGAGAGAGGGCGCGGGAAGGGCCAAGACCCCGGCGGAACTGATGGGCCTGTCCGATGTGATCCTCTTGTCGCTTCCAACGCCAGAGATCGTGCATGCCGTGGCGCTTGGGTCCAATGGGCTTGTCTCGGGCAAGGGCGCAAAGATCGTCATCGACCTGTCGACCACCGGCCCGCGCACCGAGCGGCAGGTGGCCGAAGGCCTGAAGGCCGCTGGCATTACGACGGTCGACTGTCCGGTAAGCGGGGGCGTCGGCGGCGCCGAGAAGGGCACTCTCGCCATGATGGTCGCCTGCGACGTGTCGACAATGGAGACGGTGCGACCGATCCTCGAGACACTCGGCAAGCCGATCCATGTCGGCGCCGAGCCGGGCATGGGGCAGATGATGAAGGTGATCAACAATCTGATGTCGGTCACGGCGCTGTCCATTGCCTCTGAGGCGCTGGTGCTCGCCACCAAGGCCGGGCTCGATCCCGATATCCTGATCGAGGTGATCAATTCGGGCAGCGGAAGCTCGAATGCGACGATGACCAAGATTCCGAAATTCGTGCTGACGCGCAGCTTCGATTTCGGCTTCTCGATTGGTCTGTCTGCGAAGGATATTCGTCTCTGCCTCGAGGAAAGCGACGCGCTCGGCGTGCCGATGATCGTGGGCGGCGCGGTACGGCAACTTCTGACGGTGGCAAAGAGCGATCTGGGCGCGGATGCCGACCTTACCGAAATCATCAAGCCAATAGAGGGCTGGGCCGGCGTGACGGTCGCCGGCGCCAAGGCGAAGAGTTGATCCTGGCAATGTGCGGATCGGATACGCGCTCATGACCGGCGGCATCCTACAGCCTTCCGCAGCAGGCCTCTCGCGCCGGCTCGCGGCTTTCGTGCATCGCTCACGCTGGGAGGACATCCCGGAACCGGTCCGCGCGCACGCGATGAAGGCCGTCTTCAATGGCTTTGGAACGGCGCTCGGTGGCTCGTCCGATCAGGCGGTGCTGCGGCTGACCAAAAGCCTCGCGCCTTTTTCGGCCGGCGAGACCGCGACCGTCATCGGCCACGCCCAGCGCCGGGACGCGTTGACGGCCGCGTTCCTGAACGCCGCGGCGATAAATGTCTTCGATTTCGACGACACCCATGCTGGCACGATTATCCATCCCACCGCGCCCGTCCTGCCCGTCTTGCTGGCACTTGCGGAAATGCGCCCGGTCAGTGGAGTGGAATTGCTTCATGCCTTTGCTCTCGGGGTGGAGGTCGCTTGCCGCATCGGCAATGCAGTCTCGCCTGACCACTACGACCGCGGCTGGCACATCACATCCACATGCGGGATCTTCGGCGCCGCCGTGGCTGCGGCGAAGCTCCTTGATCTTGGCGAAGACGAGATACTCTGGGCACTTGGCAATGCCTCGGCACAAGCTTCAGGCCTCGTCGAGACCCTCGGCTTCATGGCCAAGAGCACTGGCGTCGGCAATGCGGCGCGCGGGGGGCTCACCTCCGCCCTAATGGCACAGTGCGGGGTCGAAGGGCCGCCGCAGCCGCTCGAAGGGCCGCGCGGCTTCCTCAAAGTCTGCTCGGACCATACTAAGCCTGAGCGGATCGAGGACGGACTGGGCGCTGAGTGGGAAATCATGCGCAATATGTTCAAGCCATACCCCTGCGGAGTGGTGCTGAACCCTGTGATCGACGCTTGCCTCACCGCTCGTGCCACCGCCAATTTCTCAGCAAGCCAGATTGCCGGGGTTGTCGTGCGCGGCGCCCCCTTGCTCAAGGCCCGCGCCGATCGCCCCGAAGTCACCACGGGGCGCGAGGCGCAAGTGAGCGCCCAGCATGCGGTGGCCGTCAGTCTGTTGCGCGGCCATGCGGGTGCGGAAGACTTCAGCGATGCCGCGGTGAACGATCCGCAGGTCAAGGCTCTCCGTGCCAAGGTGCGCCCAGTCGAGGTCGACGCCGGCGCGTCGGTCGAAGCCGCTCATGTCTCAATTAGATATGCGGATGGCTCTTCTGCAGTGACGTCCGAAAAAGTTGCTACTGGCAGCCTCGCCCGGCCCATGTCGGACGCAGCACTCCGGGAGAAATTTGCCGCCCTCGCGCGATACGGTTGCCCGACACTTGCCGCAGATTCGCTTTCTGATACGCTTTGGACGCTTGCCGATCAGAAAACCGTCGGTGATCTCATGATGCTCGCTCGCCCCGAAGAGGCACATCCATAGGCACTTGCTCAAAGCGCCATGAAAAGGTGCTTCAGCTGGAGCGCAACGAAGGGCGGCAACGGCGCTATTTCGCCAGCCTCTGCCTCCGTTTCCCATACATCATGTGACCTCGATCGCTTCTTGCGGACCGGAGAAATTCTAGCGCTCCGGCTGACCCCGTTTATGAGAAACCAGAGCCATAAGCCGACGGTTGCGCCATGCCGAACGGGCCTCGAGCTCTGGCTTTGCCAGTATTTTCCGGCGCTCGGCCGTGGCGAGTCTTATCAGATCAGGGGACCAAGGTTTCGGATCGCGGCGATCCTGCGCGATCGAGTGGTAAAGCGTTCCCAAACGTTGCGCGTAATCGTCTATCCCACCGGGCGCATTCAGATCGATCGTCTCGAACGGTCCCATGAACGACCAGCGCAGGCCGAGACCATGAGCAACTGTTCGATCGATGTCGGCCACACTGGCCAAGCCCGCATCCAGCAGCGCCCAGGCCTCGTTCAGTAGCGCACCCTGAAGGCGGTTGAGAATAAAGCCTTCGATCTCACGGTTGACGACGATCGGCACCTGTCCGACTTGCTCCATCGCCGCGCGCAGCCATGGAACGATTTCCGGATCTGTCCATGGCGCGGGTACCAGTTCGACAAGTGGCACCAGATGCGGCGGATTGACCGGGTGGGCGATTAGAAAGCGCGATCGCCTGGGAGCCTGGTCCGTAAACGCAGAAGCCGGGATGCCTGAACTTGAACTGCCAACCACCGCATCGTCACGGATGGCCGCGCCGATCTCTGCGGACACTGCCTTTTTTACGTCGACGCGTTCGAAGACTGATTCCTGCACGTAGTCAGCCGCCGATACTGCATCGACCAAGCTGTCGACCACTTCGATGCGTTGCGCGATTGCATCGACATCGCTGACCAGGCCGAACTCTTGCATGTCCGAAAGACTCGCGCGGATACGAGAGGGCGCGCCTCGCCGGATGTCTTCACTTGCGTCGAAGAAACGGACCGGGATGCCGGCACGCGCAAAGACGACCGCCCAGCCGCTTCCGACCAGTCCGCCGCCGATAACGGCGACTTGCTTCAACTCCCTTGTCATCATCGTACCTTGGACGTCTCGCCGTCAGCCAGGCAGATTTCCGAAATGCGCAGTCCGTCCTTGGTGATCCGCGACGGAAAGCGGTCCTTGAGCCTTTCCTCGTGTACTGGAATGACACGTTGCGCTTCATAGCCGACCTGTTTCATCATCGCTTCGGTGGCCATCAGCAAATTCTGCTGGCTACCAAGAGCAAGACCGACCGGCACATACATCGGCGTATCGACATCGACGACGCCCCCTGGGCCTTCGACATTCTCGAAGACATAAACGAGGTCGCCGGCGAGCACCCAGGCGTCGGAAGACTGCGCCTTGCCGTCGTTGCGGACATTGACCCACATGGACGCAAAGGTGTGGCTGTCGTAGGCGACATGAAGGTCGATCCCCGGAAGAGCGTTCTCTACGGTGCCATCGACGCAAATGAGCCGTTTCTGGCGCGCAAGATCGACGCCGCGGATGATGTCACCGGGATCGACAGCCACCATCATCCAGCGGAGCCTGTCAGGCAGCGACATCGCCCAGGTCCACTTCGCGATCTCCCGTTCCTGAATGTAGAATTTCGCCTTCGGAAAATCCTCGACATTGCCGAAATGGTCGAAATGGGCATGGGTGATGAAGACGGTATCAACATCCTCGGGTGTGAGGCCAACCCCGGCGAGAACCTCCTTCGGAGAACGCCAGTTCTCGACACCGAACTTGTCGCCAAGGTGCTTGCCATATTCCTTGTCGTTGTAGCCGACATCCACCATGGCGACGTGCCCGTTTCCTTTGATCAGGGCATAGCAATAGGGGAGTTTGACGTAGCCTTGGTTGTGCGCGCCGTAGAGAACGCCGCTCTTGTGGTATTTGGAGACGTAGGAATATTCGAGAACCCAGATCGAATACTGTGACATTATTTCATTTCCTCCCTAGTCGTTATAGGCGGGTTTCGGCGCCGCAGTTGCAACAAGAATGCCTGAAGTCGACCATGGTCATGCCGAAGCGATCCTCGGACGCCGATTGAAGATGCCTGTAAGCCGCTGATATATTTCCGAGCGGCTCTGCGAGGTCTGGGGCATCCTTGGCAGTTTGTTGCCTACGCAAGACGGCAAGGCAGGCGCCCACGAGCCTTTGTGCGCTGATCAACTGCTGCAGATGCCCATCAAGGCGAGACGTTGTCCGCAACTTCGAAAGGCGTTCGCGGAGTTCGTCGAACAATTCCGCAGCACTGGCGATCGACGGAAGATCGAGCACTTCGCGGCGGCCGCTTGCCTGCAGCAGGATCATCAGGCCAGCGACCTGGCCGATCAAACGCTTAAGACCGTTGTAAACCTGCCGGGCCTCGAGGCCATAGGCGACCACCTCATCCGCCACACCTTCAGGCAGCGACAAGGCCGCGACTTCGCGAGCGGGGCCAAAGCCAGCACAGTCCGGGCCATGAATTTGCGCCGCCCAGTCCAGCATCGAAAGAGAAGACTTATTGCCTGCCATCGATGGCCCTCGTGGTGCTGCGTTCAACAAGTTTTCCCGGAATGCGCTGCAGGGCGGGCTGACTGGCATCGTTGCGTGACAGAGACAGAGTCAGATCCACGGTCCGTTCGACCATCAATTCCATCGGCTGACCAACAGTTGTGAGATCGTGCGACGGCCAGGAGGCCATCGCGATGTCATCGAAACCGACTACAGACAGACGGTTCGGTATCGAAAGGCCAAAATCGCGCCTTGCCGCGTCCATGGCGCCGATCGCCAGGATATCGTTCGCACAGAAAAGCGCGGTCGGCGGTTCGTCGGACGAGAGAAACCCATGCGCCGCGGCATAGCCGGCCGCGTAGCTGAATTCCTCCCCTACGCTGCTGAGAGGGGCCTGCACGCCTCTTTCCAGGCAGCGGGCATGAAAACCTTTCCAGCGATCGACGTTGGTCGAGGCATTCGGCAAGCCGGCGACAAAGGCCAAACGTCTGTGTCCGAGATCGATCAGGTGGTCGGCGACCGTCCTGCCGCCGAGTTCGTTGTCGCAAGTCACCGCATAAGAGCGCTGGCTTGCATCGTAGCGGTTGAAGAACACGACCGGCGTACCAACCTTGCGGCAAGCATCGGACGATGCCGAAGAAAGCGTCGTGGCCAGGATGATCACCACGTCGGGGTGATAAGAAAGCAGGACGCGAAGCGTCTCGTCCTCGCTGCGCTTTGGGTCGGTCACCACCAGCATCACATTCAGGTCCAGGGCTTGCAGCTTTCCCGTCAATCGCGTCAGCACTTCGGGATAGAATGGATTGGTGATGTCGGACACGACGATGCCGACGATGCGGCTGCTCTTGGTGATGAGGCCGCGTGCGAGCGGATTGGGCTGGTAGCCGAGTTCCGCCGCGCGCGCGAGGATCCTCGCGCGCGTCTTTGGTGCGATCACAGCGTCCTCGTAAAAGGCTCGTGAAACCGTGGATACCGACATGCCCAATTGTCTTGCCAAATCTTTCACCGTTATGCGGGGCGTATGAGGCTCCTCCAGGGCGACTTCGGTCATGGCTGCTAGGCTCCAGTTTTAGCGGCGAACCATGTTTCGACGTGCTTTGTTCAAGGTCGTCAAGCGGCGTTTCGGCCGCCGTAGCGCCGCACGCGGATATTGGCCTGCTCCGCGTGTCCGGCAAAACCTTCCAGCATGCACAACCTCGCGCAATATTCGCCGACCAGTCCACTGGCCTCGTCGGTGAGGATCCGCTGGTATGTGCAGGTCTTGAGAAATTTACCGACCCACAGTCCGCCGGTGTAGCGGGCTGCTTTCTTGGTCGGCAGCGTGTGGTTGGTGCCGATGACCTTGTCGCCAAAGGCCACATTCGTGCGAGGCCCAAGGAACAAGGCGCCGTAGTTGGTCATGTTGTTCAAGAAGTAATCGGGGTCGCGCGTCATGACCTGCACATGCTCGGAAGCGATGCGGTCCGCCTCGCGCACCATCTCCTCATCGGACTCGCATACGATCACTTCGCCATAGTCTGCCCATGCCTTGCCGGCGAGTTCCGCCGTCGGCAACCTCAGAAGCTGCCTTTCGATTTCGGCCATTGTTGCCCGGGCGAGCTTCTCGGAGGTGGTAAGCAAGACGGCGGGCGAGGTCGGCCCATGTTCGGCCTGGCCGAGCAGATCGGTTGCGCAGATCTCGCCGTCAACGCTTTCGTCGGCAATGATCAGGGTTTCGGTCGGACCGGCGAAGAGGTCGATACCGACGCGTCCGAAGAGTTGGCGCTTGGCTTCGGCGACAAAGGCATTGCCAGGACCGACCAGCATATCGACCGGCGCGATCGTGTCGGTGCCGAGCGCCATTGCGGCAACCGCCTGCACACCGCCAAGCACGTAGATTTCGTCGGCGCCGCCCAGATGCATGGCGGCGACGATCGCCGGATGCGGACCGCCGTGGAAAGGCGGTGCGCAAGCAATCACGCGCTTGACGCCGGCCACGCGCGCCGTGACCACGCTCATATGCGCCGAGGCAACCATCGGATATTTGCCGCCAGGCACATAACAGCCAACGGCATTGACTGGAATGTTGCGGTGGCCGAGTACGACACCGGGGAGGGTCTCGACTTCAATATCCCTGATGGAGTCGCGCTGATGCTGGGCAAAGTTGCGCACTTGCGCTTGGGCGAAGCGGATGTCTTCGAGATCGCGCGGAGCAACCGCGGACAAGGCTTTTTCAATGTCCTGCTCGGAAAGGCGAAAGCTTTCGGGCGACCAGTTGTCGAATTTTTCAGAGAGCTCGCGCACGGCCGCGTCGCCTCTCGCCTCGACGTCGGCAAGAATATTTTCAACGGTCAATCGCGTCCTGGCGTCGACCGCCGCCACTGTGCTCGCGTCCTGGCCGCGCTTGAGATAGTTGGGCATGTTCGTCCTCGTTCTCTAAGAAGATGGAGCGGGCGGCGTGACGCCGCCCGCCTTGACCATTACGGATTGACGGTCGGCTGAACCTTGGTCAGCTTGTACTGGTCTGCTGGCGGCTCGCACTTCTGGCAGTTGATGCCGGGCTCGTCGGCGGCTTTCGGAACATCGGCCGGCAAAGGCTGGATGGTCGCGCCTGGCGTTGGCTTGCCTTCGAGCGCCGACTGGATGGAAAGCTCCGGCAGCAGCGTCGGGCTGAACACCTCCGTCACGAAGGAACTGGGCACAACGCCTTCCGGGAAGGCATTACAACCATCTTCGAACGTCTGGCCTTTGCACAGCTTGACCTGGTCGGCGGGCACCCACGGCAGAGGATATTCGATGTTGCCCGGCTTGAGATCGCGCTTTCCGGTCAGGGCTTCCATCATCAGCTTGAAAGCATAGCCCGCGCTGGCCGGCGGCGAGCCAGCGGAAACGCCTTTCAGGCCGCGCTTCTGGAAATCCGGATTGGCCAGCGCGAGGCGGAAGCCATTCGAGTTTTCACCCGTCATCGGCACCAGTTTGCTTCCCTTGTCCATGAGGGCCTGGATCGCACCGTATTCACCGGCCTGAGCCCAGATGCCGTCGACGTCCGGATGCGCAGCAAGCGCCTTGGCTGTTTCCTGCTGGGTCGTACGGTCGTCCCAGAAGGAATAATATTCGTCCACGACCTGGATGCCGGGATACTTCTTGAAGATCGACATGGCCCCATCGGTGTGGCGCTTGTCGACCGAGTTGCCCGGAACGCCGCGGCTGAGGAAGATCTTGCCTTTGCCGCCGAGCGCATTGACCAGGGCCTGAGCGCTGTTCTCGCCGAAGCCCGCGGTAATGTAGCTGACGTTGTAGGCGCAGGGCTCGGTGACAGTCGCGTCGTACATGAAGAACTTCACGCCTTTCTCACAGCCTTTGTGGATGACGCGATTGAGGGCAGTGGAAGAAATCGGAAAGCTGATAATGCCGTCGGCCTTGGCGGCAATCATGCTCTCATACGCGGCGATCTGCGCCTGGGGATCCGTGCCCGAGATCACCTGGGTCAGTTCCACCGTCTTGTCGTAGGGTGGGGTGGCGGCAAGCGCCTTGACGATGTTGGCTGCCTCCGACTGCCAAGAGTTGCCGCTGTAGCTCATGCTCAGGTAGATTTTGAACTTCTTGTCCTGCGCTGATGCCGACGGGGCGGTGAGCGAGAGGCTGACCGCGGCAGTACAAAGAGCGGCTGCGCATAAACTTAGTTTTTTCTTCCAGTTTGGCATCGAGGTCTCCCAGATCGTTTTGACCGCTTGTTGATGGGAACGTTCTCACTGAACGTCCCGGATCGCCGGGCGCGGGCGGTCTTTACCGCGCCAGTCGGCGTCTTAGAAAAGCGAAGGTGTTTTCCCTCAGCAGGAGCAGGGCAATGAGGATGATCGAGCCCTCGATGACCGTGCGCCAGCCCTGCGGAATGCCAACGGCCGAAATGACAGTGCTCAACGCCGTGAGCAGGATGGCGCCGCCTATGGTGGCGACGAACGAGCCGCTGCCACCAAGAATGGACGAGCCGCCGATTACGACGGCGGCAATCGAGGGCAGCAGATAGTCGTCGCCCATGCGCAGCGTTGCGCCGTTTGCGTAGCCCGCCAGCATCATGCCGGCAAACCCGGATGCGGCTGCGCTCAGCATATAGGCGATCAGAACCGAACTGCGCACTGCAATGCCTGCGACATGTGCCGCGACCGGATTCGCACCAATGGCTGTCAGGCGGCGGCCGTAGGATGTTCGACCCTGCAACACCGAGCCGAAGATCGCGAAAGCCAGGATGAACAGGAGAATGACCGGGATGCCGATCCAACTCGCTTTCATCAGATCGGTCAGGATTGGGGGAGCCGCGCCGCGCGGTGTACCGCTCGTCAGCCCAAGTGCCGCGGAAGCGGTGATGATCCCGGTCGCCATGGTCATGATGAAGGGCGGGATACGCAGTAACGTCACTCCAAGGCCGCTGATCCCGCCAATGCAGGCGCAGATCAGCAAGATCGCCGGTATCAGCGGCAAGCTCATGCCGCTGGAGGCATCGATCCAGCTGGTCGTCAGCACGCCGCCAAGCGTTATGAGCGCCGGGACCGAAAGGTCGAGACCTCCGATCATGATGACGATCCCCTGGCCGAAGGCCACGACGATCAGGAAAGACGCCAGAAGGATTATGGTGTTGACGTGATCCCATGAACCGAGTGCCGGGCTGACGAAGCGTGAACCCAGCACCAGCAGGATACTGATACCGAACACGCAGACCGCCGTGATTGTCTCTGGCCGCAAGCGGGCGGTACGCCGATTGTCGGCGACACTTTCCGTCTGCCGTTGGGTCCGCGGGGTAGGGGCTACAGTCGCCCCGGGAGGGCGCGTTTCGGTCACGATGCACCTCTTCGTTCAACAAAATGCGTCACGACATTTCCAAACACCACCGCCAGCACGAGCACCACGCCCTGGAAAATGCCGGTGTAGAAGGACGACACGCCGCCGGCGAACAGCACTTTCTGCAGCAACATGAGCGTGCCGGCGCCGATGATGCTGGCGATGACACTGCCGCGCCCACCGCTCAGCGACGTGCCGCCGAGCGCCACGGCAGCGAAGGTCAGCATCAGGAAAGAGGCGCCCGCATTGGGATTGCCTGTCGCGGTTTGAGCGCTGAGCATGAAACCCGCGAGGCCGTAGAGCATGCCACCGATGACAAAGCTTAGAATTCGCACGCGTTTGACATTGATGCCGGACAGATGCGCGGCTGTCTCATCAGCTCCCACGACATAGAGGCCCGTGCCGAACGCCGTGCGTCGGCAAATCATCCAGAGGACGACAACGGCCGCAACGAAGAGCCCCGAGATCGGGATCACGCCGAAAAGCACGTCGGTCAGATCATAGGAGATGAAATCCGCGACCGTACCTCCCGGCGCGTCGAGGATCACCAATGAAAGGCCCTGGCAGATGATCATCGTCGCCAGCGTGGCAGCGATCGACTGGAGACGCAGCACAGCGACCAGGAAGCCGTTTATCAGGCCGACCACGCCCCCGATCGCCAGGCAGATGGCAAGGCTTTCGACCGCCCCCATCGGGCCGTCCAGCGGATAAGCCGCCATGATGACATTTGTCAGCGAGATGACGCCGGCGACGGAAAGGTCGAAGCCTCTGGACAAAACGATCAACGTTTGACCCGCCGCCGCGATCGCAAGGGGAACGGCATTGTTCGTCAGGTTGAGCACCGTGTCGGCGGTCAGCGCGGTCGGATCCCATATGGAGTACAGGCCATACAGGATGATGTAGAGAACGATGATGATGCCGGTGCCGCTGGCCAGTAAGGCTTTTGCCCTTGCAGACATTGACGGAGCGAGACGGTGAGGGGTGGCTGCTGCCTTGGTTGCAAGAATGCTCATGCCGCGACCTCGCGCTTTGATTTTGCGGGGTCTCGGGAATGACCGGTAAGGGCTGCGACCAACGCACGCTCTTCGATGGCTTCGCCGGTGAATTGCTCGAAAATACGTGCGCCGTAGAGCACCAGACAGCGGTCGGCCAGACGCGTCAGTTCCGTAAGTTCCGATGAATAGAGAAGCACCGATCCACCCTTGTCGGCGAAAGCCTGAATGGCCGCGTAGATAGCCTGCTTGGTGCCGACATCGACACCTCGTGTCGGATCGTAGAGAAGCAAAGTACGCGCGCCCGTAAACATCGCACGCGCGAGCAATGCCTTCTGCTGATTGCCCCCGGAGAGGTCGGCGATACGAAAATCGAGATAGCGCGCATTGAGTTCGACCCCTTCGGATGCCCGTGCGGCACTGTCCCGTTCCAGCGCGGGCCAGACAAAGCCGGTCCGGCTGATGTGCTGAATGACGGGAAGCACGATGTTTGCTGCCGTCGACAGCGTCGAGAATATGCCTTCCACCTTGCGTTCTTCGGGAAGGAAGCTCAGTCCGGCTGTGATGGCATGGCGCGGGCTCTTTGGTTGTACGGGTTTTCCTTCGACCAGGATTTGTCCCGACGTCGCTTTATCCAGGCCGACTAGGGTGCGGAAAAGTTCGCGCTGGCCTTGGCCTTCCAAGGCGGCGATGCCGACGATCTCGCCCTCTTTCACGTCGAATGTGACGCCCTTGAGCTTTGCGCCGGTGACATTCTTCAGTTCGAGCACGGAACGCGTCTCGTGAACGAGCGAGCGGGTGCGCCGTCCGTGCGCCATCTCGGTGCGGCCGACCATCAGCTCGAAAATATCGGCATCGCTGGCATCCGACAATCCGACGCTTGCCACAGAACGGCCGTTTCGCAGCACCGTTGCCTGCTTGCACAAGGTGCGCACCTCGGCCAGGCGGTGGGAAATATAGAGGACGGCGGTCCCGGCCGCGGTAATGTTGCGAACCAGATCGAACAGCCATTCGACATCGGTCAGCGCCGCTGTGGGTTCATCAAGGATAAGAACCTTTTCGGCATGGTGCATAGCGCGGGCGATCTCTAGGCGCTGCCTGTGGGCGAGCGACAGGCTGGCGATGCCGGCGATCGGCGAGACGTCGTCGAGACGATAGCGATGCAGGATTTCAGCTGCGGCTCGCGCTGTCTGGTAGGGAGAGACCAGACCGAACGCCCCGCGCTTCATGGCGGGCAGCAGCAGCGCTTCGGCAACGGTCAAGTTGGGCGCAAGGCTCAATTCCTGGAAAGCCGTGGCGACGCCTGCTTGTCGTGCATGCAGGATCGAATGCGGCGCATAGACCGCACCGTCGAGACGCATCTGACCGCTGTTTGGCGCAAGCACACCGCTGAGGATCTTGACCAGCGTGGATTTGCCGGCGCCGTTTTCGCCGAGCACCGCATGGACTTCGCCGGCCGCCAGATCCAGCGACACATTTTCCAATGCTGTCGTCGCACCGTAGGATTTGGTGACGGCAGCGGCCTGCAATCGTGGCGGCGACACACTCAACAGATTTCCTCCAAAACGTTCTCTTCCATCCCAAAACACGCTGTGAGAACGTTCTCTTTTTACTATTTCATCGAAACGCGCTGCGATCAACCGATCATCGCTGGTTAAATGGCGGAGCCACATATCCTCGAATTTTCATGCCTCGCTGCTGCTTTCATCGGCGGTTCAACGAGACGGCAATGATGATGATGGCTCCCTTGATGACCTCCTGGATGCTGGTCGAAAGACCGAGCACGAGAAGACCAAACCCAAGAATGCCTATGAAGATTGCGCCGACGACGGAACCGACGATTGATCCATAACCGCCAAAGAGACTTGTCCCGCCTATGATCACAGCCGCGATCACGTCCAGTTCGAGACCCGCTCCCAGGCTGGGATTGCCTGCCGTGGAGCGGGCCGCGAGCATCAGCCCCGCAAGGGATGCGGTCATGCCGGATAGTACAAAGGCGAAGATCTTGACGCCGTCCGTGCGCACACCGGAAAAGCGCGCGGCAACAGCATTTCCACCGGTCGCATAGACACGTCTGCCGTAGGGCATCTGATGCAGCAGGTAGTAGCCGGCGGCCGTAAGGACGATCGTCCACCAGATCGGTGCCTGCATGCCCAGAAAACTGCCGTTCCAGAACAGATTCGAAAAATCATCGTCGACGATCGACACTGGCCGGGTGCCGGTGATGGTCAGCGCCAGTCCGGAAAAGATAGACAACATCCCAAGCGTCACAAGAAACGATGGAATGCGCAGTTTCGTAACAAGCACGCCCGACACCGCGCCGATCGCGGCCCCGGCGCCCAACACCAGAAGTGCGGCGACATAGGTGGGGACATTTTGATCGAGCAGCAACGCTCCGATCATACCTGAAAAGCTGGCAACCGACCCGACCGACAGGTCGATTTCACCGCAGATGATGACGAACGTCATGCCGATCGCCATCACAGAGACGATGGCTGTGATGCGCAGAACGGCGCTTGCGGTTGAGACTGACGCGAAGTGGGGGGCGAACAAGACGAAATAGAGGGTGATCGCCAGGAAGATCACATAGGTGATGTGATCGCGGAAGAAATTCGTCGCACCTGCGCGCATCGGCATCGAAGACGGTTTCATGCTGCAACTCCCTTGGCGCGCACGCTGGTTTGTCTGGCGGCCTCGGCCTGCAGCAACGCGCGAAGCCCAGTCTCGTCGTGCGCGCTGCCGATGCTGCGCGTTATGCGCCCCTGCGCCATCACCAGAATGCGATCGGACAAATCCAGAAGTTCTTCGAGTTCCGAAGAAATGAGCAGCACGGCGACGCCCTCCCTGGCCGTGCGCCGCACAAGCTCGCGCATATCGCGCTTGGCATTGACGTCAACGCCGGAAGTTGGCTCATCGAGGATCAACAGCTTCGGCTTCATGGCCAGCCATTTTGCGAAGACAATCTTCTGCTGATTGCCGCCCGAGAGCTCCTGGGCTTTCTGTACGGGGCCGCGGCACAGGATATTGAGTTCGTCACGGTATTGTCTGAACAGAGCCGTTATCCGGGCCTTCGCCATCGGTCCAAAGGGACCCGCGAGCGAGAAATCGGAAAGGCGGGGAAGCGCGAGGTTCTCCTCGATTGAGCGCCCGCCAACAAGCCCTTCGAGCCGACGGTCTTCGGGAACAAGCGCGATACCAGCAGCGATGGCCCCGCTGACGCTGCCCGGCCGAACGGGTTCGCCTGCGACGGTGATGTGGCCGGATACGTCCGGAAGGATGCCGAACAAAGCCTTGCCCAAGGTCGAGCGGCCGCTGCCGACAAGCCCGGCAAGGCCGACGATCTCGCCTGGATCGATCGACAATGATACGCCGGACAGCTTGCGCGACGTGGCCAGATCGCGGACCTCAAGAGCGGGCGTCCCGACGGGCGTTGCCGGGTGGCGTTTCGCGGGCAATGCGGCGGTCGGCAAAGGCACTTGGCCCTTTGGCCGCGACATCATCGCGGCGATATCCTCGATGGATGTCTTACTCGGCTCGAGTGGGCCAACCAGGCGCCCATCCTTGATGATCGAGATGCGATCCGAAAGCCGCAGCACATCGGCCATGCGATGGCTGATGTAGACGATACCGATCCCGTTCTGCTTGAGCTGACCGATGGTGTGAAAAAGCGTTTCTTCCTCGTGGATGGTCAAAGATGACGTCGGCTCATCCATCACGAGCAGTTTGGCGCCCCGCGAGATCGCCTTGAGGATCTCGACCATCTGGCGTTGGGCGAAGGCCAGATCGCCCACGCGCGCGGAAGCATCAAGCGAGAAGTCGTACCGCTCGATCAGAGCCTGGGCATCGCGAACCATTGTTCTGGTGTCGACGCGCAGGCCGAAGGCGAGTGGCTCGCGAAGGATGAACAGGTTTTCGGCAACCGATCGGTTCGGCAAGACGCTCAGTTCCTGGAAGATCATTGCAATGCCGCGGTCAATCCTCTCACGAAGCGACAAGGCGGTGACGTCCTCTCCGGCGAACAAAATGCGGCCCTCATCCGTTCGATAGGCTCCCATGAGAATCTTCATGAGCGTCGATTTGCCCGCACCGTTCTCGCCTAGCAGCGCATGCGTTTCACCGGCCATGACCTCGAACGAAATATCAGACAGCACGCGGTTCGCGCCGAACGACTTGCTGATGCGTTGCATCGTTACGATCGCGTTCCGGGACGTTGAAGTTTTCGCTTCGGCCATGACGATTTTCTCGATCGCTTGGGGAGCGTCGGCGGACTGCTGGAGCCCGCCGACGGAAAGGGGCTAGAAACACTCGCCGTTGCAGATTTTTACCACCGAGGCGGGAGCGTCTTCCTTGGTGACCTGCTTGAGGGCACTGAGAAGGTCGAGCTTCTTGACACGCAACGTCGGCACCGAAATGTATGGCGGGACGTCATGTCCAAGCAATGCAAGCGCGGCCGCCTTGGCCTCGGCGACGCCCTGGTCGTAGGGACGCTGCGCGCCTACGGCCAGAAATTCGCCACGTGCAACGTTCAGCGCGCTGTCAGCGGCAATGTCATTCGTGGTGACGACGATATCGCGCCCGAGTGTCTTTGCCGCAGCGACGACTTGCTGAGCGGGCGTGTCCCAGGCAACGAAAATACCCTTCATGTCGGGATGCGCCGTCAACATTGCGGTGGCAACTTCGTAAGCCTTCTCCGGCGCCGTGAAGGTGCCGACATCCGCGACCTTGACGTCGGGATGTTCGCCGAACGCCTTTAAGGCACCGACCTTGCGGGCTGCGACGGAGTAGTAATAGTCATAAACCAGCGTGATGACGCCGACCTCACCCTTGCCGCCAATCGCTCCGACAAGTTCTTGCGCGGCGAAATAGGCGTTCTTCTCATTGTCGGAGGCGACAACGGTCACATAGTCCTTGCCCGGCGCCATATCGACCGGGACGTTGTCCATGAAAACCAGCTTGATGCCGGCTGCCGCCGCCTTCTTGTAGGCTTCGGACTCAGATTTCGGATCGATCGGGATCGAGAAGATCACGTCCGGCTTGCGGGCGGTCATCTGCTCCAGATCGCTGATTTGCTGGCCCGGTTGGAACTTGGCGTCGGTGGTTCCGACGACTTCGATACCGAGGTCCTTGAGCGTGTTGCTGATTCCGGCGACCTGCAACTGAGGCCATCCTGCATCCATGGTGTGCATCACCAGTCCAGCGGTAAACTTTCCCGCCTTGAGCTTGGCAAGGTCCTCATCGGACAATTTCAACACGTCCGGCGACACCGCCGGCGGACCATCCGGGAAACCTGGGACGGGTTGGCCCCGCGGCGACAGGGGCAGGGGCTCGAGCAGAGCTTTTGCTTCCGGTGGAATGGCGTCATCGGCGAGAGCCGACGATGCGGCCAGTCCTGATAGCGCCAAGGCCAAGGCGGCCGCCATAAATCCACGATAGTGCATTTCATTCCTCCCGATCATATGAAACGGCCGTAGCGGCCGGGTGGCGACCTGGCTGGTCGTACTGGTTGGGCTGTTCAGCGCCCGTAAGGCATCAATGCCGCCGTAGCGGCACCCGAATAATTGACGTAGACCGTCTTCTTGCGCATGTAGCTCTCGAGCCCATGCACGCCGTCGTCACCGCCCAGTCCGCTTTCGCGGAACCCGACATGGAAACCCTGCAGCATTTCCGGTCCGATCCGGTTCACGTAGATCTCACCGAACGAAACCTCGTTGACGGCGTTCATGACGCGGCCCAGATCATTGGTGAAAAGATAGGCCGACAGGCCATAGTTGCTGGCATTGGTGATGCTGACAGCCTCCTCGAAGGTGTCGAAGGGCATGATCGGCACGACCGGGCCGAAGATTTCGCGCGTCATGATCGGCATATCAGGCGTCACGTCTGTCAGCACGCTCGGATTGAGCCAGTAGCCGCCATCGATGGGCGCCTTGGTCGGGCGTCCGCCGGCGAGAGCAAGCCTCGCGCCGCCCGCCACGGCTTCCGCAAGGACCGACTCGACTTTTTCCAACTCATCACGACTGACTTTCGGGCCGATATCTGTATTTGCCTGCATCGGATCACCGACGACGAGCGACTTGGAGAATTCCACAAAGCGTGTGACGAACTGGTCGTAAATCGAACGGTGAACGAGCGTGCGTTCGTTGCAGATGCAGACCTGTCCGCAATTCATGTAGCGCGACGTGGCTGCGGACCGAACCGCTAGTTCGAGATCGGCATCAGCCAGGACGATGAATGGCGCCTTGCCGCCAAGCTCCAGCGAAACAGGCGTCAGATTGCGCGAAGCATTCGCCATGATGCGCTTACCGGTTGGTACGCTTCCAGTCATGGTGATGAGGTCGACGCCGGGTTCCGTGCAGAGCACTTCGCCTATGGTTTCACCTCGTCCCGTTATGATGTTCACCACGCCGGCTGGCACGCCTGCTTCGACAAAGATGCGAGCCATTTCGAGCGCCGAAAGCGGCGTGTCTTCATGCGGTTTGAGGACGATGGTGTCGCCGGCGATCATGGCTGGCGCCACCTTTCGGCTGACCAGGGCGCTCGGGTAATTCCACGGAATAATGGCGGCGACGACGCCTACCGGCACACGCTGTATCCAGACCTGCTCTCCCGCGTAGTCGGATGGCAGGATCTCACCTTGAATGCGACGGGCAAATTCGGCGTAGTAGTCGAAGAATTCGGCTGCGCCGCCGACTTCACCTATTGCTTCATTGATCGGTTTGCCTTGCTCCCTAACCACCACCTCGGCCAGATGCCGGGCGTTCTGCCGGATAAGGACCGCGATCCGCTTCATGATCGCCGCACGGGCAAGAGGCGATTTGAGCCCCCAGGCCTTCTGCGCCTTGCGGGCGGCTTCTATCGCCTGGCGCGCCTGGTCCGGGCTTGCCTCGGGCACGTCGACAAAGGCCTTGCCATTGGCCGGGTTGATAACCGAGCGCGTGCCGGCTTCACCGGTGACGAACTTCCCGTCGATCAACATGAGATAGGATGCCTTGTCTTCTGCTGCCATGGTTCAATCCGGTTCTGCGTGCGTTGCCGGCGTGCCGACGCCCTAAGGGTTGGTTTTCGCCGCGGCCATCTGGACCGCGAACTCGATCGCTTCGACCAAGCTGTCCTCATTGGCGATGCCCTTGCCGGCGATATCGAAGGCCGTGCCGTGATCCACGGAGGTGCGGATGATCGGAAGGCCAAGCGTGACATTGACACCGGAGAGCGCTTTCCACTCACCGGTCTCGGGATCGACATTAAAGCCGAGCAGTTTCACCGGGACATGGCCCTGATCGTGATACATTGCGACCACCGCGTCATACTGGCGGGCGCGCAACTTGACGAAAACTGTATCGCCGGGAACAGGCCCAAACACGGCAAAATCGGAAGAGTTGTAGGAGGCGACGACCGGGGTCGTGATGTCGATATCCTCACGACCGAAAATGCCGCCTTCGCCGGCGTGCGGGTTGAGCGCGGCAATCGCAATTCGGGGATGGGAAATGCCAAGGCCGCGCAATGCCTCGACCGTCAATTGGATAACCCGCCGCAACCGAGGTTCGGTCAGTTTCGATGGAACCTGGGCCAGCGCTACATGGGTCGAGACATGGCTGACGCGAAAATCGCCATGGGCAAGCATCATCACGGAATCGCGGGCGCCGGTCAGTTCAGCCAGCATGTCGGTGTGGCCGGCATAGTGATAGCCGGCCAGATTGAGCGCTTCCTTGTTGAGAGGAGCCGTAACGATGCCGGCAATTGAACCGGCCTGTGCCAGGCGAACAGCTTTTTCGATCGCCAGATAGGCGAGGCGGCCGCCTTCAGCCGACATGATGCCTGTCTCAATGGGTGTTCGTTCGGGGCCGGCTTCGAGAATGGCTACAGCGGGAAAAGTCCCAGCGGCCGAAGCTGACGGTTGTTCCTCCGCAATGCGCCCGGAAATCGACTCCATTGCACGCATCGCGGTGACGCTGCCGATTATGAGAAGGGATAACGATCCGCTGGCAAGGCGCGGTTTCAGCCGTGCACATGCCTTTGCGATGATCTCGGGGCCGATGCCCGCAGGATCACCCATTGTGATGCCGAGTCTTGGACCAGACATAAACGCCTCTAATCGGTCAATTGTGGTCATCTTCTAATCCCTCTAACCATGAATGCGCAATAGTTTTCTTTCTCAGTCATTCGCAATCAGCCAAAGCGACGAGATCCGCCCTTTTTCTCACGTCTTGTGGGGGCAATCCCCATGTAGCTGGCTGCTGAGACATCGTTTGACGTCATTTGACCGGGCGAATGGACTCGCGGCCGGGCATTGGTCTTGATTAGGGACGCGCGAGGGCCGCAAGCCTGCAGAAGAGGGCGCTATCGCCGAATGCGCCGGATTTCGATATTGTGGGCAGGCCCTCGAAAACGCCGCCTTTGATTCTGGAGATCGGAAGCCCCGGCTCAATCTCGCTCTCGACCGTGAGTTCGACGACGCCAAGGCTGGAGCACACCGATCGCAATGTTTCGCCGCCAGTGACGAGTAGCGTTCCGGGCTTTGGCAAACCGTCGAGAAGCGACGCAAACACCTTGCCGATATGATCTGCCACCAATTGGCGATCACCCGATGCAACGACGGTGACAACCGACGGCGCACCGCGCATGATCCGTTTTGCCAGATCGCTTTTCGCTTTGTCGATGTCGCGTTCCACGCCGATATGCGCATCAGCATGCTTGGCGGCAAAGGAGGCCACCTGTCCCGCCGTGACTTCGTGATTTGTGCCGACAAGGCCCAGGAACGGGGCGGACAATGCCGGAACAGGCTTGTGTGGTATGCTCAGGTGTCGTGCCAGCGCTGCAGCCAGGCCGCCCGTACCAACCCAGAGCGTGCTAGGCGCGCCCGCCGTCGCAACGATTTCGTCCAGGTCCTTGTCCGTTTCGGCGTCGTAGAGGGTGATGAAATGAAGTGGTCGCGCCCCCGGTACTGCCCGGCCAGACGAAAAGCGCTGACCTAGGCCGGTGACGATGTCGGGACCTACCATTTCGGGCCGATCAAGCCGCCATTGACGCCCAAGGCGTGTAACGCGGCCCTGAAATGGGAACGCTGGTGCCAGAACAACCCGCAGGTACGCACCCTCGACGATGCAGGCTTCTATTTCGGCAATGACGTGACCACGCAAAAGGCTGTCGATCTTCTTGAAGCTCAGCTGTCCGGCGGCCAGCCATGGCGCGAACTTCAAGTGTCTGGCGACGGCCGTTGTCTCGGCGCCCTCACGTGTGGCGATATCGACAGCCAAACGGCCCGAGAACGCGCGATCCAGTTGCCAACTCACCCCAACACCTCGGCCGGGCGAGGCGAAGCAAACCGCGCTATCCAGGGCGCCGGTCAGGTCGTCGGCGACGATCCGGATGTCCACAGCCTCAAGAGCGCTCAACTGAAGAACCCGAACGGCTGACGCGCACGACCCGGACGTTTACATCGAGCGTCCGAAGATTGGTGAGGTTGGCCTGATCGATGCCCTCATCGGTAATGATCTGGTGGATATCGGCCAGCCGGCAGATGGTGCAGAAATTCGGCGTGGTAAATTTGGAATTGTCGGCAAGCACGACGACGCGGCGCGCCGCGGCGATCATCGCCTGCTTCATCGCCGCGACCTCAAGCGAGGTCTCCGTGAGCATGTCTCCGGTGATGGCATGAGTGCCAAGAATGGCCACATCGGCATGTATGGTGCGCAGGAAATTCTCGCCAGGCTGGCCAACCAGAGTTAGGGAACCCGGCTTACAGGTGCCTCCAAGCATGACGAGGCGTACGCCCGGCACGGTTGCGAGTATCTGCGCGATCGCGAGACTGTTGGTGACGGCCGTAAGCGCAATGGGCGCAGCCGCGATGGCGCGGGCGACTTCCAGAACTGTCGTGCTTGCGTCGAAAATGACACTCTGCCCGGCGCGAAGTTCCGACATCATGGCCGCACCTATGGCCTCCTTCTCGGCCCTGGCGAAGTGTGCGGCAGTGGCGAGATCCGGCTCGAAGGTGGCGAGTTCAGTGCGTTGAAGCATCGCTCCGCCATGCGTTCGCTCCAATGCTCCCTGCCGTTCCAGTGTCTCGAGGTCGCGCCGTATGGTCGAAGGTGATGCGCCGATGAGATCGATGAGTTCCTGAACGCCGACGGTTCCTTCCCGTTTAAGGCATTCGAGAATGAAAGCATGGCGCTTGGCCGGGATCACATCGACCCGTCCACGCCCGCCATCGTCTTCCCATGATCCGGCGGACGCTGAGGGCGCCATATCTTCCACCGCAGATTTTCGTACATTCCTTGCCACGGTCGTATCTCCGCACAGTGCAGCAACGCGCTCGCCGGAATCACAGCGATCCCAGCATCGCGAATATCACGAATTCATCCGGCGAGCCCACTGGTTTGTGGTGTGGATGAGCGAATTCCTGCCGCTTTTGGTCTTATTAGAATTATTTTGACTGATTTTGATCACATGTGGTAAGCGATAGCCGTCAAACTTCGTCAGTTGGCGCTGGCAAGCGCGCAGTTCTTGTCAAAAATAGAAATCAAGTCAGTGATTTTAGAGCGTTTGGGCTCTGTTGCGAACCGGGTTGGAGGAACCATGCTTTTCTTGTCGAAGCTGAAATCGGCCTTTGTCGGCGCCGCTGCCGCGGCTTTCTTGTCAACGGCGGCTGTCGCCGCCGATCAACCCACGGTCGGCGTTGTCGTGCCGACCTTGGATGCACAATTCTGGAACAGCTATGTCGCTTTCATGAAGAAGGGAGCGGACGAGCTTGGTGTAAAGCTCGTCGTGCTCAACGCCGACAACAAGCCCGACCAGATGGTCAAGTCGCTTGAGGACCTGGTGGCCCAAAAGGTGGACGGCATTGTCTTTACGCCCTATTGGGCCACTGCTGCTCGCGGGCTTACCTTGGCGAAGGAAGCCGAGATACCGGTCATCCTCACTGACAGCTACCCGGATTTTTCGCCTCAGACCGAGCGTTTCCCCAACTACATCGCCTTTATCGGGCCGAGCGATGAAGACGCCGGATACCAAATGGCCAAGGCGCTGTTCGCAGCGATCAAGCCGGGGTCGGATGGCAAGAAAGTGATCGGCGTGGTGAACGGCACCACCGGCACCTCGGTCGCCATTGATCGTCGCAAGGGGCTGGAAGACGCTCTCAAGGAAGCGCCCGATGTGCGCGTCGCCGGCGAAGTCGATGGCAATTTCGTCCGTGATACGTCACAGACCGCGTTTGAATCGCTCTTCCAGGGCAATCCGGACATCACCGGCGTCTGGGCTGCGAACGGCGGCACTGCGACCGGCGTGATGGCTGCTCTCAAGAATCACGGCAAAGCGCCCGGCAAGGACGTCATGGTCGTCGGAATGGATCTCAACCCTGAGAATGTCGATGCGGTAAAGTCCGGCGACCTGCTTTTCGATATTGGCGGTCATTGGCTTCAGGGCGGCTTCGCCCTTGTCGCCCTTTTCGATCAGATCAAGGGAATTCCGGTTCCCGCCGGCGCCGACAATGTCAAGCTGAAGCTGCTGCCGCTGACCAAGGATCGCGTCGCGCAGTTTGAGAAGGACTTTCCCGGCGGCGTGCCGACATATGATTTCCGGCAGCACTCCCGCTTCTACAACAAGGACGCCAAGCCGGCCGTGTTCGAGATGCAGTATAGCAACTGAACGTCCGATTGGGCCTGCCAGCAATCCCACGGTTGCAGCCAGGCCCTGCCTGGCATTTGGGCGTAGTCAATTCATGACACTTACCGCGAGCGACCTGCACAAAAGCTATGGCCAGACACGTGCCGTGGATGGCGTATCCGTGGTGCTCCGGCCCGGTATGGTTCACGCCATCGTCGGCGAAAACGGAGCCGGCAAATCGACGACCTTGCGTATGCTTGCTGGCGCGGAACGGCCTGACAGCGGCGCTATGACCTTGGATGAAGCAAGATATGCTCCACCAAGCGTTGTCGGAGCGGCGGCCCTTGGCGTATCGCTTGTATACCAGGAAATCACGATCAACCGTTCGCTGACCGTTGCCGAAAACATCTTCATCAATCGTCTGCGACAGTTCGCCGGCCCTCTCGGTTTTGTCGATCGCAGGCGTATGGAATTGGCGGCGCAAGCTATCCTCGAACGGATTGGCGCGCAAATATCGGTCTCTGCCGACACAGGCAGCCTCAATCTCGGCGAGCTGAAATGCATCGAGATCGCCCGAGCGCTGTCTACAAACCCGAAAATCCTCCTTCTCGACGAATCCACCGCCTATCTCGATCATCGAGAGGTTCAGGCTGTCCTTCGCGTCATCAGCGAGCTCAAAGGGCAGGGGATGACTGTAGCCTTCGTCTCCCATCATCTCGACGAGGTGCTTGCCGTCGCGGATGAATTGACGATCCTGAAAGACGGGCAATATGTCGGAACATATCGCACGGCCGAGATCGAGCCCAATGAAATTCATCGCCGCATGGTGGGGCGCGAGCTCGCCAAAAGCATCTATCCGCCGCGGCCGCCGAAAGATCCAGGCAAGCCTCGACGGGGTCCTGTTGTCTTCGAAGCCTGCGAGGTCGCCGTTGGGCGCGAACTCGACGGCGTCAGCCTGGATGTACATGCCGGCGAAATCCTCGGCCTTGCCGGATTGAAAGGCGCTGGCGCCGAAGCGCTATTCGCAGCCATTTGCGGCGACTTGCCTTTGCGCAGTGGCTCGATGAAGCTTGCAAATGGTTCATACGCGCCGTCGAGTCCGACTTTCGCCTGGCGACAGGGCGTCGCTCATTTGCCGGGTGACCGTCACAATGAAGGCCTGATCGCCGACTTCAGTCTCCTCGACAATCTGGTGATGGCCCGCCCACCGCATCGTGGGCCGTTCTTCGATCGCGCCGCTGCCATTGCCATCGCGGGTGACCTCATCGCCCAGTTCGGCATCAAGACGCAAAGCGTCGACGCGTCCTGCCGTTCACTCTCGGGTGGCAACCTGCAAAAGGTGGTGATCGGCAAATGCTTGGCTGTCCAGCCACGTCTGCTCCTGCTCAACAATCCTACACGCGGCGTCGATATCGGCGCCCGCGCGGAAATCTATCGCATCATTCAGCAGAAGGCGGCGCAGGGTCTCGCCGTGATCCTGTCTTCAGAAGACATGCCTGAGCTGATCGGTATGTCGGACCGCTTGCTGGTACTCCGGCAAGGACAAATTACGCATCGCATCGAGACGGCAGCCGATGCCACTGAACATGACATCATTGGACATATGGCCTGACCATGGAAACGAACGACACGCCGAGCGCTACCACAACACCGAGCGCAACCGGGGAACCGACCTTGAATGCAAGCAGGTTCGAAGTCGTCAAACGCAGTTTTCCGCTTGCCATGCTCGTTCTGCTCATTGTGATCTTCTCGATATCATCGCCACGCTTCTTGACCTTCAGTAACCTTCTTATTGTGCTTCAACAAGGCACGGTGCTGCTGGTTGCCGCGCTAGGCATGACCTTCGTCATCATGGCTGGTTCCATCGATCTTTCAGTCGGTTCAATTGTTGCACTCGCGGCATTGGCAGCCGCGTTGACAGCTGACAGCCTTGGCGCTGCGGCGATCATTCCCGCCATTGCCGTCGGTGCGGTTGCCGGATTGATCAATGGCGTTCTCCTGGCCAAGGGCAAGGTGCCGTCCTTCATCGCAACCATGGGAGCGATGGTTGTCTATCGCGGCGTCGTGCTTCTTTTCACCCGCGGCGCGCCTGTCTCGATCGAGGATGAGCAATTCCTGAATGTCTATACCAATCGGACTTTGGGCATTCCGCATTCCGTGATCATTGGCTTAGTGCTGATGGTTGTCGCGTATGGCATCATCAACAGGACGGTGTTCGGGCGGGAAGTTCGTGCCATCGGCGGCGGAGAACGTGTCGCCATTTTAACGGGCATTCAGGTCGCTCGCGTGAAAATCTATATGTATGTGCTTCTCGGTGCCTTGTGCGGCATTGCCGGCTTGCTGCAAGCCGCGCGCGCCATGGCCGCCACCGCCCAACTCGGGGAGGGGCTTGAACTGGACGTCATAGCCGCGGTGGTGGTCGGCGGAACACCATTGACCGGAGGCGTAGGCAGCGTTGTCGGTACCATGTTGGGCGTCTTGATCATCACACTGCTTTCGAATGGCATGAACATGGCTGGTGTCGATCCGTACCTTCAGAATATAGTCAAGGGTACGGTTCTGGTATGCGCCGTATTCGTGACCATTGATCGCAAGAAGATCGGCATCATCAAGTGAGCGTCGACCTGCTGTTGGGCGAGATCTCGCGCCTTTTTTCGGATCTTCGCGCACTCGACGTTGTATCTCCAGTCTGCGGCAGTTCGTTTCACGGCCTCTCGATGGACGCTGACCGGGCCTGCGAATAGACTGCCACTGCGATCAGTGTCAGCAGGCCGATGAACCAATATTGCCAGGCTTGTGACAGACCCAGGAAAACCATCGACGAATTGACTTCCTGGATCAGGACGGCGCCAAGCAGCACGCCGATGAAGCTGCCGCGTCCGCCGAAAAGACTGGCTCCGCCGAGGACCACTGCGGCAATGCTGCCCAGCGTGTATTCGATGCCCTGATTGGGATCGCCTATCCCGAGCTGCGCCACCACCATCATGCCACCAAGCGCCGTGAGCAAGCTGCAGGCGATGAACGCGCCGACGACAGTCCAGCCTGTGCGCACACCAATATGCGCCGCCGCCTTCTCGTTAGAGCCAACGGCGCGCAAGCTCATCCCCCAACGGCTGTAGCGCAAACCGACTTCAAGGATGATTGCCAGGACCAACGCGACGATGAACACGACCGGAATGCTGCCGATGGTGGCTTTGATGGTATCCATGACGGTGGCGCTGATGGCCCCATCGGGATAGGGCCGCAGCAACACCGAGATGCCCTGAATGATGATGTAGACCCCTAGCGTCGCGGCGACGGAGGTGAAGTTTCCGAACCGAACCAAGGTCCCGTTGGTCAGGCCGACGAGGGCTGCGGCGCCAAACACGGCCAACACGCCAACGATTATCGTCCCCATGCCGGCACCTTCATTCAGGAAGAATGACGCGATGACGAGGCTCAAGCCAATCAACGGGCCGACCGACAGATCGATCCTGCCGGTGAACACTGCGCACATCTGGCCAAACGAGACGAACGCCAGCGCAGCGGAAAGGAACAGGATTTTCTCGATGTTGAAGCCTGAGACGAAACGAATGTTGTGGCCAGACGCTACCAAGCCCAGCAACACGATTAGCCCGGCAAGCACGAAGCTTGGAACATAGTCGCCGGCGGCAACCATTCGCAGCCAAGAGCGCGTAGCGCCGGATCTATCTCGTCCTTGCTGGTCGGTCTTGCGATGGGTGGTGGCCGTTATCATGGTCCGGCCGATATTGGCCTCATTGACGTCTTGGCCTGAGAGTTCGCCCACGACGTGGCCACGGGAGAAGACCAGCACGCGGTCGCATAGGCCCTCAAGCTCGACAATGTCGGATGAGACGATCACCACCAATGTCCCGTGCGAGGCGACGTCACGCAGGATGCGGTAGATTTCGGCGCGGGCACCCACGTCAACCCCGGCTGTCGGCTCCTCTGCCAGGACGAGCGACGCCTCTGCCAAGAGCGCTCGCGACAGGATCGTCTTTTGCTGGTTCCCGCCGGAAAGCGTGGCGACATTCTGCTCGATCGATGCCGCGCGAATGTTCAGGTCCACACGCTGCGCTTCCATATGCCGCCGTTCGAGCGAACCGTCGACGACACCAAAGTTCGCGAAACGTGACAGGGCCGAAATGGTGCCGTTTTCGCGCACGGAAAGACTGGGAAAAAGGCCTTCATGCTGGCGGTCGGGAGACAGATAGATAATGCCGGCACCACGAGCGGCACCAGGGTTGCCGAGCGGCACGATCTTCCCATCCAGAGTGACGGCTCCACGGGCATTTCCAAGCCCTGCCAGCGAACGCAGGAAGTCGCTCTGGCCGTTTCCGGTAATGCCGGCGATACCAACGATCTCGCCGCCACGCGCCGACATGTTGATGTCTACGAAATCAGCGCCCGAAAGCCCTTTGACCTCAAGAACACTCGCGCCACTCATGACACCGGATGATTTGGGCGGAAATTGCTTGGTAACGGTGCGTCCGACAATGAGGTTGAGAATCTGGTCATCGCTGACATCGCGCACCGGTGCAGATCCCTTCACTTCACCGTCACGCATGACGGTGACCGTGTCTGCGATCTGTCTGATTTCCTGCAGCCGATGCGAAATGTAGATGACCGCCGCGCCCCGAGCCGCAGCTTGGCGCACGTTGCGAAACAGGATGTCGACAAGGTCGGCTGTCAGAGCCGCGGTGGGTTCGTCAAGAATGAGGATCTTCGGGTCGATCGCAAGCGCCTTGGCAAGTTCTATCAGTTGGCTTTGTGCGACGTCGACATCGCACAGCCGGGTCTTGGGGTGAACGGCAGAGCCAACACGACGGAGTTGGGCGACTACCCAGTCATTGGCATTCGCATAATCCGTTCGAAGCGCTGCTGGAACTGCAAGCAGCAGGTTTTCAGCCACCGTCAGATCAGGAAGCACTGCCGGGTGCTGATGCACGATGGCGAGCCCGAGCCGCTGCGCCTGTGCCGCGCTCAAGCGATCTACAGTTTGTCCGCATATTTCGATCGAACCCTGATCGAAGCTCAAATTCCCGGAGGCAATGCCCATCAATGTCGACTTGCCTGCGCCATTTTCTCCCAGAAGCGCATGAACCTCGCCACATCGTGCGTCAAACGAGATGTCCTTCACGGCCACGACATTGCCGAAACGCTTCCATACGCCTTGCATGCGCAATCCCAACGGGGCGTCCGATACGGCGTCGGCCGGGGGTGCCATGTCAGGCTGAAGCTGTTCGACGGTGGCCATGGTCGATCCTCCTAAGTGTCTCCATCATCCTCCTTGAGGAGATGAAGGGGCGGGCAGAAGCCCGCCCCGTTTTGCTCGAGATCAGAGACCGCCCTTAAGGGCCGCCAGGACTTGTTCGTCCGTCAGGCTGGTGCCATTCGAAGCGGATTCCGGGAGCTTCGGATTGCAGAACACCGTTCCGGCAAGCGAATCCTCCAGCTGGAAGTTCGTCACTTCCTTCACACCCGCCGCGGCCACCGTATGCTTGGTGCCATTGGGATCGGTTATGACGAGCGGCTGATCCATCTTGCCGCCGGCGGCCTCGGCAATCGCCCAGCGCACGGCCAGGCGAACATTCCACTGCTCGGCGCTGTTTGTCGTGTACTGGAAGGTGGACTTGGCGTCGGCGTCGTGCAGCTTCTTCCAGGTGCAGCCGAACACGTTGGCGTCTTCACCGGCGATCAGCGGCAGCGGCCGACCGGCCCGTTCGAAAACGCCCGAGGCGACAACGCCCATGCTGAGGTCGGCGATCACACCGTCGATCTGCGGATACTGGGCAATCAGCGCGCCCAGTGATTTGGCGACCATGCTGGAATCCCAATTCGTCACTTCGAACGGTTTCTGCCCGATCTGGACGATGCCCGGATAGTCCTTGAACGCTTCGAGGATGCCATCGGCGCGCTCACGGCTCTGGCTGGTTCCGGCAGGTCCGCCGAGATAGGCGACATTTCCCTTGCCGTTGAGGGCCTTCGCCATCCATTTTCCCCAGTCGACGCCGTCCTGGTGGAAGTTCGTGCCGACGAAAACGCTGTAATCCTTGCCTTCCTCGCCGCCGACACGGGCCCGGTAGGGGACGACGGTGCTGCCTTGCTTGAAGGCATCGCGGATCGCCGGCAACATGGCTGGGCCGGCATCGGGGAACACGACAATGGCATTGACGCCGCGTGCCGCGAGACCGCTGAGGTCGGAGATTGCCTTCTGGGTGTTACCCTGTCCGTCGGTATGATCCCAGCCGGTGACATTCGGGCACTGGCTGGCCTCGTTGATCGCAGCGGCCGTCGTCATCTGCCGCCAGGGGTTTTGGGCGAAGCCATCCGCCAGCGCGACGGAGATTTCCTTCGTTCCGCAGAAGCTCGGCGGCGTCGCCGCCGGTTCGGCGCAGAAGACACCACCGGCAATGCCCTTGCACCAATCCGCGGCGCCGGCTTGTGTGACCGACAGCGGTGAGACAGTTGCAAAGGCCGACAGGGCGAGCGCGGCGCCCGATAGCACGTTTAATCCAAGACAAGACTTCATCATTTCCTCCCAACGAAGTTTGGTTGCTGTTCTCCAACCTGCCCGTGATGGACAGCGTTGAAACTGTTTATTCCCTTGGCCGCCGACATCATGCGGTCGACCTGTTCCTCAAGCTGATTGCACGCCTGAGATTGCGAAAATTCAGACCATAGATGCCGACCCCGACCAGGATCGCGGCACCTTGAAAAAGGTATTGAACGCCGATGCTGGCGCCCGTCGTCAGCACCAATTGCTGGAGCTGTGTGAGAAAGAGAGCGGCGATCACGGTTGCGGCCAGATTGCCCTTGCCGCCAAACAGCGAGGTTCCACCCAGAACCGTCGCGGCGATCGACGGCATCAGGTAGTTGTCGCCCTGCTGCGGACTTGGCAGTTGCATAAGGCCGCCGAGCAGAATGCCGCCGGCCGCATAGAGCAGGCTCGCGCCCACATACGCGGCGATCTGGTAGCGGTCAGCGACGATACCTGCCGCGCGTGCGGCCCGGCTGTTTGCGCCGACAGCCTCGAAATTGCGCCCGAAGGTGGTCGCCTTGACGACGAAAATGACGACAATAGCCATCGCTACTGCCAAATAGGCGAGCTGCGTGATGCCAAATATCTTGCCGTTGGCGAATGCCGCTATCGACCCGGGTACCGACACCGGCGTGCCGCCCGAAATCTTGACGTTCATGCCATAGAGCAGCGCGTTCATGCCGATCGTGGCCACGATGGGCGCAACACGAACCTTGCTGACGAGCAGGCCGCTGATCAGCCCCGCTACAGCTGCAGCGGCGAAAGCGTAAAAGAGTGCCAGGACGACACTGCCCTCGGCATTCGGTTGGCTCTCCGAGAAGTAACAGACGATGACAGCGCTGAGCGAAACCATCCCCGGCACGGACAGATCGATGCCGCCCTGCTGGATGACGAGTGTCTGACCCAGGCTGACCAGGGCCAGGATCGCGGCAAAGGGAAGCATTCCGCTCATCGCTCCGGTGCCAAGACTTTGCGGGGCGATCAGGCCGCCGAAGACGAACAGGACCAGCGTTGCCGCCGCGATACCCGCGGTCGGCCCGCCAGCTGAGGCAAACCAACTGCTCGGTCCGGATGCACCTTCTCCTAAGGCCGTGACCGGCTTTGGCTTCTCTGAAGGCTTTTCCACGTGTCTTGTCCTTCTGCGGATTCGCGGCATTGAACTTGTTGGTTAAAGCAGTGCGGATCTTGCTCCGCTGGCCAGACAGATTTCGCTGATGCGCAGCTTCTGGCTGGAGAGCCGGGACGGGAATGTCTGTTCGAGCCGCGACTCGTGAACGGGTATGACCCGTCGAGACTCATGACCGACCTGTTTCATCATGGCTTCGGTGGCCATGATCAGATTGATCTGGCTGCCGGTGGCAAGGCCGACCGGGAGATACATGTCGTCGATCTTGAGCTGTTCGGAGGCGCCGTTCAGGTTCTCGAACTGGTAAACAAGATCACCGGCAAGCACCCAGGTGTCCTGGGAATCCGTCTTGCCATCATTGCGCACCGTCACCCACATGCATGCGAAGGTGTGGCTGTCATAGGCGACGTGAAGATCGATGCCGGGGAAGACGTTGTCCATGGCGCCATCGACCGCGATGAGGCGTTTGTCGCGCGCCAGCTGCACACCGCGCAGGATATCCGCCGTATCGATGCCGGACAGGATCCAGCGCATGCGGTCCGGCAGCGACATTGCCCAGATCCATTCCTGCAGTTCCTTCTTCTGGACGTAGAAGGTGGCATTGGGAAATGCATCGACATTGCCGAAATGATCGAAATGCGCGTGTGTGATGAAGACCGCGTTGATGTCTTCCGGCGTCAATCCGATTTCGGCAAGAACCTCGCGCGGTCCGCGCCAGTTCTGGACGTTGAACAGAGTGCCGAGATAGTTGCCGTAGTCGCGATCGTTGTAACCGACGTCGACCATCGCAGCCCAACCGTCTCCCTTGATGACGGCGTAGCAGTAGGGCAGCTTCACATAGCCCTCATTGTGAGCGCCGTAGATGACGCCGCTCTTGTGGTATTCAGGCACGTAGCCGTACTCGAGGACGTAGATCGAATAGAGTGACACCGATTTTTCCTCCCTTGATCCAGACGGTCAATTTTTCGCGGGCCGGCAGTTGCAACAGGCTGCCGTGAAGTCGACCGGCGTCAGTCCCGCGGAAGGTTGCGAAACCGTCAGCAGCGACCGCTGCGCGGAAAAGAGCGCGTCAACGACGGCATCGAGGTCGGGACTTGCCGGATCGATGAGATCGGCGAGACGATCAAGCCGCGAGAGTATCCGGCTGAGAAACACAAGCAGATCGGCGAACGCGGCTTGATGACGCGCCGCTGTCGGAGGTGCCTTTACCGCCCCCAACCGATCGGTTGCCTCGCGCAATTGCCGAGAGACCGACGCCAGCAGCAGATCATTGCGGTTGCGGTCAAGGCTGTCGGTTTGCAGCAGAAGCAGGATACCCGAAAGCTGACCGACGCAACGCTTGGCGGCGTCGTAGAGCGGTCGGGTGTCAGCCAGGTACAAGGCAATTGCTTCATCGGCGATCCCCGACTTCAATAACGCATCGGGCTGGGACTCGTGGGGGGTGTCCCATATCGAACAGGTGGGAGGGTGCACACCGTCGATGCGCGAAGACGGCGCCGGAAATTCGTGACCATACGTTTGCCGCGCCGTCCCATGCGCTAACGGCGCCTCATCTTGTCCGGAATTGATCCTGAGCATGCGTCGCCTCCAAATGTTCGTCGTCGCATCGATCCGCAGGCCCGTGCGGACTGTCTTTTCAGTGCATGAATCGGCCGCCGTTCACGTCGAGAATGAGTCCCGTCACGTAGTCGGACAGGTCCGAGACCAGGAACAGGCAGGCTTTTGCGATATCGTCAGCCGTCCCGAGCCGGCCCAGCGGGATGTTCACGACGATGTCGCGTCGCTTGTCTTCGGTCAGCTTGTCGCCAAAGATGTCCGTGTCGATCGTGCCGGGGGCTATCGCGTTGACGCGGATATTGTGCTGCGCCAGTTCACGCGCCATCGATTTGGTGAGGCTGTGGATGCCGCCCTTGGCGGCGGAATAATGCGGTCCGCCGAAAATGCCGCCGCCGATCTGGGCCGCGATCGAGCCGATCGAAACGATCGCGCCGGAGCGCCGTTCGATCATCGAAGGCACGGTAGCCTGGGCCATGTTCAGGCTGCCACGCAGGCTGGAATCGATGACCAGGTCGAAATTCTCCTGGGTGATATCCATCAGCCGGTCTGGTTGGCTGATGCCGGCATTGTTGACCAGGATGTCGACATGTCCGAAGCGGGCCATGACGTCACCAACTGCCTTGCGGCAAAAAGCAGGGTCCCGGACATCGCAAGCCACGCCGATGTGTTCGGAGCCGATGTCGCGGGCCGCATTCATGGCGGCCTCTTCGTCGAGGTCGAAGATCGCCACGCGGCAGCCCTGCGCGGCAAACCGCCGGGCCGTGGCCTTGCCTATGCCGCGCGGCGAGGCGGCGCCTGTGATAATGGCGGTCTTGTCGTTCAGCATCACGGTGTACTCCTCCCCATATGAATTCATTCGGCGGCCTCGGCCGCGTCTTCGATATTCAGGCCTGCCCAACCCTCGATGAGGGCCGCGATGCGCGAGCAATCGGCGTCGGCCATGCCTTGCGTCATGGCGAACTGCCAGAACTGGCGGACGTTGGCCCCGAGCCACATTGGCACGCCCATACGCTCGGCTTCCTGCATGCAAAGCGTCACGTCCTTGTGCATGAGCTCGGTGCGAAAATTCTGGTCGTAGCGGCGTGTCACCACATGCTTTGGATAGGCGATCTCCGACACCCAGGACCGGCCTGAGCCGGCATTGATGATCCGGAACAGATCCTCGGGCTCGATACCGCCCTTTTCGGCGAATGCCAGCGCTTCGCCAACGATCACCATGTTGGTTGCGGTGAGAAGATTATTGGCGAGCTTGAGGATCTGTGCCTTGCCGACGTCCGGGCCGAGATGGACAAAAGTCTTTGCAAATGTTGCCAGGAACGGTCGTGCCCGTTCCAGTGTCTGCTCCGACCCCGACGCCATGACCGCCAGCGTCTCGTTGCGGACGCCTATTGGTCCGCCGCTGACAGGCGCATCCAGCACCGAAACGCCGCGTTCCGCCATCGCATCACCGACCTTGCGCGCCATTGTCGGGCCGGTGGTCGAGAGATCGATATAGTG
Organism: Mesorhizobium sp. P3_A8; assembly: GCF_056402995.1. Classification (NCBI taxonomy): domain Bacteria; kingdom Pseudomonadati; phylum Pseudomonadota; class Alphaproteobacteria; order Hyphomicrobiales; family Phyllobacteriaceae; genus Mesorhizobium; species Mesorhizobium sp. P3_A8. The sequence continues at coordinate 229,412 of NZ_JBFUGI010000010.1, read as the reverse complement.
CTTGATGCGTTTGCCATGGATAAGGCCGGCCTCACCCAGTGCGACGGCCTCGACGATCGGTGCGTTTGGCAGGCTGACGAAGACCGTCTCGACCGCATTGGCGACCGCGGCGGCGCTGTCTTGCCGCTTTGCTCCCTGCGCGACAAGCACGTCGACGGCCGCAGCGTTTGTATCGAAGATGTGGATGTCGAACTGGGCTGCCAGAGCCTTGCTGACCATGGGCATGCCCATCGCACCGAGACCGACGAATCCGTAAGAATTACTGGGCACGCGCGCTCTCCCCGATCGCTGTAAGATGTGACGACGCGCCTTCGTAGAGGCGATAGATGCCGGTGCCGTCGATGTCGCCGTGGCCGGCGGTGACAAGCAGACGAAAGAGCTGGGCGGCTTGGCCGGACATTGGGGTTGCCGTGCCTGAACTACGGGCGAGCTCCTGCACCATATCGAGGTCTTTCAGCAGCTGACGCGCATAGGCCCGCGGCGCGAAATCATGTGCGGCGATACGTGGATAGAGCTGTTGCATCAGAACGCCGTCGGCATGGCCGTATTTCACGCATTCGGGCAGCAGCGCGGCATCCATTCCTGCCGCTTCAGCGAGGCGCACGGCCTCGGCCAGAACAGCATAATTGGTGCCGACCACGAGCTGCGCGATCATCTTGGCAACCGAACCCATGCCTGTCTGTCCGACATGGGTGAACTGCCGGCCGATGTCCTGGGTCAAGGAACGGATGCGTGCGATCGCCCAATCCGAGCCGCCGGCCATGATCGTCAGTGTGCCTTCGCCTGCCGCCGAGGGACCACCCGAAACCGGAGCGTCGATCCATTCGCATCCCGTAGCCTGTTGGACGCGCGAACCGATGGACCGGCAGAAATCCGGCGACACGGTTGAGAAATCCACCACGATCTGTGGTGACAGGAGAGCATCCGTCAGGCCCGCTTGGCCAAACACCACGGTTTCGACCGCCGCCTGCGACGGCAGGTTGAGGAGCACGAGATCCGCGTCCTCGACACAGTCTTCTGGCGACGCAGCGCCAACTGCACCCGAAGCCATAGCCGCAGCTTGCCGGCCAGCATCCGCGTCGAAGACTCGTAGCTTGTAGCCAAGCCCTGCAAGGCGCGCGGCCATGGGTCCGCCCATCAGGCCGACGCCGATATAGGCAAGGCGCGGCTTACCGGATGTCATAGAATTGGACCGCATTGTCGTGGAACAGGCGCTTTTGCGCTTCGGGTCCGAGATCCGCCGTGATCTCCTTGTAGCCACCAAAGATCGTATCGAGCGTGCCGCACACACTGTCGACCGGGAAATTGCTCCCGAACATGCAGCGCTCGACGCCGTAAATCTCGATGATCGACCTCACAATGTCGCGGTTGTTGGCGACCGTCCAACGCTGGCCAGGCAGGCCGATGCCGGAGATCTTCACCGCCACGTTCGGCCGCTTGGCGAATTCGGTCATTGCCGCCTTCCAGCCGGCAATCCCCTCGGCACTGCGATCGGCCGGCAGCCCTGAATGCAGCAGGATGATCTGCGTCTGCGGGAAGCGGTCGGCGAGCGTGCACGCCTCGGGCAGATGCCACCATGGTGTCTGCAGATCGAACCGCAAACCATAGCTGGACAGCATGGCGAAACCTTCGACCCAATGCGGGTCGACCATGCTGCCTGGAGCGGCTGAGCCGGGCTTGGGATTGGATTTCGGCTTGTGACGCAGGCCGCGTACGAAGCCGAAACCGGCCAGCCGCTCCAGCACCTGGGCGCGGTCGTCCCGGTCGAGCCATGCCTGGCCGACAGCGACGTTAGGCCACCCCGTCTCACGACGAAGGGAGGCGATATATTCCATCTCGCCGATTGGATCACTCGGATCCCACTCGGCTTCGATATAGACCGTCTTGACAACGTGGTGGCCGGCAGCGTCCCGCTTGTAGTCGGCCGGCAGATACGGCCGGCATATCGAGGAGTAGTCGCCATAGCGGAATGGAATCAGCGGCCGATCGTTGAGCCACGGATAATAGTTCTGCTCGGGATTCCAGAAGTGGACGTGAGCATCCACCATTGGCATATCAGTCACGTCTGTCTCCTCTCCGTCTCGGGACGACCCGTCTCAGATTGGATGCCAGCTCCTCTTCCGGCATCCGCAGTCGTCGCCGCGATTTATCGCGATTTATTCAGCGGCGGCCGCATAGGGGACGTTGCGCCCGCCATAGCGACGAACACGAACGTTTGCCTGCTCGGCATGGCCGGCGAATCCTTCAAGTATGCAAAGGCGCCAACAGTATTCGCCGATCATTGCCGAGGCCTCATCGGTCAGGACGCGTTGATAGGTAACGGTCTTCAGGAACTTGCCGACCCAAAGGCCGCCGGTGTAACGGGCGGCTCCCGCCGTCGGCAGTGTGTGGTTGGTTCCAATCACCTTGTCGCCATAGGCGACATTGGTTCGCGGCCCGAGAAATAGCGCCCCGTAGTTCGTCATCCGCTCGAGGAAGATATCCGGATCGCGAGTCATCACCTGCACATGTTCCGATGCGATGCGGTTTGCTTCACCGACCATTTCGTCCTCTGTCGAACACAGGATCACCTGGCCGTAATCCTCCCATGCGCGACGGGCGACGACGGCAGTCGGCAGGATGTTCAGCAACCTTTCGACCTCTGCGATCGTGGCTTTGGCGAGGGCCTCTGAATTTGTCAGCAAGATTGCCGGTGAGTTGGGGCCATGCTCGGCCTGGCCGAGAAGATCGGTCGCGCATAGCTCGGCGTCGACGCTGTCATCGGCAATGACCAGGGTTTCCGTCGGACCGGCGAAGAGATCGATGCCGACCTGCCCATAGAGCTGGCGCTTGGCCTCCGCCACAAAGGCGTTGCCTGGACCGACCAGCATGGCGACCGACTGGATGCTTTGTGTGCCCAGTGCCATGGCGGCTACGGCCTGCACACCGCCGAGACAGTAAATTTCATCCGCGCCTGCCAGGTGCTGGGCGGCAACGATCGCCGCGGCAGGTCGCCCCTCATAAGGCGGCGCAGCCGTAACGATGCGCGGCACGCCGGCAACCTTGGCCGTAATGACCGACATATGGGCCGAGGCCAGCAATGGATATTTTCCGCCTGGCACATAGCAGCCGACGGACTGAACGGGGATGTTCTTGTGCCCAAGAACAACGCCGGGCAAGGTTTCGATCTCGATATCGCGCAACGCTTCGCGCTGATGCTGCGCGAAGTTGCGAACCTGTTCCTGCGCGAAGCGGATGTCGCTCAGGTTCTGTTCGGACAGTTCCGCAAGGCAGGCGCGTATCTCCGCATCGGTAAGGCGAAAATCGTTGCGGTCCCATTTGTCGAAGCGGATCGAAAGCTCGCGAACCGCAACATCACCACGCGCACGGACATCGGCGATGATGCCTTCTACAGTGGCTCTGACGGTGGCCTGATCGGCTGCCACGGCGCTCGGATCGCGCCCCTCTTTGAGCTTGCGGATCACTTGGTCGCTCCTTCCGTCGTCCTGCCTTCGAAGTAGCTGTCGAGATCGAGCGCCAGTTTGATGATGCTCGAATAGTCCTCGCCGGCATGTCCGTTCTGGCAATGGATGGCGAAGAGCTCTGTTGCCAGATTGCCCATCGCTGCCAGGACTTTCGAGCTGTTCGCCAATTCCTTGGCGAGCCGCATGTCCTTCAACTGGAAATCCGAGCGGAAACCGCCGGCAAAACCGTTGGCAGAGGGCACATTCTCCATCAGGCCCGGGAATGGGTGATAGCGCTCGAGCGCGTAGTTGTTGCCCGAGGAGTTGCGCATGACATCACTCAGCACAGCTGGGTCGAGACCATTGGCGACACCGAGTGCCAGCGCCTCGACGGTTCCCGCCATGCAGATGCCCGACAAGATATTGTTGCAGAGCTTTGCCGTATGGCCCGCTCCCGATGCTCCGACATGGTAGATGCGCTGGCCCATCGCCTCGAGCAGTGGTCGGGCCTCCTCGACATCCGCGGCTTCGCCGCCGACCATGAAAGTCAGGCTGCCCAAATGAGCTCGAGGCGTCCCACCCGAAACCGGTGCGTCGATCATGCGCCGTCCCGCCGCGCGGGCGGCAGTCGCGATTTCCACGGTAACGGTCGACGAAATCGTGCTGCTATCCATCAGCAGCGCACCCTTGCGGGATACCGCGATGAGACCCGACGCTCCAAGATAGGCGTCGCGGACATTGTCTCCGGTCGGAAGCATGGTGATAACCACATCGGCCGACGAAGCCGCCTCGGCGGCGGAGGCCGCACGCTGCACGCCCTGCTTCTCAGCCGCGTCGAGCGCCGCCGAAGACGGATCGAAGCCAATGACTGGAAAGCCAGCTTGGACCAGATTGCGGGTCATTGGTTGACCCATATTGCCAAGACCAAGGAAAGCGACGGTTTTCACTTGAGCATTCTCCCGGTCAGGCAGCCGACGTGTTGACGATGACGGTCTTCGACCAGGTGAAGTGCTGGACCATGCTTGCCAGCGAGAGCTCACGTCCCATGCCGCTCATTTTCGTCCCCCCATATTCGATGTTGGCTTCCGCGACGGCAAACTGGTTGACCTGCACGAAGCCGGCGTCGATGCGCGACACGAAGTCGAACGCCGCCGGGAGGTTTTCCGTGAAAATCGTTGCCGCGAGGCCGTAAGGCGTATCGTTGGCCTCCTGCAGCACGGTCTCGAAATCGGTAAAGCGCGAGACGGTCGCGACTGGCCCGAAGATTTCGTCGCGGCAAACGGGTGAACTTGCGGGAACGCCCTCGATCAGCGTCGTCGAGTAGTAGTAACCCTTGTCGAGACCTTCGGGACGCTGGCCGCCGCAAAGGATACGGGCACCCGGCGTCTGCCGCGCCATTTCGATATAGCGTTCGACGCGATCGAACTGCTTGCGCGATACGATACAGCCCACCTGTGTCACTTCATCCAGCGGGTTTCCAACCCGAAAAGACTGAATGCCGGCCAGGACGCGCTCGATCACCGCATCATAGATGGCGTCGTGGATATAGATCCGCGTACCGGCGGAACACGACTGGCCCTGACGCTGAAGCCGAAGCCCCTGCAGAATGCCACGCGCCGCGCGATCGACATTGGCATCAGCCAGGACGATGTTCGGATTCTTGCCACCGAGTTCGGCTGTGACTGGTATGATCTTGTCGGCGGCGTAGTGCATGATCAAGGCGCCGACGGCGCTCGATCCGGTGAAGCTGATCTTGCGTACAGCCGGATGTTGGCAAAGCAGGCGACCTGCTTCCTCGCCGAGCCCGGTGATTGCGTTCGCGACGCCGGGTGGCAGAACCGCCTGCAGCAGTTCGAACACCCGAAGCACTGCCAAGGGTGCTTGCTCGGCCGGCTTTAGCACGACGGTGTTGCCCGCGGCGAGTGCCGGGGCGATCTTGCTGGCAAGCTGCATCAGCGGTGCATTCCACGGAATGATCGCGCCAACGACGCCAAGCGCCTCACGCCGCGTATAGAGCAGCCGGCCAGGATCGGGCGGATAGGTCTGGCCGTTGATCTCTCCAGCCAAGCCGCCGAAATAGCGCAGTATATCGACCATGGTGCGCGCTTCATTGCGCGATTGGGTTGGCAGCGCGTTGCCTGTCTCCAGGGACGACAGCCGTGCAATGTCTTCGCGGAAACCGTCGAGATGATCGGCTGCCCGAATGAGCAGGGCGCCGCGCTCTCTCGCCGGCAGGGCCGACCACGACCGGAATGCCAAAGAGGCCGCATCGACTGCGGCATCGACATCTTCGGCACCGCAGCGGGGCGCGTACCCAATGACCTCTTCGGTCGCCGGGTTCTCGACATCGAACTGCGCGTGTGTGAGCGCCTTCCTCAATCGACCTCCATAAACGATCTGGCCCGAAAGGCGGCTCGCTTCGGCCGATTGTGCGGCGATGCGCGTTTCAAGCGAGTCTGTTGCAAAGGCGTTCATACGAAGTGGCTTCTATCGGTTTTTGATTGAGCATACGTATGCACTCTGTTAGACATTTGAAACAAGCTTGTCAAACAGGAGCGAGAAATGTCTGTGACAACAATCGGTCTCGTGGCCGGCGACCCATCCGGTGTCGGTCCCGAACTTTGCGCCAAACTAGTCAATGCAAAGAGGCGCCTGAGCGACCTTCGCGTTGCCATCTTTTGTGGGGAAGGGAGCTTTCGCGACGGAATGCGCATCGCCGGTCTCGATGCTGAAATCCTGGTCGCCGACAGCGTTTCATCGGTTCCGGAGCATGGCGGCGTGGCGCTGATTTCAGGTCTGGATCGAGGCGGCTACAAACCCGGCGTGGCGAGCGCGGAGGCCGGAACTGCCACGCTCGCGGCGCTGGAGAGTGCAGCAGACGCGGCCGGGGCAGGGCAGCTCGATGCGATTGTCTATGGTCCGCTCAACAAGCAGGCGATGTGGCTGGCCGGTCACAAGGCGATCGACGAACTGCATTTTTTCTCGAGCCGCCTCGGTGTTACCGGCTTCTGCTGCGAAATGAATAACCAGGGCGCTCTTTGGACCGCCCGCGTAACCTCGCATATCCCGCTTCGCGCCGTGGCCGACAACATCTCCGTGGAGTCCATCGTTGCGGCCACCGTGGCGGGCGCCAAGGCGGTCGAATCATCAAGCGGCAAACGTGCGAGAATAGCCGTTGCCGGCCTTAACCCGCATCTGGGAGAAGGCGGCGCAATGGGCACTGAAGAGATCGAGATTATCCTTCCCGCTATCGAAAGGCTAAGGCAGCTTGGATACGATGTCGCAGGCCTCTATCCGGCTGATACCGTCTTTCTGCGCGTGGGGCCGGAGAAGCTCGACCTGATCGTCACCATGTTCCATGATCAGGGCCAGATCGCGCTAAAGACGCTCGGTTTCGCCAATACCTCGACCGTTCTTGGCGGATTGCCGCTGCCAATCGTTACCGCCTCACAAGGAACAGCCTACGACATCGTCGGACAAAATCGCGCCGACCCCGCCGGCCTGACAGCAGCGTTTGATCTCGCGCATCGTCTTGCTATTGCTGCGGGCAAGGCAGCATAACAGGCGCAAAAGCTGATTTGCGCAAGGATCCAATACATGAGACGGTCAACTTCGGTGGATGTCGCGCGGGAGGCTGGCGTATCGCAATCGACGGTTTCTCGCGCGCTTGCCGGTGATGGGAGAATCTCGGAGGAGACGAAGAAGAAGATCCGCAAGACCGCAGAGCGATTGGGCTACACGCCAAATGGGATCGCGCGCAGCCTGCAGACGAAGAAGACAAATATGGTTGGCCTGATCATGGCCGACATCCTCAATCCGTTCTACCCGGCCGTCCTGGAAATCTACACTCAGAAGCTCAATGCCATGGGCAAGCAGCTCCTGTTGCTTTCCGTACCGAAGGGTTTTGAAGTCGACGACGTGCTGCCATCGATGCTCCAATACGAGATCGACGGTTTGATCGTGACGTCAGCGGTGTTGTCGTCGCGAATGCGCGACATTCTGCACAATAGGAACACTCGGGTGGTTTTATTCAATCGCTCCGTCGACGACTTTTCGATCAATTCGGTGTGTTGTGAGAACAGGTCGGCTTCCATCGAAGTTGCCGCCCTTCTTGTTGCTGCAGGACATAGGCGCATAGCCCTTATCGGGGGCCGCCCTGACACGTCGACCCACCGCGAACGCAGCGCCGGGTTTCAAGATGAATTGCGCCGCCACGGCCTCCAAATCCTTGGCGAGCAATTCGGCGAAAACACCTATGGCGGGGGCTACCGGGCAGCAATCAATCTGCTTTCCGGCCCGAGTCCGCCAGACGCTATCTTCTGTATCGCCGATGTCATGGCGCTTGGCGCACTGGATGCCGCGCGCTTCGGGCTTGGGCTGAAAGTTCCGCGCGATGTTTCGATCGTGGGCTTCGATGACATTCCCTCGGCCGCCTGGCCGGCATACGACCTCACCACCTTCCGCCAGCCGATCGAGGCGATGGTGGGGCGGTCCCTGTCCCTGCTGTTTGATCCGGCAGACTTTCCACCGGCGGCTATTCGCATACCCGGCGAACTGATCATTCGCGGCTCTACCAACATCGGTCCTGCAACCACCTGAACTGATCAAACGCCAGATACTAATTTAGCCAAAGCGTGCGCATACGTATTCCCAGTTCAAAGAAATGGAGAACGGTTTATGGAGGAAAATCAAGTCGCGCCAAATTTCAGGCTGGACGGAAAACGAGCGCTCATTACGGGAGCCGGACGGGGTTTGGGACTGGCTGCCGCACATGCGCTCGCCCACTATGGGGCCGAGGTTGTTCTGGCCGCTCGCACATTGAGCGAGGTGGAGGCTGCCGCGGCCAATATCACTCGCTCGGGCGGACGAGCCGAAGCCATCGCTCTCGATATCCGGGACGTTGAAGCAGTGAGTGAAGCAGTGTCACACAGGTCAGCTTTTCATGTGCTGGTCAACAATGCCGGGATGAACCGCACCAACCCATTCCTTGATGTAACGCAGGCCGATTTCGATGATATCATGGGCCTCAATCTGCGTGCTTCCTTCTTTGTTGCGCAGATCGTCGCGCGACGCATGGTCGAGCAAGGCGTGAGTGGCAGCATCATAAACATGTCGTCGCAGATGGGCCATGTCGGTGCCGCGACGCGCAGCGTCTACTGCGCCTCGAAGTGGGCCATGGAGGGCATGACCAAGGCGGCGGCAATCGACCTGGCTCCATACAAGATCCGTGTCAACACCGTCTGCCCTACGTTTGTCGAAACGCCGCTCGCTCAGAATTTTCTCAAGAATGAGGCCTTCAGGGCGCAGGTGCTCTCCAAAATAAAGCTGGGCCGCATCGGTCATGTCGACGACATAACCGGGGCGGTTGTCTTCCTGGCGTCCGATGCATCCTCTCTCATGACGGGGTCGTCCATGGTCATCGACGGCGGTTGGACCGCGGACTAGGAGCCTGCTGGAGGGGCGCATGATCTGGACGGGACACGCGAACTGAGAATGAAAGCACGATTCAGAAACGGCGCTCGAAAGTGTTATTCAGCAGTTTTTGCATGCTAGCCAGGAATGATCCTTGCGGCTGGCGAACAGGGCCCAGATTGATTGGATCGGAGCCGTAGCTATCGGGAAGGAATGCACATGGACCTCGGCCTTGAAGGCAAGATTGCATTGGTATCGGGAGGCTCCAAAGGCATAGGGCTCGCTTGCGCCAAGTTGCTCGCGGCGGAAGGTGCAAGGATCGTCATCTGCTCCCGCTCGCCGTCCAACATCGATGCCGCCCTTTCCGTGCTTCCAGGTGCGGTTGGTATCGCCGTGGATTTGGGATCGGGCGATGACGCGAAAGAGGCTGTGGACAGGATGTGGCGGGACGTCGGTCCCTTCGACATCCTCGTCAACAGCGCCGGGGCCGCAAAGCGCACGCCTGTACAGGACCTCAGTCCGCAAGCCTGGCGGGCAGCGATGGATGACAAGTATTTTCCCTACATCAACGTCATCGATCCAGTGGTCAAGAAGATGGCTGACCGCGGCTCGGGCGTGATCGTCAACATCATCGGAAATGGCGGCAAAGTCGCCTCGCCGACCCATCTGGCTGGCGGCGCCGCCAACGCGGCGCTGATGCTGGCAACGGTCGGCCTCGCAAACGCCTATGCCGGTCGCGGCGTGCGCATTGTTGGGCTCAATCCCGGTCTCACGCAAACAGGTCGGGTGAGTGAAGGAATGAAAGCGGTTGCGGCAAGCCAGGGGATCAGCGAGCAGGAAGCCCTGCGCCAGGCGACAGACTCCATACCCATCGGCAGATTGGCCGATCCCGCCGAAATCGCATCGTTCGTCGCCTTCCTGTGTTCCGCGAAAGCGAGCTACGTGACCGGTGTTGTTATCAACATGGATGGCGCGTCGGTGCCGATTGTGGTGTGACGCGCGCGGCGTTTCCTGGCCGGTTGCCAACAGAAGTTCAACCGATGGACAAGACCGCGGCGAGCAAGCCGCTCAACAACAAAGTACCGCGAGCAAGTATGGTCTCATCAAAGTCGAAATGCGCCGTGTGGTGACCATCCGCGATATCGAAGCCGAGAACGAAAACTCCAGCAATTCCACCCTCGGTCGGCCATCGCTGAAGTCAGAAGAGTTGCAGCCTCGCTCGCACCGATGCTGCGGGCGTCGCCTCCGCGCTGCCTCGCCCCGCAGGTTCTCGACCGTCTTGGCCGGAGATTGGCCCGCCTCATCATGGAAGGCTTGACTGAACTGCCGGGGGCTGAGATGAGCGGCCTCAGCAAAATCGGGAACGGTCAGCGGCTTGTGCAGGCCATAGGTGAGCGCAACTTGGGTGCGATCCGACGACAGTTCGAGGAGGGTAGAGAACTGCGACTGGCCGCCGCGGCGATCGGCAGATCGGAAAAAAGGCCTCGCGTAGCTCGAGCCTCCCGGTTTCGAACGACCATTTCAGCACCTGGCGCTGCAACTGGCGATGGCGATTCCGATTGAGCGGGCTCTGGTTCAGACGCAGTCTGAAAGGCTGGTTTCGAACCAACCGTTTTTCGAAAAATACCGATCTTAAGCTGCCTTGACGATGCGGAATCCTTCGATTTCCTTGATCACCGGGAGGCCTTTCCAGCGGTCGGAATCATGCAGGATAATCAGTCGGTCGAGGTTGCCTCCGATCTCGATGTTGATGCGGTCGATGGTCTTGAGCTGATCCCAAACGCTCCCGACGGCATTGTTGAGCGGCTGATAGACACCGTCGTGCTTGTGGCCAGTAATCTGCCGAGATGAGTAGAGACAATCGCCCGAAAGGACGATGCGGCCGCGCGACGTCTCAACGATAACGAACTGCTGCCCCATCGTGTGACCCTGCCCCAGCCTCACATGGATGCCCGGCAGAAGATCGTCGCGGTCTCCGTCCACCAACGTCAGGCGGTGCTCCACCGAGGCGTCGAAGGCGGCGCGCAGATCGTCCGGATCGATGATGGCGGTGAGGAAGCCGAATTGCGGCGGCAGCGCCATCGCCTCGTGCCAGGACAGCAACTCCTGCTTCTGCAGATAGAGGCGGGCTTTGGGAAACTGATCGATCGAGCCCATATGGTCAAAATGCGCATGGCTGACGATGATGTCAGTGATATCGCCCGGCGCCAGCCCCAGTTCGGCAAGCATGCGAACGGGGGAAATCCACCAGGGTATGCCAAATTTGTCGGAAAAGTTCGGGCCGCTTTCGTCCTTCATGAAGCCGGTGTCGACAAGCACGTTGCGGTCGCCGCGGCGCGCCAGGATGAAAGAAAACGGCAGATCCGTGGGGCCGTCGTCATACATCCCGTTGACCAGATCGACCCATGGCTGGTTCTTCGATCGTGCGAACTCGATGACATAGATTTCCCAGTGCTCAGTCGGTCCCATGCGATCCTCCTCAACTTTCCGCAAGCGAGCGGCCAAGGCTGGAAAGCCCGACCGCGATGATCAGGATGGCGCCCTGAAACACATATTGGGAGAAGGTTGGGGCGCCGAAAATGTTGAGGCCGTTGAAGCCGAAAGCAATGATCAGGGCGCCCACCAAAGTCCCGAGGACATGGAACTCGCCATCGCGCAAGGTTGCCGAGCCCAGAAAGACTGCGGCGAACGCGGTCAGCAGATAGGAATCGGCCGCGCTGGTCGTGCCGCTGCCCAGCCGCGACGCGAGCAGAATGCCGGTAAGGGCGGCGCACATGCCGGAAGTGACGAAGCCAAGCGTCTTGATGCGATCGACGTTGATACCGGCGAGGCGCGCGGCGGCGGGATTGCCGCCGACCGCCTGAATCTCTTGCCCGATCGAGGTGCGCTCCACCAGAACCCACAGGATGCCTAGCACAACGACCATGACTACGATGTTGTTGGGGATGCCGAAGAGCCAGCGGCCGAGCGAAAGCTGAAGAAAGGCTTCCGGTACGCCGGCAACGATGGGTACCCCGGCTGAGTAGGCGAAGGCGAGACCCGTGATGATGGTCCCGACGCCAAGCGTCGCGATCACCGAATTGACTTTCATCTTGGTGACGATGAAGCCATTGACCAGGCCGATCAGCGCGCCAAGGGCGAGCACGATGAAGATGGCCAAAGGGATCGGCAGCTTGTCATGGACAATGAAGCCGGTGACGAGAATGCCGTGCAGACTGGCGGCAAAGCCGATCGACAAATCGAGCTCGCCAACGACGACCGCCAATGTCAGCCCGCCGGCGATGATCATGGCGAGCGAGGCCTGGTTGAGAACATTGGTGAAGTTGCCCAGGGTCGAGAATGCCTTCGGCGACAGGATCGAAAAGGCTACGATCATGGCAAGCAGCCCAAGGATGGTCGCGTAGCGCGCGAAAATTCCGAGCGCAGACTTGGCTCTTGGTGTGAGGCGCCTGTTGTAGGTCGAAACATCGCTCATGTGGTCATCCTCTCGGTCAATGGCTCCCGCTCACCGTAGCTTGCCTCGACAATAGCGGAGCGCGACACCGATGCGCCGCTCAGTTCGCGAACGACAAGGCCTTCCGCCATCACCAGCACGCGATCGCAAAGGTCCGGCAGTTCATCGGGTTCGGACGAGATGACGAGAACCGCCATGCCGGCCGCCGCGAGGTCGCGGATTTGGCGGTGGATCTCCGCGCGTGCGCCGATATCGACGCCGCGGGTCGGTTCATCGAGAATGAGGATGTGCGGCGCGCGCCGCAGCCAGCGGCCGATAACCACCTTCTGCTGGTTGCCGCCGCTGAGCCGGCCAACAGGGGTGTCCACGCTTGCCGCCTTGATCGCCAGCAGCTTCATCGTATCGCGCGCGAGCGAGGACTGCGATTTTCGGCTGAGAAGCGGCACCCTGCGACCGAGTACAAGCTTGTCCAAACTGACCAGACCAAGATTGAAGGCGACGCTCTTCGACAGGAAAAGCCCTTCCGTACGCCGCTCCTCCGGCACCAAGCCGAGCCCGGCGGCAACCGCAGCCTGCGGCGATTTCGGCGCGTAGGGCTTGCCTTTGAGCATCATACCGCCCGAGTCGGCGCGATCGGCACCATAGATCAGCCGCACCAGTTCACTGCGTCCGGCACCGACCAGGCCGCCGATGCCCAGAACTTCGCCGTGGCGAAGTTCGAAACTTACGCCACGCACCTTGGGCAGGCGTGTCAGGTTCCGAACGCGCAGGACGATCTCATGGGTCTGCGGCGCATATTCAGGCCTACCGTCGTTACCGACATGGGCAGAGCCGACGATCGCCTCGACCAACGCCTTCCTGGTCAATCCAGCACGGGTGAATTCGGCGACGGAATTGCCGTCGCGCAATACCGACACCCGATCGCAGAGTTTCAGAATCTCATCCAGGCGGTGCGAGACGTAAAGCACGGCCACACCGGATGCCGAGAGGTCCTTGATGATAGCGAAGAGCTTCTCGCTCTCGTCGGCCGAGAGCGAGGCGGTCGGCTCGTCCATCACGATAAGTCGCGATTTGCGAACCAGCGCTCGGCAGATGTTGATCAACCAATTCTCGGCGGTCGACAACCCTTTCACATTTGCGTTGAGGGAGGCCGTAATGCCGACGCGTCTCGCGATGGGCTCGACATTGCGGGCGATCGCCGCCCAATCGGTCAAGCCGAAGCGCGAGCGTTTCGGCACGCCGAGCATGATGTTCTGGAGGACAGTCATTCCCGGAACGAACGCCAGTTCCTGGTGAATAAAGCTCATGCCGAATGCCGTCGCGCGGTGCGCCGTCTCGATGCCGACGGCTTGTCCGTCGACCTCGATCGACCCCTGATCCGGATGGTTGAGGCCGGCGAGAATCCTGATCATCGTCGACTTGCCCGCCCCATTGGCGCCGACCAGCCCGTGAACCTCCCCCGCGATAATGTCGAGGGAAGCATTTCGCAATGCCTTGGCGCCACCGAAGGCCTTGCTGATGTTGCGTACGACAAGAAATGGAGGCGCCACGGGCGCCCCCATCTCGATTGCCGCATCTCCTGTTACCCTATCGGTCAAAAGCTGGCTGCGCCTACTGGATCGCGTCAGGATGCTTGGTCAGAAAATTCGCCACTGTATCCTTGGTCACCAGCACCGCCGGCACTTCGGCGGCTTTCGGCGTCCAGCTCTTCCCGGCGGCGGTGATCTCTTCAACCATTTTTGCCATATTGTAGCCTTCGGTGTAGCTGTCTTGCCATGCCGTTGCGGTCATGAAGCCATTTTTGATATTCTCGAGAGCCTGGGCATTTCCGTTGATGCCATACACCATCACATCGGTGCGGTTCTGAGCACGCAGTGAGCCGATCGCGCCGATCGCAGGATCATCCCAGCAGCCCCAGATAGCTAGGTTTTCAGCGCCTGCCGGATGCGAGGCGAGCCATGCATTGGCGTACTGCGCGCCATCTTCAAAGTAGCCGGGAATGCGCACTTCGTTTTTGGTCACCTTGATGTCGGGATATTTGGCGACCATTTCATCCATGACCTGCTCGCGGTTTCGGCAAACTTCACCCGTGTGATACGTGAGGGCAAGGATGGAGCCCTTGCCGTTCATGTTTTTGAGCATCAGGTCCACGACCGGGATGGCCATCGGGCCGCCCGAGCCGTTGGTGGCGGCAACGGTGCCGCCCAGCCCGCCCCCCCAAGTGACTACGGGAATGCTCGCGGAACCAGCCGCGGCTAGCCCGGCGCCGATCGAAGAGAACGGGAACACCATGTCAACGATGGCATGCGCGCCCAGCTGCGCAAAGTTCTGGATGGCAGCGTTGGCTTGGTCTGCATTGCCCGCCGCGTCGACCACGGTAACTTTCCAACCGAGTTCGTCGGCCGCTTTGGTCGCGCCCTGGATATAGCGGACATTGTTTGCTTCCGTGGCGCTGATCGACACTATGCCGAGCAGCGGCTTGTCGGCCGCGCTGGCGTGCGCGCCGGACAATGCTAGGGCCACTGCGAAAACGCCGAACGTCAGGTTTTTCATTGTTCTCTCTCCCATGTGAGGTTGGACGCGCATCTTCAGATTCAAAGCTGATAACCGCCTAACCGTTTCGGTAGATTTTCCCATCTTGGGCGGCTTCGCAAGAAAATTCGTGCAAACGAGCACGAAATAGGCGAGAGATTGGCGCCAAGATACAGCTAAACGATTAGCTAAGAGAGCAGATGGCCACCATAAAAGACGTCGCAAGAGCTGCCGGTGTGTCGACGGCGACGGTGTCCGCGGTCGTCAACGACACTGCCTATGTGAGTCCGGATTTGCGGGGTCGTGTGCTTGCCGCGGTTCGCGACCTTCGCTACGCGCCCTCGTTGGTCGCGCGGAATCTACGCAGCGGGCGCAGCCAGCTGATCGCGCTTGCCGTGGCGGATCTGGCAAACCCGTTTTACGCCCGCATCGTCACGGCAGCCGAGGCGGCGGTCGCCGCCTGGGGCTACTCTCTCGTGCTGTTCAACAGCGATGAGAAGCCCGATATTGAAAAACGCATTCTTTCGCGCATTCGAACCCTAGGGTGCGATGGGTCGGTCCTCGTTCCGGTAGGTCCCGAAAGCCAATACCAACGAAGGGATTTCGAGGGCGGCGTGCCGGTGGTCCTGCTTGGCCGTTCGATCGGAGATGCCGGTGTTGACACCGTCACGATCGACAATGTGTCGGCCGGCAAGCAGGCAACCAACTACCTCCTGGACCTTGGCCACCGCGAAATCGGATCCATCACCGGGCCAACGCAATTGACGACCGGCAGCGGCAGGCTGCAAGGCATGCTTGAGGCAATGGCCGCGCGCGGCCTCGCTCCGAAAACCGGGCATGTCCGTTCCGGCGAGTTCCGTGAAGACACCGCCTATTCAGTCGCGCGAGACCTGCTTGGACAGTTGGCCCGGCCCACGGCGCTTTACGTCGCCAATGGCGTCATGGCAATTGGAGTCATGCGCGCTGTCGCCGATCTTGGCCTGCGCTGTCCCGAGGATATCTCGATCGCGTCGACCGATACAGTCGCTGGAGCAGGCGGGTTGAAGCCGCGGCTTACCCGTACAGAGCATCCCGTTGCCGACATGACAAACGAAGCGCTGCGCATGCTAGTCGATCGCATCGAAGATAAGGTCACCTTGCCGGCGCGGAACGTCGTCTTCCAGCCCGCGCTCGTGGTCGGTGAAAGTTGCGCCCCAGTTAGATAGAATGTCGAGCTGCGAACGAGGGGTACTTCGATGAGAGACCCTCCACCTTTCGTCGTCGAGGTCATGACGAGCCTGGAGTGAGTGCGGCGAGGACAGCCGGTCGGGTTCACCTACCTCCCCATTTCGCGACAAAACAGCGCCCAGCCGCACCGCGTCGCCTTTTGTCCGGGCCGTTGCGCCACGAGGCAGCAGTAAATGTGATACCTATTGTGATACAAATAAATCTTGGCGGTCGAAAAAATATAATAAAAGCAATATCTTGAATCGCGTATTGATCCCAGCCAACGGTACCATCGGATTTGCTGACAATTTCAAGGTTCTGGCCGTCGAACTCGCTTCATTTTACTCATTTGTGTTACGGGTTTCAGCCTGTTCGTCAATTTTCGCCGTCTCATCGATGGCGCCTGTCACTCGTAGCTCAAGCCTCTCGGTCTCGAAAGACCTGCAACGATACGTGCGGTAATCGGCGGCAACGACGTGCAATTAGGCGGGTTCTGAACTCTGTATGGCGAGGACACGTATGAAGACGACTATTTGGGCTCGTCCAGATCGTCGTCCATCAAGATACGTGCCGCAGCCCCGTCCAGATCCTCGTACTGCCCGTTTCGCAATGTCCACATGAATGCTGCCAGGCCCAGCAGGCCGAGCAGGATTGCGACAGGCACAAGGAAAGCCAGATAGCTCATGTCGCCGCCTTCAAAGTCTGGGCGGAAAGCCGGCCTGACGCCCTGCGTTCGAAAGGCGCGCGGTAACCCAGACGCATGGCATTGGCCACCACCAAGACGGACGAGAGCGACATTGCGACAGCCGCAACGAGCGGCGTGACATAGCCGCACACGGCAAAAGGCACCGCAATGGCGTTGTAGCCCACTGCCAAGGCAAAATTCTGCCGGATCAGCTTTCCGGCATTGCGCGAAATCTCGTAGGTGTCGGCGACGCTCGCAAGGCTTTCCTTCAGGAACACGAAGTCGGCTGCGTTGCGGCCGACATCGGCCGCCGTCGCCGGAGCCATGGAGACGTGCGCGGCCGCGAGGGCTGGCGCGTCGTTCAGGCCGTCTCCCACCATCAACACCTTGGAGTGGGCAGCGGTGAGAGCCGCGATCCGCTCAACTTTGTCGGATGGAAGCATTTCCGCTGTGAAATCATCGATGCCGAGCTTCGAAGCCAGATCGGCCACGGCAGAT
Source organism: Mesorhizobium sp. P3_A8 (assembly GCF_056402995.1). NCBI lineage: Bacteria > Pseudomonadati > Pseudomonadota > Alphaproteobacteria > Hyphomicrobiales > Phyllobacteriaceae > Mesorhizobium > Mesorhizobium sp. P3_A8. The sequence continues at coordinate 212,182 of NZ_JBFUGI010000010.1, read as the reverse complement.
CTGCGGTCACCGGACAGGATGCCAACATTGAGGCCCTGCCGGCGCAATCGATCGATCGTCGATCTCGCGCCGCTTCGCATGGTGTCTTCAAATACCAGCCGCGCCAGTTGCTGCCCATTCTGGACCAGTAGCGACACCGAAAACCAACCGTCCACGTCTTCCGGCATTTTGCGGCCCAGCGCCCAGTCGGGCCGACCCAGGCGATAGATGGTGGTTCGCATCCTGGCTTCGAGGCCGCGGCCGGGATATTCGGTGAGGTTCTTCATCGGGCTCGCTTCAACCGAGCCCTGCGATGCGGCAGCCAGAATTGCGACGGACATCGGATGCCTCGAGCCCGATGCCATTTTGGCGGCAAGCGCCAGCGCACTGGGGTCAGCATCAGCCCTGTTGACGAGATGGGGCCGGCCGAGCGTCAGCGTGCCGGTCTTGTCGAACAGCACAGTGTCGACTTCGGCAAGACGCTCGAGAGCAGAGCCATCCCGGACCATCACGCCTTTTTCGAAAAGCCGGCGGGCGGCGACGACCTGTACGATCGGGACGGCAAGACCGAGCGCGCAAGGGCAGGTTATGATCAGCACGGCGATGGCGATCGAAACCGATGCGTGCCAGTCCCTGGTGATCAGCAGCCAGCCCAGGAAGGACAGCAAGGCGATGGCATGCACGACGGGCGAATAGAGCGCCGAGGCACGATCCGCCAGCCTGCGATAGCGCGCCCTCCCGCCCTCGGCGGCTTCCATCATTCTGACCATTTCCGCCAGAAATGAATCCTTTGCCTCGGCTGCGGCCCGCATCGTCAGCGGTCCCGTCAGATTGAGCAGCCCGGCCTGGACCAAGGTCCCCGGAATGGCGGGCCTGGGTGCGGTCTCTCCGGTGACGACCGAACAATCTAGCTCCGAAGCGCCTTCCGTGACGATCCCGTCGACAGGGACCCTGTCGCCGGCGGCAATGAGGATCGAGGTTCCCGGCCTGATCTCGGCAATCGGCACATAGCGCCGGCCGTCGGCATCGACCACGATCGCGCCCCTCGGCGCGAGGCTCGCAAGCCCGGCCACGGCCGAGCGCGCCTTTTCCCGCATAACATGGTCGAGCGTGCGGCCAATGAGCAGAAAGAACAGAAGCGATGTCGCGGCGTCGAAATAGGCATGTGGTCCACCGTGAATGGTGTCGTAGAGGCTGAGCCCGAACGCCATCAACACGCCGATGGAAATCGGCACATCCATGTTTGTCCGGCCATTGCGCAGGGCAGCCCATGCGGAGAAAAAGAATATCCGCCCGGAATAGACGATTGCCGGCAAGGCGAGCCCTGCGGAAATCCAGTGGAACGCCTGACGGGTTCCGCCTTCGGCTCCGGACCAGACCGAAACCGACAGCAGCATGATGTTCATGGCGCAGAAACCGGCGACAGCGAGCGCCTTGATGAGCCGGGAATATTCGGGACTGCGCTGGTCGGTTTGCGCTGTGAAGACATGTGACGCGTAGCCCGCCGCTTTTAGTGCGCCAATGAGATCGGGGGCCTCATCGGCAATCGGTCGCCATTTCACGATGGTCCGTTTCATCGAAAGGTTGGCCCGGGCATACTCAACGCCGGGCAAGGCCGACAAAGTGCGTTCGACCGTGGCCATGCAGGATGCGCAATGAATTTCGGGTACCGACAGATCGGCCTGGTAAAGGCCGCCACCGAGGTCGCAACTTACAAGGACAAGTTCTTCGCGTGGACTGGAAAGCCGGCCCCCCGGGCCGATCTCCAGGGCAGCCTCAGCCCCAGGCGCGCAGCAGCTCATGAGCGCTACTCCTTCGACCCCGGCTCAAGCAAAATCGTCCTGTAGGCGTGCCACGTGGCATGGCCGAGCAGGGGAAAGGTGACGATCAATCCGACCAGCCCGGTTCCTAGACCAACAAGGGTTAGCAGCAGCACGATTGCACCCCAGGTGATCATCACCGGGCGGTTGTTCCAGACAAGCGAAATGCTTGTGCCCATCGCGGTAAACGCATCCGTTCGCCGGTCGAGCAGCATGGGAACCGAAAAGGCGCTGATGGCGAAGGAGAATGCGGCGAACACGCCGCCAACCACCGTGCCGGTGGCCAACATTGCCCAGCCGATGGTGGTGGTGAAAAGCATCGGCGCAAGATGGTCGAGACCAAGAAATGGCCGCCAGCCGAAGAATAGGGCGTAAATGATGACCGCGGCACGCATCCACAGCAGCGCCAGGCCGAGCATGATGAAACCGACGAAGAGAATCTGGCCGCCGGAGGCCGGCCGCACGAATATCATCCTGGCAAGCGAGATGGCTCTGCCCTGTTCCAACGACCGACTTTTTTCATAGAGGCCGACCGCTATCAGCGGGCCGACCACCATGAAGGCGGCGGTTGCGGGAAACAGGATGTAGTCGAGCCGAAACAGGAAAAGGCCGCCGACGATCAGCGCGGACACGGCAAAGACCGCCAGTCCATAGGCGAGACTTGGGGCCGGCGTCGCCATCAGGTCGCGCCAGCCGGCGCGCAGCCAGCCGAACGCTGCACTGGCCGGCAGACCGCGGTTGCGCGATGCGATGCGGACGAATTCTTCGTCGGTGGCCAAATGGAGATCACTCATTCCCATGATCCTTCCTGTCGTTTCGCTGGGTCGCGCATCTCAAGCGTCAGCACGACGAGCTGGCCGCAGCGTAGCTGTTCTTCGCGGGATCGCCGGGGTCCTTCAGATGCGGCACGCAGTCGGCTTGCGACGCGAAGGACACGTAGACCAGATGGGCATTGGCGGCGGCGACCAGCGCCAGTCCCGCCGTGACCAGGATGAGCGCGACAGTGCGCGATCGCGATCGCGGCCTCGACGGCAGGGCGGGGTCCAGGCTCACTGGGGGGCCTTCCTGAGGGAGAGCACATAGAGGGCAAGTATCTTGCGCTGCGTCGCGGAGATACGCTGTTCCCAACTAGGCATGGTGCCTTGCCGGCCGCCATAGACTGTCTCGTTGACGGACTGGAGGTCGCCACCATAGATCCAGTTGCTGTCGGTCAGGTCAGGCGCACCGAGGTCGTGCTTGCCCTTGGCATCGTCGCCGTGACAGGCGACGCAGTTCTGTTTGAACACGTCCTGTCCGGCAGCAATGCTTTGCGGATCGGCATCGAGGCCGTCGGTGGTGCCGCCGAGAGAACGCACATAGGCGACGACGTCAGCCAGTTGCTTGCTCTCGATCACCCCATCGCGGCCAAAGGCCAACATCTGCGAGGTTCGCGTATCGGGATGGGTAGAGTTGATGCCGACCCGCAGCGTTTCAAGGATTGTCTCGGGATCACCGCCCCAGAGCCAGATGCCGGCGGTGAGGTTGGGAAATCCCGGACCGCCCGTCGCCTTGGTGCCATGGCAAGCCGCGCAATTGTCGCCAAACAGCGTGTGGCCGGCCTCGCCGACGATCTTCATCATCGAAGGATCGGCCTGAATTGCGGCAAAATCCATTTGATCGATCTTTTGCGTCCAGGTTGAACGCTCCAGCGTCGCGTCCTTTACCAGGCGGTCGACGCTGGTTTTCTGGTCGATACCAAGCAGGCCCTTGGTGTAGGTCCGGCCCAATGGCCAGGCCGGCATGAGGACCCAGTAGCACACGGCAAAAAGGATGGTGGTGGCTAGGAAGAAGAAGACAATGCGCGGAATCGGCGTGTAGAGTTCCTTGATGCCATTCCACTCATGGCCGGTCGTGACCTGTCCCGTGACGGGATCGCGCTCGCCTATTTCCATGACTTGTCATCTCCGTCGAGAATGCTGTCTTTCGCCCTTTCAAACCGCTTCTTGTTCGACGGCCAGAACGTGTAGACGAGGACGCCAACTGCCATCGCGATCAGATAGAAAAGGCCCCAGCTTTTGGAGAAGCCGACGACGGCTTCGTGTTCCCAGCTCATTCGCCGTCCTCCGGCTGGACGACAATTTCCGCCTGGGCGGCGCCAGTCAGGCGGCCAAGGATCTGCAGATAGGCGACCAGCGCGTCCATTTCGGTAACGGTGGCCGGATTGCCGTCGAAGGCCCTGACCTGCGTTGCTTGCCCGTAGCGCTTGATAACGCCGGCGGCGAAATCACCATCCGGCGCGGTTTGGCCGAGCGCATCCTGGGTCGCGTTGGCGATCATGTCGTCGGTGTAGGGAACGCCGACGTCCCGGAGCGCGGTGAGATGCTCGCCGAGGTCATCGATGCGCAGCGGATTGTCGCGCAGCCAGCCAAATTTCGGCATGATCGATTCCGGAACCACGGCGCGCGGGTTGATCAGGTGGGCGACCTGCCAGGCGTCGGAATATTTGCCGCCGATGCGAGCCAGATCCGGACCGGTGCGCTTTGATCCCCACAACATCGGATGATCGTATTTCGATTCAACGGCGAGCGAATAAGGGCCGTAGCGTTCGACTTCGTCGCGCAATGTCCGGATCATTTGCGAGTGGCAGGCGTAGCAACCCTCGCGCATGTAGATGTTGCGGCCGGCCTGCTCCAGCGGGGTGTAGACCCGCATGTCCGGCGCGTTCTCGACTGTGTTGTCGATGGTGAACAGCGGGGCGATTTCCACGAAGCCGCCAATGCTGGAGACGACGACGATGGCAAGGACGAAGCCGATGGCGCTGCGTTCGATTTTGCGGTGGAACTCTGGCATGGTCCTCACTCCGCCGGCTGGGCGACAGGCGCCAGATGGCGCTGCGGCGTGTCATCGCCCGGTTGCAGCGCGGCTTGCGAATGGCCGCGGATCGTCATCAGCATGTTGTAGGAGCCGGTGATGGCACCGAGCAGGAACAGCAGCCCGCCAAAGGCGCGCGCGATGTAGTAGGGATGCATCGCCACCATGGATTCAATGAAGGAATAGGTGAGCGTTCCGTTCTCGTTGTAGGTCCGCCACATCAAGCCTTGCAGAATTCCGGAATTCCACATGGCGAAGACGTAGATGACCGTTCCCGAGATCGCCAACCAGAAATGCACCTCGACCAGCCTGGCCGAGTACATCCGTTCGCGCTTCCAGAGTGCCGGCACCAGACAGTAGAGCGAGCCGAAGGTGATGAGCGCCACCCAGCCCAGGGCACCGGCATGGACGTGACCAATGGTCCAGTCGGTATAGTGGGAAAGCGCGTTGACCGGACGGATCGCCATGAACGATCCTTCAAAGGTGGTCAGGCCATAAAACACCGCCGCCGCCATCATGAAACGCAGCGTGGCGTCGTCGCGCACCTTGTGCCAGGCGCCGTTGAGGGTGGCGAGCGCGTTTCCCGCCGAGGCCCATGACGGCACCAGGAGGACCAGCGAAAACGTCATGCCCAGCGTTTGCACCCATTCGGGCAGGGCGGTGTAATGCAGGTGGTGTGACCCGGCCCACATATACATGAAGGTGATGCCCCAGAAGCTGATGATCGACAGCCGGTAGGAATAGATCGGCCGACCGGCCCGCTTGGGCAGGTAGTAGTACATCATTCCGAGGAAGCCGGAGGTGAGGAAGAACGCGACGGCGTTGTGGCCGTACCACCACTGGACCATCGCGTCCTGGACGCCGGAAAATGCCGAATAGCTTTTGGCGTGGCCGAACGACACCGGCACGGCCAGGTTGTTGACGATATGGAGGATCGCCACGACCAGGATGAAGGCCATGTAGTACCAGTTGGCGACGTAGATGTGCGGCTCCTTGCGGCGAGCCAGCGTGCGAATGTAGATCGCGAAATACACCACCCAGACGATGACCAGCCAGATATCGGCGTACCATTCCGGTTCCGCATATTCCTTCGACTGCGTGACGCCCATGAAATAGCCGGTCGCGGCCAGGACGCAGAACAAATTGTAGCCGAGCAGGACGAACCAGGGACTGAACTGGTCGGGCAGCCGGGCGCGTGAGGTCCGCTGCAGCACATGGAAAGACGTTGCGATCAGCGCATTGCCGCCAAAGCCGAAGATCACGCCGCTGGTATGAACCGGCCGCAAGCGGCCAAAACTGGCCCAGGCCGCATCGAATGTCAGATCCGGCCAGGCCAGCAGGCTCGCCACCCAGACGCCGAAGAACATGCCGACCATGGCCCAGATCATGGTGAGGATGACGCCCACCTTGCTCGGGTCGTCATAATAGTGATCCAGACGTTCGGCAGACGGTTCGGGGGCGTAAAACACTGAAAGCAGGACGAAGATCATCGCAATGCTTGCAACCACGATGATGAAGCCGTGCACGCCGATCGGATCGCCGCGACCCGCTGCCGCCATGGCCAGTCCGACCATGGTCATCAGGATCAGCACGACGATTGAAAGTTGGCGTTCGCCGGATGTCAGTTGAGCGAGCATGTGCGTCCACCGTCAGATGCCCCGTCAGGGCGAAATCGTCCCTCGGGTTTCGCATGGGTGCGCGGCCGCTGATTTGATCTGGCGCAAACGCGAGCCGATTTCACCAAGAAGAGGTTGTCGCTTTTCGAGCGGCGGGCGCCGGGCAAGTGTTCCTGCTCAGCCGTCCTGGACAGCCGAAACGCTATCAGCCGGCGGAAGGCGAAAGAACATCGCCAGCTTGAGGCTTTTCGCAATGCGTTCGGCTCGATCGACAAAGACCGCAGCCGTTTGCGGGGCAAAGAGCGCTGCCGCTGTCTCCCCAAATATACCCAGCCAGATGTCGAAATCGGCCTCGGTCACGTCCTTCAGTTTCAGATGCGCAGGCACCGGGCGCCCGTGATAGTCGCCGGTCTTGAGAATGACGGAACACCAGAAGTCGGTCATTTTCTCGAGGTGCGGCTCCCAGTCGCCGGTGATCTCACGCGCGAAGATCGGCCCGAGCCGTTTGTTCGTCCGCAGTCTGGAATAGAATTCGCGGACCAGCGCGCCAATGCTCGCCCGGTCAACTCCCGCATCGGCCAACGGCTGCTCGGCAGCCGGCCGCGCCTGATCGATGGCGGATGAACTCATGGTGATCCTTTCGGCGATTGTGTTCTCTCCAAGCCTCGCCTCGAAACGCGGCATCCGCGCGTCAAGAGAATCCAAGACGGCGCAGGGTGGCTCGCACGACGTTGAGCCGTTCGCGGACAAGGCGGAAACCCAGATTGTCTGGCGGCGTGCCGACCGCACAGCCACCACTTTTCCCGTCCCGGATGAAGTTGGACATGTATGTGCGGTGGAACCCCTCCACGACATGCACCCCACAATTGTCAATCGAACTCACAATGGTGATGCCGTCAGCGGCTACCGCTGCGTGGAGGTAGCAGGTCGATGTCCATTCCCAGACATTGCCCGCGATATCCGCCAACCCTTTTGAGTTGGTACCAAACGCTCCCTGAAACCTCGGCTCTGGATCCGATTTACGTCCGAGCGAAGCCTCGGTGCGATACTGGGCGAGCCAGCGCAGCGCCGGATTGTTGGGATCGCCGGCGCCGCCCTCGATGTCGCCGTGGAACCGTTCGCTGGCGGCGTAGGCCCATTCCTCATCTGTCGGAAGCCGCCAGGTCGCGCCGGTCTGGGCCGAGAGCCAGGCCGCATAGGCCTCGGCGTCGATGTGGCTAACGCCGGTAACCGGCAAATTGCCGCTGCCCTGAGTGTCAGCCGCCTTGCAACTGCCGGCGTTGACGCAATGTCCGTATTCGGATGCACTCACCTGGTACTTCATGATCTTCAGCGGAGCACCGACCCTTGCCAGGATGCGCGGCGCTGCGACAGGATGGCCTTCGCCGAGGAATTCACCTGGTTGAGGATGGTCGAACGATCCGGGCGCGAGGGTCACAAGTTCGGGGCTCGCCATGAGCGAACCGGCTAACCTATCAAGCGCGCTGGTCGCGCCCATGACGATCAACGCGGCAGTCGCGATACTTCCGAGGGCAACGATGGGATTGAAAGACATGGCGTTTCGTCCGGCGCGTACGTGACCTTGCGCGGATGGCGCAAGGTCGCGTCGATGTTCAGGATCGGATCCTCGTCACTATGACGTAATGGCCCTTGGGGCTTCGACCTGCTTCATCAGGTCGTCATCCCAGGTTCCGTCGACCGTAAAATGCGCGGTCGCGCCAAGTTCCACGGCCTCGATCAGATTGTGGTTCACGTAGGCGTAGATGCCCGGCTGCAGGAATGTGTACAGGGCCGAGCCGGCCGAGCCACCGCGAATGAACCAGGTCTCCAGGTCCTTTGCGGGCGGGTTGGCGAACTTGCCTTGCTCCCAGACGTAATCGCCGTGCCCGCCGATCAGATGCGGCCGCGTATCGCGGTTGGCTTGCGAATGGACGATCAGAACAGTCTCGCCGACCTTCGCCTTCATGGCGTTCTCGCCGGTCAGCGATCCTGCCTTGCCATTGAACACGACGTGGGTCGGGATCAATCCGCGCAGGACCTTGACGGTGTCGTCGTAGTTGTCGCCGGCGGTATCGTATTTCTTGAATTTGCCCTGCTCGTCGCGAGGGACGTAGAAGTCGTTTTCGCCGATATAGTAGATGCGGTCGTAGCGGATGGATTTGCCCTTGTCGTCCCTTAGGCCGTCACGCGGCAGCACCATTACCGCACCGCTCATGCCCGACACGACGTGCCACGGGATCATCGGTCCGCCGGGGGCGCAGTGGTAGACGAACGTCCCCGTGCGCGTTGCCTTGAAGCGCAGCGTTACCTGCTCGCCGGGGTTGATCAGGGTCAGCCCGCCGCCACCAAGCGCGCCGGTGGCAGCGTGGAAGTCGATGTTGTGCGCAAGCGTGTTGGTGTCGGGATTGATGAGGGTGAGCTCGATATAGTCGCCTTGATGGACAACCATCAGCGGACCAGGGATCGAGCCATTGTAGGTCATTGCATTGAGCTGCGTCCCATCGGCGTCGATGACGACGGGCTTCTCCTCGATTGTCATGGTGAACTCGACGACTTTCGGACCGTCCTTGGCCACCTGGTCGTGCTCGTGGACGAAGGGTGGCGCGACAAGGGTGACCTTTTCGCGCGGCAGTCCGGCCACTTCCTTGGCGTTCGCCACAGCCGGCATTGCGCCGATCGCCGCCACCGCGGCTGCAGTAAGGACAGATCCCAGCAGAGCTTCACGTCGCGTAAGCATTTCAATCTCCTTGTGCGTCAACCACTTGATGCGCTGAGATTAGCCTGTTTGCGGGAACCGTCTTTGCGCTGGCGCAAACCGCACTTATTTCCGGGCGACTGTCGAGTTGGCGGGAGAGGGTCGTGCGGAGCGCTCTATACGAAATAGGCCGGACTGGACCTCCCCCATGGTCCGTCCGGCCGTTTCCCTCCGGCGATCGCCAACCGGAGGGTATCTATGGAGGGTCAGTTGGAGGCGGCTTTCGTCGCCTCGCCGAACAGCTCCGCAAACACCGTTTTGGCTTTGCCGGGCTGCTTGACCGCCTCTGCAGCGTCGAGGTTCACAGGCTTGCCGACGACGATCAAGGCAACCATGCCCATGCCGTAGTGGGGTGCGCATTTCACGCCGTAGACGCCTTCCTTGGTTAGGGTCACGGTGATCTCCTCGCTTGCTTTTCCCTTGAAGGGGTCAGCGCCGTCCGGCAACATTCCCTTGATGGTTTCGGCATTGTGGGTTTTGTCGGTTGGCACGAACTTGATCGTGTCTCCGGCCACAGCTTTTATGTAAGCGGGCTGGAAGACCATCGAGCCCTTGTCGCCCTTGTTGAGCATCTGGACGACGTGTTCTTCAGCGCTTGCCGAGCCGGTCAGAGCGAACAACGCGATGGCCGCGGCGATCAGGGGCAGTTTCATGGAATAGTTCCTTTCCTGGGTTCATCACGGCATCAACCGTTGCGGCTTTCTACGCTGGGGGATGGCATTGCGATTTGCGCTGGCGCAAACCGGCGCACGAAATATCCGGATATGACGCGGCCATCCGGCACGCCGTGAGGAACTACGGCCCGCTTGCTTGCCTCGCGGGCCAGCGCTCCTTCCCATTCTGTTCGGGACGAACGGAAAAAATGCGCTAAGTGACAGGTGTTCAGTTACGTTGGCTGAGCTTGGCAGCATCCTTTCAGCTCAGCGGTGACCAATTTCATGCCAGCGCGGGACATTACCGGTATCAAAGGACGCTTCCTGCAAGCGGTGCTGTCTCGCCGTTTCGAAGGACGCGATGGCTATTTGCTGGCGATTGTCATGGTCGCAGCCGCTGTCCTGATCCGAATTCTGCTGCAAGGAGTGCTCGAAGACCGGGCGACTTTTACTCTCTTTACGCCTGCCATCCTCATCGCCTCGATCGCCGGCGGCATCCGGCCCGGGCTGTTGTCCGTGGCGCTTTCGTTAGGCGGAGCATTCTGGCTGGACAATTTTCAGCACGATCTTGCCCACAATCCGGTTGAACTCGTCGTCTTCGCCTCGGTCGGCCTGGCAATCGCCTGGATGGGCGAAATGCTGCACCACGCCAGCAAGGCAATCGATCGGGCCGAAAGCGCGCTCGATGCTCGCGAGGCCCATCTTCGCTCCATTCTCGATACGGTGACCGACGCGACCGTCGTCATCGAAAAGGACGGCACGATCGTTTCGTTCAATGCCGCCGCGGTTAGGCAGTTCGGCTATGCCGAAGAAGAGGTCGTCGGAGAGAATGTGCGCCTGCTGATGCCGGAGCCTTATCGCCACGAGCATGATGGCTACATGCACAGGTACCTGACCACCGGGGAAAAACGGATCATCGGAATCGATCGCGTTGTCGTCGGACGACGCAAGGACGGCTCGACGTTTCCGATGAAACTGGCGGTCGGCGAGATGAAGTCGGGTGGCAAGACGTTTTTTACCGGCTTCATCCGCGACCTTACCGAGCGTCAGGAATCGGCGGCGCGTCTGCATGAAGTCCAGGGCGAACTGGCGAGGTTGGCACGCCTCAACGAACTTGGCGAAATGGCCTCGACGCTCGCCCACGAGTTGAACCAGCCGCTTTCGGCGATTGCGAACTACGTACAAGGCTGTGCCCGCCTGCTGCGCGACATGGATGACGCCGTGGCGGCCAAGATGCGGTCTGCGCTGGAGGAAACCGCGCGGCAGTCGCTGCGCGCGGGGCAGATCATCCGCCATCTTCGCGAATTCGTCACCAAGGGCGCCACCGAGAAGGCGCCGGAGAACCTTCGCAGCCTGGTGGAAGAGGCTGGGGCCCTGGCCTTGGTGGGATCGCGAGAACGCGGGGTGCGGACGGTGTTCGACTTCGCGCCCGGACCGGCAACCGTGCTGGTCGACCGCATACAGATCCAGCAGGTGCTGACCAACCTGATGCGCAATGCCATGGACGCCATGCACGACAGCGCGCGCCGCGAGCTTGTCGTGCGCACCCATGCCGCGCAGGATGGCGAAATCGCCGTCGTCGTCGAAGACACCGGGCCAGGGATTTCCGAGGAGATTTCCGGCCAGCTTTTCAAACCCTTCGTGACGACAAAGCCTGGCGGCATGGGAATTGGACTGTCGATCTCCAAGCGGATCGTCGAAGCGCATGGTGGCACGATGACGGTGAGCCGCAACGCTGCCGGTGGCGCGACGTTCAGGTTCACGCTCCCCGCATTTACGGAAGAGGACGCGCATGGAGACGGGTGACTACATCGTTCACATCGTCGATGACGAGGAAGCGGTCAGGAAGTCGTTGGCTTTTCTGCTCACAATGTCCGGCTTCGCCGTCAAGATGCATGAGAGCGCAACCGACTTTCTGGTCGCGGCTTCAAGCATCAGAAATGGTGTTCTGGTGACCGACCTGCGCATGCCTGACATGACCGGGGTGGAGCTTTTGCGAAATCTCGTGAGCGCCAATGCCGCACTTCCAGCCGTTGTCATCACCGGTCACGGCGATGTCCCCATGGCGGTCGAGGCGATGAAGGCCGGCGCCACGGATTTCATCGAGAAGCCGTTCGAGGACGTTGTCCTCATCGAAGCCATCCAGCGTGCGGCCGAACAGCTTGTCGACAAGCCGGTGGAGCTCGACGATGTCGCTTCGATCCAGACGAGGCTTGGGCGGCTCAGCGACCGTGAACGCCAGGTTCTCTCGGGCGTTGTGGCTGGATTGCCCAACAAGTCGATCGCCTATGATCTGAATATCAGCCCACGCACCGTCGAGGTGCACCGCGCCAACGTCATGGCCAAGATGCAGGCGACAAGTCTGCCGCAGCTCGTGCGGATGGCATTGGCCGCCGGTTTCGGCCCAGCCTGAATTTCGCCCAATCTGAATTTTGCAAGGATTGATCTGGCGCAAGGCATCAGGCGCCATATTGCCGCTGGCTGTGAGACAACCGGCGGGATGACCTCGCCAGCAAAATCCGGAAGCGTGATCCTTGACCGTCGCCAAAACCATATTAGTCGTGGCGCCCGACCCTGGGCTCAGGCGTTCGCTCGAGTTCGCGCTCGAAGTCGAAGGTTTTGTGGTTGAATCTCATGCGTCGCTCTCGACAGTCGAGGCTTCGCACGAGGCAAACGCCGCGTCCTGCGTCATCGTCGACGAAAGTGCGATCGGGCGCGGTCCTGCCGGGCGCCAGCCACTTGCGGGCTTCGCCGGGCGGGTGATTCTGCTTGTCGAAGGCGTTGATCCAACCGCCGGCCCGGAGGGGTTCTCGGTCCTGACCAAACCGGTCGAGGGGAGTGACCTGATTGACATGGTGCGGGCCTTTTCGGTCCGCCACGTCCCGGCTGACTAAGCCACCCCTCGCTGACTACGTAGAATCCCTTAGGACATAACCCAATTTCGCAGACCGGCATTCCGCGCGATGGCTATCCCACCGAAATTAAGGGAACAGCCATGAACGCGATCGCCGACACTCGGGTGCCCTTTGAAATCCTGACCGCACTGGTCCCGCGACCGGACGTGTCGAATGATGGCCGGCCGGTCCCGCTCTCGTTCTTCAACGCAGGCGCGGAGATCTACGCACAGGGCGAAAAGGTCACTTCCCACTATCAGATCGAGTTCGGCGCGGTCCGCATTTACCGGCTGCTGGCCGATGGGCGCAGACAAATCACGGCGTTCCATCTGGCGGGAGAGACGTTTGGGTTTGAAGCCGACCTTGCCCACCATTTCTTTGCCGAGGCCATCGTCACGACGGGACTGCGGACATTCCGACCAGTGGCCGGCCTGGACAGATCGCGCGAACTGCTGCCGCTTGCCCTTCGCTGCATGGTGCGGGCCCAGGAACATTTGCTGGTGGTGGGCCGGCAGACAGCGATCGAACGCATCGCCGCTTTCCTGGTCGACATGGTCGCACGACAGGGAGATCTTGCCCAGATCGAACTGCCGATGTCCCGGCAGGATATCGGCGACTATCTGGGTCTCACCATCGAGACTGTATCGCGCGTGCTATCGAGACTGCGCGACAAGGGTGTGCTCAAGTTCCACGGACTTCGCACCCTCGAAATCCGCAAGCCTGAAACGCTCCGTTCCATGTGCGAATGATCTCTAAACTAGAGACGTCGCAGTAGCCGATATGGCCGCATCGGCCGACATCGCATGGGCTTCTAGATCGTCCCGGAAGATCCTGCCAGCTTCAGGTCTCCATCGAATACGACCTGCCGGAAACCGCGGCTTGTTGGCTCAGCCTGATATTTGCGAATTCCTACGCGCGTTGGTGTACCGGCAGGATGGCGAAAGACGCGGCCGCTTTTTTCGGGAAGACCGGGATCACTTTCCGCGAGCGGTCGAGCACCTAGCAAATCCGTCGAGCAATGACGGACCGAATGGTGCGCGAACGCGTTGGTGTCCATTCACCGCGCGTCGACAGACACAGGCATACGCAGCGGGTGCGGCGTTCGCGGACATGGCAAAGGGAGCCAAGCATGACCGAACACATTACAATACCAGTCCCTGGCGACCGGCTTTCAGAGCGCCAGTTGCGCGACATCGATGCATACTGGCGCGCCGCGAATTATCTGACGATCGGCCAGATTTACCTCCTCGACAATCCGCTGCTTCGCGAGCCGCTCCGGCTTGAGCATGTCAAGCCGCGACTGCTCGGACACTGGGGAACATCGCCGGGCCTCAGCTTCATCTACGCGCACCTCAACCGCGCGATCCGGCTCCGGGACGCCGACATGATCTACGTCTGCGGCCCCGGCCATGGTGGCCCGGCAATGGTGGCGAACACCTATCTCGAAGGCACATACAGCGAGCTCAATCCGGACATATCGATGGATGAGCAGGGCATGCGCAAGCTGTTCCGGCAGTTCTCTTTTCCGGGCGGCATTCCAAGCCATGCCGCACCCGACGTGCCCGGCTCCATCCACGAGGGTGGCGAGCTTGGTTATTCGCTCTCCCATGCCTATGGGGCCGCCTTCGACAATCCCGACCTTGTCGTGGCCTGCGTCGTCGGTGACGGCGAAGCCGAAACCGGGCCACTGGCCGCGGCCTGGCATTCCAACAAATTCCTCAATCCGGCGCGCGACGGCGCGGTGCTGCCGATCCTGCATCTGAATGGCTATAAGATCGCCAATCCGACGATTCTTGCCCGCATTCCGGAAGACGAACTGCGCGCGCTTTTCGTTGGCTACGGTTATGAACCGCTGTTCGTCGAGGGCCATGAGCCGGCGCTGATGCATCAAAGAATGGCCAATGTGCTCGACGATGCGCTCGATCGCATCCGCGCGATTCAGCATGCGGCGCGCGCTGATTCCCCCGAGCCGATGTCGCGACCGAAATGGCCGATGATCGTGCTGCGCAGCCCAAAGGGCTGGACCGGACCGAAAGAGGTCGACGGGCTGAAGACCGAAGGCTTCTGGCGTTCGCATCAGGTACCCTTGTCCGGCCTTGCGGAAAACCCTGCTCATCTGAAGTTGCTTGAGGAGTGGTTGAAAAGCTATCGGCCCGAGGAGCTGTTCGATGTCGCCGGCGCCCCTGTCGCGGCGATCCGCGCCACCGCTCCGCAAGCCGCGCGGCGCATGAGCGCCAACCCGCATGCCAATGGCGGCCTGCTGCGCAAGTCCCTCGATCTGCCTGGCTTGCACGACCATGCCGTGGTCGTCGCTGAACCCGGCGCGGTGAAGGCCGAGGCGACGCGGGTAATGGGCAATTTCCTGCGCGACGTGATGGCGTTGAATGAGGCTGCGAAGAATTTCCGCATCGTCGGCCCAGACGAGACCGCCTCCAATCGGCTTCAGGACGTGTTCGAAGTCACCGAACGTGCCTGGA
This sequence comes from Mesorhizobium sp. P3_A8, assembly GCF_056402995.1. Lineage (NCBI taxonomy): Bacteria > Pseudomonadati > Pseudomonadota > Alphaproteobacteria > Hyphomicrobiales > Phyllobacteriaceae > Mesorhizobium > Mesorhizobium sp. P3_A8. Next base: position 197,138 of record NZ_JBFUGI010000010.1, on the reverse strand, counting down.
TGGAGACGATCCTGCCCGAAGATGTTCATCTCGGCCAAGATGGCAGGGTCATGGAAATCCTCTCCGAGCACACCTGCCAGGGCTGGCTCGAAGGCTATCTGCTGACGGGGCGGCACGGTCTGTTCTCTTGCTACGAGGCGTTCATCCACATCGTGGACTCCATGTTCAACCAGCATGCAAAATGGCTTGATGCCTGTAGCGACATTCCTTGGCGGCGGCCGATCGCCTCGCTGAACTATCTGTTGTCGAGCCATGTCTGGCATCAGGAACACAATGGCTTCAGCCATCAGGATCCCGGCTTCATCGACGTCGCCCTCAACAAGAAGGCCGACATCGTTCGCGTCTATCTCCCGCCGGATGCCAACACCTTGCTGTGCGTGACCGACCATGTGCTGCAGACCTGGAATCGTATCAACGTCATTGTCGCCGGCAAGCCGCCATCGTGGCAGTGGCTCTCGATGGACAAGGCAATTGTCCACTGCAGAGCGGGCATCGGCATCTGGGACTGGGCGTCGACCGAGAACGGCGACGAGCCGGACGTCGTGATGGCTTGCGCCGGCGATGTTCCAACGCTCGAAACGCTAGCGGCCGTGCAGATTCTCAGGCATCACGTTCCGGAGCTCAAAATCAGGGTGGTCAACGTCGTAGACCTGATGACGCTGCAGCCCAAGGAGTACCACCCGCATGGTCTGTCGAATCGCGATTTCGACACGCTGTTCACCGCCGACAAACCGGTCATCTTTGCCTATCACGGCTATCCCTGGACTATCCATCGCCTGACATATCGGCGCACCAACCACGACAACATACATGTGCGCGGTTACAACGAGGAAGGAACAACGACGACACCTTTCGACATGACGGTGCTGAACGGCCTAGATCGTTTCCATATTGTCCAAAGCGTTCTTGACTGGGTCCCGCAACTGAAGACCGTGCGCGTCGGGCTGGGTCAGAAGATGGACGCCAAGCTGCTTGAACACAGAGCCTATATTCACGCCCATGGCCAGGATATGCCGGAGATACTCGACTGGAAGTGGGGCGGCGATGCCGATGCTACGACGCGTCTTTCTGGTTGAGCCGGTACCGTCCACAAGGGGATGGCGAAGACGGGATCGGACGAACCCATGACCGATTTGATCCTCGTTCTGAACGGTGGCTCGTCCAGCCTGAAGTTCGCTGTCTTCGAGGGATGTGATGAACTTCCGCTTCTGCTGCGTGGCAACGTCTCCTCGCTCGGTGGACATCCGCGGCTGCGCGTCGGGGCAGCGGCCGGCCGGGCCGAGGTTGACAGAAGCCTCGGTGACGGCCCGATCGACATCGGCAAGGCATTCGCGACGATTGCCTCAGAGCTGAAGGATCGCGATCTTCTCCCCCGCATCGTCAGGGTCGGACACAGGATCGTTCATGGCGGCCGCGACTTCACCGGAGCGACGGTGCTCGACGGGCGTGCGCTCGAGGCACTGCGTCTGCTCGAGCCGCTGGCTCCGATCCATCAGCGGATTAATCTTGAGATTGTGGCACTGGCTGCTGGCCTCCTGCCGCAGGCCATGCAGATTGGATGCTTCGACACTGCGTTTCATTCCGCTCGGCCTGGGATCGCCAAGATCTATGGCCTTCCGCGTGCGATGACCGATGCCGGCATCGTTTCCTATGGGTTTCATGGGCTTTCCTATATCCATATCGCTTCGCAGCTACAGGCCCGCTACGGACCCGCGGCTGGCGGAAAAGTCATCGTTGCCCATCTCGGCAGCGGTGCCAGTCTGTGCGCCATGAGTGCCGGGACAAGTGTTGCCACAACGATGGGATTTTCGACATTGGACGGCCTCGTCATGAGCACGCGTTGCGGCGCGCTCGACCCGGGCGTCATCGTCCATTTGCTGCAGGACTGGAAGCTGCCGACGGACGAACTGGTTACGCTTCTCTACGAGCAATCCGGCCTGCTCGGAGTGTCGGGAATCTCAGGTGATATGCGGACGCTAGTCGACTCCGATGATCCCCGTGCCGCCGAAGCGGTCGATCTCTTCGTCTATCGTATCGGCCGCGAGATCGGGTCGCTGGCCGCTGCGATAGGCGGACTGGACACGCTGGTGTTCACCGCAGGCATTGGCGAAAACGCGCCATCTATCCGAGAGAGGGTCGGGGCTGTGGCCGGCTGGCTTGGGGTTAATATCGACCAGAAGCTGAATCGACGAGGCGACGAGGTCATCAGCCTTGCTGGTTCCGGTGTCGACGTGCTTGTGATCCCCACGGATGAAGAGAGAGCCGTGGGAAGCCAGCTTCTATCTGTGCGCCCACAAGCTTCGTCGCTCGTACCCTGAGCGCCGAACCTGATGCGCGGTGGGTGTCTCGGCCCGTCAATAATCGGAGTTGGCTTTGATCCAACGCAATGAACACCAACGCCGCCTCGTGATAATCGCTTCGACTTGTCGAACAGATCGGTCAAGCGATGAACAGGCGAGAATATCTAGCCGGTGGAAGCGCCCTGGTGGCGGCCGGCGCCGCAGCAACCTATTTCGGGCTGCGAAACATCGGGTCGATGGAGGAATACAACGCCTCCGTTGCTGCCGCGCGCACGGTGTTGACGCAGGCGCCGGGGATCAGCGACCTGATCCGTTACGCGACGCTGGCGGCGAACAGCCACAACACCCAGCCGTGGCGGTTCAAGATCAGCGACGTCGGGATAGAAATCCTGCCCGACATGGCGCGACAGATTGAGATCGTTGACCCGGACAATCATCATCTATTCGCCAGTCTCGGTTGCGCGGCGGAAAACCTGGCTATCGCCAGCGGCGCGTGCGGAAAGCCCGGCGAACTCAGTTTCAGCCTGGTGAATGACGGTGCCGTGATGTTTATGTTCGGGAGCGGGCCGCCTGTAGAGCCGACGCTGTTCGATGCGATCCCGAAGCGGCAATCAACACGTGGCGACTATGACGGCAAAGCCGTCAGCAGCCGCGATTTACAGACGCTTTCCGCAGCAGCGGCCGTGCCGGGTGTCGATCTCATTCTAATCACGGATCGGCCACGGATCGACCGCGTGCGCGACCTGGTCATCGCGGGCAACAATGCGCAGATCGCCGACGCCGCATTCGTGCGGGAACTGAAGACCTGGCTGCGCTTCAGCCCCCGGCAGGCGATGGTGACCGGTGACGGTCTCTTCAGCGCGTCAAGCGGCAATCCCGCCCTTCCGGAATGGCTTGGTCGGGTCATGTTCGCTCTCGTTTTCAAAGCCAAGACCGAGAACGAAAAGTACGCACGGCAGCTCGCATCCTCGGCGGGCGTCGCAGTCTTCGTCGCCCAAAAGGAAGACCCCGAACATTGGGTTCTGGCAGGCCGCGCCTGCCAGCGTTTCGCTTTGCAAGCCACCGCGCTCGGCCTCAAGCACGCTTTCATCAATCAGCCCGTCGAAGTCGCTGGCCTGCGTCCGGAACTGGCGACGCTTGTCGGCTTGCGCGGGCGACGTCCCGACCTCGTCATGCGCTTCGGCTACGGAGCAGCACTCCCTTTCTCGGCGCGCCGGCCAGCAGAAAGTGTAATCCTGTCTTGAACGCTCCCGTTCAGAGCCCACCCGCATCGGCGGTGCGCCTTGCGACAATCAAGGCCATTCACACTGTCGTCTGGGCTTTTTTCGTCGCGTGCATCCTCGCAATCTGGGTGTTCGCCTCGCGGGGCGACTATTTCTACGCGGTGCTGTCGATCGGTGTCGTCCTGGTGGAGGTGCTCGTGCTGGTCCTGAACGGATGGCGGTGCCCCCTCACATCGGTCGCTGCGGGCTACACCGACGATCGACGCGACAACTTCGACATCTATCTTCCAGAATGGCTTGCGCGTCACAACAAGCTGATCTTCGGCACCCTCTATGTGGCAGGAATAGCGGCCACGCTTGCGAAGTGGAGCCGTGCGTCAACATAGAGGAAGGCCGCATCATGGCTGAGGATGATCTTCTGATCAGGCAGCGATTGCCAGCCGCTGTCTATGACCTGGCCCGCCGACTCGGCGCCAATCCCGAGATCCGCCTATCGACGGTCAAGCTCACCCAAACAGGACGGATGAAACAGGCGCTTGGAGCCACGTCCTGGATGTCATTTACTGCAAAGCAAGCGATCGACACGTGCGAATGTGCCTTCGACTGGCGGGCACGGGTTGGTCCCTTCGGTATGATCTCAGTGCGCGATGCATTGAAGGGCGGCCAGGGACGGTTGGATGTCATGGCGCTCGGGGTCATCCCGATCGCCCGCGCCGAGCGCTCGTCGGCGCTGATGCGCGGCGAGCTGATGCGATACCTTGCGGAACTTGCCTGGGCGCCCGACGCTATTCTCTTCAACACCACCTTGCGCTGGCGTGACGACGGGCCCGACGGGCTGGCCGTGAGCGCCGGCGTGGGAGAGACAGCGGCCGAAGTCACGCTCAGCCTCGACAGCGACGGGAGGATTGCCGGTGCTTTTGCCCCCGATAGGCCGCGTTCGGCTACGGTACCAATCCTGCCAACGCCGTGGCGCGGCCGTTTCTCTGATTATCGTTATCACGGCAACATGTGGCTTCCGTTTGCGGGAGAGGTCGCCTGGGAGATCGACGGGAAGGAAACCGTCTACTGGCAGGGCCGGATCGACGGGTGGGTGGCGTCCAACGATCGTGCTTGATCTGTGCGATCTCCGCACTTCCAGCCGTGGCTCTTCGGCAGTGGCGATGTTTTGAGGCACTGAAAACTGCCTACTCGCTTGCTTCACGGCCGGACACCTGCTCGACGAGGATCCGGAAGAAGACGTGCGGCGTGCTGTCTGACACCGGAGGCGAAACTGGTTTGAGGGCGCCGGGCTCCCACCAGTCGGCGTGCTTGCTGAGCAACGTCCAGGCATGGTCGCGCTCGAGTTTGTGGCCTATCCGGTCAGGCAGTTCCTCATAGCGGCCATCGACAACCACGCTTTTCCAGCCCCGTCCTTCGCCGCGTTCGTCGACCTGGACGGACACAAGCGGGTTGGCGCGCATCCAGTCGATTTTCTTGCCCGGCATAGAAAACGCGTAGAGGTGACTGTCGGCATACGCATAGTGCACCGGAACGACATACGGCTGCCCGTCCTTGGCACATGCCAGGCGACCCATACGATTGGCCGTCAGCATTTTGGTGCATTCCAGCGCAGAAAGTGTGCGGATCAGCATCGTCTTATTTCCTGTGGTCTGCGTCGATTCTGTTGTTGAGCGTGGTCAGCCAGGGCTCAGCCTGTCATCCAATGTTGCGAGCACCGAACCGGGTTCGACGACGGCGTTGGTTGCCGCGACAATCGTCGCTCGCCCGCCTGCTGGCGCGACGATCTCGTGCAGCGCGTCTTCAATTCGAACTTCCGCTATCCGCTCGCCGACCCTGATCGCGGCACCGCTCGCGATGAACCATCGCTCTACAATACCCTCGGGCAACATGCTGGATGCCCATAGTGCTTCATCGACCTTGATGTTCTGCATCTTGGTTCTCCTTTGAAGCGGTAAGCATAGTCCACTCGCCAGGGCAATCTTTGATCGCGATCAAGGATCGTAACACCGAGCTTGCAACTCGGCCCTCGCATTCGGTGGTGGTTTGACACTCAATCAGAAATGCTCCCCGGCCTTGAACGGACCGATGCGCGTTCCCGCCGCGATCAGGTAGGCGGTCGACCAGCCAATGAGCAGAAATCCGTTCACGCCCTCCAATGCCGCCAAGACGCGCCATGTATGAGCGGGTACGACGTCGCCATAGCCGACCGTTGAAAAGGTAATGGTCGAAAAATACAGGGCGGTCTCGAAGTCGGCGAAGATATCAAGCAGCCGGTACAGCCCGGCCCACAGCCAGATCTCGATTGTCATGACGGCGAAGAGCCCCATCACCACGCTGATCATTGCCACCGTGCGGCTGTGACGCCCATGCATGCGAAACCGCGCCACAAGGTACCCCATCGCATGGGTTACGGCGATCAGGCCAAACGTATGGACCAGGACCGTCAGACTGATGACGACGGTGCCGATGAGCAGATTGAGGATCATGCGCGGAACCTAGCGACTCCAAAGGGTCCTAGTCCTTGTGCGAGATCAATCTTGGCGCCGGCGAGCTCCGGCGTGTTTGAAGCTCCCTGTTCAATCGGTCCTTCCCTAGCCAACGGGAATACAGGACAAAAGCGCCCAAGCCGGTGGTGAGGCGCGGACGCTCAGAAGGTGGCCGAGAGAGCGCGGCCACCTGACTGACCTAGGCGTATGCGGCTTCGGTCGTCATCGCACTCGTCACTATCGGCGCGGTGAGATCCAGCACCACGATTGCGCCCCGAGTTTCTGCGGAGACAAATCGACGACGCTCGTCAGAGCTGATGAAATTTTTCGTCAATCAAGTATTCGTGTACAAGGCGGCTTGCGACGGTGCCGCAATTGGCGCGAAGGGCCGTTGACTTGATGTTCGAATTTCATAATCGTGTATAGTCGCTAAAGGTGACCTACGCTGATATTCCAAGGAGGCGCTTCAACTAGCACTGGAGCGCCGTTGAGTTTTCTGAAATGTCATTTCGGGGCGGAGATTCCTTCGTAACCCGCAAATAGATCGTGTATATTTCTTTGTCTGTTGCGAATGTAATGTGGCACGATGTGAACACCACGAAAGCATCGCATCGATCCGATGGAGGCAGTGCTTTTGGCGCGGTTGCTGGTTCTTGAAGACGAGTGTGTCCTGGCGCGACACATGAGGGCTACGCTGGAGCGGGCGCGCTATGCGGTCGATGTCGTCGAGACCATCGCCAGTGGGATGGACGCGCTCGGCACCACCGCCTATGACCTCCTGCTGCTCGACAGGCAGGTGCCCGATGGTGACGGGGTGACGCTGCTCGATTTTGCCCGCCAGGCCAAGTTGGCACTTCCGGTGATGTTCCTTACGGCCCGTTCCGGCGCCGATGACCGCGTCAGCACGCTCAATCGCGGCGCCGACGATTATCTCTGCAAGCCCTTCGAACCTGCCGAGCTTGTTGCGCGCGTCGCCGCTCTGCTCCGCCGCCCGGGACAACTGACTGTGTCGACGCTGAAGGCCGGCAACATCGTCCTCGACAAGGTCGAGCGTTCAGTGATGATCGCGGGCAAACCTCTGATGATCGCACGCCGCGAAAGCATGCTTTTAGAGCAACTCGTCACCCGTTCGGGTCAGGTCGTTACCCGCGAAGCGCTGAACGCCAAGCTGTTCGGCTTCGAGGACGGCGCCTCTCCCAATGCCATCGAGGCCAGTGTCTACCGGCTGCGCAATGTGCTGAGCAGTTTGGGGGCGGACCAGCAGATCCACACCGTTCGAGGCATCGGGTATTGCCTTGCGCCTTAGCGAGCGCCTGTTCGGCTCGATCGGTGTCCGCCTCAGCATCCAGCTCTCGTTGCTGTTCGTGCTCTTTGCCGCGGCCTGCGCTGGCCTGATCGGTTACCAGCTTTCCAACATCGACGAGACGGCGCGATCGTTGCGGCTGCAGGGTCAGGCTCGGGAAGTCAGGCAAGCCCTGCATTTCACCACGGGGACCGCTCCAGCCGCGGAACTGCCGCCTGTGCGCATGGCCGACTACCAGGGGGAAAACCCGACCTTGTTCTACGCGCTGCGCAATACCGCCGGTGATCTGGTTGAGGCGTCGTCGAAGACCCTGCAGGACGGTTTCAGTGCTCAGTTTTTCCGCCGCATGGCGCGTGGCGAAAGCAACACGGCGGCCAGGGACGGCCTCGACAATGCCTTCTACTTCCTGTCGGAGCCGTTGGAGACGCCGGACCATCAAAAGTTCCTGCTTATCGTTGGCCAACACGCTTCGGCGACAGACACCCTGCTGCGCGACGTCGAATGGCGGCTGATGGTCGGAACCGGCCTCGCTGCCATTCCGATCTGCCTGGCGGTGTTCGGCGCCAGCTTGACGATCATCCGCTTCGGCTTTGCGCCGATACGCCGGCTGTCGCAGCAGGCCGACAGGATCGGGCCAGCTGATCCTGCGGCACGCATCGGCGAGGCGAACCTGCCGGTGGAATTGCGTGACCTCGCTGAGGCCGCCAATGCCGCTGCCGACCGCCTGCAACAGGCCATCACCAGTCAGCGCCGCTTCACCGCGGATACGGCGCACCAATTGCTGACGCCGCTGGCGCTGCTGTCCGCGCGGATCGAGCAAGGCGAGGGGCCGCACCCGGACCCCGGCCTGCGCGGCGACATCAGGCGCATGCAGAACCTGATCCGGCAATTGCTGCATTTGTCGCGCCTCGCGTCAGTATCTGAGCCCCACCAAAAGCTGGATCTCAGGTCGATCGCCAGGCAAATCGTCATCGACATGGCTCCGCTCGCCATCACCGAGGGCAAATCACTGTCCTATGACGCGCCTGACACGCCGTGCTTGACGACGGGGGATGCCATGGCCATCAGCGAAGCCTTGGCCAATCTCATCCGCAACGGATTGCGCCACACGGCCCCCGGCACCAGCGTCGACATCATGGTGGAGCGGCCGGCAATCATCAGCGTTGCCGACAGGGGCGCCGGCATCGCGGAGGTGGATCGCGATCGCCTGCTGGAGCCATTCTTCACCACGCAGGCCGACAAGGGCGGCTCCGGCTTGGGTCTCGCCATCGTCGACGAGGTCATGCGCCAGCATGGCGGCACGGTGGAGGCTGAAAACCGCAGGGAAGGCGGCGCCCTGTTCCGGCTCAGCTTTAAACCGGCGTAAAGGTCGAAGGCGGCGCAATCCGCCCGAGGATGCTTGTCATCGGTATGAAGAAATCGCACGGGGCCGCGAGTTCGTCAGGTTGTCATCAGGTTGGCCATGTAAGGTCGCTGCTCGGGCATATGCGAGGCGGCTTCTGCGAAAGTTCTTTGATCGCCCAGGACCGAAGGCAGCCGTGTCAGCAGGCTTGAAGGCCTGCCAGCCACCGCCAGGGAATTGCGAGGGGCGATGACGGAAACGATTCCAGCGGCGGAGTACTCGATCCCGGACACGGCGTCGCCGATCGATCCGGCATTGGCCGGCCTCTCGCTGATCGCTGGCTATTTTCGCGTCGCAGCCGATCCGGTCCAGCTCCATCATCAATTGGCGCTCGGCGCGCAGCGAGGCACGAACGACGACGTCGTGCGAGGCGCCAATCTGCTGGGCCTTCGATCACGTGCGATCCGGATCAGGTCGCCCGAGCGGCTCGCCGCGGTTCCCTATCCTGCGCTGCTGCGGCTCGCGGACGGCAACAGCGTCGTACTGGGCGCCGGAGCGGACCCCAGCCGGGTGCGTCTCATCGATCCGATCCTTCGTACGACCCGCGAGATGAGCCTGACAGAGGCTTTCGCGGCTTCATCGGGCGAAGCCGTTCTGGTCACGCGCCGGCTGGGTGGCGCCGGTTACGACCCAACGACGTTCGGCTTCCGGTGGTTCCTGCCGTCGCTGTTGCGCTACCGTCGGCCGTTGACGCAAGTCGCGGTCGCCTCGTTGTTCGTCCAGCTTTTCGCCCTTGTCACGCCGATCTTCTTCCAGCTGGTCGTCGACAAGGTGCTCGTACACAAGGGGTTGTCGACGCTTGTCGTCCTCGTGGTGGGCATGACGACGCTCGGGTTGTTCGAGGCGGTGCTGCAGTTCCTGCGCGCCTATACGCTGAACCACACGACAAACCGCATCGACGTCGAGCTCGGGCGCCGGCTGTTCCACCATCTCTTCCATCTGCCGCTGGCCTATTTCGAAACCCGTGCCGCCGGACAGACAGTGGCACGGGTGCGTGAACTGGAGACCGTCCGTGGGTTTCTCACTGGCCAGGGCCTGACATCGCTCCTCGATCTCGTCTTCACCCTCGTTTTCTTCGTCGTCCTTTTCATCTACTCAGCGACGCTGACGGTCGTCATCCTTGGCTCGATCCCGATCTATCTGCTCGTCGCAGGTCTGCTTCGTCCGGTATTGCGCCAGCAGATCAACGAGAAGTTCAATCGCGGCGCGCGTTCCCAGCAGTTCCTGGTCGAGTCCATCGTCGGCGCGCAGACGCTGAAGGCCGCCAGCGTCGAGCCAACGATGCAGGCGCAATGGGAGGAGCGGCTGGCGGCCTATGTCAGCAAATCCTTCGACGCCAGCGTGACCGGCGCGATCGGGCAAAACGTCATCCAGTTCATCAGCAAGGCGACAACGGCGCTCATTCTGTTCCTCGGCGCGCAGGCGGTCATCGCGGGCACGATGACGGTGGGCGAGCTCATCGCGTTCAATATGATATCGGCGCAGGTCGTGCAGCCGATCCTGAGGCTCTCGCAGCTCTGGCAGGATTTCCAACAGGTGCAGGTTTCGGTGTCGCGCCTTGGCGACATCCTCAACGCACCGACGGAGCCGGCACCGCAAAATCTCCTCACGCTGCCGCCGCCGCGCGGCGCGATCGAGTTTCGGGGCGTCACCATGCGCTATAGCCCCGAAGCTTCCGAAGCGCTGAAAGGCGTGACGCTGTCCATACCTCCCGGCGAAGTCATCGGTTTCGTTGGACAATCGGGATCGGGCAAATCGACGCTGACGAAGCTCGTGCAGCGGCTCTACAGCCCGCAGGCAGGACAAGTGATGCTCGACGGCGTCGACATCGCGCAGCTCGATCCCGGCTGGCTGCGCCGACAGATCGGCGTCGTGCTGCAGGAGAATATGCTCTTCAACCGCACGATCCATGAGAACATCGCGCTGGGCGACCCGGCGATGGCACGTGCGATGGTGATGCAAGCGGCGCGGCTCGCCGGCGCCGACGAGTTCATCGCGCAATTGCCGCAGGGCTACGACACGATGGTCGAAGAGCGCGGCGCGAACCTCTCGGGCGGGCAGCGCCAGCGGCTCGCCATCGCCCGCGCGCTGGCGACAAACCCACGTATCCTCATTTTCGACGAAGCAACGTCCGCGCTCGATTACGAGAGCGAGCGGGTCGTACAGGAAAACATGCGCGCCATCGTTCGCGGACGCACGGTGCTCATCATCGCGCATCGTCTCGCGGCACTGCGCCCCTGCACGCGGATCGTCGGCATGGCGCGCGGCGAGATTGTCGAAGTGGGATCGCATGATGAACTGCTGCGCCGCGACGGCGGCCTTTACGCTCGGCTTTGGGCCCTGCAGTCGGACCAGGCGAGGGTCACGGCATGAACAAGCCCGTCTCGCCTCCTTCCTCACCCGCACCGAGTTCGCCGCGGCCTCTAGGGTCGCTTACCTCGGGCCGTGATCGCGAGTTCCTGCCGGCCGCGCTCGAAATCCTTGAAACACCGCCGGCACCGCTGCCCGTCGTTTTCATGCTGACGATCTGCGCCTTCTTCGCGGTAGCGCTCGTCTGGTCGTTCTTCGGGCGCCTCGACGTCCTGGCCGTCGCGCCAGGAAAGATCGAATCCATCGGACACGCGAAGGTGCTCCAGACGCTGGAACCTGGCAAGATCGCCGCGATCCACGCCGAGGCGGGACAGACGGTGAAGGCCGGCGATGTGCTCATCGAATTTGACCCCGCCGAAGCAATGGCGGATCAGCAATCCGCTACCGACGACTGGTTCGCGGCGCTCGCCGAAGTGGCCCGGCGTCGCTACGCCATCGACGCGCTGGCGCCGATCCAGTCTTCGCTGGCGAGCGGCTCGCCCGAGGATCCCGCCCCGTCGCTTGGTTCCATCGTCGCCGAGGCGAGGGACAAGATCGATTGGGGCGCGGCACTGCCGACCAATTTCCGGTTACGTGAGCTTGCCGTCCTCAGCGCCGACGTTGACCAGCTTACGAGCCAGTTGCAGAGCCTCGACAAACAAGCCTCGCAGAAGGTGGCGACGCGCCAGCGCCTGCAAATGAGCATCGAGTTCCAACACACGCTTCTTGTTACGCTCAACCAGCGTGTCGGCACATGGCAGGAGGCGATCAAGAAGGAGGTCGGCACCAAGATCAACCTTTATGACGCGCAAGAAGACCTGCAGAAGTCGCAGTCCGCACTGGCGTCCGATCAGGGCGAATTGATCGAAACCGACGCGGCCTTGCGCGAACTCTCAAGCGAGAAGACCAAGGCGGTCTCAGAATTCATCGCGGACAACGAAAACAAGCTCGCCGACGCCGCCAAGAAAGCCGACGAAGCCCAGCAGACGGTCGCCAAGGCGGCGACGCGCGTCGGCCGCACAAAGCTCGAGTCGCCGATCGACGGCGTCGTGCAGAAACTCGCTGCAACCACGGTCGGGCAAGTGTTCACGTCGGGCCAGCAGCTGCTGGTGGTTTCGCCTCGCGGTGGCAAGCTCCAGGTCGAAGCGCTCGTCGCCAATCTAGATATCGGTTTCGTGCATGCCGGGCAGGACGTGGCAATCAAGGTCGACGCGTTTCCGTTCACCCGCTTCGGCACGCTCCATGGCCACGTTATCCGTATCGCGCCCGAGGCGCTCGATGAGCAGGAGGCTAAACGCGCCCTTGCCAACGCGGCCGCTTCGGCCAACGAAGTGAACGCTCCGGCCCCGGAATCGCCCGGGCAAATCGAGAGCTTTGTATTCCCGGTCACGATAGAACTCGAAGAGACGGCGATGCCGGTTGGCGATGCAAAAATCCCGCTCAGCCCTGGCATGACGGTGAGCGCCGAGATTCATACCGATAGCCGACGCATCATCGACTATCTGCTCTCGCCCTTGTCAAAGATTAGCGCTGAGGCGATGCGTGAGCGGTGAGGGGTTCCGCTGGGCTGGCCTCACCACATGCAGCGGTAGGCGAAGCGCGCTCTCCGTGGCGTTCTTCAAGTGGTTTCGGATTTAAGCGGGACAATGTCGGCTGCCATCGGAAGTTATTTTCAGAAATCGGGATCTCGTCAAGTTGCCGTCAGGTTGGAATGATATAGTTCCGTCAAAGTGGGGTGATGTGGAGGCAGTCGAGCATATGTCTAGGATAAATCAGTCTGTTCTGGATTGCTTATCCCATGGCGGTTTGATCGATGGTTTAATATCACCAACATTCGTATCATGTGGATGTTATACAATGTCTATTCCGGATCACGCGTTTTACGCCTGCCTTGCAGTTTATTTAATGGCGCCAAATGAGCGAGCAAATGGCTGAGGCGCATAGCTCAAAAAGTCCAAATGAAAACTTTATTGGGACTAAAGATTCTGAAAGCGCAACGCGTGATCCTATTCAAATTGATCAATTCTGGGGTAACAACAAGTTAGTGTGGCCGTGGATGGAAAGTTACCTTCCAAAAAATCGTATGTTTGCAGATGGATTTGCTTCGGTGTTGCAGCTATTTATTGGAATATTATTTATAATAGTTATTTTTCACTGCATATTAAAAAAAGACATTTTTTTACCAATTCTTGGAATCCCTCTTATGGGATACCTTCTGGGAAGTTTTAATATAAGAATGGCGCGTGCACAGCAAAAATTCCTCATAGCCAAGAGGAATGGAGGAAGAGATGAATGAAACTAACGCTAAAAATAACCCAAATGAGGAGATAATTGGGTTCGGTCGAGCCGGAGAATGGCTAGACAATGCCCTTTCCGGTCTAAATACTTCATTGGAAGTAATAAAAAATCAATATGCAGAGCCCGCGCTCGAGACCTTGACGGAAGACGCCGATGTCAGCCTTCGTTTTTTGGGATCGGCCACGGGATTCATTCATTATTATTATGAAGACGGAATGTCTTTACTCGATGCTACTACTGCGACAGCTACGCAAGTGGGTGCGGAATTCATTGGGGGCCTCGGCGGAGAGGCGGTATTTCCCTTTGGGGGAGGCTATGCGGGAGAAATCATCGCCGGGCTCGCGACTCAGAAACTCATCGACTCACCTCCTCAACCTATGTTCTCGAACGATCCACAAAGCCCATACTCATATTTGCCGAACTCAATCGACGATCCTAACCCATATAAGCAAGGACCGTTTGCTATCGGGACAGGATATACAGGAGACGGTACCGGGACTGACTCGCCCAAGGAACAGATGACGCCTGCCGATTGGGCATCTCAAGGCGGTGGGAATGGTGCTGTCAACCCATCTCAATTCCCCGGCATCGGCGCGGACAGCTCCAACGACGGAAGCTATCTCAACGGAGCCGAGCCGGGTGTCACCTTGGGTGGGGTTTCCTATCCGGGCGACAGCAGCCCCTATGCGAGCGCTGGTTCCTCTGCAAATTATTCGAACATCTTCGGTGCGGGGTTTGACCCTAGCAATCTTGATAACCCAGACGATCTGAGCCCGGCAGGCGATTACATTGCGAGCGATGCGGGCGGCTACGTCCCCAGCGGTTACTACCCTGACCCGACTGGCGGCAACGATTCGAGTTCGTCCGGCAGCTATGACCCGACTAACTATTATCCCGATCCGACCGTCACTGGCTCTGCTAGCGGCAGTGACGGTTCGAGCGGTGACGGTGGCGATGGAGGCGGCGATGTCGGCGACTACTATCCGCCGAGCGGCGGCGACTACCCGGACATGGGTGACAGCGGCGACGATTTCGCCCCGATCCTGCTCGACGTTTCGGGCAAGGGCATCAACATCACCGAGCTGAGCCGGTCGAACACCTTCCTCGACACGACAGGCTCTGGGCTTTCGCATAGAACGGCCTGGGCTGGGGCGGGGACGGCGGTGCTGTTCTACGATCCGAACAACCTGAACGAGATCGTCGACAAGAGCCAGTACATTTTCACACAGTGGGACCCGACCGCCAAGGACGACATGCAGGCCCTGCGGGATGTCTTCGACAGCAATGGCGATGGGGTGTTCAATGCCTCCGACGCCAAGTGGTCGCAGTTCAAAGTGATGGTGACGAATGCCGATGGAACGACGACAGTCGAGACGTTGGCCCAAGCGGGGATCACGTCGATCAACCTGACGGGCGATACGACGGATATCCAATATGCGGACGGCTCAGCCATCACGAGCGAGACGACGTTCACGAAAGGCGACGGCACGACGGGCACTGTGGCCGCCAGCACTCTTGCATCTGATGCAAGTGGCTATGCAGTCAGCACCAACACCAACACATCCACGGTGGCTGGCGTCACCACCACGGTGATCACCAATACCGGCACCAATGCCGACGGCTCCGTCGCCTTCGCGGATGTGCAGACGACGGTGGTCAACGGCAGCAGCGTGACAAGAACCACAACCTATGACGACAATGGCGACGGGGTCATCGATCGGAAGCAGGTGATCGCCACTTCCGTGGATGTCTCGGGCAACACGACGGAACTGTGGACCAACTATAATGGCGGCGGCACCAAGCTCTCGGCGGTGCAGACGGTGACTTCGGCCGATGGCAAAACCATTACCATCTCGCGGGATGCGACAGGCGGCGGCTGGTTCGCCCAGGTGGAAGTGCAGGCCACGGCTGTCGACGCCTCGCGCACCGATACGATTACCAACCTCAATGCCGATGGCAGCGAGATCAACAAGAGCACGACCAGCTATTCGGCCAATGGCCTGACCAAGACCGTGGCTACCGACATCGACGGCAACAGCACCACCGATCTGACCGTTATAGATAGCCTTGTGGTCAACACCAATGGCTCGCGCAACGAGACCGTGGCCACCACTTCGAACAATGGATCGGATTTGGGCACGGTATGGACAGCCATAAGTGCTGACGGCAAGACCCAGACGGTCTCGACCGATCATATGGGAGGCGGCACGGTGGATCGGGCGGTCAACACCGTGATCACCACCAATGCCGATGGCACTTCGACCTCCACCCTTCAGAACTATGGCGGCAACGGCGCCTATATCGATGGCCAGACCGTTACGAAGAGCGCCGATGGCCTGTCCACCACCACAGTGCAGGACCTGAACGGCACGCATGGCGCGGACCGTACCACCACCGACACCATGACGCTCAATACCGATGGCAGCCGCGACGAGGTGGTGACTATCACTTCGCTCAATGGCAGCCTGGTCAGCCAGATCACCACCCACCTGGGCGCTGACCAGATCAGCAAGACAATCTCCAACGATAGCCTAGGCATTGGCCACGCCACGAGCACCGAGACGGTTAGCATCAATGCCACGACCGGGATCAAGACCGACACGACCTCCAGTCTGGCCGCCAATGGCTCGCTGCTCAACCAAGGCGTGGTCACCACCTCGGCGGATGGCTTGTCCAGGACCACGACGACGGATGTGAATGGCGATGGCGTCATCGACACCAAGGTAACCGATGTCACGGTCAAGAATGCCGATGGCAGCGCCACGGAGACCATTGGAAACTATGCCAGCAACGGCACGTTGCTTGATCAGACCATCATCACCACCAGCGCCGATGGTCTCACGGTGACCACGGCCACCGATGTCAATGGTGACGGGGTGACCGATACCACGCTCAAGGACCAGAAGGTCAACAATGCCGATGGCTCGGTGACAGAGACGGTGACCACCACCAGTTCCAATGGCAGTCTGCTGCACCAGGCGGTGACGGTGACCTCGGCCGACCGGCGCACGCAGACCATCACCGACTATGGCGTGCAGACGGTGAGCGGAACCAACACGGCCTATGTCG
Source organism: Mesorhizobium sp. P3_A8 (assembly GCF_056402995.1). NCBI lineage: Bacteria > Pseudomonadati > Pseudomonadota > Alphaproteobacteria > Hyphomicrobiales > Phyllobacteriaceae > Mesorhizobium > Mesorhizobium sp. P3_A8. The sequence continues at coordinate 180,708 of NZ_JBFUGI010000010.1, read as the reverse complement.
ATAAGACCGAGTCCATAACCACGGCTTCCAGCGGGACGGTGACCGACCTCACCAGCCGGTTTGCCATCAATGGCAGCCTGGTCAACCGGGCCGAGACAGTGACCTCCGCCAACGGGCTCACAACAACCACCAATATTGACGCGACCGGCCATGGCAATGCCTGGGACAGCACGACAACCGCGAGCACGACCTACAATGCGGACGGCTCGACCCTGACCGAGCAAACGGCCTCGGCACCCAATGGCACGCTGCTCGATCGTGCCGATACTTATGTGAGTGGCACTGGAACGTCGAACAACGTCACCCGGGATGTCAATGGCGATGGCACAAACGATCTCAATACAAAGACGTCGGAAACCTATTCGACGAATGGCAGCCTGACCACCACCGTTGGCAAGTACAATGGCTCAGGATCAACACTGCTCGACCAAACCCAGACCTTGGTCTCCGCGAACGGTCTAAGCAAGACTGTCAGCCATGACTTCAATGGCGATGGGACCATCGACCAGAGCACGACCGACAATTTGCAGTACAATGCCAATGGCAGCACCACCGAGACTGTCACGGACTATACCGGAACGAGTGCGGGCACGGTGCGCGATGTCAGCACCACCACGGCCAATGTCCTGGTGTCCGGTGTCGGCCGGCAGACCACGACGACCTCGCAGTCCAATGGTTCGGTGCCGTTTTATTCCACCGACACGGTGACCCCTCTGGCCACCGGCGAGGTAGACGAGACCGTGCAGATCTATGCCTCGCAGGGTGGCGCCCTGCTGCGGCAGACCAAGCAAGCGGTGAGCGGCAACGCCCTGACCACGACGCTCTCTACAGATGTAAACGGGGATGGGACTTGGGACTTCTCGAAGACCGACGCCAAGACCGTCAATGCCGATGGCAGCGTCACGGATACGGCTTCACTGAATAACACCAGTGGCCTGGTCTCGGAGAAAGTCACGACCGTATCCGGCAATGGTCTTTCAACCACGACGTCCTCTGACCAGAATGGCGCGGTGAGTGGCGGTGCTGCGGTTTTCAACAAGGTCGTCACCGATCTGACAGCCGTCAATGCCGATGGCAGCGAGACGGAAACCGTTACCGCCAAGGCCCAGAACGGATCAACCGAAACCCAGTCCGTCACCACCACCAGCGCCGACCGGCTGACGGTGACCACCAACCACTATCTCGATGAGACGGGAACGCTCACCCATCTGGACCAGTCCGATGTCGACCAGACCAATGCCGATGGCTCGCTCACCGAGACCTTGACCAGTTGGGGTGCCGCTGCCGTGCTCCTCAGCACGATCGTAACGGCGACCAGCGCCAATGGCCTGGCCATCACCAAGACCTATAAGAATGGGTCGGGTGTGGTCACCGATACGCAAAGCACCACCGAGACCCTCAACACCGATGGCAGCGCCGCCACAGTCTTCAGCGACAGCGATGTGGTGGTTTCGGGCACGACGCTCGCCACCTCCGGCACCACGAATGTGAGCGGCAATGGTCTCACATCCACCACGTCCCTTACGCTCAGTGGCCGGTTGAATTCGGCCATGGCGGCAAGCACCACCGAATCGGAGACCAGCAGCACGGTGATTGCAGCCACCGGTGCTGAAACAACGACCAATGCCGATACGGTGGGTGGAACGGCTGCTGACACCGAGACTACCACGGTCTCCGGCAATGGTCTTTCCGACACCACGTCGTTGCAGCAGCAGGGCGCGGCCAGCGCCCTCTATACAGACCAGAAGACCATCAATCTCGACGGGTCTACTACCGAGACCGAGACCTATTACGACCAGAGCGCATTGAGCACCATCCTGGCGCAAACCATCACCAATGTGAGCTGGGACGGGCGCACCACCACGACAACGACCAAGAACGCTTATGATGCATCCGGGCAGACCATCACCGCCGATGCTAGCGATCTGGGGGAAGGGGATTCTCCTCCGGCCACCTATACGCCCAGCTTTGCCACACCCTACAATCTCACAACGGATGTCTATGTTCGAAATGCCGATGGCACGACGACCGAGACCAGGAGCGGTACTGGTGCGTTTGGGGCTCCTGCTTACGAACAGACCTTCAATTGGTCGACCACGGCCGATGCCGGACAACTGCTCGCAATCACTGACCAGGACGCGCGTAGCCTGACGGTCAGCCAGAGTGCGCAGGAGGTGTCGGCCTCGGGCTTGAGTACAGGCTTTGCCTTCGACACGACCGGGCTTGAATCCAAATCGACACTGACCACGGCAGCCTCGGATATCAAATCCGGGTCCGGCCTGCCGGGCTCCATGCTGGCCACCGACATTATAGGTTCCGCCGCCACTATGCTCAATGTCGATGGCAGCCAGACCACGACAACACAAAGCGCCTTCGGCAACAGCTTCAGCAATCTGCGCCAGAAGATCGTCACGACGGTCAGCGCCAACGGGCTGGTGACCGTCAAGCAGGTAGATAATGATGGGAATGGAGTCGTCGAACAGGTTGATACCACAACAGTCAACCCGGATGGCTCCTCCACCACGGTTGACAACTACTACAGCAATACGACGGGACCGAGCGGAGCGGTCACCGGCAGCAATACCTATACCCGCAGCGCCAATGGCCTGATCACGACCCTGGTCGCCTCGAGCGGCATTACCGATACCACGGTGGATTTTGCCAATGCCTATGGCAGCTATCAATGGTCGCGGAGTGTGACATCGGGCAGTGTGGCCGCCAGCAATGGTTCGGCCTCTGGTTGGTCGACCCATGGCATTGACGCCAACGGCATGGACACCTGGACGATCAATGACGGCTTGGGCGATGCTCAGAAAACCATCACCATCTCGGTAGGACTTGAAAACCAATATATCGCCCAGGCGAATGAATTGTACCTCGTGATGATGGGTCATGCGATGGACGATTCCCAAACCCAATACCTATCGGAATACATCACCAACGGCGTCTTCAACGAAGAACAACTGGCCTATAAAATCTACCTTGACTCACCAGAATATCACGCGAACTTCGCTTTATGGCAAACCTATCAAGGCATAGCCGGATATATGAACAGCCCTATTCCATTCTATGAGAATGCTTTCGGTCGATTGCCAACGGCAGAAGAAATGGCCAATACGGGGTATTATATCGCGCAAGAAAACTCCCAAGGCGTGCAAGGCATTTCCGACGATTGGGCACAAGCCGCCGTGCAGGTGGCTCAGTATGCGGCGGACTATGATTTCAACACAAGTCGCACCGCTACGGACCCCAATGTCAGCCTGCTCTTTGCCGGTGCCGGTACCATTGCGACCTCACCCAACTGGATCAGTCCTGGCTCAAGCTCGATCCAGGTCGGAACCGCCGGGACCTATTCTTATTCGCATGACTTCATCGTCGATATGAATGCGACCTCTGGTGATGCGGTGGCGATGACGGTCAATGGCAGCGACGATCTCGTCCAGGTCCAGGGAGATTTGGGCAGCGTGACCATGAACGGCTCCAACAATGCGGTTGAAGTCGTCGGTTTCACGGCAACGGTGACGGCTTCTAATGCCGATGTTCTGATCGATTATAACGGCATCGCCACGGTGACTGGCAATTATGACCAGATTACCCAAGCTGGGCCTTCGCAATTGACGCTGAAGGCGGGTTCCACGAATGACGTCATCTATGTCGGTGCTGGACCATCGGGCTTTGGGGACTATCCAAACACCTCGACTTACTCCACCACCAGCGCTTCGAATGCTTCCATCACGCTCGCGGCCAGCGCTGCGGATGTTCTGACCGGTTCGGGCAACCAGATCTCTCTCGCCAATGGCGACACGCTGACAGCTTCAAGCAATACGATCTCCATTGCCGCTGGTGCCAGCGTAACGCTCACTGGCAGCAGCGACACGATCAATGCCAGCAGCGGTTCGGTCATCAACTTCGGGGCTGGTTCAACCGACACTTTGTCGACCACAGGCCTCACGCTCAATTTGACCAATGGCGATGTGATCACCGCGAGCTCAGAAACGGTCGGTGTTGCTGCCTCCGCCACAGCGACGGTGACGGGGTCTGGCAACACCATCACCCTTGCGACCGGCGCCAAGCTGACGGCCTCAGGCGACACGATCACGGTTGCGGCGAGCGCGACGGCGACGGTGACCGGCAGCGGCGACACGATCAACGCGGGTAGCGGCGACACGCTGACGGCCTCCAACGACACGATCACCTACGCTTCGAGCGCCACAGGAACGCTGTCGGGCACCGGAAACACCCTCCATGTGACGACCAGCGACACGATCACACCCGGTGCGAACGCGACCGACACTATCTCCGGCAGCGGCGCGACGATCGCGGCGGTATCGACGGACATCCTGACCTTCGCGGCCAGCGCCACCGATACGATCACGGGTACGGGCGTTTCGATCACCGAGAACACCGGCGACAGCCTCACAGCAACCAGCGACACGATCACACTGGCGACGAATGCGGTGGCGACGATCTCGGGCAATGGCAATACCGTCAAAGTAGCGTCGGGGAATACGGCGACATTTGGGGCGAGCGCCACCGACACGGTGTCGGGGAGCGGGGCAACCATCGCGGTGGTTTCGACGGACACGATCACGTTTGGCACGAGCTTGACCGACACGATCACTGGAACGGGCGCCTTGATCAATGAGGCGACTGGCGACGTGCTGACGGCATCATCCGAGCGGATCGCCCTGGCGGCGAGCGTGACCGCGACAGTGACGGGCAGCGGCAACACCATCACCGAGGCGACCGGCGACGTGCTGACGGCCTCATCTGACACGATCACGGTTGCAGCGAGCGCGACGGCGACGGTCACGGGCAGTGGCGACACGATCAACGCGGGCAGCGGCGATACGCTTACGGCTTCGAACGACACGATCAATTACGCCGCAAGCGCCACGGGAACGATCAACGGCAGCGGGAACACGGTTTCGGTGGTTTCGACGGACACGATCACGTTTGGCGCGAGCTTGACCGACACGATCACTGGAACGGGCGCCTTGATCAATGAGGCGACTGGTGACGTCCTGACGGCGTCATCCGAGCGGATCGCCTTGGCGGCGAGCGTGACCGCGACGGTGACGGGCAGCGGCAACACCATCACCGAGGCTACCGGCGACGTGCTGACGGCCTCGAGCGACACGATCACGGTTGCCGCGAGCGCAACGGCGACGGTCACGGGCAGCGGCGACACGATCAACGCGGGCAGCGGCGATACGCTGACGGCTTCGAACGACACGATCAATTACGCCGCAAGCGCCACGGGAACGATCAACGGCAGCGGGAACACGGTCTCGGTGGTTTCGACGGACACGATCACGTTTGGCGCGGGCTTGACCGACACGATCACTGGAACGGGCGCCCATATCAATGAGGCGACTGGCGACGTCCTGACGGCGTCGGGCGACACGATCACGGTTGCGGCGGGCGCGACGGCGACGGTGACCGGGAGCGGCAACGCGATCAACGCGGCGACCGGCGACGTGTTGACGGCCTCCGGTGACACAATCACGGTTGCGGCGAGCGCGACGGCGACGGTGACCGGCAGCGGCGACGCGATCAACGCGGGCAGCGGCGACACGCTGACGGCCTCCGGCGACACGATCACCTACGCTTCAAGCGCCACAGGAACGCTGTCGGGCACCGGAAACGCCCTCCATGTGACGACCAGCGACACGATCACGCCCGGCGCGAACGCGACCGATACGATCTCGGGCAGCGGCGCGACGATCGCGGCGGTATCGACGGACGTCCTGACCTTCGCGGCCAGCGCCACCGATACGATCACGGGGACGGGCGCTTCGATCACCGAGAACACCGGCGACAGCCTCACCGCAACCAGCGACACGATTACCTTCGCCGCCAACGCGACGGGAACCGTCGCCGGCAATGGCAACACGATCAAAATCAACAGCGGTGACAACGTCACGATGACAGGGACGAGCGATGCCCTTACCCTCCCGCAACTCTTCGGCCTCGACTCGGTTACCGGCTTCGGGTCGACGGATTCGTTCACCGTCAGCCATCTCGATTTCGCGACCTGGGCGGTGCTTCAGGGCGATATGAGCCAATCGGGGGCGAACACGTTGATTACGTTGGACGGGTCGGATGTCCTGACTTTGAAGAACGTTACCGCTTCCAGTCTCACATCGTCGGAGTTCCACATCGTCTGACCCGCGCTATGGCTTGGCGCGTAGAGTGCCAAGTTTGATGGATGGGAAATATAGATAAATAAAATCAGGTAGTTACAGGGCTTTTTTGGTGGGCCAAGATTGATCGAGACCGGTGGCGGCACCTGCAAGAAGCGTCGCGTGGGTCCTTTCCAATTGCCCGCGGGCTTGCGAGGTCAGGGCTCGCCAACCCGCCGTTTTTTGCTTAGAGCGCCGGCAGTCGCCTGCGCAGACGTCCAACGGGGTAAGACGGCCTTCGACCGCATCGACCTGCCAGCAGGCGTCCCAATCGGTGTCATCAGGCGGGCAGTCGCGACAGACATTTAAATCGAGGGGATCTTCGATTTCTGAATGAGGCTCTTGGCCTCAGTCTCAACAATTCTCATTATCGTACCTCATGCTGCGGATTATCGCCGCAACAACGATGCAAGGCGGCAACAGCCGCCTCACTGGCATTCACGGGGACTTCCGCTCTAGAACATCGGGTCGGCCGGCTCGTATCTGCCTTGCAGCAAGACCGTCTCCACCGGCCCAAGCGGATCAATGATCCGGCTTTCCAGGACTTCGATAAGTTTGCGTCCGACACCCGCCATGTCCACGAAATGAACGCCGATCTTCGCCGGCAGGAAGCGTGCCAGCCGCGTGCTGTCCCGAACGACAATGTGGATGTCGCTCCCCGGCGCGAGACCTCTTCTACCAAGAGCATGCAACGCCCCTAGAAGGCCAAGTTCGTTGGCGCATGCCAAGCCCGTCGGCGGATCTGACCAAGCCAGCAGGCGATCGAACCAGGCTGCGCTCGACTCCATGGTGAACATGCCATAACCGACCAGCGACTGGTCGATCGGAAGTCCGGCCTCGGCCATTGCCCTTCCATACCCGGAAAGACGCGTGACACTCGCCTGATCCTCCGGAACGAGAAGTTGCAGCGCAATGCGTCGACAGCCCTTGTCCATGAGCCGTCGGGTCGCCTCGTAGGCAATCTGTTCATTGTCGATGTCGACATAAGGATAGGCGGTATCCAAGTCGGTTCTTCCAAACGCGACGAATGGCATGCGTCTATCCAGCAATAGCTTGACGCGCGGATCACCCGCGACCATGCGCGTGATAATCAGCCCGTCTGTGCTGCGCGCCCTAAGCTGCCGCTGCACACTCTCGACGGGATCATCGTCGGGTGTGGTGGAATAGATGGAAAGACTATAACCAGCTTGCCGCGCCGCCAGCGTCATGCCTTCGATCAGAGGAAGCTTCGCCAGGTCGGACAGGTAGTCCCGCGTTTCCATCGGCAGCACAGCCGTCAGCGTCATGGTTCGTCCGGTCTTCAGCGCGCGACCGTGATGATCCGGTACATAACCGACCCGCTCCGCCACTTCCTTGACGCGCGCCACGGTCGAGGGATGCACTTCCGGCCCATCCTTAAGCGCGCGCGATACCGTGGTCACCGAAAGGGAAAGTTCCGCCGCGATCTGTTTTAGATTGGCCATTTCGCCCGACTTTATTTGTGAAAGCGCCGGCTGATTTGCTTGGCATCGTAACGTTACCGGATTCGATACAGCGGTCAAATCCGAACTCACCGCAAGCTGACAACCCGGCTTGACTTTAGGGCATTATGCGGTAATCGTAACGTTACGATTACAAAAAATGCCCGCATATCTGACATTTTGATGAATCCTGGAGGAGGAGAACCTATGTCCTGGCTACGCATTTCCTTGGCCGCAATCGCAGTCACGGCTGCCTTGCCCGTCTCTGCCCAAACCGTCACCATCACGACCGCGGGTGGCGATTATGGCAACGCCGTCAAAGAGGCCATGTGGGCCCCCGCCGCAAAAGAACTTGGCTATGATGTCCGAGAAGAGACGCAAAGTGACGGGCTGGCCGCCCTGAAGATGCAGGTCACCGCCGGTGCGGTGACGACCGACATCATCCACCTGGGCTCGCCGGAAGGCGCGCAGGCCGCCGCACAGTCGCTGTTGGAGCCGCTCGACTACAAGATCATCGATCCTAAGTCGGTGCCAGATGGTGCAAAGTCCGACTACTGCTATCCGTTCGACTCCTATGGCACTGTCATGTCGTGGAGCACCAAGACTTATGGCGAGACTCCGCCGAAGACCTGGGCGGAGTTCTGGGACGTTACCAAGTTCCCGGGCCGCCGCGCACTGCGCGCCAATGCGCAGGATCTGATCGAAATCGCGCTGCTCTCCGATGGCGTGGCGCCGGCAGACGTGTATCCCGTGCTCAGCACGCCGGAGGGCTTGGAGCGCGCCATCAAGCGGCTCGAAGCGATCAAGCCAAATGTCTCAGTCTGGTGGACCTCGGGAGCCCAATCCGCACAGTTGTTGAAAGACAGCGAGGCGGATCTGGTCGTTACTTGGAACGGACGGGCGCAGACCGTGAAAGCGGATGGTGGCGCGGTTGACTATACCTTCAAAGGTTCCGTCATCGGCACGGACTGCCTTGGGGTGCCGAAGGGAGCGCCTAACAAGGAAGCGGCCATGAAACTCATCGCGGCGATGACGCAGCCCGCGCGCGTGGCCAAGCTGACCGACTTCATCGCCTACGGCCCTGTCAACCCTGCTGCATATGAGGGAGGCCTCATCCCCAAAGACCGTCTGAAGACCCTCGCGACCGCGCCTGAAAATGCTGGCACTTCGGTGTTTTCGAATGCGGACTGGTGGGTCAAGAACGGCGAGGCCGCTCAAAAGGCCTTCGATGAGATGATGAACCGCTGAGCCTCGAATTCGTCAGCTTTAACGCTGGAGGCCTATGATGAAGTCGCTCCCGATCACCATCGACAGCGTGCGCAAGGCCTATGGGTCGTACGTCGCGCTGGACGATGTCTCGCTCGACATTCAGGCTGGCGAGTTCCTCACGCTGCTGGGTCCGTCCGGGTCGGGCAAGACCACGCTGCTCATGGCTTTGGCCGGGTTTGTCCGGCCCGATTCCGGGAGGCTCTTTTTGGGTGATCGGGACATTACCCGCCTGGCCCCCAACAAGCGCGACATCGGCATCGTGTTCCAGAACTACGCCCTGTTTCCCCACATGAACGTCCTGGCGAACGTCGAGTATCCGCTGGTGCTGCGCAAGATGCCGAAAGCGGAGACCCGCCAGCGGGCGCTTGACGCACTGGCCCGTGTGAAGCTGGACGGTCTGTCGGAGCGCAATATTGCCGCATTGTCCGGCGGCCAGCGCCAGCGGGTGGCGCTGGCGCGGGCGATCGTCTTCGAGCCGCGCGTGATGTTGATGGACGAGCCGTTGTCGGCGCTCGACAAGAACCTGCGCGAAACCATGCAGTATGAGATCCGGCGTCTGCACGATGATCTGGGGATCACCACAATCTACGTGACGCATGACCAGCGCGAAGCGCTGATCATGTCTGACCGGGTGGCAGTGATGAATTCCGGCCGCATCCAGCAGATCGACACGCCACAGCAGATTTATGACCGTCCATCGACCCGCTTCGTCGCGGAATTCATGGGCGAGGCCAACATTGTGGCCGCGGGCTCTGTGCGCAGAATCGACGGCGCCGATGCTTCACGCGAGACCCTGATGATCCGCGCCGAAAGCTTCCATCTTGATGCAAAGCTCGTCGGACGAGACGGGATAGCGCTTGAGGGAACGCTGCGCGCCAAGGCGTTTCGCGGCGAGAACTGGCTTTTGACTATGGTCCTTGACGCCGGGCAAGACGTTCTCGTCTGCGTTCCGGCAGCGCTGGCCAGCGGCTGCGCCGAACTCGCCACTGGTCAGCGGGTGACCGCCTATGCACCAGCAGCGAAAGTTCATCCGCTACCGGGAGCGAGAGCGTGACCGTCCTCGCCGATCCTGCGCTTGCGGCAGATGCGCGACGCGAGCGGCGCTTCTTCCTGTCGCTTTCACTGCCTGCGCTGTTCATCGTTGGGTTGGCGGCGATACTGCCCATCCTATGGATTATCCGGCAATCCTTCCTGACCACAGGGGGCGAATACACCGTCGGCAATTACGAGAAGGTGCTGTCGAGCGGGTTGACATGGTCGGCACTCGTGACAACCGTTGAGCTGTCCTTTGGGACGCTGGCGCTCTGCATTCTTCTCGGCACTCCCCTGGCGCTCGCCCTGGCCAGCGCCAGACCGAGGGTGGCCAATTTGCTCATGGCCTTCGTCATGCTGCCGTTATGGACCTCCATTTTGGTGCGCACCTATGGCTGGCTCGTGCTCTTGCGGCGCGAAGGCCTGATCAACGCGGCTTTGACAGGTTCAGGCCTGACAGCCGAGCCATTGCCGCTGGTCTACAATTTCACGGGAACGCTCATCGGCATGGTTCACTACATGCTGCCGCTCTTCCTGCTGCCCGTCTATGCCGCGATGCGCGATATCGACGCCAATCTTGTCCGCGCTTCGGCGAGCATGGGCGCCACGCTCGGGCAAACGATCCGCGCCGTCATCCTGCCGCTTTCGACCGGCGGCATCTTCTCGGGCTCATTGATCGTCTTCATCTACACCATAGGCTTCTTCATCACGCCGGCGGTGCTTGGCGGCGGCAAGGTAAATCCTCTCTCCATCCGGATCGAGCGCACGCTGTCGACCTTTCAGGACTGGGGATCGGCGAGCGTCCTGGGCATTCTGCTCCTCGTTCTCATGGCGCTGATCGGCGTGATGTTCCTGGCGGCACGCCGACTGATGGCGCGCAACAAATTCGGTACGGCCCATGCTTGAAGCCTATCCAGACAACAGGCTGGCCCGCATTCTCCTGTGGAGCTTTTGCGCGCTCGTATTGGCGTTCCTGATGCTGCCGACGCTGGTCGTCGTCCCGATCTCCTTTTCAGCGTCCGATCTCCTCGAGTTTCCGCCGCGCGCATACTCGTTGCGCTGGTACGAGAATTTCTTCGGTTCGGCGACATGGATGGCCGGGCTCAGGACGAGCCTGATCCTCGGCACATTGACGGCGACGCTCGCAGTGCCCCTGGCGCTGCTGGCCTGCATCTCGATCAACCGGCTCGGCGGAAGGACCGCCTTGGCCATTCAGGGCGCTCTGCTCACCCCGTCCATCGTGCCGGGCATCCTGCTTGCGATCGGCCTCTTCTTTGTGCTGGCGGCGCAACGTCTGGTCGGAACGCTGTTCGGCGTGCTGGTCGGGCATGTGGTGCTGGCCATTCCGGTCGCCTGCATTGTGTTGTTGCCCGCTCTGGCCCGCTTTGACTGGAACCAGGTTCAGGCGGCGCGCAGCCTCGGCGCAAACTGGGCGAGAGCCATTGGCGGGATAATCGTACCGCAACTTCAGATCAGTCTGTTGTCTGCCACGCTGATGGCCTTCCTGACGTCGCTGGACGAGTCTGTGATTTCGATCTTCGTCGCCAGCGGTCAAAACAGCACGCTGCCGAAGCTCATGTTCCTGTCGCTGCGCGATCAGATCGACCCGACCATTGCGGCGATTTCGACCTTGTGGACCGTCATCGTCCTGGTCGCCGTCCTGATCGTGAGCCTTCGCCAAAAATCCTGACAGAGACTGGAAACATGCCTACAGATCATCAAGCAGCCGGTGCTCCGGCGGATCAATCAACGGAAATCCCTCAGGTGGGGTTGGCCATCATCACCGGCTCGGCAAACTGGGGGCTTGCCTTCCCGGAAGATGTCGAATTCGAGGGTGTGCGCACCTTGCAGCGCGACATGAGTTTTGAAACGCCTTTCGGTCGCAGCGACAACTGGAAGCTGCTCGAGTTCGATGCGTCGATTACCGTCGAGGGCAAAACGAAACGTGCCCTGTGCATGTATTCGCACGGCAATCCCCGCGACCATATCGACCATTCCTGCCATCGCCGCGCGTTCTGGGTCTTGATGAACGCGGGTGTAAGGCAAGTGCTGTCCTGCTCGACCATTGGCGCCGTCAACAAGGCGATCCAGCCCGGCGACATGGTGGTCAACGCCGATATCATCGAGCTGACGCAGACCCCGTTTTCACTGCTTCCCGGCCGCCAGAGCTTCGACTGCTCGGGCAAGCAGATCGTATGTCCAAGATGTGCGGCGGTTCTGGTCGAAACGGCCCGCCGTCATTGGCCGGCCGAATGCCGGGTCCATGGCATCGAACAGCAGTTGGTGGCTGCCCACTGTTACGGGCCGCGACTGACAAGTCCGGCCGAAGCCTTGGCGTTTCGAAGCATGGGAGCGGATGTGCTCAACCACTCGATTGCCCCCGAAGCCACCTTGTCGCGCGAGATTGGCGCGTGTTTCGTGCCTCTTGCATTCGTAACAGCAGGTTTCAACGACTATATGGACCGCAATCGCCAGGCGTTGCTGCAGGATGACGTGTTGCCGAACCTGTCCATGACAGCCTCGCGGGTTGCGCTGGAGACCGCGGCACGTCTTCCGGCCAATCCTGAATGCTCTTGCCAGGGTTTGAAATCGCCTCAACCATCAGAGCGCGCCAGCCGGTTCTAAGTCACGTTCAGCGCCGCTTTGGGTGCTTAGATCAGCCGATTGAAGCGTGGAGCGCTCCCGGTTCCACGACAGGCAACATAGCTCGATAAGGTATAGTGGCCTGCTCCGCCCATTCCTCTGGGCCTACCAATTTCATGTGGAATAATGAGCGTTCAACCAAGCGCAGGGGAGTGGATAGCAGGATGCCGAGGTCTCGATGTTGTGCGAGAATGGTGCCCTGGCTTCGACACTCGCCTGCGGTCCGTTAGTTCGCCGAAAATGTGCTACATATTGTGATGCAAATTTGGCCTTTTTGACGCAAAAAGTATAATTAAAACAATGACTTGTTGAAAATCGATCCCAGCTAAGGTACCATCGGCCGACATCCCTTGCGCAATGCGTCAGCGCAGGCCTCTCGCCTTGATCAGAATGTCGTCGGAAAGCGCTGAGACGAGTGCGCGGTCCGCTCCTTTGCTGGGGATCAGGACGAATTCCACATCCTCCAGCGGCGGCAGGCGGCTGATCTCTTTCAGGCCTGAAGGCGACATGCTTTGCGGTTGCACCAGAACCCCCATGCCGGCGCGGGCGGCGGCCGTCAGCCCGCTCAGGCTGCCGCAGGTGCAGACGATACGCCATGGCATGCGGTGCTGCTCGAGCACTTCCAGCGCGATGCTGCGCGTGACGCTCGGCGGCGGGAAGGCGATCAACGGCAAGGCCGCGAGCGACAAGACGTGTTCCGGATCGCGGGCGAGCCAGACAAGCGGCTCGCGATAGACGAGCCGGCCACGGCTGTCGCCCAGCCGGCGCTTTGCCAGGACGAGATCGAGTTCGCCATTGTCCTGCATCTGGTAGAGCACGCCGCTCAGCGCGACGGTCAGCTCAAGATCAACGGACGGGTGAGACCGGACGAAATCCTCCAGCACCAGCGGCAGACGGCTGGCAACCAGGTCCTCGGATACGCCGAGCCTCAAGGTGCCCCGCAGCCGCTGCGCGGTGAAAAGCGCCTGTACTTGCCCCTCTATGGACAACATGGTCCGGGCATGGCCGAGCAGGGCTTCGCCGTCAGGCGTCAGCACCACCTTGTGCGTATCGCGGGCCAGCAACTGCCTGCCGATCACGGCCTCCAGCTTGCTGATGTGCTGGCTGACGGTGGATTGTCCGAGCCCCAGCCTCTCGGCGGCGAAGGTAAAGCTTCCCATCTGCTGGACGGTGACGAAGCTGCGAAGTTGGACCAGATCGAGCATTGATATCTCAAATGACGATAACTGTTATTCATTGTATCCCATTTCGCAATGCGCCAAAAGACGACGCCGCCACTTTGGAGCGAACATGTCATGCGCCGCTTTCTGCCGGACTCCTTTCTGATCCTCCTGTTGTGCACCGTCGCGCTTGCGTCGGTCGCGCCGGCAACCGGGGCGTTTGCGGGATGGTTCGCGATCGCCACCAATCTTGCCGTGGCGCTGCTGTTCTTCCTGCACGGTGCGAGGCTCTCGCGCGATGTCGTTGTTGCCGGCCTGATGCATTGGCGCCTGCACCTGGTGATCCTTCTGACGACCTTTGGCCTGTTCCCGCTGCTGGGTCTGGCGCTTGGCTATCTGCCTGCGTCGATCCTGCCCAAGCCGCTCTATCTCGGCATTCTGTTTCTGTGTGTGCTGCCGTCGACGGTCCAATCCTCGATCGCGTTCACCTCGATGGCCGGTGGCAATGTCCCCGCTGCCATCTGCTCGGCGTCCGCCTCCAACATCTTCGGCATGTTCCTGACGCCCTTGCTCGTCGGGCTGCTCTTCTCCATGGGCGGGCATGGCGGATTTTCGTGGGATGCGGTGAGCCAGATCCTGGTGCAATTGCTCCTGCCCTTTGCACTCGGACAGGTGCTGGAACCCCGGATCGGCAACTGGATACGCTCTCGCAAGACACTGCTGATGCCTGTCGATCGCGGCTCGATCCTGATGGTCGTCTATCTGGCCTTCAGCACGGCGGTCGCCGAAGGGCTGTGGCACATGTTCACGCTGCGCGACATTGCCGTTGTCGTGGTCGCCGACATGGTGCTGCTCGGCCTGGTGCTTCTGTGCACGACCTATGGCAGCCGGCTTCTCGGCTTCAACAAGGCCGACCAGATCACGATCACCTTCTGCGGCTCGAAGAAAAGCCTGGCGAGCGGCGTGCCGATGGCCAACGTCATCTTTGCCGGCCAGGGCGTCGGCGCGATCGTTCTGCCGCTGATGCTGTTCCACCAGATACAGCTCATGGTCTGCGCCATGATCGCCCAGAAATATGCCAGAGCGGCGCGCCGGTCTTCCCTACCGCAAGCCGAGCCGACGGCCTCGGTGGCTTAGTGTCCTCGAGCGAAGGTCTCGGCGATGGCGAGGACCGCGGCATGAATCGGTCCTGCGGTGAGGTTGGGCATGATCGACGCGTCCACGACAAAGAGATTGTCGAGCGCCTTCAACCGTAGATCTGCATCGACGACGGCATCCGCGTCCTTGCCCATCCTGCAGGTACCGCAGGGATGATGGTGTGTGATGACCGACCGCGCGATGAAGTCGTCGATCTCGGCTGCATTGTTCAGGCTGCCTGGCAGAAGTTCGCGCTCTCGCCAGCCGGCGAATTCATCCCTATGTCCGATTGTCCGTGCCGCCTCGAGTGCCCTGCGGAACAGCTCCCGGTCGCGACCGGTTTGCAGGTAGGCCGGGTCGATGATCAGGGGATCACCGAGCTCAGGACCACTTATGCGCACGCTGCCGCGGCTCGTCGGATGTGTGATGCCGAACAGCAGCGAGTAGGCCGTGCCGGCGGCGGGTGCCTGGAAGCACTCGGACACGATCGGCGCGATGCCGCAACCGACGACTATCTCAGGCTGCCCGGTGGCGGTGAAGCTGTCGGCGCGCATATAGGCCATCGACTCTGAATGTTGGAGGCGTGAGGGAGGCACCGGCTTGCGGGCCGCATAAAGGTTGCCGGCGCCAAGCAGGTGGTCCTGAAGGTTTCGACCGATTTCAGGCATATCGATCAGGCAGCCAACGCCCGCTGCATCGAGCACATCGTGCGGACCAATCCCCGAACGCATCAGCAGAGCCGGACTTTCCAGTGCTCCGGCACAAAGGACAATTTGGTTCGCAAAGATTTCGACCGAACCCTGTCGCCCTGCGATCTCAAGGCTGCGGATTTGGTTGCCCCTGAGATTGAGCCGCCGCACCCGGGATCCGGTAAGGATGGTCAGGTTTTTGCGCTCTCGAACTGCCCTGGTAAGCCAGGCGTCCGCCGCCGTGACCCGCCGCCCGTCGCGGATGTTCAAGGAGTTCGGGGTGACACCGATCATCTCGCCGCTGTTGTGGCCCTCAAGGCGAGGCAGACCCAACGCTGCACCTGCCTCGATGAAGGCACGAGCAACCGGACTGACTTCGTCCCCTGGCAAATGGATAGGCAAAGGCCCGTCCTTGCCGTGGATACCGTCGCCGCCAAGCGGGTGGTTTTCGATCGACTGGAAAACCGGCAGCAGTTCATCCCAGCTCCAGCGGCGATCCCCAGTGGCATCGACCCAGGCCTGGAAGTCGGCAGGATGGCCGCGCATATAACCCATTGCGTGCAGGCAACTCGAGCCGCCGATCAACCGCCCGCGCGCCCAATGATGCACCCGGCCCGCGGTGCCGGCTTGCGGCTCCGTGCGATAGTCCCAATCGTAGCTGCGGCCCTGAAGCGCCGGCCAGGCAGCGGGGTTCCAGATGTCGGGATCCGTCGCCTCTTCGCCTGCCTCGATCAGCAGAACGCGGCGATCCGGCTCTTCACTCAGTCGCGCGGCAAGCAACGTGCCGGCCGACCCACCGCCGACGATGACGATATCGCAATCCGGCTTGCGCTCGACATTGGCCATGGTCATCATCACTCCATCTGCCACTTTGCTGGCTTCGATAACCGGCATGTCCGACACCGACACGGTGAAGACCCCGCGCACTGATCCGCATCAGGCAGATAAACCCGATCCGAAAAATCATGAAGGACTTCGAGTCTTCAGACGGAACTGCAGTCTTTCGAAGACCTCAAATTCCGTTGTCCATGGATACCTTCGCTGCCGCTTTCGCTCTCAAGACATGCTGCTTCGAGGCTTTGCGGGCGGCTTTCTCGTCGCCGGCGGCGATGGATTCGAATATCTCCCTCATCTCCGCCAGGCTGCTTTGTGCTCTGCCTTCCAGGGACATAGATCGTCCTCGAAAGAAGCTTATCCTGGCCACCAGACCGCGATGGACTTCCTCCAGGATCGGGTTCCCGCAATTCGCGAGAATGATCGAATAGAAGTCCGCAGCGGTCATGACCTGCGCCAGGCTGTCATTGCTGGATGCCGCTTCTTCGAATGCGGAAAGAGATTTCTCGAGTTCACGCAGCTGTTCAGGCGAAATTCTCAACGCACATCGTCCCGCCGCCTCGACTTCCAGCAGCTCTCGAACCTCGTAGATGGCGGTGGCCACCTCCCACGAAAGTGCCGGTACCGATGGCCCGCGATTGGGTACGATCTCGATCAGGCGCTCGGCCTCAAGACTGCGCAAAGCCTCCCTTAACGAGGGGCGGCTGATGCCGAGTTGTGTGCACAGTTGACTTTCGATGAGGCGGCTTCCCGGCTGAAACAAACCGGAGAAGATCGCGAGCCGTAACTTGTCGACGGTCTCCCGTTGCACCGTCCGTGGCGAAATTCGCAAATTCAAATCTGGGGGCATCGACAACGTCTCATGGGCTTTTGAGTCGCAAGCTGAAGCAGCATACGCCACGCCATGGAAATTTGACAGCATGATAGCCAGATTGTCAAATCTCAAGATTGCAAGAATGTCAGACAATCCGCTTGACGGCCCCCCGGCTGATATGATCCTTTTGCAGGAGAAGGGCAGCGGAGGCGAGGATCATGGACATGGCGGCGGACATACCTTCCGACCACATCATCTCGCGCCGCGTCGACATTGGCCGCATCACCTTGAACGTGCGCGAGAAGGGCAACGGCCCGTTGATGCTGTTCTTCCACGGCATCACCTCCAACTCCGCGGTCTTCGAGCCGTTGATGGCCCGGCTCTCGGATCGGTTTACGACCATAGCGGTTGACCAGAGGGGGCACGGCCTCAGCGACAAGCCGGAAACCGGCTACGAGGCGAACGACTATGCAGACGACATCGCCGGCCTGATACGCACGCTCGATCGCGGCCATGCCATCCTCGTCGGCCATTCGCTCGGTGCTAGAAATTCCGTCACCGCCGCGGCGAAATACCCGGATTTGGTGAGGTCGGTCATCGCAATCGACTTTACGCCGTATATCGAGACCGAAGCGCTGGACGCGCTGGAGGCGCGAGTGAATGCGGGGAGCCAGCTTTTCGAGGATGTAAAGGCCGTCGAAGCATATCTCGCTGGCCGCTATCCGAATATTCCCGCCGACGCCATCAGGATCAGGGCTGAAAGCGGCTATCAGTCGGTCGATGGCGGATTGCGTCCGTTGGCCTCGCCTGCGGCCATGGCGCAGACCGCCAGGGGCCTGCGAGCGGACCTGGTGCCCGCCTACCGCGACGTGACCAAGCCAGTCCTCATCGTTCGAGGCGAGACGAGCAAATTGGTGTCGGCGGCGGCGCTGGCGAAGACAAGCCGGCTGCGGCCCGATCTGCCTGTCGTCGTCGTTCCGGGCGCCGACCATTACGTCAACGAGGTGTCTCCCGAGATCACGTTGAAAGCCATCACCAACTTCATAGACGCCTGACGGCCAAGCGCCGTCTTCTTGTACGCAGCAGGATCCAGAAAATGGCCAACGTAAACAGAACTCCGGGCAAAACGCGTCGTGCCGAGGTCGCCGGCGGCGGCTTTGCCGGCCTGACAGCCGCCATCGCGCTCAGGCAGAACGGCTGGGATGTCAGGCTGCACGAAAAGAGCTCGGAGCTGCGGGCATTCGGCGCGGGCATCTATCTCTGGCACAATGGCCTTCGCGTGCTCGAAGGGCTGGGCGCCCTGGACGAGGTTCTCCATGGCTCGCACACGCCTCCGACCTACGAGACGTGGATGCACAACAAGTCGGTTTCCAAAGAGACGTTCAACGGTCTCCCTTGGCGCATCATGACCCGCAGCCACCTGCACGATGCCCTGGTCAATCGGGCCCGTGCCCTGGGTGTCGACATCCGCGTCAATTCCGAAGCAGTCGCCGCCGATCCGGAAGGCCGCCTGACCCTCCAGAGCGGTGAGGTTCTCGAAGCCGACCTGATCGTCGGCGCCGATGGCGTTGGCTCCAAGGTCAGGGATTCTATCGGCTTCAAACAGGATCGGTGGGTTTCGAAAGATGGTCTCATCCGACTGATTGTCCCGCGCATGAAGAAAGATCTCGGCCATGGCGAGTGGGACAATACCATCGACATGTGGAACTTCTGGCCGCGTGTTCAGCGCATTCTCTACTCGCCCTGCAATGAGAATGAGCTCTATCTGGGCTTGATGGCTCCGGCCGCCGATCCTCGCGGCTCAAGCGTTCCGATCGATCTCGAGGTTTGGGTCGAGATGTTTCCTTTCCTGGAGCCATGCCTGATCGAGGCGGCCAAGCTGAAAACCGCCAGATACGACAAGTACGAAACGACCAAGCTGGATAGCTGGACAAGAGGCAAGGTCGCGCTCGTGGGGGATGCCGCGCATGCAATGTGCCCGGCTCTTGCCCAGGGCGCCGGTTGCGCGATGGTCAATGCCTTCAGCCTGTCGCAGGACCTGGAGGAAGGCTCTTCGGTCGAAGATGCGCTCGTCGCGTGGGAGACGCGCATTCGCCCGATCACGGATCGCTGCCAGGCCCTGTCCGGCGACTATGCGGCGAACCGTTCGCTCTCGAAAGGAAACATGTTCACGCCAGCGGCGCTGGAAGCCGCCCGCTACGACCCTCTGCGCCGTGTCTTTTCATGGCCGCAGTAAACGTCGGGCAAGCCGGCCAACGAATTAATCGGTGCATGCGCAAGCGCGCGCCCTTCAGGAGATAAAGATGAACTATTCCAGTGAAGTCGAAAGAGACTATGATGTCAGGGGATGGTACTCTTCCGTCCAGGAAAGCCGGCATGACGGCGGCACACCTGGCGAGACCCTCGTCAAAGTCGCGACAGGCGTTGTCATACGCAATCCCTTCGCCGGAAAATTCGTCGCCGAACTGTCCGATCTGACAAATCCAAGTGCAGCGATCGGTCATGCGCTCGGCGAGCGTGCCGTGGCGCTGCTCGGCAACAGGCCGGTCGAAAGCTATGGCAAGGGCGGCATCGCGGGCACATCAGGCGAACAGGAACATGTCGTCGCTTGCATCACCACGGTATTCGGAGACCCGCTGCGGCAGCAGGTGGGTGGTGGCAAGGCCTGGATCTCGTCGGTCAGCAAGGTCGCGGTCGCCGGCACGACCATCGATATTCCGCTTGCCCACAAGGACGAGCTCTACATCCGTTCTCACTATGATGCCGTCACCTTTTCCGTGCCGGATGCCCCGCGCCCGGACGAGCTTTTGATCTGCATCGCAGTTGCTTCCGGTCCGCGCGTGCATCAGCGCGTCGGGGGCAAATCCGTCGCCGACCTGAAGGCCGGTGCCTAGTTCGATCGAAATTGCTGAAGGACGAAATTGCATGCCCCTGAACATCAAGGACCTCAAGATTACCTCAGCGGATTTCAAGCCGCTCGGGAAGCTGCGCGACGAACATGCCGGCGACAAGGGCAACGTATTGCCCAGGCTTACCGTCAGCGGCGTCCCGGCAGGGACGAAAGAACTCGCGGTCATCTGCCACGATCCGGACGCGCCGCTCGCCAACGGTTTCACGCATTGGGTGGTCTACGGCATCGATCCCTCGGCCACCGATCTTTCGGACGCGCAGGAGAAGTTCCGTGTCGGACCCAATGGCGCCGGCGGCAAGCAATATTACGGACCGCAGCCGCCCGCGGGCCATGGAGAACATCACTACTATTTCTGGGTCTATGCTCTCGACACGAAGGTCGAAGGCACGCCCACCCGGGAAGAGTTCCTGCAGAAATATGCCGGGAACATCATCGAGCAGAACCGGATCGTTGGCATCTACGAAAACAAGTGAAATCCGCGGCCCTGGCGACCGATAACAAAAACAAGAATGGCCGCCATCGCCGCAATGGGAGAATTTGGAAATGACAGACAACAGCCCAGCGCGCCAGAAGGTCTTCGAGGAGCTTGTTACAGCAACGAAGATCCTTCTGAACGAAGGTGTCCTGGATACGTTCGGGCACATCAGTGCCCGTGACCCCGAGGATCCTGAGAGCTTCTTCCTGGCGCAGAAGCTTGCTCCAAGCCTGATAACGGCCGGCGACATGCAGCGTTTCAACCTCGACGGCGAGACCTCGGACAACCGGCCGTCCTATCTGGAGCGCTATATCCACAGCGAGATCTACAAGGTACGGCCCGACGTCCAGTGCGTGCTCCACAGCCATTCGCCGGCTGTCCTGCCCTATTGCTTCACCGACCAGCCGCTGCGGCCCGTGACCCATATGGGGGCTTTCCTCGGCGACGCCGTCCCGGTCTACGAGATACGCGACAAGCAGGGAGACGCTACCGATCTCTTTGGCGGCAGCCGGAGCGTCTGTGCGGACATCGCTGAAAGCCTCGGGACCTATCCCGTAGTCCTCATGGCGCGGCACGGCGTCGTCAATGTCGGCAGTTCTGTCCGGCAGGTGGTGTTCCGGGCTTTCTATCTTGAACAGGAGGCGGCAGCGCAGACCGCCGGCCTGCGGATCGGCACGATCAAGTATCTGTCGCCGGGCGAAATCAAGGCCGCGGGAAATCTCGTCGGCGCCCAGATCGACCGTGGATGGGATCACTGGTCGCAGCGCCTCAGGGAGGCGGGCCTGGCCTAGGGTTCGCCGATGTTTGAACATACCCGGAAGACCTTGGTCCTGGCCCCGGTTTTCCAGGCTCGATCGCAATGGGTTCCCTGACGCCACGGCGTCAGACGAAGGCAATGAAACGCACCATGCCGCACGCTGAAAGCTACGACTACATCATTGTTGGGGCCGGATCGGCCGGTTGCGTGCTCGCCAACCGGCTGAGCGCCGACCCGAAATGTTCGGTGCTGTTGCTGGAAGCCGGCGGCTGGGACCGCGATCCCATGATCCATATACCGCTTGGCTGGGGCAAGATTCTGACCGAGCGGCGTCATGACTGGATGTATTTCTGCGAGCCGGAAGACAATGTCGGCGGACGCAAGGTCGAATGCGCGCGCGGCAAGGTTATCGGCGGATCATCGTCGACCAACGCCATGGCCTATGTGCGGGGAAATCGCGGCGACTATGATCGTTGGGCAGCCACGGGGCTCAGCGATTGGTCCTATGACAAGGTGCTGCCGTATTTCCGCAAGCAGGAAAGCTGGGAAGGCGGCGAGAACCAGTATCGTGGCGGCAACGGCCCGGTCAGCACCCAGTTCTGCCGCTACAAGGACACGCTGATCGACGCCTTTGCGCAAGCCAGCGTGCAGGCCGGTTACGAGCAGACGAAAGATTACAATGGCGAGCGGCAGGAAGGGTTCGGCCGCCTCCAGATGACGATTTCAAAGGGCCGGCGCGCCTCGACCGCGACAGCCTACCTGCGGCCGGTGCTGAAGCGGCCCAACCTGACCGTTCTGACGGAAGCGAGCGCTACGAAGATCGTGCTGGAGGGTGCGCGTGCCACTGGCGTCACCATCAACCATCGCGGCGGCGAACGCACGGTTCTCGCCCGCAAGGAAGTGCTGCTTTCCGGCGGTGTGATCAACACGCCGCAACTCATGATGCTGTCGGGCATAGGGGCGCAGGACGAGCTTGCCGCCTACGGCATCCAGACGCGGGTCAACCTGCCGGCGGTCGGCAAGAACCTGCAGGATCACGTCTCGGTCATCCTCATGTACCGTCGCCGGGCTCCGAGCGGCCCGTTCCTGCGCAACATGCGTGCCGATCGGATCGGGCTCGATTTCGTCAAGACCTACTTCACGGGACGCGGTTTTTCCGGCGATGTGCCCGGAGGCGTTGTCGCCTTCCTCAAGAGCGGTCCGTCGCGACCATTGCCGGATGTGCAACTGCTCTTCACGGCGGCGCCGCTCGCCGCATGGCCATATTTCAAGCCATTCAAGGCGCCGTTTGCGGACGGCTTCGCAACGCGCATCGTGGCCACGCAGCCTGAAAGCCGGGGCGCGGTGAAACTGGCGTCGGCCGATCCTTTGACGGCGCCCCTGATCCACCAGAATTTCCTGGCCTCGCCGAAGGATTGGGAGTCGCTGCGCGCCGGCTTCCGGGTGGCGCGGGATCTCGCGTCTCAGCCCTCCATGCAACCCTTCATCGAGGCGGAGTTTTTTCCCGGCCCGAATTGCCAGAGCGACGACGAGATCGACGAGCATATCCGCAAGACCTCCATCACCGTGCATCATCCGGCCGGGACTTGCCGGATGGGCACCGACGAAGCCTCGGTCGTCGACCCGCAATTGCGCGTTCGCGGCGTCCAGGGTCTCAGAGTGGTGGACGCTTCCGTCATGCCCGACCTGGTCTGCGGAAACATCAATGCGGCAGTGATCATGATCGCCGAGAAGGCCGCCGACCTCATCGCCAGTTCGAAGGAAAGCAGGGCAGTGTCATGATCCAGCGTATCGCCATCATCGGTATGGGCACGATGGGTCCGGGCATGGCCGCCCGGCTCGCCAGAGGCGGCCTTCAGGTGGTCGCCTACGATGTTGCCCCGGCAGCGATCGAGCGCGCGCGATCCATGCTGGGCGTGGCCGAGGGCGTTCTCGACGCCTTGGGCATCGCGCCACCGTCGGCCGGCGTTGGAACGGTTCGCTTCACGGATGATATCGGCGACGCGGTATCCGGCGCCGACCTCGTCATCGAGAACGTTCCTGAAAACATTTCGGTCAAGGCCGATGTCTATCGCACGATAGACGGCCTGATCGCCTCGGACACGATCGTCGCGTCCGACACGTCGGGTATCCCGATCACCAAGCTGCAGGCGCATATCTCGCATCCCGAGCGGATGGTGGGCATGCACTGGTCGAACCCGCCGCACATCATCCCGATGATCGAGGTGATCGCCGGCGAGAAGACTGCGCCGCAAACCGTGGCCACGATCCGCGATCTCATCCGGTCGATCGGCTTGCTGCCGGTGGTGGTGAAGAAGGATGTTCCGGGCTTCGTCGAAAACCGCGTGCTCTATGCGCTGCTGCGCGAGGCAGTCGACCTTGTCGAGCGCGGCGTCATCGATCCGGAGGATCTCGACACCTGCGTGTCGTGGGGCATCGGCTACAAGATCGCCGTCATCGGACCGATGGCGCTGCTCGATATGGCCGGCCTCGATATCTACAAATCCGTTTCTTCCTTCCTCAACGCGGATCTTTCCAATCGCGATGATGTCGCCCCTATGGTGCTGGAAAAGACCAACGCGTCGAAGCTCGGCATCAAGTCGGGCGAGGGCATGTTCTCCTATACGCCCGAACAGACCAAGGCGCTGCAAGGCGAACGGGCGCGCAAACTCGTCGCGGTGCGGCGTATCCTGGAGGGCCGGGAGTAGCCATGCGCATGGAACTCATTCGAGCAGCAGGTGGTCGGCCAGCCCATATCCGCCACGATGACGACCTGATCTCCGCCAAGGGTGTTTCGGTGGTCATGGCCAGCCAGCTGGTTCTGCAGAACATCGATCTTTCGGTACCGAAGGGGTCGTTTGTCTCCCTCATCGGTCCTTCTGGTTGCGGCAAGAGCACCTTGCTCAAGGTTCTGGCCGGGCTTGTAAATCCGACGAGCGGCAGCGTTTCGATCGCCGGACTTCCGCCGGTCGAGGCGGCACGCAAGCGCATGATCGGCCTCGTCTTCCAGGACGCCAATTTGCTTCCCTGGAAGAATGCCGTCGACAACGCATCGATGCTGCTTGGCATCGCCGACAGATCGCTCTCGCGCGCGGATTTGCGGGCGCGCGGGCAGGAGATGTTGGAACTGGTCGGGTTGGGCGACAGCGCCCACAAACGCCCCAATGAATTGTCCGGCGGCATGCGCCAGCGCGTCGCTATCGCCCGGGCCCTGGCGCTCGATCCGGCGGTGCTGCTGATGGACGAGCCATTCGGCGCGCTCGACGCCATTACCCGCGATTCGATGGGCCAGTCGCTGTTGGAGATCTGGCAGCGCACCGGCAAGACCATCGTCCTCGTCACCCATTCCATAGACGAGGCCATTCACCTGTCGCGCCATGTCCACGTGATGGGGATCAAGCCTGGCCGGATCACTGAGAGCCTCGATATTGGTCTGCCCTATCCGCGCGATCTGTCAGTTACGGAAGATCCGGAGTTCGTCCGGCTGGTGGTTCAACTGCGGATGATGCTGCGCGCCAGCCATCAACCGGGAGGCGCATCGTGAGCGATCAACCCATCACCAATCTCTCCGAGCAGCGGCTTGCCTCGAACTGGGCTGCGGCGACAGGCAGCTGGCTTCCAGCGGTCATCCTTCTGCTGGCGACGATCGTGGTGTGGGAAGCCGTGGTGCGGATTTTCGCCATATCCGCCTTCATCATTCCCGCCCCGACAGAGATCGCGCAATCGCTGGTCGCGCAATGGGCAACGCTGATGCAGGCGACGCTGGTGACGGCAGGCGAGATCCTTTTCGGCTTCCTCGTCTCTGTCGTGGTCGGCATTGCCATTGCGCTAATCATCGTGCGCTTCGACTGGCTGGGGCGAGCGCTTTATCCGCTGGTGGTGCTGTTCCAGAACGTGCCCAAGGTGGCACTGGCGCCGATCTTCATCCTCTGGTTCGGCTACGGGCTCGCGCCCAAGATCGGCCTGATCCTGGTCATCGCCTTCTTCCCGGTGACATTGTCGATGCTGGCGGGCATGCAGTCGGTCGATCGCTCGCTGCTGTCGCTGATGAATTCGGTCGGCGCCAGCCCGACCCAAATCTTGTTCAGGATCCGCGTCCCGCATTCGCTGCCGAACCTGATGGCCGGCACCAAGATCGCCGCGACGCTCAGCGTCATCGGCGCCATCGTCGGCGAATTCGCCGGCGCTTCGGATGGGCTCGGCTATGTCATCCAGTTCGCCTCGACCCAGCTCGACACCGCGCTGGTCTTCGCGGCCCTGCTCCTCGTTTCGGTGTTGGGCATCGCCTTCTACTACGCAGCCGAAATTCTCGAACGCATCATGGTGCCATGGGCACCGAAATTCAGCCACGCCTAGGCCCCTAGGACAAGTCAACGACAGGAAGGATCGAATCAATGCTGAGACGCTCACTCATCAAGGCGGCCACGCTCGCAGCGTTTGCCGGCGCGCTTGGCTTCTCCGGCGCGGCGCTCGCGGCAGACAAGGTCAGCGTCCAGCTCGACTGGGTGGTGCGCGGCAACCACGCCATGTTCTTCGTCGGCAAGGAGAAGGGCTTCTTCGCCAAGAACGACATTGACCTGGCCGAGATCCGTAAAGGCTCCGGCTCGCCGGACGCCATGCGGCTGGTCGGCAATGAGAACGCGGATTTCGGTTTCGGCGATCTTCCCACGCTTGCCGTCGCGCGGTCGCAGAATGTCCCGGTCGTGGCGCTGGCCGCCGTCAACCAGCACTCGCCGCTGGCGATCATCTCGCTGGCGAAGACGGTGAAGCTCACCAAGCCGGCTGATCTCAAGGGTCTCACCATCGGCATCCATCCTGCCGGTTCGACCTATATCTTCTTCAAGGGCTTCCTGGCGGCCAATGGCCTGACGGAGAAGGACATGACGCTGAACAGCGTCTCGCCGCCCTATGAAAGCTATCTGCTTCTGGGCCGGGTTCAGACGGTGGTCGGCTATGTCGACGCCGAGGTTCCCGAACTGGAGGCCAAAGCGGGCGGTCCCGGTTCACTCAGCATCATGATGGGCGCGGACCATGGCTGGCAGGCTTACGGCTCGGGCCTGTTCACCTCTCAGGCCATGATCAAGGACAAGCCCGAAATCGTCGCCCGCTTCGTCAAGGCATATAGCGAGGCATTCGACTATGTCGTGGCGCACCCCGAAGAGGCCGCCGAGATCACGGCCAAGGCTGCACCCGGTTACGCGGACAAGAAGGATGTGCTGCTGGCGCAGATCAACGCCGATATCGCGTCGACCTTCACCAGCCCCGACACCAAGGAACACGGCCTCGGCTGGATGACGAAGACGCAGTGGGAGGAAACGCTGAAGACGCTCACCGATCAGGGCGTGCTCAAGACGGCTCCCTCGGCGGATGATGTCTTCACCGACCAATTCCTGGCAAAGAAGTAAGAGGCGCGCGGTGTTGGGCGGGGCAAGTCGATGAGCGCCTACCGGCAGACCAGACTGTCCTGCTCCATGACGCAGGACACGGCGCGCTCGCCTTTCGCCGCGTCGGTGCGGTCGAGCGTGATCTGCACGCGGGTCGCATATGCGCGGCCGGCCAGGCCGCACCACAGCCGCTCGACGGGCAGGTTCTCGCGCTTGTCGTTGAGGATCGTGAACGTGCCCGTCTTGGGGTCGAACCAGAGTTCGAGGCGAGCGCTCTTGCCCGGCTCGACCGTCGCGATCCCGGCCGAATACCAGTGGGCGAAGTCGGCATTGCAGGACAAGCCTTCATTGCCCGCATTCGAAATCGTCAATGGCACCATGTCGAGTCCGTCAGTTCCGGTGCGGACGGTGACATGGTGCAACTCAACCGCATTGGCGAAAGACGTGAACGCCAGCATCACCGGGAGAATATAACGAATCTTCACTTTGCCTGAGCTCCGTAGGGTGGGTTTGTGCAGGCAGTCTATCTCGCTTCCGCGCAATAACAATAAGAATAATGATTGGCAGTCAACCAGAGAGGGTAAAATGTTAAAGCTCCTTAAAAGCAGTGTAAGCGCATTTATATTGAGCAGTGTCTTTCTTGGCGGCGCGTTTGCTGGCGAAGTTAAGTCGATCGCCATCCTGACGCCCGAAGAAGGCACCGACTACGGCTGGAATCAGCAAGGCATCGATGCCGCCAAGGCGGCGGGCAAGGCCGCCGGCGTCGAAGTGGTCGTGGCCCAGGGCCTCGGCTATGGCGATGTTCGTCCGACCTTGCGCGAGCTTGCGTCCGACGGTGCCAGCCTGTTGATCGCGCATGCCAGCGGCTACAACACCTCGGCGCCTGAAATCGCCAAGGAATTGAAGGTTCCGGTGGCGATCGTCGATACGCCGAACGGCCTGGAGAAGGGTCTCGTCGCCGACTACACGCTGAGCGGTCACCAGGGCGCCTATCTCGCCGGCCGTCTTGCCGCCAAGATGTCGCGTTCCAAGTCGGTCGGCATCGTCGTCTCGGGTGAACCGCCGTCATGGAACTCGCAGTCGGCGGCGTTCGCGCAAGGCGTGAAGGCCGAGAACCCAGCCGTCAAGATCACCTACGCGGTGATCGGGCCGGCTGCCTATAGCGACGCGGCTGGCGGCAAGCGCGTCACCGAAAGCGTGATCGCGTCGGGCGCCGACATCATCTTCGGCCAAGGCAACGGTTCGAGCTTCGGCATGCTGCAGGCGGTCGAGACGACCAAGGCAGCCGATGGCGGCAAGGTCTATTTCATCGATGTCATCGGTGACAAGTCGCCGATCGACAAGGGCTTCCTGCTGTCGTCGGTGGTGTGGAACATCGAGCCGGTCTATGCGGCAATGATCGCCGACCTGAAGGCCGACACGTTCGGCACCAAGCACTATACGATCGGCCTCAAGGACGACTCGGTGAAGCTGCTGAAGACCGCGGCCATTCCGGACAATGTCTGGACGGAAATCCAGGCACTGCGCGAAGACGTCATTTCCGGCAAGATCAAGGTCGATCCGGTGTTTGACGCGGCCGCCGTCAGGGCATTGATGACCAGCGTCGCCCAGTAAGGCGATCACGGTCGGCTGCCGGAGGGGTGATCCGTTCACCTCTCCGGCCGATTACCATTTTTTGGTGTTGGGCTTTCATGAGCAGTTCTTCTTCATCGTCCGTTGCCGGGCGCGACATCGTCGCGCTTGAAGGCGTGACCAAACGGTTTCCCGGCATCGTCGCGAATGACAGCGTCGATCTGTCGATCCGCCCGGGCGAGGTGCATGTTCTCCTGGGCGAGAACGGTGCCGGAAAATCGACATTGATCGGCATGCTGTCGGGACTGCAGCAGCCGGACGACGGCCGCATACTGGTCGATGGCAAACCGACCCCGATCACCTCGCCGCGCCATGCGCTGGCGCTGGGCATCGGCACCGTCTTCCAGCACATGATGCTGGTGCCGACGCTGACGGTGGCGGAAAACCTGTTGCTTGGCGGACCCTGGTGGCAGCGCCCCAGGACCGAAGAGCTGGAGGCGCGCGTCGCCGAGATCACCCGCAGCCTCGGCATCACGGTGAAGCTGCATGCCAAGGTGTCGGAGCTTTCGCTCGGCGAGCAGCAGCAGGTCGAAATCCTGCGCGCGATGGTGCGCAACAGCCGGTTGCTGATCCTCGACGAGTCCACCTCGATGCTGACGCCGAAAGGCATCGACGAACTGGGCGCGCTGATGCGCCGCCTTGTCGAGCAGGGCCTGGCGATCGTCTTCATCACCCATAAGCTCAAGGAGGCGGCGGCCTTCGGCGACCGCATCTCGGTGCTGAAGCTCGGCCGCAAGGTCGGCGAGATTCCGCCCGAGCGGTTTCGCGCGCTGGGTGAACAGGCGATCATCTCGGAGATCGTGGAATTGATGTTTGGCAAGCAGAAAGATGATCCGGAAGCGGTCGAGCGCCCGGTCCGTACAGTCCGCACGGATGCCGCTCCGCTGCTTCAGGTCGCGGATCTCGCGGTTGCGCCAACCGACAATGCGCCAGGCCTGTCGTCGATCTCCTTCGACATTCGCCCTGGCGAGATTCTGGGCATCGCCGGCATCGACGGCAACGGCCAGAAGCAGCTGGCGGAAGCGCTGGCCGGCCMGCGCGCGGCGACCGGCGGTTCGGTGCGGCTGGAGGGCGTTGCCATCGAGGCGCTGAGCGTCGGCGAACGCCGCCGGCGCGGTCTGCGCTACCTGACCGACGACCGGCTCGGCGAGGGCACTGTCGGCACCTTCCCGGTCTCGATCAACTTCTTCCTCAAACAGGTCGGCGCGGCCCCGTTCTGGCGCAACGGCGTCGAGCAGCGCGGCGAGATCGACAAGCGCGCCGCTGAGCTCGTGCGCGAATACGACGTGCGCACGCCAAGCCTGAAGACGCCGGTCGCCCGGCTGTCCGGCGGCAACATCCAGAAGGTGCTTCTGGCACGCGAACTGGCAGAGGGCGCCAAGGTGGTGATCTTCAACAAGCCGACCTATGGGCTCGATCTCGCCAA
Source organism: Mesorhizobium sp. P3_A8 (assembly GCF_056402995.1). Classification (NCBI taxonomy): domain Bacteria; kingdom Pseudomonadati; phylum Pseudomonadota; class Alphaproteobacteria; order Hyphomicrobiales; family Phyllobacteriaceae; genus Mesorhizobium; species Mesorhizobium sp. P3_A8. The sequence continues at coordinate 150,900 of NZ_JBFUGI010000010.1, read as the reverse complement.
CACATTGGCGTCGCGCCAGCGCATCCGCGACACGGCCGCTCGCGGCCTTGCCGTGCTGCTCATCTCCACCGACCTCGAGGAGTTGCTCAGCATGTGCGACCGCGTCGCCGTCATCGCCAATGGAGCGCTCGTCGGCACCGTAGAGAACACCGACGACGCCCGCACCAAGGTCGGTCGCCTGATGATCGGACTTGCCGCATGAGCATCGACACCGCACCCACAGCCAATGCCACCGCACTCGATGCCACGAGCGCGGCGGCAACGCGCCGCGACATCCTGCATCGGCTGCTGATGACGCTCGGCCCGATCCTCATCGCGCTCGTCTTAGCCGGCTGTATCCTGCTTGCCGTCGGCGTCGACCCGCTCGCCTATTACGGCTTCGTGCTGGAGAAAGGTCTGTTCTCGCCGCTTGGCATCCAGCAGACATTGACGCGCATGGCGCCGCTGCTGTTTCTTGCCGCCGGCCTGATCGTGGCCTTTCGCGCCGGCATGTGGAATCTCGGCGGCGACGGCCAGTTCCTGCTCGGCGCGGTGACGGCCGCGGCCAGCGCTCCGGTGTTGGTTCAGATCATGCCGTCCTGGCTGGCGCTGACCTGCGCGTTCCTCATCGCCATGGCAGTGGCGATGGTCTGGTCGTTGGTGCCGGCGCTGCTGCGGGCCTATCAGGGCGTCAACGAGATCATCACCACGCTGATGATGACGTTCCTCGGCACCTCGCTCGCCAATGTGCTGGTCAAGCTGGTGTTTCGCGATCCCAGCACCACCGTGCCGCAGACCCGCACGCTGCCGGTGGAAGACCGGCTGCCGCGCCTGTTCGAAACGACCATCACCAGCGGCCTGCTGCTTGGGTTGGCGGCGATCATCATCGTGCATCTGGTGATGACGCGCACGGCGTTCGGGCTGAAATTGCGGATCGTCGGCGCCAATCCACGCGCGGCGGTTCATGCGGGTCTGGGGGTGCCTGGCCTGACGGTTGCCGTCTTCGCCATTTCCGCCGGGCTGGCCGGCCTTGCCGGCGCCGTCGACATCATCGGCGTGCAGGGCAATGTCCGCGCCGACTGGAACCCTGCCTACGGGCTTGCCGTCATTCCCGCCGTGTTTCTCGCCCGCATGAACGGCTTTGCGGCCATCGGTTTCGTGTTCCTGCTCTCGGTGCTGTCGATTGGTGGCGAGAGCGCGGCTCGGCGGCTCGGCGTGCCCAATCATTTCACTCTGGTGCTGGTCTCCATCGTGCTGATCGTGCTCGCCCTCGCCGAATATTTCGATCATCGATACAACCAGTCGCGGAGGGCTTGAGCCATGACCGGCCTCTTCAGCGAAGTCTTTCTCAGCGCGCTGCTGTTCGGCGCCGTCACCGCGGCGATCCCGCTGCTGCTGGCCGGCCTCGGCGAGCAGATGTCGGAAAAAGCCGGCGTGCTCAACATCGGCATCGAAGGCATGATGCTGGCTGGTGCTTATCTTGGCTTTGTCGGCGCCTTCTATTCCGGGTCGCTGTGGCTGGGGTTCCTCACTGGTGCCGCCGGCGGCGTCGCGGTGGCGCTGATCATGGCGCTGCTCTGCGTGCGCATCGGGCTGAACCAGATCGTCATCGGCATCGCGCTGACGCTCGGTCTCGAAGGCCTGACGGCGCTGCTTCATCATTTCCAGTTCTCGCGCAGCTATCCCCGCCTGCCGGCGGCGGATGCCACCGTCATTCCGCTGCTGTCGGATATTCCTGTCATCGGGCCCGCCTTCTTCAAGCATCATTTGATCGTCTATCTGGCGGTCGCGCTGGTGTTCGCCATGGGCTACCTCTACCGGCGCACGCAGCTCGGCCTCAATTTGCAGGCAGCGGGCGACAAGCCGGCCGCGCTCGACGTCGCCGGTATCGACGTCATCAGGACCCGGACCATCGCGGTGCTGACGACCGGCGCGTTGGCCGGGCTCGGCGGCGCCTACCTCGCCAATGTCGGGGCCGGGCTGTTCATTCCGTTCATCACCAATGGCGCGGGCTTTCTCGGCATCGTGCTGGCCATGCTGGCGCGCGGTCGCCCGATCTGGGTGCTGTTCGGTGCGTTGCTGTTCGGCGTTTGCCTGTCGCTGACGACGGCCATGCAGGTGGCGGGCATCAACATACCGACCGACATCATCCAGATGCTGCCATTCCTGGCGGTGATGATCATGCTGGTGCTGTTCGGCCGGCGCGCCAGCCTGCCGGCGGCACTTGGCATTCCATACGAGCGCGGAGCGCGCTGACAAATCAGATGCGCGGAAGGGACCCGCGCCAAAACAGGAGGCAAGAATGTCGGATACCAAAGTCTACCTGCTCGACGGCGGCTCGCTCGTTCTCGACGGCTATCATGTGTTCTGGAACCGTGGTCCTGGCGGCGAAGTGCGCTTTCCCGTCTATTCGATCCTGGTCGAGCATGCCGAGGGCCGTTTCCTCATCGACACCGGCTACGACTACGACCATGTCATGAAGGTGCTGCCCTTCGAGAAGCCGATCCAGGAAAAGCACCAGACAATCCTCGGCGCGCTTGGCCTTCTCGGCCTCGAGCCCAGGGATATCGACGTCGTCGTCAACTCGCATTTCCATTTCGACCATTGCGGCGGCAACAAGTATTTTCCACACGCCAAGAAGATCTGCCACCGGACCGAGGTGCCGCAGGCGTGCAATCCGCAGCCTTTCGAGCATCTCGGCTATTCCGACCTGAGCTTCTCGGCGGAAGCGGCCGAAGCGCGTGGCGCGACCGCGCAATTGCTGGAAGGCACGACGCGCGCCAACTCGACCTTCGAAGGCGTTGACGGTGACATCGAGCTCGCCAAGGGGGTCAAGCTGATCTCGACGCCCGGCCATTCGATCGGCCACTACAGCCTGCTGGTCGAGTTCCCCAAGCGCAAGCCGATCATGTTCACCATCGACGCCGCCTACACGCAGAAGAGCCTTGAAACGCTCTGCCAGGCGGCCTTCCATATCGACCCGGTGGCGGGCGTCAATTCGATGCGCAAGGTGAAGAAGCTGGCCGAGGACCACGGCGCCGAGCTGATGTACTCGCACGACATGGACAACTTCAAGACCTACAAGACGGGCACGCAGTTCTACGGCTGAACCCAGCCCAATTCGGAGACAAGATGATGCGCTATCCCGAACACGCCGATCCGGTCATCACCCTGACCGCGGGCCCGGTGAACGCCTATCCAGAAGTGTTGCGCGGCCTCTCGCGCACGGTGCTCTATGACTATGATCCGGCATTCCAGCTCTTCTACGAGAGGGTGGTCGACAAGGCGCAGAAGGCGATGCGGCTGTCGAACAAGCCGGTCATCCTGCATGGCGAGCCGGTGCTCGGCCTCGAGGCGGCGGCGGCGTCGCTGATCACATCGGACGACGTCGTGCTCAACCTTGCCTCGGGTGTCTACGGCAAGGGCTTTGGCTACTGGGCGAAACGTTACTCACCGCATCTGCTCGAGATCGAAGTGCCCTACAATGAGGCGATCGATCCGCAGGCAGTCGCCGACATGCTCAAGGCGCACCCGGAGATCACCATCGTGTCCATCTGCCATCACGACACGCCGTCCGGCACCATCAATCCGATCGACGCCATCGGCGCGCTGGTTTCGGCGCATGGCGGTTATCTGATCGTCGACGCGGTCTCGTCCTTTGGCGGCATGAAGACGCATCCCGAGGACTGCAAGGCCGATATCTATGTCACCGGCCCCGGCAAGTGCCTTGGCGCGCCGCCGGCGCTGACGATCATGGGCGTCAGCGAACGCGCCTGGGCCAAGATGAAAGCCAACAAGGCAGCCCCGCGCGCATCGGTGCTTAGCATCGTCGATTGGGAAAACGCCTGGTCGCGGGACAAGCCGTTCCCGTTCACGCCCTCCGTGGCGGAAGTGAACGGCCTCGATGTCGCGCTCGATCTCTATCTCAACGAGGGACCTGAGGCTGTATGGGCGCGTCACGCGCTGACGGCAAAGGCCATGCGTGCGGGCGTCGTTGGCATGGGCCTGTCGATCTGGGCCGCGAGCGACGCAATCGCCTCGCCAAGCACCACGGCCGTGCGCACGCCCGACGGTGTCGACGAGAAGGCGCTTCGCCAGGGCGCGCGCGCCCGCTACGGCGTGGTGTTTTCGTCGGGCCGCGGCGAGACATTGGGAAAGCTGACACGCATCGGCCATATGGGGCCGACCGCCCAGCCGATCTACGCGATCGCGGCGCTGACGGCGCTTGGCGGCGCCATGAACGCGGCCGGCCAGAAACTGGCGATCGGCAAAGGCATCGAGGCGGCGCTGGCCGTCATCGACGCCGACGCCTGAACAGACACCATTGGATCACGGATTGAGGGAGTATTTTCATGACTGAGCGACTTGCGGGAAAGACGGCCCTGGTTACCGGCGCCGCGCAGGGTATCGGCAAGGCGATCGCCGCGCGGCTGGCCGCCGACGGGGCAACCGTCATCGTCAGCGACATCAACGCCGAAGGCGCCAAGGCGGCCGCCGCGGCGATCGGCGGAAAGGCCAGCGCGATCGCCGCCGACATTTCCAATCCGGCATCGGTCAAGGCGCTCTTCGCCGAAATCCAGGCGCTGACCGGGGGCATCGATATTCTGGTCAACAATGCCAGCATCGTGCCGTTCATCGCCTGGGACGATGTCGATCTCGACCATTGGCGCAAGATCATCGACGTCAACCTTACAGGCACCTTCATCGTCACCCGCGCCGGCACCGACCAGATGCGTGCGGCAGGCAAGGCCGGGCGGGTGATCAGCATCGCCTCCAACACCTTCTTTGCCGGCACGCCGAACATGGCCGCCTATGTCGCGGCCAAGGGCGGCGTCATCGGCTTCACCAGAGCGCTGGCCACCGAGCTCGGCAAATACAACATCACCGCCAATGCGGTGACGCCCGGCCTGATCGAGAGCGACGGCGTCAAGGCGAGCCCGCACAATGAGGCGTTCGGCTTCGTCGAAATGCTGCAGGCGATGAAGGGCAAGGGCCAGCCGGAACACATCGCCGATGTCGTGTCGTTCCTAGCGAGCGAGGACGCGCGCTGGATCACCGGCCAGACACTGAATGTCGACGCCGGGATGGTCAGGCACTGAATTAGATTGCCGCCTTCTCAGCCCCGCAATGCGACCGGCGGCCGTACCATGGCCGCCTTGTCGCACTTGCCGGGTCAGGCTGCGTATCTGGCAATCACGCCGGGTTGCCTCGACCACTGGGCATACCAGCTGTCGAACAATTTGAGCTGCGCCTCGGCATAACCGCGCTGGCTGTCGCTCAGGGCATCCGTCTCGTTGAAGTGCAGCTCGTATTCGGGAGCTCCCTTCAGCACCATCATGTGCTTGAAATAGAGCACCAGGTCAGGGCCTTCGTCGAAGGAGGACAGCACGGCGAGCGCGGCGTCCAGTTCCAGCGCGCTCTGGCGGGCCTCGACGTCGCCCTTGGCCGCCGCCTGGCTCAAGCCCACAAGGTGCAACACCTCCTTGGGCAGGACGTTGCCGATGCCGGTGATGGCGCCGGACGCACCGCAATTGACGAAGCCGTGGAAGACGGCGGTGTCGACACCGATCATCAGCGCCACCTCATCGTCGCGGCTGGTGATGTTTTCCGCCGCATAGCGCAGATCCGACGGGCCGCCGAACTCCTTGAAGCCGACCAGGTTAGGATGTTCGGCGCGCAGGGCAAAGAACAGCTCGGCGCGTGTGGCAAAGCCGTAATAGGGGCTGTTGTAGATGACCGCTGGCAGGTCGGGTGCGGCCGCCAGGATCGCCTTGAAATGATTGCGCTGCGCCGTCACCGAGGGCCCGCGCGACAGAACGCGCGGGATTACCATCAGGCCCCGGGCACCGACCTTCTGGGCGTGCGCCGCATGGGCCACGGCCTTGGCAGTGTTCACCGCGCCGGTTCCCACGATCACCGGCACGCCGGCTTTCACCAGGCGCTCGACGCCTTCCATGCGCTGCTCGTCGGTCAACAGCGGCCAGTCGCCCATCGAGCCGCAATAGACGACGGCCGACATGCCGGCCGCGATCAACTCGCGTCCCTTGCGCACCAGCGCGTCGAAGTCGGGTTGGCGGTCCTGCGTGCACGGGGTCATCAACGCCGGCATGCAGCCGGAAAAAACATTAGAGGTCATTTCGGATTCTCCTTGAGGCTGGCACGCAGATTGACCAGTTTGTCCCGAGCGGCATGGCTTGCCAAGCAAAATAGTTGTGGCCGCCAGGGACCAACGCAGGAACAACAATGCGCAGCAAAACCAGCATTCATGTCATCGGCTGCCATGCCGAAGGCGAAATCGGCGACGTCATCGTCGGCGGTGTCCTGCCGCCGGCGGGCCGCACGATGATGGAGAAGATGATCACGATGGAACGTGATCATGACCATATCAGGCGCATGCTGATCTGCGAGCCGCGCGGCAGCGTCGCGCGCCACGTCAACCTGCTCGTTCCCTCGACGCGCGAGGATTGCGTCGCCGGCGCCATCATCATGGAGCCGACGGAGTATCCGCCGATGTCCGGTTCCAACACCATATGCATCGCCACGGTGCTGCTCGAAACCGGCATGGTGCCGATGCAGGAGCCCGAGACGCGCTTCAAACTCGACATGCCGGGTGGCGTCATCGAGGTGCGTGCCGAATGCCGCGACGGCAAATGCGTCTCGATCACCTTCCGCAACGCGCCCGCCTTTGCCGAACGTCTCGACGCTGCCATCGAGGTCGAAGGGCTCGGCACGCTCATTGTCGACATCGCCTATGGCGGCATGTTCTACGCCATCGTCGATGCCAAGGCGCTCGGCTTCTCGGTCTCCCCCGACGAGGCGCGCGAGATCGCGGTGGCCGGTGAGAAGGTCCGCCGGGCCGCGCGCGAGCAACTCGACGTCGTCCATCCGGACTTCGAGCATGTGCGCGGCGTGTCGATCGTGCAGTTCGCCATGCCGTTCCAGGGGCCGGGCAACGTCACGCGCAACACCTGCATCGTCTCGCCGGGCCGCTCGGACCGCAGCCCGACGGGCACCGGCACATCGGCGCGCATGGCCGTGCTGCAAGCCCGGGGCTTGATGGACGTTGGCGACGTGTTGATCCATGAATCGATCATCGGCTCGCGCTTCACGGGTCGGATTGTGGATCTGGCGGAAATCGGCGCCCGCAAGGCGATCGTTCCGGAGATCACTGGCCGGGCCTGGATCACCGGTGAGCACAGCTACTATCTCGATCCGACCGATCCTTATCCCCAGGGCTACGTGCTGTCGGATACCTGGGGCACCTCCACTTCGGTGAAGCAGTAGTCAGAGCCGGCCTTCTCAAGCGTCGGGCAATTCGCTGGACTGGCGAGTTCCCGCCAGGCGAGAATGGTCTCAACGGCGGCATCCGTCGCGTTCGCACTTGGTGAGAATTCGCGCATGAACATAGATGGTATCTGCGATCCGCGCTTTGGCGCCGTGCGCGAGGCGTTCGCCGCGTGTTTCGCGCAAGGGCTGGAACATGGCGGTGGCGTAAGCGTCGTCGTTCACGACAAGACTGTCGTTGATCTGTGGGGCGGTCATGCGGATGCCGCTCGAACCCGCCCGTGGCGGCAGGACACGCTGATCAATGTCTGGTCCTCCACCAAAGGCGTCGTGGCGCTGGCGATCGCTATGTTGGTGGAGCGCGGCAAGCTGGATTATGCCGCACCCATTGCCCATTACTGGCCGGAATTCGCGGCCGGCGGCAAGGAACGCATCACGCTCGATCAGGTGATGTCGCACCAGGCTGGGTTGAATGGCCTTGCCGTGCCGATGGACGAAGCGGGTCTGCTCGCATGGACGCCCTTTGTCGACGCGCTTGCGGCCATGTCGCCCCTATGGGAGCCCGGCAGCCGCTCCATCTATCACGCGCTTACCTACGGCCATCTTGCTGGCGAAGTGCTGCGACGCGTGGACGGGCGAAGCATCGGCCGCTTCATCGCGGAAGAGATCGCAGGCCCGCTCGGAGCCGATTTTCATGTCGGTCTGCCGGACCGCGAGGATTACAGGGTGGCCGAGATGATCGAGGGGCCCAGGACTTCGGACTGGGTCGAGTTTGTCCGCGCCTCGCCATTTCCGCACGCAAGCGACAATCCGGTGCCGCGTGCATTGGCCCCCAATGACCGCGTCTGGCGCGCCGCCGAAGTGCCGGGCGGCAACGGCCAGTCGACGGCGCACGCACTGGCCCGCATTTACGGCATGATGGCAGCCGGCGGTGTCTGCGAGGGCAAGCCTCTGATCAGTCGCGCGGCAATCGAAGCGGCGGTGCGACCGCGGTTTCGCGGCATGGATGAAAGCTTTGCCGCACCGGCCGCCGTCGCCGCCGGCTATCAGATGGAGGATCCAGTCTATGCCGGCCGCGCATCGCCGCAAACGTTCGGCCACTCTGGCTGGGGCGGCGCCATCGGCTTTGCCGATCCCGGCGCCGGCGTCGGTTTCAGCTACGTCACCAACCGCATGCTGGGTTTCGACGACATCGACCCACGCCGCAAGGTGTTGATCGACGCCGTTTACGACTCGCTCTGACGGGAATAGAGACAGTGCACTTTGATCGCTATTCGCCTTTGCTGCGGCTGCGTGTAGATTGACCGAATGGCTCGCCTCGCTCACAGTATCGTTCCCGGACTGCCGCATCACGTGCCACAGCGCGGCAACGGGTGAGGAAAAATTAGTGCACTGTCACCGTAACTCCCAGCCGCGGCGAGATTGGGCGATAACTGCGAATTACGGTGACAGTGCACTTTTTGTCGTATTTACCCGGTCATCGCTGATCTGACGCCGGTGGAAAGGACCGGCTGCCGTCGTCGCGGCTTTCGATGCCCTGCGCAAGGCGGAACATCGGCCAACAAACCTGTGGCTAATCCCTCTCCCACACCCCCGCAAATCTCCGCATCGCACCACCATCTGTAGTAGTCTCACCCTGAAAACCCCGGTTGAGAATCAGCCGGGGTGGCGGGTGGTTGATTGTGGCGACACTCAACGCGCAATTTCTGGATTTTTTCGACTGGTGGCTCGGCGAGCTGCGAGGGGTCTGGGCGTGGCTTACACCCAGGCGGAAGCAATCTTCCACCGCCGACTGGATCGTCAGCCTGGCGGATGACGGCATTCGCGTGCGCGAGGCCAATGCGCCGGAATTCCAGTCGATCCCCTCGGCGCTCACGGCCTCCTCGGACGAGATCCTGGCGCTGCTCCAGGGCGGAGCTCGGCGCAGGCGGCCGAGCTTCGATATTGCGATCCAGCCCGGCCTGTTCCTGACCCGGCAACTGGCGCCGCGGCGCCTGCCTGTTCGACAGGCGCGCGACATGGCCGAACTCGACCTTCTGGCCGCGACGCCGATCGACCCGGCGCAGGTGCATGTCGTCTTCGCCGCGACGGCGGAAGAAGACAGTTCCTACCATGTCGTCAAGGCGAAGACGCTTGCCGCCGTGCTGGACGCGGTTCGCCGTGCCGGTGGCTCGGTCCGCAGCCTGTCGCTGTCGCAGCCGGCCGGCACGCTGCGTGCCGATCCGCTCAGCCTCGCCGCCATCTGGCCACTGAGCCGGCGTGACCGGCGCGCCAGGACCGCGTGGGTTACCGCCCTGTCGATCCTGGCCGGGGCAGTGCTGGTGACCTTCGCGCATGCGCATTGGCGCGCCTGGCAGGCGGAGGCCGAACTGGACACGCAGATCGCCGATGCGCAGGTGCTGGCCAAGGCGGCGCGCACCTCGCTGCAGAAGCGCCAGGCCGGCATCGAGCGTATCGAAAAGATCCGTCAGGAAAAGAAGACGACGGCATCGCTGGTGCGCGTATGGGCTGAGCTGACGCATCTGCTGCCCGACACCGCCTGGCTGACCGATCTCTCGGCCAAGGGCGACGACCTGACCATTTCAGGCTTCTCCACCTCGGCTGCCGAACTGATCCAGCCGATCGACGCCTCGCCGCTGTTTTCGGCGCCTGAATTCGCGTCACCGGTGGTCAAGGTCCCCGGTCAGGACGGCGAGCACTTCACCATTTCGGCCAAGATCGGAGCGCTCTGACGATGCTCTCCGCCATCCTCAACACAAGGCCGACGATCCGCCGCCTGATCGCGCTGGCACTGGCCGTGGTCGCAGCCTGTGTCCTCGCCTGGGTGGTGTTCGCGGCATTCGACAGCGTCGCCTCCGCACAGGCCGGGATCGAGGAAAAGCGTGAGCTTCTCGGCCAGCTGCAGAGCGTGGCCGCCTTGGCAAAGCGCCTCGACAGCGCCGCCAGTCCGGAAGCGGCGGCCAATCCCGAATTTCTCACCGGCGGGAGCGAAGCTATCATCCGCGGCGGGCTGCAGACCCGGCTCAACGCGATTGCCGCCGCCAATGGGGTCAGCGTGCTGTCGGCCGGCAATGCCCCGGTGCTGAGCGAAGCCGGCGTCGATTTCATCGGGCTGCGGGCCAATCTTTCAGGGCCGCTGGAGGGCATCCACAACGCCATCCTCGCCATCGAAACGTCGCTGCCGGTGCTGTTCATTCGCGAGGCCACCTTGCGCACCACCGATGTCGGACCCGCGGCGGGACGGACCGGGGATCCGGAGATCTTTGCCGAGCTCCTGTTTTACGGGCCGCTGCAAACGCAGATGGCGCCCGCCGGGGTCAAGCCATGACCGGGAAATTCGCTGGCCTGGCGATTGCGGCCGTGGTCGCGGCCCTCGCTTTGGTCAATGTCGCGCTCTACGATACGCCTGTCGACATCACGCCCGTCGCCTCCGGCAAGGGGCATGATGGTGGCCCGGCTTCCGCATCGGGGTCACTGCAATTTCCCGAAGCCGGCGATTTCAGCGAGACGTTCCAGCGTCCGCTGTTTACGCCGACACGCCGGAAATTCGTGCCGCCGCCGGTCGCGCCGCCGCCGCCGGTCGAGGTTGCTGTCGCACCCGTCGAACAAGCGCCGCCGCCACCTCCGCCCGAGGTGCCGGTCGTTGCGCCGTCGCTTCTGGGCATCAGCATTCACGGCGGAGCGGCCAAGGCGCTGCTGCGCGTCGCCGGCAGCGAGACCGCGCTCTGGTATGGCAGTGGCGAGACCGTCGACGGCTGGACGGTGTCGGCGATCGACAAGGATCAAGCCGTGCTGGAACGGGATGGCAAGGTAGCGCGTGTGCCGCTTTATCCGCCCTGGAAGAATGTCCAGCCACCCCCAAATGTCCCGCAATTATGAGCGACCGCGCACGCCATGACAGCGCGAATGCGAGCGCAGCGGACGAAGGCGCCAGCGCCGGCTTTTCGCTGGTCGCCGTGCTGGTGTTCATGCTCGTCGTTTCGGCGATCGTCGTTCCGTTTGCCGTCACGGCCAAAACGCGGCTGATGATCGCCAACAACGAGGTCGAGCAGGAGCGTCTGTCGCTGCTTGCCGAAGGCCTCGGCAATGTGGTTGCCAGCCAATTGAGCGGAGGCGAGGGCGCAAAAAAGTTTCCGCTGGATTCCACACCGACAGCCTGCCGGTCGGGGGCATTCAGTTTCAATGTGCGCGTCCAGGATCATGGCGGGCTGATCGATCTCAACGCTGCCGATGACCGTTTGCTGGGGCTTGGCTTTGCAGCGCTCGGCTTTCAGCAGCAGGCATCGGATGAACTGGCCAAGGCCGCGATCCGGTTTCGCGACAGCGCCAAGCTGTTCGCCGGCTTGCCGCAGTCCAGAAGCGCCGTCGGACCGCCGGAAGACAAGCAGGCGCCGTTCGAATCGGTGTCCGAACTGCAGGAGTTTTCGGCCCTGACGTCGATACCGCTGCAGACCCTGAATGGTGTTTTCACGGTCAACTCGAAGCGTGGCACGATCAGCGCCGACCGCGCGCCAAGCCGTCTTCGCGCGGCCCTTGCCGGCGGCTCCAGCGCTTCGGTCGTAGAGGCGTCGGCCGACGCATCGGCCTACACGGTCGACGTGGTGGTGAGACGCGACGGTTCCGGGATCACGGGCGAGGCCGGGTTCATCATCGAGAAATCTGCGACAGGCGCGGCATTCTCCCGCGTCGCCCGAAGCCCGGTCACCGAAGCCGACGCCCTGCCGCCAGTCGCCGATACCGCCGACTGCGAAGTGCTTTTCGGCACCGAGGCGGCGCAGATCCTGCGGGGATGGAGCTCATGAACGCTTCCGCCCAGACAAAGGGGATAGAGGCGTTTCTCACCTTTCTCGAGGGCGAGAAAGTACTGAGCGCGCATGCCGCCCAACGCGCGCTCGGGGCATCGCGAACATCGGGGCATCCGTTTGATACGGTGATGACCGAACTCGGGCTGATCGGCGAACAGGAGCTCGCCAACAGCCTCAGCCGTTATCTCGAGGCGCCGATGCCGGTCGAGATTCCCGAACAGATCAGCCCCGAAATGCTGGCAAGCGTGCCGCTGGCCTATCTCCGGGAAAACGCCATCCTGCCGCTGCAGATGGACGCCGAGCGGCTGGTCGTCGCCGTCGCCGATCCTTTCTCCTCGGCCACCATCGACGCACTGGCCTTCCACTATGAGCGGACACTGGCGCTGCGCATCTTGCCAAGACGCATGATCGCCGAACACATCGATCGCATCGAGCAATCGGCCATGGCTGCCGTTTCGAACGGCGGCGGCAGCGGTGAAACCCTGGATTTCGGCCCTGACGACCTCGATCGGTTGAAGGATTTCGCCCGTGAGGCGCCGATCGTGCGCTTCGTCGCCGAGACCATCCACAAGGCGGTCGACGCAAGGGCCACCGACATTCACATCGAGCCGCTCGAGGATCACGTCCGCATCCGCTTCAGGCATGACGGCATGCTGTCCACCGTCGATACCGCCTCGATCGCGATGCTGTCCGGTATCTCCACCCGCATCAAGATCCTGTCGCGGCTCAACATTGCCGAACGGCGCCTGCCGCAGGACGGTCGCATGCGCATTGCCGTGCGCGGCAGGGATGTCGACCTGCGCGTCTCGGTCATTCCCTCCATCCACGGCGAGGCCATCGTGCTTCGCATTCTCGACCGCTCCGGCGTTGAACTGAAGCTGGAGAAACTCGGCTTCGACGGCGCCGCGCAAGCGAAGATCCGCAACATGTCGCAAGCCGCCAACGGCATCGTGCTGATCACCGGGCCGACCGGCAGCGGCAAGACGACGACGCTCTATTCCATCCTGGCCGAGCGTTCGCGGCCGGATGTCAAGATTTTCACGGTCGAGGATCCGGTCGAGTACCGCATGGCGGGCATCACCCAGTTGCAGGTCAATCCGGCGATTGACCTCGACTTCGCCGCCGCCTTGCGCTCGATCCTGCGCCAGGATCCCGACATCATCCTGCTCGGCGAAATCCGCGATCGCGAGACGGCGCAGGTCGCGGTCCAGGCGGCGCTCACCGGCCATCTCGTGTTCTCGACGCTGCACACCAACAGTGCCGCCGGCGCGCTGACGCGCCTTCGCGACATGGGCATCGATGGCTATCTGCTCGGCGCGACCATCCGCGGCGTCATCGCGCAGCGGCTGTTGCGCCGCGTCTGCCCGACCTGCCACGGTGCGGTGCAGGCCGGCCCGGCCTGCCGCACCTGCAACGGCTCCGGCTACAGCGGCCGCACGGTGACCTATGAAATGCTGCAAGTGTCGCCGCGCATCGCCGAGCTTATCGACCAGGGCGCCGGCGAAATGGAGATCGGCCGCATCGCCGCCGAGGACGACCTCGTGCCGATGTCGGTCCACGCAACCGCCCTTGCCCGATCGCAGGTCACCACGATGGACGAAGTCCGGCGTGTTATCGACCTCGCGGGAGGTGGCTGATGCCGGCCTTTGCCTATCGCGCCTACCTGGCCGACGGCTCGACGGAGGCCGGCGTTCTCGATGCGTCGACCAAACAGGACGCCGCCCGCAAACTGGCGCAGCAGGGGCGCCGATCCTACCATCTTGCGCCCGTGAACAGCGAAAGGCCGCAGCTTCGCCTGCCGGGACGCAGCGCGCTGACTCTTACCAGAAAGGTCGACCTCAGCCGCTTGTTCTCCGAACTCTCGGTGCTTCTGAATGCCGGCTTCACGGTCGACCGCGCCCTGGGCGCGGTCATCTCCGGCGAAGCCAACCGGCAGCGGCGCCAGCAACTGCAATCGGTGCTCGATCTGACGACCGGCGGCCGGCCGATCGCCGAGGCCTTTGCCAGCCTGCCGGGCATCACCCCCGATATTGCCGCCCTGCTTGCCAGCGGCGAGCGCAGCGGCAAGATGGCCTATATCTGCCAGCGGCTGGCGGACACGTTCGAGGCGACGGCCGAGCGCCGCGCGGCAATCGGCGAGGCGCTGGCCTATCCGGCTTTCCTGCTGCTGGTGATGAGCGGGGCGCTGGTCATTCTGGCGACGGTCCTGGTGCCTGCGCTGGAGCCGATCTTCGAAGGGTCATCCGCCCCCAAGCCGTTCACCATGACAGTGCTGTCGGCCTTCGGCACGGTGTTTCGCGACTACCCCTTCGTTTTCCCGCTGGCGGCGGTCCTCGGCTTGCTTTGTTACCTTCTGGTGTCGCGGTCTGCTGGCGCCAGACGACAGCTTTCGCACTGGCTGTTGAAGATCCCGCTGATCGGCGCGCTGGTCAGGGATGCCGTGGTCGCGCGTTATCTCGAAACGCTTGCGCTGCTGCTCGGCAATGGCGTGGCGATGACCGAGGCGCTTGGCCTCGCCGCCAACGTTTCCCGGCAGAGTTCATTGGCCGCAAGCTTTGCCACGATCGAAGAAAACGTCGCCAATGGCGCGCGCCTGCACAGCGCGATCGTCAAGGCGGGGATTTTCGGCCACGCGACAATGTCGCTGGTCTCGCTTGGCGAAGAGGCCAATGCGCTTCCGGTGGTGCTGGATCGCGCCGCCAAGATGCTCCAGCTGACGCTGACGCGGCGGATCGACACCGTGCTGAAGCTGTTGACGCCGGCGCTGACGATCTCGCTCGGCTTTCTCGTCGGCAGCCTGGTCATTTCGGTGATGACGACGATCCTCAGCATCAACGATCTGGCGCTGCAATGACGGCCGCGCCTAAAGACACACAGGCGGGTGCAACGGCCGGATTCACCCTGGTCGAAATGCTGGTGGTGTTGGCGATCATGGCGCTTGTCGCCGCAATCGCTGCGCCAGGGCTGGTAAGCCACTATCGCACCAGGAGCCTGGAGACGGTGGCCGGCGAGATCACCATGCGGCTGCGCCTGTCGCGCACATCGGCCATCGCCACCGCCCGGCCGAGGCAGGTCGTTGTCGATCTCGGCGCCCGTCTCATCCGCTTCGGCGAACGAGACAATGTCGCCCTGCCGGACGATGTCAAAATGACCGTGACCACTGGTCGGGAAACTGTTGTCGCCGACCGGCAGACGGTCCTGACCTTCCTTCCCGACGGCAGCGCTTCCGGCATGGATATCGCCCTCGAGCAAAAAGGCCGGACCGCGCGCATCGCGGTCAACTGGCTGACCGGGCTTTCGACATGGCGGACACTGCCATGACCGGGTCATCTGTGACCGACCCATCGTCCCAGATTTCTTCCGAAGACGGATTCTCGATCCTGGAGATGATCGTCGCCATGACGATCCTGGCGCTCGTGCTTGGCGTCGCCAGCCAGTCGATCGTGCTGGCCAGCCGCAGCATTGCCGCGGCCAAACGCCAGGTCGAAACGGCCAGAACCGTCCGCGTGATGCTGGCCGACTACGAGGCCCGGGCGCAAACCGTGGCGCAGCCCGGCTGGACCCTGAAGACCCGCACGATAGACGTGGCGAAGGCGAGGGTGACCGCCGTTCTCATCGAGAAGCCGGGCGGGGCGTCCCCAGGCGGACCGTTTTTGACCTTTGTGCCGGCGCAAGGCCCGGCTGCGCCATGAGCTGGCTGTTCTCCTGGGCTTTGACGAAGGCCCGCGCCGTTTGCCGTCGTCTTGCAGGCGCTGCTTCGTTGGACGGCAAGTCGCGTCCGGAACCCTCGGCATCCGCAGCGGGGTTTGCGCTCATCGACGTGCTGGTGGGGCTGGCGCTCATCGGCGTCATCTCATCGCTGATGATGGTCTTTCTCGGCCAGGCGCGAACGATGATGCGCATCGAAAAGGCAACCGAGTTCCAGATGGAGGTCGACGCCGCATCGCGGTTCCTCGAGACGGCGATCAGCCACGCCGAACCTTTGCCTCTGTCGAAATCGTCGCCGGACCAGGTGCTTTATCTCAGCGGCGACGGCGCCCGGATCGAGTTCAATGCGGTTCAGGCGATCGGCTTCAAATCCTCGGCACTGCGCGAGATTGTCGTGTCGCTGGGCGGCCAGTCGGGAGGCGCTCTGGCCATCGTCCAGAAGACGCGGCGCGGCAGCAAACCCGGTGCCTCGATATCGAGCGAACCGGTGCGGCTGATCGGCGGCGTGAGCGCGATGAAATTCGAGTATCTCGACAGCACGCAGGCATCGCCATCCTGGCTGCCGGGTTGGAATGCGCCACGGCGGCTGCCTGCCGCCGTGCGGTTCACCGTCTCGGTTGTGCGCGATGGTGCGGCCTATTCATCGCGCGGTTTTGCCCGCCTCGATCTGGCGAATGCCCAGGTGCCGCGCACGAATTGAGCACCGATCCGCCGGCGGAGTTCCGATTGCCGTCAGTTGCTGACGTCCTGGTCTTCTCCGGTTCCGTCGGGCTTGCCGTCCTTGCCAAGGGTGCGGATGACCACGCCGCTGGCATCGGCCTTCACTTCGTAGGTGTAAGGCCTGCCCCACGGATCCTTCAGGCCGGTGCTTCCCTTGAGATACGGCCCGTTCCAGCGCGCCTCGCCGGCCGGCTGCGCGACCAGGGCATTGAGCCCCTCTTCACCGGTCGGATATTTCGCATTGTCGATATAGTAGAGCTCGAGCGCGCTTTCGATGTTTCGGATTTGCGCCTTGGCCGCATTGGTCCTGGCCGCGCCGAGATAGCGCAGCACCTGCGGTGCCGCGAGCGTGGCGATCAGCGCGATGATGGCGAGTACCACCAGCAGTTCGACCAGCGTGAAGCCGCTTTCGCTATCATCACGTTTGCGGCGCGATTCTTCGGAAGATTGAAGTCTTTCGGAGGGTTGAAGAAGGCGCATCATCAGAGCAGTCCCATGTCCAGACCTGCAAATTGCTCCAGCGCCCAGCTTGAGCCGAGGCCGATGGCGATAAACGGGCCGAAGGCGACGCGCGCCCGCGCTGCCGCCGGCCCTGTCGCCACCACCAGTCCGCCGACGAACAAAAGAGCGCTGGCGCTGGCGATGAACAGCAGCACCGGCAGCAGCAGCGGGCTGATCCAGCATGAAGCGGCCGCCAGCATCTTGACGTCGCCGAGGCCGAGTCCGATCCGGCCGGTCAACAGAAAATGGCCGCGCCGCAGCAGCCAGGCAGCGGTGAAAGTCACTGCGGCGAACAGCAGGTGCATCGGCAGACCGGCGGCGTCCGCCGCCGCCTGATAGGAAAGGCCGATGCCGGCCAGCGCCAAATTGAGCCCGTCCGGGATGATCTGCCGGCGGAAATCGGCGATCGCAATGGCGCAGAGAATGGCCGTCAGGGCGATCGTCGCAGCCAGCACGAGAGAAGGGTGCGCAGCCATCGTCAATACGCCAGCCTCTTCAGATCCTGCTGCAGCTTGGTGCCGCCGCGCCGCTTCTGGATCGGCGTCTGCAGGCTGATCTTGCCGCGGAATTCATCGGTCACTTCGCGGGCTTCGTTGATGTCGCGCACCACGCGCGGCCGGATGAAGATGATCAGTTCGGTGCGTCCAATGCTGTCCGTCTTCTGCTTGAACGCATTGCCGATAATCGGGATGTCGCCGAGGATGGGCACCTGGGTGCGGTCGACATTGTTGCGCGACTGGATCAGGCCGCCCAGCGCCAGGCTTTCACCGTCATTGACCAGCACCCGCGTCTGGATCTTGCGCTGCTGGATGGTCGGGGAATCGATGCCGGAGCTGGTCGTCTTCGTCACATTGCTGACCTCCTGCTCGATGTCGAGCATGACCCTGCCGGCAGCATTGATGCGTGGCGTCACCGTCAGGATGACGCCGGTGTCCTTCATCTCGACGGAGACGACCGGCGAACTGCCGAGCGTCTGGTCCACCACTTGCCGCGTGGCGATCGGCACCTGGTCGCCGACCTGCAAGACCGCTTTCTGGTTGTTGAGTGCCATGATGGTCGGGGCCGAGATGACATTGACGTCGGTGATGCTGGACAGCGCGTTCAGCGTCACCTGGATATTATCGGTCGCGTAGCTCCAGTTGAATCCGGGGAGTGCCGCCGCAGCCGCTCCCTTTGCTACGTCCGACAGCGAGATCTTCATGCCGCCATTCTCGAAGAACCAGCGCAGGCCGTATTTCAAATCGTCATTGAGCGTCACCTCGGCGATGACGGCTTCCAGCATGACTTGCGTCGGCAGCACGTCGACCTTGGCCAGGATCTGCTCGATGCGTTCATAGTCGCGCGCGGTGGTCTGGATCAGCAGCGCGTTGTTTTCGATATCGGCGACGACCGTGGCATGCGCGGGCGGCTGCCCGTCCTGCAAGGGCAGCGAAGGCGAGGGACCCGTCAACGGTGCCGGCGTCACGCCATCCGACTGCATGGCGATCGGCGTCTGGTCGGGCGACACGTTCGAGCCGCCGGATTCGCCTTCGGTCTTCACCGTGGTGCCGAGAACCGAGCTCAGCACCGCGGCCAGTTCCTTGGCCGGACGGTTCTGGATCTGATAGACGAAAAGCTGGTTCTCATTGGTCTCGGCCAGCCTGTCGAGCTTGTTGATCCAGGTCGAGGCGCGCGCCAGATAGGCCGGGCGCGAGGTGATCACCAGCACCGAGTTCAGCCGGTCGTTGGGGATGAACTGGATGAGCTTGGCGCCCGGCCCCTCCTTGGTGCCGAAGATCGAATCGAGCTCGGCGGCGACCGCTTCCGGCTTGGAGGTCTTCAGCGGATGCAGTGCCACCGACATGCCGCGCATCCAGTCGACATCGAACACCGAAACTGCTTCGCGGATGGCATTGAGGTCGCTGTCGCTGCCGGCGACGGTGATGATGTTGCGGGTGGAATCGACGCGCAGCACCGAGCCCTGGCGGGTGATCGGTTCGAGAATGGTCTTCATCTCGTCGGCGGCGATGAATTGCAGCTGCAGCACCTGCACCTTGACGCCGGGGCCGGACGGCGAGGTCGACGGCACGCTGACCGGCGGCGTCGAGGCCATGATCTCGGACAGCGGCACGATCTGGTAGGTGCCGCCGCGGCTGGTGATGCCGGCGGCGTTCACCGCCAGCGCCGATTGCAGGATGTCGACCAGCGCGTCCTGCGACACCGGCTGCGAGGTCTGCAGCGTCACCGTGCCTTGCACGCGCGGGTCGACGATGTAGTTGAGGTGCAGCGCGTCACCCAGCACCGCCTTGGCCGCGTCGGCGATAGGCGCATTGACCAGATTGAGCTCGAACTTGCCGGCGCCGTCGCTCGTCACCTTGGTGACGGGCGCGCCCGACGACACGAACTGGCCCGACCCCTGATACTGCGCGCCGTTGAAGCGCTGTGCGGCACTCTGCGCCGAGGTGACGGTGGCCGGCCCGGTATAGCCCGCCCGCAGCGGCGAGTTCTTGGCATGCAGGCTGTCGATGGTCTCGGTGAAAAAATCCTTGCCCGGCGAAGACGTGCAGCCGGCAACAGCCAGCAGCGTGCACAACACGACGCAATGACTAGGCTTGCTCGACATCCACCCGATTCCCCTAGGCTTTTACTCTAGGGCTTCTTGCAGGCCGATGTCGGGAATGATGGCGATGTTTAGGGTCTATCCACAGGGTAGGTGGTGGAGGGGTAGTAAACTGCTGGGTAAAAATGGGAGCGTCACGGATATCTACACCGGTTCCGTCTCGTCCATCATCTGCTTGACCGCATCCGCCGACTTGCGCATCTCCGCTTCGTCCGTGGCCCAACCCGCGAAGCGTTCCAACAGGGTGGCGAATGTCACCAATTCCTGTTCATCCCATTGCGCCAGTGATCCGGCGAAAATCCGCCATTTGGTCTGACGCACCGCCGTCACCAGGCGTTCGCTCCTGGTGGTGAGTTTGAGGCAAATGCGCCGGGCATCGAGTTGCGATGCGACGCGGACGGCGTAGCCGCGCTCAACGAGGTCGGCAGAGATGCGGCTGGCGCGGGAGGGGTCGATCCCCATGCGCTCGGCGATGATGCCGACCGTCACCTCGTCGCGTGAGGTGTCGCCGACGCCGGCGCTGAGTGCGATGATCGCATCGAGATGGCTTACTTCCAGCGAGGGATCGATGCGGGCCAGGATCAAACGGCCGAAGTCCCGGCGCTGGATCGAGCGGCGCACCTTGGTCATCACCGCATCGATGGCGGCGACGGCGTCGGCTGCCGCTTCGGACAGGCCACTGCTGCGCGCCAGGTCTGCGAGGTCCTGATCACCCTGTGTTTGACACAAGGAGGAAAATCGGTCCGGATTTCCTGGCTCGGTATGGTTGCTGCTCATACCCCAGCGCGCTAGCAAAAATATATGCTGGCGTCAACTATGTGCTACTAGCATATATTTGATATTGACATATATCTGCCCTGGGCACATAAACCGCGCCCAGTCTACGGAGATAGCAATGAGCCTCGACTCGACCCTTCCAGATGCAGCGCCGTTAGAGGCCGAAGCCGGACCCGACTTGACGACATTGATCGTCTATTTCGGCGCGCTGATCGCCATGTTCATGGCCACCATCGACATGCAGATCGTTGTCACCGCCTTGCCGACCATTGCCGGCGAATTGGGCAATCTGCACCTGTTCGGCTGGGTCGGCGCCGCCTATCTGCTGTCGACGGCCGCCGTCTCGCCCTTCTACGGCAAGCTCGGCGACATGTATGGCCGCAAGAACGTGGTGTTGACGGCGATCACCTTGTTCCTGATGGGGTCGCTGGTCTGCGGCATGGCATGGTCGATGGAGAGCCTGATCGCGGCGCGTGTCCTGCAAGGTCTTGGCGGCGGCGGCCTGATGGTCTCGGCCTTCGCCATGATCGGCGAACTGTTCGGGCCGCGCGACCGCGCCAAATATCAAGGCTACAGTTCGGCGGTGTTCGCGCTGTCGTCGGTCCTCGGTCCGCTGGCCGGGGGCTATATCACCAGCCTGTTCGGCTGGCGCTGGGTGTTCCTGGTCAATCTGCCGATCGGCATCGTCGTGCTGGCAGTGCTGGCGTTCGCCATGCGCAGCCGGTTCAATGAGAAGAGGCACCGCATCGATTATCTCGGCGGCTTGCTGCTGGCCATCGGCACCACGGCAATCGTCTATTGGGGCTATCATCTGCTCGACCCGGCCGGGCTGGATCTGCTCACTTTCGTGCTGCCGATAGTCGCGCTCGCCGCCATCGTCTCGTTCATCATGGTCGAGCGGCGAGCCGAGGAGCCGATCGTGCCCTTGCGGCTGTTCGACATTTCGACGGTCCGCGTCGTCACCGGCGTGTCGGTGGTCGCCGGATCGGTGACGCTGGGCATGTTCTTCTATTTCGCGCTTTACATGCAGACGCTGACGGGCTTGAGCCCGGCCGAAGTCGGCTTCCTGTTCCTGCCGGCTTCCATCACCTCGATGATCATCTCGATCGTGGCCGGACGGGTCATTGCCGCAACCGGTCGCTACAAATGGATGCCGGTGGTGGCGATGGGGATTGGCGGGCTGTTGATGATAGGTTTTGTCCTCATCACGTCGCACACGCCGATCTGGGTGCTGGCGGCGATGATGGCGGTGTTTGGCATCAGCATGGGCCTGCAGTTCCAGGTGCTGATCGTGGCGATCCAGGCCGCTGCACCACTGCAGGACATCGGCGCGGTGACGTCGCTGATCACCCAGGCGCGGACGATAGGAGCATCGCTGGGGCTGGCGTTGAACGGCGCGGTGATGACCTGGGCCCTGAACCGGCAGACGGCAGAACTCCCGGCCGACGCCGCAGCTTTGTTGCCGGACGGCTTGACCGGGCTGAACCCGCATCTGGCGTCGAGCCTGCCGCCGACGATCCGCGACGTGGTGCTCGGCCACTATTCCAGTGGCTTCAACGTGATGTTCATCTGGGTGGCGGCGCTCTACTTCGTCGCCATGGCGCTGACGCTTCTGCTCGAAGACATACAAATCCCGAAGCGGGGCTGAGGCCGAGCAAGTCGAGCTGATCGGTCCGGCAGGCTGACGGTATCCTGGCGTGACGGCGGCTCGTTCAGCTGTCGGTCAGCGACAGCGCGCGGGCGCGTTCACGCAGCAGGTCGAGCAGATGGTTGCGCCGCGGCTCCGGCGTGTCGATGGGCAGCACGAAGCAAAGCGTCTTGCTGATGGCGCCGTTTCCATCGCGGATGGGCGCGGCCATGCACCAGGTGAAGCGGTCGGCCAGAGCCGCGGTCTCGCTGTAACCCTGCCGGTGTGCCGCAGCGACGTCGGCGAAGAATTCGGCCGGCGCGATGACGCGGCCGTCGGGCAGCGTGTAGTCACCGGGCGGGATGAAATCGCGCAGTTCCTTTTCGCTCATATGGCCGAGCAGCAGCCGCCCCGATGCCGTCCACGGGATCGGCACCTCGACACCGACATCGCTCGAGATGCGGAACGGGCCGGGCGAGTCGCGGCAGTCGAGCACGACATATTTGTTGCCGCGCAGGCCGCACAGCTGGACGGTCTCGCCGGTTTCCACGGCCAACCGGTCCAGCGTCTCGATGATGCGGCGGTAGTGCGCGTTGTGATGCGAATAGGCCCAGCCGAACAGATGCATCGAACGGCCGAAATAGACGTAGCCTTCCGCCCCGACATTTTCGAGCATCTCGGCCTCGAGCAGGCTGTTGACGATCTCGTAGGTGGTCGAGCGCGGCGCGCCGATCATCTTGGCGATGTCGCCGACACGCATCGGCGCGCGGTGCTTCAAAAGGGCCTCGAGCAGCATGATGACGCGGTCGATGCCGCGCCGCCGTTCACCGGGGCGCGCATCCTTGCCGGCGTCCGTCTCGATCAAATCAGCCACGCCATCGCTCATGTCAGCCGTCCAAAATCATTTCGGTCCTCGTCTCAAGACGCTTGAAAGATGTCAAGGCTCAGTCTAGCATCCCTTTTGTCCGATATACAGACACTATGTCTGAAATATCGGACAAACTAACGAGCCTGACGCAGAAAGTCCTGACGAAAAACAGACGGTTTCCGAGCCCGGCAACCGACGGGTTTGCTCGTCCCGACCCCGCACGTCCGGACATAACCTCAGAAGGGAAGAGTCATGATGAAATCGTCGTTTTTCGCATCCGCCAGCGCCCTTTGCCTCGGTCTCGTGCTGAGCCTGGGCGCGGGCTCGCAGGCCAATGCCGCCGCCAACTGCATCAAGGGCGACCGCAAGGCCCCCTACACGATCGGCTGGGCCAACATCTATTCGGTGCCGACCTGGATGAAGCAGACGCAGGGCACGATCGAAGCCGAGGTCGAGACGCTGAAGAAGCAGGGCCTGGTCGACAAGCTCGTCGTTACCGACGCCCAGGGTGACGCCAATGTGCAGATCCAGCAGATCCAGTCGATGATCGATTCCAATGTCGACGCCATCATCCTGATCGCCGGCTCGTCGACAGCACCGGCGCGCGTGCTCGCCGACGCTTGCGCCAAGGGCATCGCCATAATCAATTTCGACAGCCTCGTCGACACCGACAAGGTGACCGCCAAGGTCAACACCGATTCCTCGCAGTGGGGCGACCAAGCGGCCAAATTCCTGATCGACGCCATCGGCGGCAAGGGCAAGATCCTGATCCTCAATGGCCCGGCAGGCGTTTCGGTCAGCGACGACCGGCGCAAGGGTGCGGATGCCGAGCTAAAAGCCCATCCCGATGTGAAGGTGCTGGCCGAGACCAACACGCCCTACAATGTCGCGCCTGCCCAGGAAGCCGTGACCAGCCTGCTCTTCGCCAATCCCGAGATCGACGGCATCCTGTCGCTCGGCGGCGCGCTGTCGGCGGGTGCCGTGCTCGCCCTCGACAAGCAGGGCCGCGAACAGGTGCCGATCACCGGCGAGAACGCGCGCCAGTTCCTCGAACTGTGGAAGGACAAGGGCTTGAAGAGCTGGGCGACGATGCAGCCGAACTGGCTCGGCGCCTTCGCCGCCTATACCGCCGTCCAGGCGTTGGAAGGCAAGGATGTGCCGGCTTTCATCAAGATCCCGCTGCCGGTCATCGACAATTCCAACATCGACGAATATCTCGCCCGTGCGAAGGATTTCCCGGCTGACGGTTACATCTATTCGCCCTACGATGAGGAGCTGTTCAAGAAGCTGCTGGCCCGGAAATAAGCCTGAAGGGTTTTAGCATTGATGACCACGGCTCCGCTGCTCGCGGCGCGGGGGGTGTCGAAGTCGTTCTTCGGCAACCCCGTCCTGCGCGACGTCTCCATCGCTCTCCAGCCGGGCCGCGTGCATGCGCTGCTCGGCGAGAACGGCGCGGGAAAGTCGACGCTGATCAACCTGCTGTCCGGCGCTCTGCGCGCGGACGGCGGGGCGATCGAAGTCGAGGGGCGCGCCGTGTCGCGCATGACGCCGGCGCTTGCCCGGCAGGCAGGCATTGCCGTCGTGCAGCAGGAGCTCAGCCTGACGGCCAGCCTGTCCATTGCCGAAAACATTGGCCTCGGCGCCTATCCCAGGCGGTTCGGCCTGATCGACTATACCGCGCTTGCCGCCCGGGCCAGGGCGGCATGCGAACTGGTTGGGCTGCACGAGCCGCTGTCTACGCCCGTCGGGCATCTGTCACTCGGCCGCCGGCAGATGGTCGAGATTGCCAAGGCGCTTTACCGCAAGCCGCGCGTGCTCATCCTCGACGAACCCACTTCGTCGCTGTCGTCGACGGAGACGAAAATCCTGACCGACCTGCTGGAACGGCTGCGCGGCGAAGGCATCGCCGTTCTCTACATCTCGCATCGGTTGAACGAAGTGATGGCGCTGTGCCAGCATGTCACCGTCCTCAAGGATGGCATCTGCACGGCGGACCGCTCGCTGGCGGGAACCGACGCCGCCGGGCTGGTGCGCCTGATGGTCGGCCGTGACCCCGGCGATCTCTTTCCGCAATGGCAGACTTTAAAATCTCCGGCCGACGCCATTTCCGTCCGCAATTTTTCGGCCGGCCTGATGCGCGACGTCGATCTCGACATCAGGACGGGCGAGGTGCTGGGCATTGGCGGCCTAGTCGGGCAGGGGCAGGAGGATCTGCTGCTCGGACTTTACGGCGCGATTCCAGCCAGGACCGTATCGGCGAGCGTTAACGGCGTCCCGGGGCTGCCCGGCGGCGTGCCGAAAGCCAATGCGCTTGGCCTCGCCTATGTGCCGGCCGATCGCAAGCGCGAAGGCCTGCACCTGATCCATCCCATCATCACCAACATGATGCTGCCCACCTTCGCCAGGCTGCCGGCGCTGAAGCTGCGCAGCCGCCGGGCCGAACGCGAGACTGCCAGAGGCCTTGCCGCCCAGCTCGGCATCAAGGGCGATCTCGCCCGAGCGGCGCAGGCTCTCTCCGGCGGCAACCAGCAGAAGGTGGCGTTGGCGAAATGGATGCCGCACGACCCGCTCGTGCTTCTGCTAAACGATCCGACGCGCGGCGTCGATGTCGAGACCAAGCGCGAAATCTACCTAATGCTTCGCGCCTTCGCCGCCGCCGGCAAGGCCGTCGTGCTGCTCAGTTCCGACACGCCGGAACTGGTGCATCTGTGCGACCGCGTCGCCGTGGTGCGTGACGGGCGTATCGTTGCCACGCTTGAGCGCGGAGCACTGAGCGAGGAGGCTATCGTTTCAGCGGCGATGGGCGCCGAAAACCGGAAGGTCGCGGCATGAGCATTGTTTCAACCGCAAGATTAGCCGGCGCGCTCTACTGGCCGGTGCAGATGCGCCGCAACATCGGCGTACGCAGCCTGTTCATCGTCGTGCTGGCGTTTCTCGTCGCTTACGGTGTTCTGTTCCCGGGCCTGTTTTCGGCTTCCGGCTTCGCCAAATTCACCCAGAGCTGGTTCCCGCTGGCACTGGTCGCGATGGCACAGGCGATCCTCATGCTGACCGGCGGCATCAGCCTGGCGATCGGCGCCACCGTCAGCCTTGGAGCGGTCATCGCCGCCACCACGATGGCCGGCCCGCTGGGTGTCGTCGGCGGCGCCGCCGCGGTGGCGCTGACAGGTCTCGGCATCGGCGCGGCGACCGGCTTCATCGTCGTCAGGCTTCGCCTCCCGGCAATCGTTGTCACGCTCGCGGGTTCCTTCATCATCGGCGGCGCGGCACTGCTGGTCCTGCCCAGGCCCGGTGGTGCCATTCCGGTGTGGCTGTCCGACCTGCTCGCCGGCAACACGCCCGCGGCCTTCGTGCTTTTGGTGGCGATCGTCTTTCTGTGGAAGCTCTATCTCGCCACTCCGCTTGGGCTGAGCCTCTATGCCGCCGGCGAAAATCCGGTCGGCGCCTATCGCTCCGGCGTGCCGGTCGATGCCGCGCGGATAGCGGCCTATGCGATCAGCGGCTTGCTCTCGACGGGTGCCGGCCTGTTCGTCGCCGCGCAGACGGGATCGGGAGATCCGGTCATCGGCGCGGCCTTCACGCTGAACTCGATTGCCGCCGCCGTGCTCGGCGGCATCGGCTTCCTCGGCGGGCAGGGCACGATGCGTGGCGCGCTCGCCGGCAGCCTGCTGCTCAGCCTGATGATCAGCGTCATGTTCTTCCTCGGCTTCACCCCGGTTGCGCAATATGTCGCCCAGGGCCTCATCATCATCGGCGCGGTCGCCATCCCGCAATTCCGCAAGGTGCAGCAATGACGGCATGGAATGAGAGTGCAGGCGGCAAACGCGCCTTGGCGATCCTGCGCAGCCGGCCGTTCCTGACAGTTGTCATCGTCGCCGCCGTCTGGATCGGTGCCAGCTTTGCCTCGCGCGGCTTCGGCGCCTATGGCCATCTGCGCTATCTGGTCGAACTCGGCGCCGTCATCGGGCTGGTCGCGGCCGGCCAGACCTTCGTCGTGATCGCCGGCGGCATCGACCTTTCGGTCGCGGCGATCGTCACCGTCAGCGCCATCAGCCTGCCGCTGCTGTCGTGGCCGGCGGATCCCACCGGGCTTGCTTCCATCCTCGCGGTGCTTGCGCTGACCACCGTGATCGGCGCGGTCAATGGGCTCGGCGTGGCGTTGCTGCGCGTTCATCCGATGATCATGACGCTGGCCATGGCGACCTTCCTGCAGGGCCTGCTGATCATCATTGCCGGCGGCAGCGCCGTGACCGCCGAAAACCCATTGGTGCACTGGCTTGGCAATGCGCGGCCTGCCGGCATTCCTGCCGGCATTGTCCTGTGGGTCATCGTCTCGGCTGGTGTGCTGACGGTCATGCATGCGACGCCGTTCGGCGCACGCATCTTTGCCATGGGTGCCAATCCGCTCGCCGCTTCGCTGTCGGGGGTGCCGGTGGCTTCGACGACGCTCGCCGTCTACGGCATCAGCGGCTTCACCTCGGGCCTGGCAGGCGTGCTCGTGCTGGGCATGAACGGACAAGGCTATGTCGGGATCGGCGATCCCTATCTCTTGGCTTCGATCGCCGCCGTGGTGCTTGGCGGCACCTCGATCCTCGGCGGGCTCGGAACCTATGCCGGCACCATCCCGGGCGCGGTCCTGCTGGTTACGATCACCGCGCTGATCACCGTCGTCAACGCATCGCCCGGCTGGCGCAGCATCCTGTTCGGGTCGCTGATCCTCGGCCTGCTGCTGCTCTCAGGCCGGGAGCAGGCCCGTCGATGACAGCTTGTCCAACCGGTAGATCCGTTTCGCATTGCCGAAGAACAGGGCTGTCTGCTCGTCCGAGGAAAGGTCCGCCGCAATGGTCTTGAAGCCGTCATATATGTCATCGAACGAAGCGTGCAGGCCGGCGACCGGAAAATCGCTGCCGAACATAGCGCGGCCGCTGCCGAAGCAGTCGATGCAATGCAGCACCACCGGGCGCAAGCTGGCGAGCGTCCAGTGATGATCGTAGGCGACCAGGTCGGAAATCTTGATGGCGACGTTCTCGTGGCGCGCCAGGTTTCGCAACCCTTCGCGCCAGAGCCGCGTTCCGTCGGCGTCGCGGTCGATCGGGCTGCCGCAATGGTTGAGGACGAATTGCTGTCCGGGAAAGGCCGCCGCCAGCCGTGCGGCATCGGCAAGCTGGCGCGGGAACACCATCAGGTCGAAGGCGAGCCGGTGGGCGCCAAGCAAGGCCAGGCCGGCGCGCCAGGCCGGCTCGTCCATGATGCGGTCGCGGGCGGCGAAGCGCCGGGCCGGATCGGGATCCCAGCTCAATATGTCGCGCACGCCGACAACCCGATCGAAGGCGGCCTGCGCCTCGATCAGCGCCGGCGCCTCAGGGCTCGCCAGCGGCACGTGGACGACATAGCGGGCCGCCACGCCTTGCGACTTGTCGAGCGTTTCCAGCCAGCGTGTCTCGCCGACACAATCATCGCTCGCCCAGCCGGCTTCGACGTGGACCGTGGCAACGACATCGTGACTGGCGGCGTCGCGGGAATAATCGTGCGGAAGATAGTTGCGGCGCAACGGTCCGAGTTCGCCCAGGCCACCGCGTTCGCCGGCGGTCGCCGCCAACCACGGGTGCCGGCCAAGGCCGAGATCCCAGAGATGATGGTGGGCGTCGACGATCGGTCCGGTATAGGGTTTCGGCACGGAATTTTCTCATGGCATGACCAGGATCGGGAGTCGGTCCAGGTGTCGTTTCGCGACCGCGAAAGGGTTAGCATCGGATGACGCAAAACTCACCAGTCCCGCCGCTTGGCGTGCGCGAAAATTTTGTTCTCGACGACCGCATTCGCGGCGTGCCGCCCGGCACGGCGGGGCTGGACAGCAGCCTTGTCGGGCGGCAAGGCTGGCATCCTGCCGATGGCCGCATGGCTCTACCTGTGCTCACCCTCGACGAAGCGGCCTTCGCCGCCAATCGCGACCTGTTCCTGCGCTATATCAGCGAACAGGGTGTTGCGGTTGCGCCGCATGCCAAGACGCCGATGGCACCCGATCTGGCCCGCTCGCTGGTCGAGGCCGGTGCCTGGGGCACGACGGTCGCCGATATCCGCCAGGCGACGGTGATGCTCAAGGCCGGCCTTTCCCGGCTGATCATTGCCAACGAGGTTGGCGGCAGCGGCGGCGCAAGCCGCCTGGCAACGCTCGCAGGCGCCTGGCCGGATGCCGAGATTCTCGTCTTCGTGGACTCGGTCGACGTCGTCAATGCGCTGGCCGGGGCCTGGCGTGCCAATGCATCGCTCGCGCCCTTGCGCGTGCTGGTCGAACTGGGCGCGGGCAGGGCAGGTGCGCGCACCACGACCGAGGCCGAGGCGATCGCCGATGCGGTGATGGCGAGCGGCGGTCGCCTGCTGATCGCCGGCGTCGCGACCTATGAAGGTGCCGCCGCGCAACCGGATGCCGGCCGCACCGACGCGGCGATCGCCGAGCTGCTGGCAAGGACGTCCGACATGTTCCTGCGGCTGCGCGCCCGTCTTGGCGGCGAAGTGCCACTGATCGTGACGGCTGGGGGCTCGATCTTCTTCGACAGGGTTGTCGCCGCGCTGTTGCCTGTCGTCTCGCGCGACGGCAATGCGACGCTGGTGCTGCGCAGCGGCGCCATCTTCTTCCACGACCACGGAACCTATGACCGCTCGCTCGGTGTGCTTGACGCGCGCCAGGGGTTTGCGATCGGCGGCGAGAAGGCATCCGCCCGGCAATCGTTTCGCCCGGCGCTGCGGCTGTGGGCCGAAGTGCTGTCGCGGCCGGAACCGGGCCTGGCGATTTGCGGCATGGGCATGCGCGATGTGTCGTTCGACCAGGGATTTGCCATACCGCTCGCGGTCTATCGCGCCGGCAAGTTGCAGGCTGGCGCGCTGGTGAACGCCAAAGTCGTCAAGCTGAACGATCAGCACGCCTTCCTGGCGCTGGAGCCGGACAGCGAGCTCGCCGTCGGCGATGTCGTCGAGTTCGGCATCTCGCACCCCTGCACCTGCCTCGACCGCTACCGCGTCATCTTCGGCGTCGACGAGGCCGGGCATGTCCGCCATGCCTTCCCAACCTATTTCGGCTGACCGGATCCGCGGCGGCCCCGCAAAACGAACTGAAAGGATGCGATATGATCAAGTATTTCCAGTCCGGCTCCCGCATGTCGCAGGCGGTCGTCTATGGCGGTCTCGTGCACATAGCCGGCCAAGTGCCCGACAACCGCAAGGCCGGCATCGAAGCCCAGACCAGCGACGTGCTGGCCAAGATCGACGCGCTTCTCGCCGAGGCTGGCACCAGCAAGTCGAAACTGGTGGCCGTCAACATCTTCCTGCCGCAGATCGGCGATTTCGATGCCATGAACAGCATCTACGACGCCTGGGTCGACCCCGAGCGCCTGCCGGCCCGCGCCTGCGTCGAAGCGCGCCTTGCGGATCCTGATCTGCGCATCGAAGTCACCGCGGTGGCGGCGGTCTGAGCCATGCATACCGGCCTCGCCCACACGCTCGACTTCGGCCGCGATGGCAAGACGTCGGGCCATCTCAGCATTCCGTTCTCGATCGACCGCTCGCCCTATTACCAGGTCAAGGTTCCGATCTGCCTCGTCCGCAACGGCGACGGCCCGTCGCTGCTTCTGATGGCCGGCAATCACGGTGACGAATATGAAGGTGAG
This sequence comes from Mesorhizobium sp. P3_A8, assembly GCF_056402995.1. Classification (NCBI taxonomy): domain Bacteria; kingdom Pseudomonadati; phylum Pseudomonadota; class Alphaproteobacteria; order Hyphomicrobiales; family Phyllobacteriaceae; genus Mesorhizobium; species Mesorhizobium sp. P3_A8. The sequence goes on along the minus strand of NZ_JBFUGI010000010.1, from coordinate 120,368 downwards.
CTGTCGCTGGCCAAGCTGGTGCGCCGGCTCGACCCGAAGCGGATCAGGGGCCGCATCACCATCCTGCCGATGGCCAATATACCGGCGGTGATGGCCGCCAAACGCTGCTCGCCGCTCGATGGCGGTAATCTGAACCGCGCTTTCCCCGGCGACCCGTCGGGTACGCCGACAAGCCGGCTGGCGAATTTCCTGGAGAGCGAACTCTTCCCGCGTCATGACGTCGTCTTCGACATCCATTCGGGCGGCACCTCGATGGAACATCTGCCGACCGCGCTTGTCGAGCACAACACCGATCCTGGCCGCCACCGTCGCGGGGTGGAATTGATGCGCACGCTCGGCATGCCGTACGGCTTCGTCGCCGACAATGGTGAGGCCTCGCCGACCTCCATGGGCGCGGCCCGGCGTGCCGGCGCTATCGGCGTCAGCGGCGAGTTCGGCGGCGGCGGCACCGCCACCGTTGACACGATGGCGATCACGGCTCGTGCGCTCGACAGTCTGATGATGGCGCTGGGTGTGATCGACGCACCGGTTCTGGGCGCGGGCGAAAAGCCTTCGATGCCCACGCGGCTGCTTTCGCTGTCGCGGCACAGCCAGGGCATCTACGCCACACGCCGAGGCTGGTTCGAACCTGCCGTCAGGCTGGGCGACAGCGTCGACGCCGGACAGTTGGCCGGCTGGTATCACGACCTCGAACGGCTCGATGTTGCCGAGGAATCCCTGCATTTCGCCGAAGCCGGCATCGTGCTGTCGCGCCGGCTGCACACGATGTGCGAGGCGGGTGACTGCCTCATGCAGGTCGCCGAGCCGGTCGACGGCTGACAGAATAGTTACGCACAACATCCACGAGGATATTCCATGCAACAACTGTCCATGTGGACTTACCCCTGGGATGTCCAGGACCTGGGCCTGGAGACGGTCGAGCGCGATCTTGTCCAACGTGCCGGGCTCAACATGATCAGCCTTGCGACTTCGTATCATGCCGGCCGCTTCCTGCAGCCGCGCAGCCCACGCCGCAAAGCCTATTTTCCTGAGGACGGCACGATCTATTTCAAACCGACGCCATCGCGTTGGACCGGGCTCGCGATCCAGCCGAAGGTTGCCGACGTGATCACCGAAGGCGGCGACGTGCTTGGCGACCTCGTCCGCAAGCGCGACGCCGGCGGGCTCGGCGTTTCCTGCTGGACCGTCTGCCTGCACAACACGCGCCTCGGCATGCTGCATCCGCAGGCCGTTACCCGCAACGCCTTCGGCGATGCCAACTACTACAATCTCTGTCCCTCGCATCCGGATGCACGCGCCTATGTCCGTGCGCTGGTCGCCGATATCTCGCACAGTTACAGGCCGGACAGGATCGAGCTCGAAAGTCCGTCCTTCATGGGCTTCGCCCACGAATACCATCATGAGAAGGACGGCGTCGGGCTGACGCCGGAAGACGATTTTCTGCTGTCGCTGTGCTTCTGCCCATCCTGCCTCGGCCGTGCCGCTAGCGCCGGCATCGATGGCGAGGCGGCGCGCCGACTCGTCAAGCAATGGATCGTCGAGACCTGCGAGCGCCCTGTGCCGCAGCGGCGGTTTCCGGATTTTCCGGCGAGCGGCCTCAAGACATTCCGGCCCTGGCCGGAACTTCACGCCTATCTCACCTGGCGGTCCGAGCCGGTGACCAGCCTGGTTGCGGAATTGCGCGAAGTTGCTCACCCCAGGACGGCCGTCGTCATCATCGACCTCAAGGACGGCTGGCTTGGCGGCTGCGATCTGGCCGCACTCGGCAAGGTCTGTGACGGGGCGATCCTGTGTGCTTACGACATGCAGGCCACCGATGTCGCGGGCCTGATGGCGGCTGGTCGTGCGGCACTCGGCGCGGAAAAATTCCTCGGTACCGGCTACCGGCTGTTCTATCCGGAAATGGCCGGTCCCGACATCCTTGCGGCCAAGGTGAAGCCGGCGCTGGCGTCCGATGTCGACGGCATCAATTTCTACAATTACGGCCTCATCCCAGCCGCGCGGCTCGATTGGATCGGCGCTGCCCAGCGGCCTTGAGCCCATCGTCATCCAATCGGTTCTTCGCGTAGAACCTCCTTCGAAGGGAGTATCCAATGTCGACTGAGACGAACACCCGCATCGTGCTGGCGGCACGACCGCAAGGCCGGCCGAAGCCGAGCGATTTCCGCATCGAGTCCGTGGCGATCGCCGAGCCGGGCGAGGGCGAGTTGCTGCTGCAGATCCTCTATCTGTCGCTCGACCCGTATATGCGTGGCCGCATGAACGCCGCCAAATCCTATGCCAAGCCGGTAGAGATCGACGGCGTGATGGAAGGCGGCACTGTTGCCCGTGTCGTCAGATCCCGCCATGCCGATTTCGCTGAAGGCGATATCGTGCTGTCCCACTCGGGATGGCAGGGTTTTGCCCTGTCCGACGGTGTCGGGCTGCGCAAGCTCGACCCCGCGGCGGCGCCGATTACGACCGCACTTGGCGTGCTCGGCATGCCGGGCTTCACCGCCTATGCCGGCCTGCTCACGATCGGACAGCCAAAGGCCGGTGAGACTGTGGTCGTGGCGGCGGCCAGCGGCGCGGTCGGCTCGGCCGTCGGCCAGATCGCACGCATCAAGGGCGCACGCGCCGTTGGCATCGCCGGCGGTGCCGACAAATGCGCCTTCGTGCGGCAGGAACTCGGCTTCGACGCGGTCGTCGATCACCGGGCCGAGAATTTCGCCGAGCAGTTGAAGGCGGCCTGCCCCGATGGCATCGACGTCTATTTCGAAAATGTCGGCGGTCCTGTCTGGGATGCGGTGTTTCCCCTGCTGAACGAGTTCGCGCGTGTGCCGGTCTGCGGCCTGATCGCGCAGTACAACACCATCGCTGCTTCCGGCACCGACCGGTTGCCGACGCTGATGCAGCAGGTGCTCCACCGCAGCCTGACGATAAGGGGTTTCATCCAGCGCGAATTTGTCGACCAGCGTCCGGCCTTCTATCGCGAGATGGCTGGGTGGATCGCGTCCGGGCAGGTTCGCTACAGGGAAGATATCGTGGATGGCCTGGAGAATGCACCGCAGGCCTTCCTCGGCCTTCTCGACGGCAAGAATTTCGGCAAGCTCATCGTGCGGGTCGCGCAATAATTGCGTCTCGCGAAGCTAGACGAGCGTTATGCGCCGGTTTCTACGGCGGCCTCGTTTGGTAAAATTCCGTACCAATCCTGTGACGGCTGCGGGCAATCAATGCTCAATTGGAAGGCATATTGAGCATGGGAAACGTCGGCGAAAGGGCGTTTTTCCAATGCCGCGGACATTTCCTCCGTTGTAGCGGAGGAAAGCGACGGGCGGCCTGGAATTGATGTTGTCGAAGCGCGATTTCGCGGCGTAGAGCTCCGCCATCGACGGCCTGCCGCTGCGGGACGTCTCTCAACCAGACGGAGCAGATCATGAATCCCGCAATGCAGATGCAGCCGATGCCGATGATGAACAACATGATGCCGATGATGATGAACCCGATGATGAATGGCATGATGCCGATGATGAACGGCATGAACCCCATGATGGGTGGCATGATGCCGATGATGGGCGGCATGCAGATGAACCCGATGATGATGGGCGGCATGCCGATGCAGGGCATGATGCCCGCGATGATGTGCATGATGACCTGCAAGATGACCGCCACCGGCATGGTCTGCGAAATGCCCCCGATGAACGACGCTTCGAAGGACATGTTCATGGAATGCTGCAAGCGCATGATGGCCATGAATGGCGCCGGCATGCCGATGATGATGATGTGCGGCGGCATGATGATGATGGGCTCGATGGCCTGATCGCTACCGCTTTGTCTTTGAGAAGGGGTCGGCCAGCCGGCCCCTTTTTCGTTCAGCCGACAGCCTCGACATAAGTCATGACGAGGTAGGCGATCGCCTCGCTGTCGCCGGGGTTCCGGTAGCTGTGCGGCACATCGGCTTCGAACAGGATGGCATCGCCTTCGGACAGGTGATGTGGCGCCTCCTGGCCCGCTTGGATTTCGAGCCGGCCTTTGGCCAGGATAAGGTTCTCGATCGTGCCCGGAGCATGCGCGTCGGCGTTTTCGGTGTGTCCGGCCGCGAAGCGCAATTCGTAGAACTCGACCTTCCGCTCCGCGTCGAAAGGAAACAAGGCCCGCGATGTGAACTTACCGTCGACCGACGTCAGGATCTTCGCATGCTGGCGGCGCAGGACCAGCGTTCCCTGCACCTTTTGACTGTCGAGCAATGTTGCGAAGGGAACGCCCAAAGCCGTCGTGATCTTCCACAGCAGGCTGATGCTGGGAGCGCTCCTGCCGGTCTCGATCTGGCCCAGCATGGCGCGGCTGACACCCGACAGTTTCGCCAGTCGTTCAAGCGAATGGCCTTGTCGTGTTCTCAACCTGCGCAGATTTCGTCCCAGGATCTGCGGCAATTCACTGGCGACGTCCCCGCTGTCGGCAAGTTCGATGACATTCGAGAAGGCGTCCGCCACGGCGATGTCAATTCAGCGTCGACGGCGCACTGACCCAATAGACCGGCATGAACCAGACCGGCACCCAGGCGACCGGCGCCACGCCGGGCATCATGACCGGCGCCTGCGGCGTTGGCGTCGAATGCCCCGCGTTGCGGGCATGACGGAAGGCATCCAGACTGACGACATTCGCGGCTTGCGCAGACATTGTGTGCTTCCTGCATGGTCCCGGGGCAATGTCCGATACTAGCCTTTGGCCGATTGTCCGGCAGGGCGCTCCATTCCATTTTTGTGCCGCTAGGGAAAATACGAATGCCGCATGGGGCAGGCAGGCGAGCATAGCTATGCGAGGACCGGCTGGTTCGCCCGTGCGTTTGGCCGCATCAACCGCAATCGCGGGACTGCCGAATTAGTCGGGTTGGCGGTCAGCGGCCGGACGGCGCCCGTCGATCCACAGCGCAAGCAATGTGCAGGCAGCACCCGACAGCAGATAGGCACCGGCGGCGATGAGGCCGAAATTGCCGGCCAAAAGCAGGGCTGCCAGCGGCGCGAAGCCGGCGCCGAACATCCAGGCCAGATCCGAGGTGATCGCCGAGCCGGTATAGCGATGCTGGCGGGAAAAGCTCGAGGCGACGACGCCCGACGATTGCCCGAAGCTCAGCCCCAGCAGGATGAAGCCCAGCACCATGAACAGCGCTTCGCCGATGGTGCCGCCATCCAGAAGCTGTGGCGCAAAGCCGCTGAACGTGGCGATGGCGATCGCCGAACCGCCGAGCAGCGCACGGCGTCCGACGCGATCGGCCAGCGGGCCCGAGGCGACGATGGCCGCAATCCCGAACAGCGCGCTCACCGCCTCAATGGCCAGGAAGCGTGCCGGCCCCTCATTGGTGAACAGGAACACCCAGGAGAGCGGAAACACCGTCACCATGTGGAACAGGGCGAAACTCGCCAGTGGCGCGAAGGCGCCGACGACGACGTTGTGGCCTTCGGCCCGGATCGTGTCCCTTATGCGCGTCGGCTGCAGGTCGCCGCTCTCGTACAGTTTCGAGAATTCGGGCGTGACGACAATGCGCAGCCTGGCGAACAGCGCCACGACATTGATGGCGAAGGCGACGAAGAAGGGATAGCGCCAGCCCCAGGCAAGGAAGTCGTCGGCCGACAGATTGGCGACGAAGAAGGCGAAGAGAGCGCTGGCCACGATGAGGCCGATCGGCGCGCCCAGTTGCGGGATCATGGCATAGAAGCCGCGCCGATTCTCAGGTGCATTCAGCGCCAGCAACGAGGGCAGTCCGTCCCATGTTCCGCCGAGCGCCAACCCCTGCCCGATACGGGCAAGCGCGAGCAGCCAGATCGCGACCGCACCGATGTCGCCGTAGCCCGGCAGAAAGGCGATGGCGACGGTCGAGGTGCCGAGCAGGAAGAGCGCGATGGTCAGTTTCGCGCCGCGGCCATAGGCGCGATCGATCGCCATGAACAAAACTGAGCCGAATGGGCGCGCGACGAAGGCGAGTGCGAAGATCGAGAAGGAATACAGCGTTCCGGCAAGCGGATCATGCGTCGGAAATATGAGCTTGGGGAACACGATGACGGACGCGATTGCATAGACGAAGAAGTCGAAGAACTCCGACGTCCTGCCGACAATCACGCCGACCGCGATATCGCCGGCGCTGACCTGGCCATGATGCGAGCCGATCAGCTCGCTGTTCGTTTCGGCAGTCGAAGTCTGAGCCATCTTATCCGTCGCCACCCCGTGGAATGAAGTGTCCGGGACCCAATTCTGGGGATTCCCCAATGGTCCTATTGTGCACTGCACACTGCGCCAAAGCCATGCCAGCTGGGCATTGGACAAATTGTCCAATGTTGCCGTGCCTCCGCGAGCAGTAGCCCTTGATCGATACCGCACTGCAACATGAACGGTTGCGGCGGTCCATCGAGGGCAGCGTTTGATGAAACGATTTGGAGCCTTGCTTCTGTTCCCCCTGGCCGGGCTGTTGAGCGGCTGCGATCTGGTCGTGCTCGCGCCCGCCGGCGATGTCGCCGCCCAGCAGCGCGACCTGCTCGTGGTCTCGACCCTGCTGATGCTGATCATCATCGTGCCGGTCATGGCGCTGACTGTTTTTTTCGCCTGGCGCTACCGCCAATCCAACGCTTCGGCGACCTACGCGCCGGACTGGGATCATTCGACGAAACTCGAACTGGTGATCTGGGCAGCCCCTCTGCTGATCATCATATGCCTTGGCGCGCTGACCTGGCTCGGCACGCATTTGCTCGACCCCTATCGCCGCATCGACCGCATCGAACCCGGCCAGCCGGTCACGGAGCTGCACAAGCCGCTGCGGGTCGAGGTCGTGGCGCTCGACTGGAAATGGCTCTTCATCTATCCGGACTACGGCATCGCCTCCGTCAACGAGCTGGCGGCGCCGGTCAATCAGCCGATCGACTTCCGCATCACCTCGTCGGCGGTGATGAACTCCTTCTACATTCCGGCCCTTGCCGGGCAGATCTATGCCATGCCGGCGATGGAGACGAAGCTGCACGCCGTCATCAATCGGCCGGGTACCTATATGGGCTTCTCGGCCAATTACAGCGGTGCCGGCTTTTCCGGGATGCGCTTCGCATTCCACGGCCTGTCCGAGCAGGCCTTCGACCAGTGGGTGGCGCAGACCAGGACCGCGTCGGCGGCGCTCGACCGCGAGACCTATCTCGACCTCGAAAAGCCGAGCGAGAACGAGCCGGTCCGCCACTATGCCTCCGTCGATCCTGACCTCTACGGCGCCATCCTCAATCTGTGCGTCGAGCGCGGCAAGATGTGCATGAGCGAGATGATGTCGATCGACGCCAAGGGTGGCCTCGGCCTTGCGGGTGTCCGCAACACGCTGCCGCTGCAATACGACAAGCTCGCCCGGCGCGGCGCGGTGTTCGGCAACGAACCGTCCTATGTCGCCAGCATCTGCACGGCTGAGGAAGCGGCTGCCGCGGCGCGCGCGGCCGGCGATGCCACGCCGACGGATTGGCCGGCCAGGAATCTTTCCCCGCTGCGTGGGGCGGGGCTGCTCAGGCCCGGGACCGAGAGCCGCCGCGCCGAGGCGGATGCGCCGTCGCTCGGCCTGCTGCGGCAAGAATTGTGAGAGACAGAAGATGCCCGACACGCTGACCAAATTCATCTTCGGCCGTCTCACCTTGGACTCGCTGCCGCTGCACGAGCCGATCGTCGTCGCCACCTTCGCCGCGGTGGCGCTCGGCGGCATCGCCCTTCTCGGCATCATCACCTATTTCAAGCTCTGGACCTACCTGTGGCGCGAGTGGTTCACCAGCGTCGACCACAAGAAGATCGGCATCATGTACATGGTGCTCGGCCTGGTCATGCTGCTGCGCGGCTTCTCCGACGCCATCATGATGCGCCTGCAACAGGCCATCGCCTTCAACGGTTCCGAGGGCTACCTCAACTCGCATCACTACGACCAGATCTTTACCGCACACGGCGTGATCATGATCTTCTTCGTGGCAATGCCCTTCGTCACCGGGCTGATGAACTTCGTCGTACCGCTGCAGATCGGCGCGCGTGACGTCTCCTTCCCCTTCCTCAACAATTTCAGCTTCTGGATGACGGTCGGCGGCGCCATCCTGGTCATGGCATCACTGTTCGTCGGTGAATTCGCCCGCACCGGCTGGCTCGCCTATCCGCCGCTCTCCGGCATCGGCTACAGTCCCGACGTCGGCGTCGATTATTACATATGGGCGCTGCAGGTGGCGGGTGTCGGCACGACGCTGTCGGGCATCAATCTGATCTGCACGATCATCAAGATGCGCGCGCCCGGTATGACGATGATGCGCATGCCTGTCTTCACCTGGACGTCGCTGTGCACCAACGTGCTGATCGTGGCGTCCTTCCCGGTGCTGACGGCGGTGCTTTCGCTGCTGGCTCTCGACCGTTATGTCGGCACCAATTTCTTCACCAACGACTTCGGCGGCAACCCGATGATGTATGTGAACCTCATCTGGATATGGGGTCACCCGGAAGTCTACATTCTCATCCTGCCGCTGTTTGGCGTCTTTTCCGAGGTCACCTCGACCTTCTCCGGCAAGCGCCTGTTCGGCTACACCTCGATGGTCTACGCCACAGTGGTCATCACCATCCTGTCGTACCTTGTCTGGCTGCACCACTTCTTCACCATGGGCTCGGGCGCCAGCGTCAATTCCTTTTTCGGCATCACCACGATGATCATCTCGATCCCGACCGGAGCGAAGATATTCAACTGGCTGTTCACAATGTATCGCGGCCGCATCCGCTTCGAACTGCCGATGATGTGGACGATGGCCTTCATGCTCACCTTCACCGTCGGCGGCATGACCGGCGTGCTGCTTGCCGTGCCGCCGGCGGATTTCGTCCTGCACAACAGCCTGTTCCTGATCGCCCACTTCCACAACGTCATCATCGGCGGCGTGCTGTTCGGCCTGTTTGCCGGCATTGCCTACTGGTGGCCCAAGGCCTTCGGCTTCAAGCTCGATCCGTTCTGGGGCAAGGTGTCGTTCTGGTGCTGGGTGGTCGGCTTCTGGTTCGCCTTCATGCCGCTCTATGTCCTCGGCCTGATGGGCGTGACGCGCCGCATGCGCGTCTTCGACGACCCTTCGCTGCAGATATGGTTCGTGATCGCCGCCTTTGGCGCGGTGCTGATCGCCTTCGGCATCGCCGCCTTCCTGATCCAGATCTTCGTCTCCATTCGCAAGCGCGAGGCTCTGACCGATCCGACCGGCGATCCCTGGGACGGCCGCACGCTCGAATGGTCGACCTCGTCGCCGCCGCCTGCCTACAACTTCGCCTTCACGCCGGTCGTGCGCGACAACGACGCCTGGTGGGACATGAAGAAGGCCGGCTACACCAGGCCGCTCTCGGGCTTCAAGCCGATCCATATGCCAAGCAATACCGGCACGGGCGTCATCCTGGCCGCCTTCAGCGTGGCGCTCGGCTTCGGCCTGATCTGGTACATCTGGTGGCTGGCGGCGCTGAGCTTCGTCTGCCTGATCGCCACCGCGATCGGCCACACCTTCAACTATATCAGAGACTTCCACATTCCGGCTGCCGAGGTCACGCAGGCGGAGGAGGCGAGGACGACGCTCCTCGCCGCTCAGGGCTAGGGTTTGAGCATGGCTTCGATTGCAACCACGGCGGGCACCGAACCGGTGTTTCATCTGGAAGAAGAGCATGCGCACGCCGAAGGCAGCAGCACCATGCTTGGCTTCTGGCTCTATCTGATGAGCGACTGCCTGATCTTCGCCATGCTGTTCGCGGCCTATGGCGTGCTCGGCGGCAACTACGCGGCGGGGCCTGCGCCGAAGGACCTGTTCGACCTCGATCTGGTAGCGGTCAACACCGCCATGCTGCTCTTCTCCTCGATCACCTATGGCTTTGCCATGCTGACCATGGACAAGGGCCGCGTGGCGGCGACGCAAGCCTGGCTTGCCGTGACCGGCCTGTTCGGCCTCGCCTTCCTGTCGATCGAACTCTACGAATTCTCGCACATGATCCATGAAGGCGCGACGCCGCAGCGCAGTGCCTTCCTGTCGTCCTTCTTCACCCTGGTCGGCACGCACGGCCTGCATGTCACCTTCGGCATCGTCTGGCTGGTGACGCTGATGACACAGGTCGCACGGTTTGGCCTTACCGAGGCCAACCGCCGCCGGCTGATGTGCCTCAGCATGTTCTGGCATTTCCTCGACGTCGTCTGGATCGGCGTCTTCACCTTCGTCTACCTGATGGGGATGTTGCGATGAGCGCTCATGATCATGCCGAGGGTCACGGCCACGCCCATGGCGGAGCCGCGCACGGGTCGTTCAAGGGCTATCTGATCGGCTTCGTCCTGTCGGTGATCCTGACCGCCATCCCGTTCTGGCTGGTCATGAGCGGCGCCATCGACAACAAGCAGGCCACGGCCATCGTCATCATGGCCTTCGCGGTGGTCCAGATCGTCGTCCACATGGTCTTCTTCCTGCATATGAACACCGCCTCCGAGGGCGGATGGTCGATGCTGGCGCTGATCTTCACGATGATCCTCGTCGTCATCGTGCTGACCGGTTCGCTCTGGGTGATGTACCACCTCAACGCCAACATGATGCCGGGGCTTCACGACATGCGCGAGATGCCATGAGCCCGGCGCCGGGCGCGGAGGAGACCACGATCGAGGCACGGATGGGGCAGGCCGACATCAGCTTGCGTGCCGAGCCACGAAAGGAAGCCGGCAGATCGCCCACGTCACGGCTTTTCCTCGCACTGCTCGGGCTCCTCGGCGTGCTGGTGTTTCTCGGGCTTGGCATCTGGCAGCTGGAAAGGCGGGTCTGGAAACTCGACCTGATCGCCCGCGTCGACCAGCGCATCCACGCTCCGGTTGCCGATGCGCCCGGCCCAGCGAACTGGAACGGTATGACCGCGGCCGCTAACGAGTACAGCCACGTCCGATTGGCCGGTCGATTTCTGGGCGGCGAGAACACACTGGTGCAGGCGGTGACGGAACTTGGCGGTGGCTATTGGGTGCTGACGCCGATGCGCACCGACCTTGGCTTCGTCGTGCTGGTCAACCGCGGCTTCATTCCCCAGGAGCGCAAGGCCGAGTTCGAACAAGAGAGTGGCAGCCTTGCGTCGTCGACCGTCATTGACGGCCTGTTGCGCATGAGCGAGCCCGGCGGCGGCTTCCTGCGCAACAACGATGCCGCGGCCAATCGCTGGTATTCGCGCGACGTCGCCGCCATCGCCAACGCCCGCGGCCTGACCAAGGACGTCGCCCCCTATTTCGTCGACGCGGAAGCATCCGGCGGCTGGCCGCGCGGCGGCCTGACCGTCGTGACTTTCCGCAACAGCCACCTCGTCTACGCTTTGACCTGGTTCACGCTCGCTGCGATGCTCGCCGTAGCCCTGGCCGCGCCGATGATCGGCGGCCGCTGGCGGCGAGGACCGGCAAGATGAGCGCCCCGTCGCAAACGCTTCGCAACGACAAATCCTTCGCGGTATCCCTGGCGGGCAGCGGCGCCGTCTCGGATCCAGACGCGGCGAACAGGAAGAACCTGCTCCTGCTTATCCAGTTGCGTTGGCTGGCGGTGGCCGGTCAGGTGCTTACCATTCTGGCGACGGAATACTGGTTCGACATCCCGCTGCCGCTGGCGGAGATGGCCGGCGTGGTGCTTTTCCTGGTCGGGCTGAACATCTTCAGCCTGCTCGCTTCGCGCGGCCGGCGCCCGATCAGCAACGCGCAGCTCTTCGTCGCGCTCATCTTCGACATGGCGGCGCTGACGACCCAGCTCTACCTGAGCGGTGGTGCCTCGAACCCGTTCGTGTCGCTCTACCTCTTGCAGATCACGCTTGGCGCCGCGCTGCTGACGCCCTGGTCTACCTGGATCCTCGTGGCGGCCGCTTCCGCCTGCTTCGTTTTCCTCACCTTCCAGTTCCAGCCGATCGCCATTCCTCATCACGGCGGCAGCGACCTGCTGGCCCTGCATATCAGGGGCATGTTCATATGCTTCGTCCTGGCGGCGGGCCTGATCGTGATCTTCATGACGCGCATCAACCGCAATCTGCGCGAGCGCGATGCCTATCTCGCCGATCTGCGCCAGCACTCTGCCGAGGAGGATCACATCGTGCGCATGGGTCTGCTCGCCTCCGGTGCCGCGCATGAACTGGGCACGCCGCTTTCGACCATCTCCGTCATCCTCTCCGACTGGCGCCAGATGCGCAGCGTCACCCGCAACCGCGAGCTGGCTGGGGACGTCGCCGAAATGCAGGCGCAGATCGAGCGTTGCAAAAGCATCGTGTCGGGCATCCTGATGTCTTCGGGGCAGGCGCGCGGCGAAGGCACGATCCGCACCAGCATTCGCCATTTCCTCGACGATCTGGTCCAGGAGTGGCGCGGCAGCCGCCAGCCGCTCAATCTGGAGTACAGCAACGATTTCGAACCCGACGAGCAGATCGTCTCCGACACGGCGCTGAAGCAGGTGATCTTCAACGTCTTCGACAACGCCCAGGAAGCCTCGCCCGATTGGGTCGGCGTCACTGCCGAACGGCAGGGCGAGACACTGGTGATTGCCGTGCGCGACCGCGGGCCGGGTTTTGACGAGGCTATTCTAGCGGCGCTCGGCCAGCCCTATATGTCGAGCAAGGGACGGCCGGGCGGCGGCCTTGGCCTTTTCCTCGTCGTCAACGTGGTTCGAAAGCTGGGAGGCGACTTTTCGGCGCGTAACATGGAGCAGGGGGCCTGTGTTACGCTCTCGCTGCCGCTGGCGGCACTGACCGATGGAGATGATCATGAGGCCTGATCGATCCCTGTTTATCGTCGAGGACGACGCCACCTTTGCGAAGACGCTGAAACGCTCCTTCGAAAAGCGCGACTACGACGTCGTGGTCTGCCACGGCAGGGAAGAGTTGGCTCGCGCCCTTGAAACAGCGGTTCCGGCTTACGCCGTCGTTGATCTCAAGCTTGGCGCCGGCGGCTCCGGGCTGGAATGCGTCAAACTGCTCAGCGCCCGCGACGCTTCGATGAGGATCGTCGTGCTGACCGGCTTCGCCAGCATCGCCACGGCGGTCGAGGCGATCAAGCTCGGCGCATGTCACTATTTGGCCAAGCCCGCCAATACCGATGACATCGAAGCCGCCTTCGGCCGGGCCGAGGGCGATGTTTCCGTGTCGCTGAGCAGCCGTCCCACCTCGATCAAGAACCTCGAATGGGAGCGCATCCACGAGACGCTCGTCGAGACCGGCTTCAACATCTCCGAAACCGCGCGCCGGCTTGGCCTGCACCGGCGCACCTTGGCCCGCAAGCTTGAGAAACGCGTGGTGCGATAGCCGGAAGCGCTGCGGCCAATTCGAGCGGTAGCATTCAAAGCTTTCCTGCGTGGCCCGGGATGCCTATCTGTGTGGACAAACACCGGAACAGGCAACAGGCGTGGCGCAACGATCGGGCAGTGCGGATCTTCCACTTCACGGCGGACGCGTGCCGAAATGGCTGGGCGACCGCATGACGCGCCTTGGCGCCGTCATGTGCGAGGCGATCATCCATCACTATGGCCGCAACGAATTGCTGCGGCGGCTGGCGCATCCGTTCTGGTTTCAGTCCTTCGGCGCCGTCATGGGCATGGACTGGCACTCGTCCGGCATCACGACCAGCGTCGTCGGCGCCTTGAAACGGGGTCTGACGCCGCTGTCTGGCGAACTCGGCATTCATGTCTGCGGCGGCCGTGGCGCGCATTCGCGCAAAACCCCGCATGAACTGGCCGCCATCGGCGAGCGCATCGGCTTCGACGGAGCGCGCCTTGCGACCGTCAGCCGGCTCGTCGCCAAGGTCGATAGCGCCGCCGTTCAGGATGGTTTCGATCTCTATCTGCACGGCTTCATCGTCACCGACGACGGCGACTGGGTGGTGGTGCAGCAAGGCATGAACGGCGACAGCAAGGTGGCACGCCGCTACCATTGGCTGTCCGAAGGGTTGAAGAGTTTTGTTGATCAGCCGCATGCCGCAATCGAGGGCGCCAACCAGGGCGAGATCGTCAACCTGACCGACCGCCGCGCCGAGGCCTCGCGCCAGGGACAACTGGACCTGCTCCACGACCTTGGCCCGGACCGCATCCTGCGCGAATTCGCTGCTTTGCATCCCAACACCGCCCCAGCTTCGGAGCAGCCGCTGCTGCCGCATCTGGTCATGCCGGCTCACCATGATGTCCGCGAAAGCGATGTCGTCATGCGTCGCCTGCATGGAAACATGGCGGCGGCCGCGGAGCGTGGCCCGGCGGATTTCTCCGAGCTTCTGCTGGTTCCCGGTGTGGGCGCGCGCACCGTGCGCGCATTGGCCCTCGTCGCCGAAGTCGTCCACGGCGCGCCGTGCCGTTTTTCCGATCCGGGCCGTTTCTCGCTCGCCCATGGCGGCAAGGACAGGCACCCTTTCCCTGTTCCGCTCAAGGTCTACGACGAGACGATCGGCGTGCTGAAGTCCGCCGTGCAGAAGGCCAGGCTTGGCCGCGACGAGGAAATCGGCGCGTTGAGACGGCTTGACGATCAGTCGCGGCAGGTCGAGCGATACGTCACCGGCCCCAGCTTGAAGGAAATCGTCGCCGGCGAATTCGACCAGTCGCATCTGCTTGGCGGCCGCAGTGTCTTTGGCTGGGAACCGGCGCCGGACCAAGCGCCCGCGGAGCTGAACAAGAAGGCGTGACGGGCCGACCGTGCTCACCGCATCATCATGCCACGCGACGGTAGCTGTAATGGTCCCGGATGAATTCGTTGAAGAAGCGGCCTTTCGAGGCAGCTTTCCGGAAAGCGGCATAGGTTGCCGGGGCAACGTCCGCATAATCGTAGCGATGGCCGCTCGGCACGAACCAGACGGAGAGGGTCCTGGTCGCGAGATCGTACTGTGTGTTTCGGATCGCGGTCGACGGCATGTTGGCACCTGACGGCTCAGCCAGATAAATTCGCCAGACATGGTGCGGTTCCCTGCCATTGCCGCCGCTGTCACGTACGCTAGAGCGGCTGGATATTGCCTTGCAGTCCTGCGTTCACCATCTAGGCGGGATGTCGCAGCTCAAATCGAAAGCCATCGGCCACACTTCGGCATTCCAGCATGATCTCTTTGGTGCCGCGGAGGATCTGCCCGAAGGTTTTGCCTACCAGCCCGGATTGATCACGCCGCATGAAGAGACGGAGCTCGCCCGGCATCTTGAGGGACTGCCGTTCCAGGCGTTTGATTTCCACGGCTATCTTGCAAACCGGCGTGTCGTCGGGTTTGGCCTGCGCTACGATTATGACCGGCGCGAAGTGGTCGAGGCGCTGCCGATTCCCGACTTTCTGCTGCCTTTGCGCGAAAGGGTCGCGGCCTTTGCGCGCCGGCCCGTCGAGGCTTTCGCGCAGGTGCTGATCAATGAATACCGGCCGGGCGCTGGTATCGGCTGGCATCGCGACAAGCCGCATTTCGAAGATGTCGCCGGCGTTTCGCTGCTGGCGCCCTGCAGCTTCCGGCTGCGGCGAAAGAGCGGCGACAAATGGGAGCGCCGGACCATCGTCGTCGAGCCAAGGTCGGTCTATCTCATGACCGGCCCTTCGCGCACACAATGGGAGCACAGCATCCCGCCGCTTGCCGAGCATCGCTACTCCATCACCTTGCGGACGCTGCGCCCCCAAAACCCCTGAGCATCGCGCCGGCGTAAAGGCCAGGGCCGATCTCGATGGCTCTACTTCACGCCGATGCCGGCGGTCAGACCGCCATCGATCTTGTAATCGGCGCCGGTGCAGAAGCCGGCCTTTGACGAGCACAGGAAAGCGATGAGTTCCGCCACCTCCTCGGGCTCGCCGATGCGGCCAAGCGGATGCGCCGCGCCGAAGCGCATGTAGGCCTCTTCGACATCGGCATCGCTGCCATTGTCGCCGCGCGCGGCCTTCTCCAGGATCGGCGTGCGGATCGAACCGGGGCTCACCGAATTCACCCTTATGCCTGATGCTGCGTAGTCGAGCGCCAGCGAGCGCGTCAGCGTGTGGATGGCGCCCTTGGTCGTGGCATAGGCGGCGACGTTCTGCTGGCAGGCGAAACCTTGCACCGAGGCGACATTGACGATGGCGCCGCCACCCCGCCTGATCATTTCCGGGATGCCGAAATGCGCGGTCAGATAGATCGAGCCGACATTGACCGTCATTGCCCGGTTCCAGGTTTCCCAATCGGTCGTCGTCGCGGTTCCGTAGGGATGCACCGCGGCGGAATTGACGATGACATCGATGCCACCGAATTTCGCGACGCCGGCCGCGATCGCGTCGCGCACCTGGTCGGAAACGGAGACGTCAACCGTTTGCACCAGCGCATCCGCTCCGGTTTTGGCAAGGCTTTCCTGCATGGCGGTATTGGCGGCCCGGTCGATGCCGCAGGCGATGATCGCAGCACCCCCCTGCGCCAGCCGTCTTGCGGTGGCGAGCGCGATGCCGGTTGTCCCCGTCACCAATGCCACCTTGCCGTCGAAATCCTTCATCGCGGAAGCTCCTTCATGCGCTATCGAAAATCTCGTTCTGAGTTTGACACTCATCGTAGTCAAACAATAGGTTGCCGGTCTCTCGCAAAAAGGAAAGCGGTAATGGAACAGTGCTGGCGCTGGTATGGTCCGGATGATCCGGTGACACTCGATCATGTCAGACAGGCTGGCGCCACGGGCGTGGTTTCTGCGCTCCATCATATCTACGATGGCCGAGCCTGGCCCGAAGCCGATGTCCTCGAGCGCAAGCGTATCATCGAGGCCGCCGGCCTGACATGGTCGGTGGTCGAAAGCATCCCGGTCCACAATTCCTTCAAGATCGGCGCGCCCGAACGCGAGCGCTATGCCGGCTACTATCGCGACAGCATCCGCACGCTCGCCAAGGCCGGCATCAAAACAGTTTGCTACAATTTCATGCCGGTGGTGGACTGGACGCGCACCGACCTCATGCATCGCCTGCCAACAACCGGCTACGCCTTGCGTTTCGATGCCATCGACTTTGCCGCCTATGATCTGTTCGTGCTGCAACGCAAGAACGGCGCTGCCAGCTATACGCCGGCGCGGATCGCCGAGGCCGAGAAGCGGCTGAAGGCGCTGACGTCAGAGCAAATCGACCAGATCGAGCGCAACCTGATCGCCGGCCTGCCAGCGACCGAGCGCAAGTACGACCGCGACAGTTTCCGCGAGGCTTTGGCGGAATATGATGGGATCGGGCCGAAGGAATTGCGCGACAATCTTGCCTGGTTCCTGCGCGAGATCATTCCGGTGGCGGAAGAGGAAGGGGTGCGCATGTGCATCCATCCCGACGACCCGCCCTTCTCGCTCTATGGCCTGCCGCGCGTCGTCTCGACCGCGCAGGATGCGCGTTTCATCCTCGACGCCGTCGACAGCCCGGCCAATGGCCTGACCTTCTGCACCGGCTCCTACGGCACGCGCGCCGACAACGACATTGTCGCCATGGTCAAGGAATTCGCCGGCCGCATCCATTTCGTCCATCTGCGCAACATCACTATCGAGGAGGACGGCTCGTTTTACGAAGCCGAGCATCTCGAGGGCGGTACCGACATGGCGCATGTCATCCTGGCCCTGATGCAGGAGGAGACGCGCCGCCGCAAGGAGGGCCGTGCCGACTGGCGCATCCCGATGCGGCCGGACCATGGCCACCTGCTCGCCGACGATATCGGCAAGAAGAAGATCAATCCCGGCTACTCGTTGATCGGCCGGCTGAAAGGCCTCGCCGAGCTGCGCGGCATCATGCGCGCCGTGGAGAAGTTCGGATTGGCTTGACGCTTAGTGGAGGTGCCTGAGCTTGTCGGGATTGCGCACGACATAGATCGCCGCGATCTTCCCGTCCTCGATGTCGAGTGCGGTGGTCTGGAGTTCGCCATCGGCTTCCAGGGTGACGAACCCCGGCAAGCCGTTGATGAAACCGACGCGGACAAGTTTCGAGGCATGCGTGCGCAACCAAGCCGCCACACGCTCGTACTGCGCCATCACGGCATCGAAACCCAGGGCCGGCTCGGTGGCCGCCGGACGCTTGCCGCCACCGTCGGCATGGGCAATGACATCGGCTGATAACATGGCGCCAAGCGCCTTCATGTCACCGCTGCGCGACGCCGTGAAAAAGGCCTCGGCGAGTTCGAGGCCGTGTTGTCTTTCCACCGCAAAGCGAGGCCGCGCCTCGCGGACATGGCCGCGTGCCCGGGCCGCCAGCTGACGGCAGGCCGCCGGCGCGCTCGACGGCTGCCGCGACCTGGTCAAATCCCAAGCCGAACACATCGTGCAGCAGAAAGGCGGCGCGCTCGAGCGGAGACAGGCGCTCCAGCGCCAGCATCAGCGGCAAGGTGACGTCTTCCAGCTCGTCCTCTTCCACCACGGGATCGGGAAGCCAGGGGCCGACATAGGTCTCACGTTTGTGCCGCGCGGATTTGAGCTGGTCGAGGCAGAGACGCGTGACCGTGCGGCGCAGGAAGGCTTCGGGCTCGCGCACCGCGCTGCGGTCGGCCTTCATCCAGCGGATGAAGGCCTCCTGCACGGCATCCTCGGCGTCCGACACCGAGCCGAGCATGCGGTAGGCGACGCGCATGAGCTTGGGGCGCAGCGGGCCGAAGCCTGCTGCGGCATCGTCGTCCGCCGTGCCCGTCATCAGGCTGCGGCCACCCGGGCGGCCTTCACGGCCGCCGGATCGGCATACAGGCCGAAACCGACAGCGATGCGGTTCCAGGCGTTGATGATGTTGATCGTCAAGGTGAGTTTGATCTGCTCCTCCTCCGTGAAATGCGCCTTCAGCTCTTCGTAGGCGCTCGCATGGCCAGCACCTTCCGACAGGCGGGTCAAGGCCTCTGTCCAGTTGAGTGCCGCGCGTTCGCGGTCGCTGTAGCAGGGTGCCTCGCGCCAGGCCGGCAAAAGGTAGATGCGCTGCTCGGTCTCACCGTTCTCGCGCGCCTCGGTGGCATGGAGATTGATGCAGTTGGCGCAGCCATTGATCTGCGAGGCGCGCAGCTTCACCAGTTCGGTGAGGCTGTGCTCAAGGCTGGCGGCTGCGGAGAGCTCGATCGAGAAGCGCTGCCAGTTCTTCATCAGCACAGGGGCGGCGGCGAAGAGGTCGATTTTTGCGGTCATGGTTGGCTTCCTTCTGTTGGTGCCAATCCCATGACGAGTGAGGAAATGCTGGTGTGACATAGACGCCAGGTTTTTTGATGCCGCCGATCTTTCACGCACGCCGGTTGGACGGCAACGGACCCAGCAGGGTTAAGCGCGATTGGCCGCGCCCAGCGCCGGTCTGATCGCGATCATCATCCGCTTGCCCCTGCGAATGGAAAAATTGTTCGTCACGGCCGCAACGAAGGGCTGATCGTTTCTTTCCCGGCAATCTGAAGTCGATGAGACTTGCGCGCGTTATGGCGGCTTCGGTCGCGAAAAAGTGCCTGCATGTTCAATCGGCTGGGTTTTCCGGGCGGAGATTTCAAGCAACGCCCTGAACGCGCCAGGAAAGGAGCCTGATATGCCCAGAATAGTGCCTGTGCTCGATCTGAGCCGTCTTGAGCAAGGCGCGTCGGAACGCCGGACATTTCTGGCGGACTTGCGCTCCGCTTCGCGCGACATCGGCTTTTTCTATCTGGCCGGACATGGCATCTCCTGGGCGGAGATCAGCGAGGTGCTTACCGCGTCGCGCCAGTTCTTTGCCTTGCCGGAGGCTGACAAGCTGGCGATCGAGATGGTCAAGTCCTCGCAGTTCCGCGGCTACACCCGCGCCGGCGGCGAACTGACCAAGGGCAAGGAGGACTGGCGCGAACAACTCGACATCGGCGTCGAGCGCCAGGCCATCGCGCAAGGGCCGGGAATTCCCGCCTGGACGCGGCTGCAGGGCCCGAACCAGTGGCCCGCGGCGCTGCCGGATCTCAAACCGGCGCTGCTCGCGTGGCAAAGCAAGGCCACGGCCGTGGCGATCCGGCTGCTGAAGGCCTTCGCGCTGTCGCTCGATCAGCCCGAGGACGCGTTCGACCCGATCTACAGCGCAGAGCCCAACCATCGCATGAAGATCGTGCGCTACCCCGGCCGCGATGCGACCGGCGGCGACCAGGGTGTCGGCGCGCACAAGGACGGCGGTTTCCTGACGCTGCTGCTCCAGGATGACAATAAGGGGCTGCAAGTCGACTATGACGGTACCTGGGTGGATGTGGACCCCATTCCCGGCACGCTCGTCGTCAACATCGGCGAATTGCTCGAACTGGCCTCGAATGGCTATTTGCGCGCAACCGTACATCGTGTGGTGACGCCGCCCGCCGGCGTCGAGCGCATTTCGGTGCCGTTCTTCTTCAGCGCCAGGCTCGATGCGACGATCCCGCTGCTTGGCCTTTCCGAGGAATTGGCGGCGCAGGCGCGCGGGCCGGCCAGCGATCCGGACAATCCGTTGTTTCGCGATGTCGGAACCAATGTGCTGAAAAGCCGGCTGCGCTCGCATCCCGACGTCGCGCGGCGCCACTATGCCGATCTGCTCGAAAGGGAAAGCCGGGTTGGCTGAGCCTTTGGCCAAGAAAGGACAGGATTTTTGCCATCCTGGCCAATTTTTAGAAAATCGTTCGTCGTATCTAGCCGAGAATCGGTCCAAAAGAGAAAAATCCGTTCGGTGTTTTCCTCCCATTTCACCGAGCGGTGTTCCCCTCTGAAGGTTATGACCTTCTTTTTGGCCGGGCCGTTTTCGCGCCCGGCCTTTTTCTTGGCTTGCGCGTTGCCGTCGCCGTGCTGATCCGGCAAGTTTCAAGACAGCTCATTCGCCAGCCATCGATCGCAGTCCCGTTGAAAGAAGGAGAGGTCTCATGACATCCAATGTCGCCGTCATCGCCGGTGCGGGCTCCGGCCTGAGCGCCTCGCTGGCGCGCCTTCTGGCGAAGGAAGGGTTCAGCGTCGTTCTGGCCGCGCGCAATATCGAGAAACTCAGTGCCTTGCAGGCTGAGACCGGCGCGCAAGCGGTGGCAACGGATGTCTCCGACCCCGCATCGGTCGAGCGTCTGTTCGATGTCGCCGACAAGGCCGGCACGCTTTCGCTGGTCGTTTTCAACGCCAGCGGCCGTGCCCGTGGGCCGGTAGCCGAGCTCGATCCAGAGGCGGTCCGGCAGGCTTTGCTGGTTGGCGCCTATGGCGGGTTCCTGGTCGGCCAGCAGGCGGCCCGACGGCTGGTCGCTCTGGGCTCGGGTTCGATCCTCTTCACCGGCGCGACGGCCAGCGTAAAGGGGTTCGCCGGCTCCGCCGGTTTTGCGATGCCCAAATTCGGCTTGCGCGGGCTGGCGCAGTCCATGGCCCGTGAACTGGCGCCGAAGAACGTCCACGTCGCGCATTTCATCATCGACGGCGGCATCGCTTCGGCCGCGTCCGGACAGGAGTCCGGGCCGCCGGATCGCCGTTTGTCACCGGATGCGATCGCCGAAGCCTATCTTTCCATTCATCGCCAGCACCGCAGCGCCTGGACCTGGGAAATGGAGCTCAGGCCCTGGGTCGAGACCTTCTGATGGGGTGCGCAGGGGTGCGACTTTGGTGCAAGCTGTGGGCACCGTTGGGAGGAGTCGACATTGGATGAGGATATCACTATATACCGGCGGCTTCGCTGGCTCGCGCCTAGAAGCGAAACGTCAAAAGGCGGCTGTAGCGACAGCCATTGAGATTACTAAACGGACTGAAAGCCGTAAAAGGTAGAAGCAATTGCTCGGAGCGGGCCAGATCCCGCCAACGGTACAGTCCTTCAGAATCAGAAAATGTTTTTCACCCCTCGATTTCCTTCAGCTCTGTGGACCCTGGACGGCATTGACTTGCCGGGCGGCCGCGACTCGGCTGGAATGGGAGAATGCATCCTTTGCGGGATGCCGACGTTTATGATTACCAACCGGCTTTGCCGCCAGGGAACAGCAGTATGAGTGAACACGCGATCGAGTTCTTGCGGGGATGGATCGGCGAAAAGGTCCATTGCCAGTCCCAGGCCAGAATCGACAAGCAGGCCGAGACATTGGCCAAGGAATGCGCCGCCAAGGCTGCGGAAGTCGGTATTCCCCTGGAGGACATCCAGGAAGAAGTCGGTGATATCCAGGAACTCATTGCGTCCCGGCTCGAGGAAGCAGCCGAGGCAGACGAGCACCAGCAGGCGTCCAGCAAGGCAGCGGAATAGATTTTAACGGCCACTCGGTTTGAATGCGCGGGCCTTTCGGCCCGCGTTTTTCGTCTCAGCCGAACTTTTCTTTCAGCCACACCTTCGGCAGCGCCGGCACGAAATTGCCGTCGCGGCCGGTCATGTCGTTATTGGCGATCAGGGCGTTGAGGATCGATTCCTCTACGGTCTGGATCACGGCATCGAAAAACGGATCGATGTCTGTATCGGGAATGAAGTCGGCATTGGCGAGCCTGCCCGACGGCGCCAGCGCCGCGGCAGGGTTGGCGGTCGAGAAGGCGATAAAGATGTCGCCCGAGCTGTGGTAGCCGAAGCCGCCGGTCATGGCGACGCCAAGCGGCACGCGGCGAGCCAGCCGCTTCATCTGGTGCGGCAGGAATGGCGCATCGGTGGCGATGACGGCGATGATCGAACCCTTTTCGGCACGTGGCGTGCCTTCGCGTATCGCCGGCTCCGCGAGTTCGAGCCCAGCGCGCAGGCCACGAAGGGTAAAATTGCGCCGTTTGCCGAAATTCGACTGCACGAACGCGCCGACCGTGTAAGCTTGGCCCTGCCATTCAACGACACGCGAAGCCGTCCCCGAGCCGGCCTTGAAGCCGAAGGTGATCATGCCGGTGCCGCCGCCGACGCTGCCTTCCTCGATCGCGCCGCTAGCGGCACAGTCAAGTGCCTGAGCCACATGCTCAAAGGTCAAATGGTGGCCGTTGATGTCGTTGAGGAAGCCGTCATAGGTTTCGGCCGCCACCGGCAGGCCCCAGCCGCTGTCGAGCGCCTCCGGCAGCACGCGTTGCATCCAGCGCAGCGTGCCGTCGCGCGAAACACCACAGGAATGGGTGTTGGTGATGGTGATCGGAAAGTTGAAGGCGCCGGTTTCCTCGACGATGTGCGAGCCGGTCAGCTCGCCATTGCCGTTCTGGCTGAAAATACCGGCGAAGACCGGCGTGGCCAGATCAGCAAGTGGCCTGGGCAGGATCGCGGTGACACCGGTGCGCACCGGTCCCTTGCCGACCACCAGCGCGCCATCGCCTGAAATCAGCGTCGCATAGCCGACCGCGACGCCGGGCACATCGGTGATGGCGTTAAACGAGCCCGGCGTGCCGTCAAAACCGATCCCAAAGCTTCGGGCGCGCGGTTTGCCTGACGGCGTTTTCCGGTGATGCGAACTATCGGTCATGGGTGTCTCAGAATAGGGAGCCTTGGTTGCCAGGTTCCTTGGTCTTGGTCGCAGGCTTCGCAACCGGCTTCGGCCGCGCCGCACCGCTGGTTGCCACCGCATCCGCCGTGCCGTCGGCGAACTCCAGTGAAAGCGCCATCCCCGATGCCACGTCAGCCGCCTGCTTGATGACGGCGCCATCGGCATCCTTCACCAGCGCGAAGCCGCGCGCCAGGACGGCCTTGTGCGAAAGCGTGGTCAGCAGGCGCTCGGCCTGGCTCAACTGGCCGCGCAGGCGCTCGAGCCGCAGCGAGATGACCCGGTCTTGCCGCCTGGCGAGCGCCGCCAGTGTGTCGGCCTGCAGTTTCTGGCGGCGCGCGATCGGTGCCGGCGACAGCCGCGTCGCGGTGCGCGCAAAGCGCGTGCGGCGCTCACGCACGATGGCAAAGAACGCCGCTTGCGCCCGGGCGAGATCGCGGCCGGTCAGCGTGCGCGCCTCGTTTATGCGCCGCGACAGCGTGGCCGGCGTCAGCCTTTGGCCCTGGAGCCGCGCCCGCTTGCGATCGACGCTGACGGACAAGCCGCGGCCGAGCCTCGATGTCGCCTCGTCGAGGCGCCGGCGCGGCAGCGCCAGCAATTGATCGGGCGAGGGCAGAGCGCGCGCTGCCGCACGGGCAGCCTGCCGCTTGCGCTCGAAATTGCGCAGCACCGCTGCCTTGAGCCGTGCGCCAAGGCTGGCCAGCGTCGCTTCGAGGTCGGCCTTCACCGGGACCGCGATTTCGGCGGCGCCCGTCGGTGTCGGCGCCCGCACGTCGGCGACAAGGTCGATCAGTGTCCAGTCGGTTTCGTGGCCGACGGCGGAAATCACCGGAATGCCGGAGGCGGCAACGGCGCGGGCCAGGCCCTCGTCGTTGAAGCCCCACAGATCCTCCAGGCTGCCGCCGCCGCGCGCGACAATCAAGAGATCAGGGCGCTGGATAGCGCCGTCCCATGCCAGTGCGTTGAAACCGGTGACGGCGTTGGTCACTTCCACGCCTGATGTCTCACCCTGAACGCGCACCGGCCAGACCAGCACATGCAGCGGAAATCGATCCTTGATGCGGTGGATGATGTCGCGGATGACGGACCCGGTCGGCGAGGTGACGACACCGATGACGCGCGGCATGAAGGGCAGCCGGCGTTTGCGGCCGGCCTCGAAAAGCCCTTCCGCCTGCAGTCGGCGCTTGCGCTCTTCCAGCAGCGCCATCAGCGCCCCGGCGCCGGCCGGCTCCAGATTGTCGATGACGATCTGGTAGTTGGACTTGCCGGGATAGGTGGTGAGCTTGCCGGTGGCGATCACCTCCATCCCTTCCTCGGGACGGAATTTCAGCCGGCTCATCGTGCCTTTCCACACCACGGCGTCAAGCCGGGCGCGGTCGTCCTTCAGCGCGAAATAGGCATGGCCGGAGGAATGCGGGCCGCGATAGCCGGAGATTTCGCCGCGCACCCGCACATTGCCGAAGACGTCCTCGACCGTGCGCTTCAGCGCGCCGGAAATCTCGCTCACCGTATATTCGGTGGCGTTGGTGCGTGATTCGGATGCTGCGTCGCTCATCGGCCGATTGGGGGACGGTTGGGCTCCCGCGTCAAGGCGCCAGTGCCTGCCCAGATGTTATAACGCGATCTTAAGGCTGGTTTGGTTGACTGCGCCCAACGAAGCTGGCCAAGGACGCATGAGCGCACGCGCACATCGCAGCCCACTGACGTATCAGGTCACGCTGACCGTGCTGGCGCTTGCCGCTTTTGCACTGGTCATGGTCGTGGGCTTCGGCTTCTACGCCGCCGTGCAGGCTGACCGCGTTTCGTTGGAGCGCCAAAAGATATTCTTCGCCAACGGCTTGCAGGACCAGATCGCCGCCGTCGAGCGCGAGCAGGAAAGTGTCGCGGTCTGGGACGATTCCGTCACCAACGCCAAATCGGGCAATCAGGCGTGGATGGCCGAAAACCTCAGCGTCTGGATGTCTTCCTACTACGGCCACAACCGGGTCTATGTGCTGGATGATGTCAACCGTCCGATCCACGCCATGCAGGAAGGCAAGGTGGTGCCGGCTTCCGTCTATGGTGCGGATGAGCCCGCGCTGCTGCCGACCATCGAGAAGCTGCGCCAGCTGATCGCGCAACCGCCGAAAGAGAACGCATCAGGCGGCCCGGCCAAACTGGTCGCCGAGGACCTGGTGTCGCTTGACGGGAAGCCCGCCATCCTCAGTGTCATGCCGCTGGTGCCGAGTTCGGATCGGGTCACCCAGGTGCCGGGAAGCGAATATCTGCATCTCTCGGTGGAGTTCATCAACGCTGCCGTCATCGGCAAGATCGCCGAAAAATATCTGCTCGATGGCGCCCATCTGCTGCCTCTGTCGCAATCGGTCGGCTCGGCTGCCATTCCGCTGATGGATTCGCGCGGTGTCATTCTCGGCTATATCGGCTGGGATCAGGAGCGCCCCGGTCTGACACTGATACGCAAGGCCGGCCCGGCATTGATCGCCGGCATGCTGCTTGCCGCCGGTGCGCTGGCTTTTCTCTTGCGGCGCCTGCGCCGGACATCGCTGGCGCTGCAGACAAGTCAGGCGGACGCACAGTATCTCGCTTTTCACGATACGCTGACGGGGCTCCCCAATCGGGCGCTTTTCGAGGATAGGCTGCGACGGGCTTTGCTCACGACCGGGCGCGATACGGCAAGGACGGCTCTCCTCTATCTCGACATAGATCGCTTCAAACATGTCAACGATACGCTCGGTCATCCCGCCGGCGACGAACTCGTGCGCCAGACAGCGGCCAGGCTGCAGAGGACGATCCGCGAGATCGATACGGTGGCGCGGCTCGGCGGCGACGAGTTCGCGATCATCCTGGTCGATATTCGCGACACCAGGGTGGCCGAGGATATTTCGGAACGGCTGCTGCGGAAATTGCAGGAGCCTTTCCGGCTGATGGATGACCAGGTCTTCGTCAGCGCCAGCATCGGCATAGCCTTGGCGTCGGGTCCAAAAGTCGATGCCGACGATCTGCTGCGCAAGGCCGATATTGCACTCTACGAAGCCAAGAAGAATGGCCGCGGCCGCTATCAGGTCTTCGCCGGTGACATGGACGACCTGTTGTTGCGCAAGCGCAAGGTCGAGAATGCGCTCCGTCGCGCCCTCCGTGGCGGGACCGAGATCAAGCTGGCCTATCAGCCGATTTTCGCCGCCGACGGCAGGACGATCGTCGGGGCCGAGGCGCTGATCCGCTGGGCGCATGAGATTCATGGCGCCCTGCCGCCGCAACAGTTCATCGCCATTGCCGAGGAACGCGGCATGATCGGCGAGCTTGGCCAATGGGTGCTGCGCGAGGCCTGCCGCTTCGCAGCCGACACGCAATTGCCGTGGGTGGCCGTCAACGTCTCGCCGCTGCAACTGCGCGACGCAGGTTTTGCCGAGCAGGTCGCGTCGATCCTCGCCGAGACCGGCCTGCCGCCGGCGCGATTGCAGCTCGAGATTACCGAAAGCGTGCTTCTGGAAAATAACGACACGACCAGGATGGCTCTGGAGGCCTTGCGCCGATCGGGCGTTGGCGTGGTGCTCGATGATTTCGGCACCGGCTATTCATCATTGAATTACCTACGCCGTCACCTGATCGACAAGCTCAAGATCGACCGTTCCTTCGTGCGCCTTCTCGACGAAGACTCCAGTTCCGCCGCGATCGTCAAGGCGTTGATTGACCTGGCGATAGCGCTCGATGTCGAAGTTACCGCGGAGGGCGTCGAGACCGAGGAGCAAAAGGCGCTGCTCGTCGGCATGGGCTGCCATCAGATGCAGGGTTACCTGCTGGCGCCGCCGCTCGAGCCTGCCCAGTTGCTGCTCTTGCCGGGCTTGTCGCCCATCCAGAGCGGACCAGCGTCGATGCGCGCGTAATTCTTTCCTACCAGCCCGGCAGGATCTGGTTCGGTCTGGTCCGCTTCATCTTGGCGAAGGCGAGGGCCGCGAAGTCGAACGTTCCCGTCTCCTCGCCAAGCGGCACCGAGATGTTGTCCAGGCTTTCCGAGATGTGGCGGGCAAGCGCATCGACGATCTCCGGCCGCGAGGTCTGGCCGCGCATGATGCCGATGCGGCAGTCGGGCAGGGCGCCGAAGCCGTCGGCCTCGCCCAGCACCCGCATGCCGGGTCTGAGCGCGCATTCCGGCAGCACTGAGATCGCCAGGCCCGAGAGCACGGCGGCGGTGATGACGGTCGCCGAGAAACTGGTGAACAGGATGCGGTAGTCGCGGTTCTGCTGGTCCAGCACATCGACGGCGGCGCGCCGCCAGATGCAGTTCGGACGGCCGAAGGCCATCGGCAGCGTCACCTGTTCATGCGTCGCATGGTTGGCCGAGCTGACCCACAGCAGCGGCTCGCGCCGCACCACTTCCGACTGGCCCCGCACATCATTGTGCGTCACCAGCGCCAGGTCGAGATTGCCGCGCTTGATATGCTCGACCAGCCCCGGCGTCGGCTCGCAGATGACGGTCAGTTCGACGCGGGGATTGGAGCGCGTGAAGCGTGCCATGATCTCCGGCAGGAAACGGTCGGCATAGTCGTCCGGCGTGCCGATGCGGATCGTGCCTTCGAGCCGCTGGTCGTCGAAGGCGGCGAGCGTTTCGCGGTTGAGGTAGAGCAGCCGCCTGGCATAGGAGAGCAGCTTGTCGCCTTCCTCGGTCAGCTTGTTGTTGCGCCCCTCCTTCTCGAACAGCGGCTTGCCGATGCGCTCCTCCAGCCGGCGCATCTGCATCGACACCGCCGACTGGGTGCGGTGCACCTCTTCAGCTGCCCGCGTGAAGCTGCCGGTATCGGCGATCGAGATGAAGGTTTGCAACTGATCGAGATCGAGCGGCGCTTTCATCGGCGTGATCCATCACTAGTGTTGATGCTAAAGATTAGAAACATTCGTTGGATTAATCAATCGGCTGATGGCAAATTGGTATTGTCCACATGAAGGCATGTGAATCGAAGCCGGAACGGCCGCTGTTGCCAGCGCCGATCGTCGGGTTTTGTCCGTTCGAGTCTGAAGGAGACCGACAATGACCACGTTTGATTTCGCCACCGAGACCTCGCGCATCACCTCGCGTCCGGCCGTTGCGACGCGCGTGGCCAATACCGTCTCCAACGTCTACCGCGCCTGGAAAAATCGCCGCGCCTTCTATCGCCTTGGCGAGATGTCGGATGCCGAGCTCGCCGATATCGGCCTGACACGCGCCGACCTGCATGTCGCCATCGATGTGCCGTTCGGCCGCGATCCGACGGTGATCTTGCGTCAGATTGCCAGCGATCGCGTGGAAACGATCGAGGATCTCGCCCGCCAGGTGGCCTGATTGATTCAGTTTCGGTCCTGTTGAACCTTTTCAGGGTTCAGCGCGACCAAGGATTATGCAGGCTCCCCACTCCCTGCCGGTTCCCCGCCGGCCTGCCTGCACGTTGCCCGGTCCTCCCAAGGACCGGGCTTTTCTTTTGGAGCCGTGCGGCCCTGCCTACCGCCGGTCCATGTCCCGCTTGAACTGGTCGAAGATGGTTTCCACGCCCTTCTGGTAGTCGTCGCGCTGCTGGGCGCCGGTCTCGAACATCTTGCCGAAGATATCGTCGAACGGGTTCCTCGGCCTGCCGTTCGGATTGGCCTGCGGCTGCGGTGCCTGGCGCTGTTGCGGTGCCTGAGGTTGCGGCGCCGGCTGGCCGCCGGGCATGCCGAAGCCGCCGCCGCCGCGCAGCATCTCCTCAAAAATCTTCCCAAGCGGATTGTCGCCGTAGGGGCTCTGTGTCTGCTGGGGTTGCGGTTGAGCCTGGCCTTGTGGCTGCGGTGTGCCGCCGCCGAACATGTCCTGCAGCACCTTGCCGAGCGGGTTGTCGCCGTAGGGATTGGGCGCCGGCTGCGGCTGGCTTTGCGGTTGCGGCGCACCGCCGCCAAACATGTCCTGCAAGACCTTGCCGAGCGGGTTGTCCATCGGGTTCTGAGGCGGCGGCGCCTGGCGCTGTTGTGGCGCCTGCATGCCGCCTTGCCGCATCATCTGCTCGATGATCTCGCCAAGCGGATTGTTGCCGCCGCCGCCGAAACCGCCGGTGGCCTGCATCTGATTGGTCGTCTGCTTGAACAGTCCGCCCATCACCATCGAGGCGATCGCGGGCAGCATCTGCTGCAGGACCTGCTGGCTGACGCCGCTCGCTTGCGCCGCCTGGCTGGCCACGGCGCGCGACAGGTCCTTCGAGCCGAACAGGTGTCCCAGAATGCCATTGCCTTCATCGACGCCTTGCGGCGAGAAGGCGCGGGTCGCGTCCTCGAAATATTTGGCGTGCTGGCCGCTTGCCATCGCCGTCATAAAGGCGCCGAGCCCGTAAGGATCGGCGGTGTTGCGCTGCAAGCCCTGCGAAAAGGCCGGCAGCAGTGCTGCCACCGCTGCCTGTGTCTGCTGCATCGAAAGCCCATATTGTTGGGCAAGCGCCTGCATGCCGTTGCCGTTCTGGGCCTGCGTCAGCATGTCGAACAAGGTAGGCATCGGCTTCTCCTCCTGAATTCCTCGGAAGAGAGCCTAATTCGTTTCAACGCCCGATTGAAGCGGCTTTTGCCCCCGCGACGGCTAGCGGTTAATAGGCGTATTCCATAAATACCGGCTCGATCGAGCCGCCCCAGCGCGTGTGGTAGGCCGAAAGCATCTCCTCGGCGCTGGTCGTGCCGCGCGCCACCACTTCGTCCAAAGTGTTGAGGAACGAGGTTTCGTCGTAGCCGTCGCGGTTCTTCTTGCCGCGGTTCTTCAGTCCTGTGCGCGAAATGGCCATGACGTCGCGCGCGATCTCGCGCAGCGTCGTGTTGCGGAAGGGCGCGCCGATGCCGAGTTCCGGCACGGCGTTGCGCATGGCCAGCGTTTCTTCGTACGTCCAGCTCGAGGTCAACGCCTCGGCCGCGCCGAGCGCCGCTTCGTCGTAGAGCAAACCGACCCAGAAAGCCGGCAACGCGCAGATGCGCCGCCACGGGCCGCCATCGGCGCCGCGCATTTCCAGGAACCTCTTCAGCCGTACATCGGGGAACAGCGTCGACAGATGGTTCGCCCAGTCGCCCATGGTGGGCAGGCCGTCCGGCACCTCATTGCGCGCGGCACCGGCCATGAACTGGCGGAAGGTGATGTGCGTCATGTCGTGATAGCGGCCGTCGCGAATGACGAAATACATCGGCACATCGAGCGCCCATTCGACATAATCGGCGAAGCCGAAATCGGGCGAGAAGCAGAATTCAAGCAGGCCGGAACGCTGGTTGTCGGTGTCGCGCCAGATGTCGCCGCGCCAGCTTTGCAATCCGTTCGGGTGGCTCTCGGTGAACGGTGAATTGGCGAACAATGCCGTCGACAGCGGTTGCAGCTTCAGCGACACCTGCATCTTGCGGCGCATGTCGGCTTCGCTCTCGAAGTCGAGGTTCACCTGGATCGTGCAGGTGCGATACATCATGTCGAGGCCCTTGGTGCCGACCTTGGGCATGTAGCGGGTCATGATCTCATAGCGCGACTTCGGCATTTTCGGCGTCTCGGCCAGCGACCATTTCGGGCTGCCGCCGAGGCCGAGGAAGCGGATACCCATCGGCTCGGCGATCTCGCGCACCTGCGCCAGATGCGCATTGCCTTCGCGGCAGGTCTGATGGATCGTCTCCAGCGGTGCGCCGGACAGCTCGAACTGGCCGCCCGGTTCGAGCGAGATGGCGCCCTGGCCCGTCGGCTCGACCAGGCCGATGATGCGGCCGTCGTCCATGATCGGATCCCAGCCGAGTTTGTGCTGCATGCCTTCGAGGATGGCGCGGATGCCGCGCTCGCCGCCATAGGGCACGGGCGCGTTGCCATCGACATAGAAGGGGAATTTCTCGTGCTCGGTGCCGATGCGCCACTTGTCGCGCGGTTTGTTGCCTTCGGCCAGGTGCTCGACGAGTTCGTCGATGTGTTCGATCGGCCGGAAATCGGTTGTGTCGCGCGCCATGATCAAGCCCTCAAAAGCGGCTGAAGGGGCCGCCGGCGGTAAATGGACGAAATGTCAGCAGCCGATCAAGCGAAAAATCCTGAGCCAGAGGTCAAGAGGAATTGAATGCTACGATCGGGACCGCCTCTTGCAAGAAATGACCCCCTACCAGTCTCCGACAGTTGCCTGCATCACCGCAAGTGCCGCGACAGCTGCGGTATCGGCGCGCAGGATGCGTGGGCCGAGCGGAATGGCGGTCACGAAGGGCAGGGCGCGCAGCATCTTGCGCTCGTCGTCGGAAAAGCCGCCCTCCGGCCCAACCAACAGCCCGAGCTTCCTTTCCTTTACCGCCTGCAAGGCAGAAAGAGGATTGTTGGTCGAAGCGTCCTCGTCGCAGAAGATCAGCCGCCGCTCTCTGTCCCAGCCGGTCAGCAGACGGTCGAACTTTTCCGCTTCGCGCACCTCCGGCACCGCCAGTATGCCGCATTGTTCGGCGGCCTCGACGACATTGGCACGCAACCGATCGATGGACGGCTTGGCCACTTGCGTATGCTGGGTGATCACCGGCTGCAGCACGCCGGCGCCCATCTCGACCGCTTTCTGCACGAGATAGTCGAGCCGGCCCTGTTTCAGCGGCGCGAAACAATAGACGAGGTCGGGCAGGGGCGGCTGCGGCCGTTGCAGCACCAGCACTTTCAGCCGCACCGCTCTTTTCGTCTTTGCCGCGATGGCCGCCGACCATTCGCCGTCGCGGCCATTGAACACCAGGATCTCGGCGCCTTCGCCCAGCCTCAGCACATGCAGGAGATAGTGGCTTTGCTGCTGGCCGGCGTCGAACTCGATCTCCGGGCCGAGATCGTCAGGCACGAACAGGCGTTGCATCTTGTAATTGGCGCGCATGGCCGAGGAATGAGCGAGCCGACCGCCGGCGTCAAGCCTCGGCGGAGGGATGCCACACCGGACGAAAGCCATGCCGGAGGACATTGAGCGTTGTCGCTGGCGTCAGCAGTACAAGCGCCTTGTCTTCCAGTTGGCCAAGGTCGGCGGGTGGCCGATATCCGGCAAAGGACCATTGCAACGCCTTGCCGTGGCGCAAGGCATAGGTGTTGCCGCCAGTAGCGATCACCGCGCCGTCTGGCAGGTCGGCCAGCTCGCCCATCGCCACAGTCGGACGTTTGCCCCCTGAAGCCAACCGCTCCTTGTGCAGCCTTTTGTCGACTTGCGGCGCCCGTGGCTCGACGATGCCGAAAGCTTTGCCGAATCGGCCGACGAAATCCTTGGCCCGTTCGCGCTGGCAAAAGAAGCAGGGGCGATGCCCCGCGGTCAGCGCCGTCACCTCGTCGAGGAAGAACAGCTCGGTCCAGCCTGCCTTGCCGCCGGCACGGTTGCGGCCCATAGGCTCGCGCCGCACATTGCGGAATTGGCACACGCAGATGATCCATGCCTGAAGCGCCCAGCGCTTCTTCAACAGTGTCTTGGTCTCGGGATCGTGGATGATGCCGCGATTGCCGGTGAACAGACCGCGCTCGGGCACGGCATGGATGGCGCCGAACGGATCGACCCGGTTCTGCAGTGGCATAGTTTTCTCCTGGGATACGCATCTTGGCTGCAACGCGGGCGGCATGATATCGCTCGTGGCGTCATTTTCATGTCAGCAGGGTTTTGCGATGCGGGTGCTGGTGGTCCAGAACTACGACAATACCGGCCTCGGCCAGGTTGGTGCCGCGCTTGCCGAAGCCGGTGCCGATCTCGATCTGCGCCTGCCCTACAAGGGCGATCCGCTGCCGGACGATGCCACGGAGCACGATGCCATGGTGGTGCTCGGTGGTGGTCAGAATGCGCTGGCCGACGATGAATATCCCTATTTTCCGGCGCTGCTCGAACTGACCCGCGATTTCGCCGGCAAGGATCGCGCCGTGCTCGGCATCTGCCTCGGCAGTCAGCTCGTCGCCCGCGCCTTCGGCGGCGAGAACCGCATCGGCGGCGCCAATGAGTTCGGCTGGCGCGGCGTTTCGCTGACGCCGGACGCCAAGGCCGATCCGGTGCTGGGCGCCCTGCCGCAAAAGTTCCCGATCTTCCAGTGGCATGACGACACCTTCGAGCTGCCGGAAGACGCCGTGCGGCTCGCCGGCAATGATGTCGCCGAAAACCAGGCGTTTCGTGTCGGCCGCGCCGTCTACGGCTTCCAGTTCCATTTCGAGGCCGACCGGCCGATGGTGAAGGGCTGGAGTTCCTCCTTTGCACCGCTCATTGCCGCGCGCCATCCCGATTGGGCGGGCAAGCTCGATGGCGAGATGGCCAGCAATGGACCCGACGCCGATGCTGCTGGTCTCGCCATTGCCCGCGCCTGGGTAGCCACAATCTAGGCGTTCGCGCCTCCGCGCTCTGCCGCGTGACATTATTGGCACGCAGCCGTGAAACCGGCTGGGGAAAACCCCCTTCATCCTTGGCTTGTGTCCGTCCGCCATCCTAGAAGGCGCGCGCTCTGCATCTTCAGTGCAACCGGGATGAACCTTTTGTGTGACCCGCGCGACACACCACCGATACAGAACGCGCTTAGAAGCGCGAAATCGTCGAAACTTTGAAGCGAATTCTCCGTTTCAACGCATTGGTAACCGCCTGGTGCACAGATGCAGCAAGCTCAACAAGAGATGACGTCCGTGAAAGCAGCGCTTCTGTCCTTTGCCATGTTGTCCGCCATCGTTCTGTGCGGTCTCGGTATCTATTCCGCCGATGCTGCCAACAACCACAACGCCGTCGACGGCTACGGCGTCACCGCCTCGCTTCGCTAAAAGCCGGCCCGCTCGCGACGCATCCCTGCGCCGCGCCTGGGCTCAAGCTTCCTTTATCGCCATTTCCAGGATGCGTTTGTCCGCTCCGTCCACGACGAGGGCGGTCAGCATGCCTGATTGCCAGGCAAGCGTGTCGACATTGACGCGGTTGGCCATCACTTCCGCCTCGGGGACGGGTGTGTGGCCGTGCACCACGATCTTCGGGAACAGGCCGGTGTGATCGTGGAAAACGTCGCGGATCCAGATCAGGTCCTGCTGGCTCTGCTTGTCCAGCGGAATGCCTGGCCTGATGCCGGCATGGCAGAAGAAGAAGTCGCCGAACGTTACTGAGAACGGCAGCGAGCGCAGGAAATCGACATGGCCCGGCGGCATTGCCTCGAGCAAGGCCTGATGTCCCCGCCTCATCGTCTCCATCTTGCCGAACCAGCTGGCGTCGGCGGTCAGCGACACGCCATAGGACAGCGCCGTCTGCACGCCGCCATAGCGCATGAAAAGCCCTTCCGGGTCGGGGGTTCCCAGAAAATCGAGAAACCCGATGTCATGGTTGCCGGCGAGCATCAGATGGCGTGGATCGCGTTCCCGCGCCGCGATCAGGAAATCGATGACGCCCTTGGAATCCGGTCCGCGGTCGACATAGTCGCCGAGATGGATCACCCGCCAGTCGCGAGCCGGTTTCCATTCCAGCTCGCTCTCGATCCGCTGGTGCATGGCGGCCAGCAGGTCGAGCCGGCCATGCACGTCGCCGATCGCGTAAAGACGCACACCCTCCGGCCCATGTGCGTCGAGAAAATGGATGCCGGGTTCCGCCAACGCCTCGTGGTCTCCGTGGTCAGGCTGTCACCGGACCCTAGCGTCGGAGCTGGTCCTTGCCCATGTCGGTGACCAGACGCTTTCCGCACAGCGCCAGCGTGATGTCCATCTCCTTGCGGATGATTTCCAACGCTTTGGTAACCCCTTCCTTGCCGAGCGCGCCGAGGCCGTAAAGAAATGGCCGGCCGATATAAGTGCCCTTGGCGCCGAGGCAGAGCGCCTTCAGCACATCCTGACCGGAGCGGATGCCGCCATCCATATGGACTTCGATCTTGTCGCCGACCGCGTCCGCGATCTCTTCCAGCGCCATGATCGAGGATGACGCGCCGTCGAGTTGGCGCCCGCCATGGTTGGAAACCACGATCGCGTCGGCGCCGGTCTTGGCCGCCATCAGCGCGTCTTCCTTGTCGAGGATGCCCTTCAGGATCAGCTTGCCGCCCCAGCGTTCCTTGATCCAGGCGACGTCCTTCCACGATAGCTGCGGGTCGAACTGCTCCGTCGTCCAGGACGACAGCGAAGAGACGTCGCCGACACCCTTGGCGTGGCCGACGATGTTGCGGAAGGTGCGGCGCTTGGTGCCCGCTATGCCCAGGCACCAGCGCGGCTTGCTGGCCAGGTCGATGATGTTGGCCAGCGTCATCTTGGGCGGCGCTGAAAGCCCGTTGCGCACGTCCTTGTGGCGCTGGCCAAGGATCTGCAGGTCGAGCGTCAGCACCAGCGCCGAGCATTTCGCTGCCTTCGCCCGGTCGATCAGATCGAGCACGAAATCCTTGTCGCGCAGCACATAGAGCTGGAACCAGAAAGGCTTCTTCGTCACCGAGGCGACATCCTCGATCGAGCAGATGCTCATTGTCGACAAGGTGAACGGCACGCCGAATTCCTCGGCCGCCTGCGCCGCCAGCATCTCGCCATCGGCATGCTGCATGCCGGTCAGGCCGGTCGGCGCCAAGGCCACCGGCATCGACACTTTCTGGCCGATCATGGTCGATTCCAGCGAGCGGTTGCTCATGTCGACCAGCACGCGCTGGCGGAACTTGATCTTCTGGAAGTCTTCCTCATTGGCCCGATAGGTGCTCTCGGTCCAGGCGCCGGAATCGGCATAATCGAAGAACATCTTGGGCACGCGCCGGCGGGCGAGGTCCTTGAGGTCTGCGATGGTGAGAATGTCGCTCATGATGGTTCTCGCTTGATCGAATTGACTAAAGCATGATGCCGAAAAGTGTGAAGCGGTTTTCGGATGACATCATGCTCTATGAACGTCTGCGTGCCGGTTCGGTATCACCGGCCTCCGAACGCTGCCGCAGCCTCAGCCGCGACACGCGTTGCCAGTCGCCGCTGCGCTCGGCTTCGGCCATCGACCGCTCGACATAGGTCATGTGATCCATTGCCGCCTGGCGGGCGCCGGCCGGATCGCCGGCCTTGACCGCGGCGTGGATTGCCTTGTGCTGCGCCAGCAGCGCCTCGCGCGCGCCGGGCACGGTGAACACCAGGAGCCGGTTCTGGAACACGCCTTCCGACAAAAGCCGGTAGCAGGAGCGCAGCGTGTGCAGCAGCAGGATGTTGTGCGCGCACTCGCAGATCGCGTGATGGAATTCGACGTCGATTTCGGCTTCGTCGTCGAAATCGCCGGTGCGGTGCGCCTCGTCCATGCGCGCCATGATGCGGTCGAGCAGCGCAAGGTCCTCCGGGGTAGCGCGCCGCGCCGCATATTCGGCGGCTATGCCTTCGATCTCGCGGCGGTACTCCAGATAGTCGGCCACCGCCTTGCGATGCATCGAGATCAGGTCCGCCACCGGCTTGGTGAACAGCTGGCCGATAATGTCTGCGACATGGGTGCCGCCGCCGGCCTTGGTCGTCAGCAGCCCGCGCCCTTCCAGCGCCTTCAGCGCATCGCGCAGGATCGGCCGCGACACGTCGAACTGGCGTGCCAGCTCGCGCTCGCCCGGCAGCCGGTCGCCGGTGCGCAGCACGCCTTCGAGGATGAGGCTCTCGATCTGCTGCACCACCTCGTCGGCGGTGCGCGAATGCTCGATCCTGGAAAAAATGTCGCTCAACAGCTGTGCCTGGGAATTGAACCGGTGTCGCACAGGATAAAGCCTGCGTCGCCAACTGGTCAAATTATTTATCCAATTGGTCGAAGCGGGTCGGTTTTGCCGCCCGGCGTAATATCATCTTCGGCTAAACTTTGCTGTTTGCGTCATCTGGCTATTGGCTCTAGAGGGACGCCAACGCAAGAGGGTTGACAGAAACCCGGGGGACAAGCCGTGTCAGACGACCCGTCCAATCTGGAGTTCCAGCCGCGCGCCAAGGGCAGCGTCATGGGTTTCCCCGCGCATGAGGGCCGGCCAGGCGCGCTGGGCGAGGTGCATGCAAGGCCACATCCGCTGATCGAAAAGCCCCGCGTCCTGGTGCAACTCGCCTTCATGACCGAGGGCGGCTCCGGCGTTGACCATGCCGTGCTTTCCGAACTGTCGCGGCGTCTCGGCATTGCCGCACCCGATCGCCAGGCGCGCCATCACGCCATGAAGTGGGGCAAGGGCTCGCTGCGCTGGGAGCGGCATACGGAATTCTCGACCTATCTGTGGGAAGGCCCGCTTTCCGAAAGCGGCAGGACGCAGGAGGATACGCCCTTCGGCAATGGCTTTTCGCCGCCGGGCACCGTCATTTCCGGCATCCGGCTCGAAATCCGCAAATGGACGCAGGCGAGCGAACGGCTGATCGCCGCTTTCGATCCCACCAGCCTGTGCTACTCGCTGGTCGAGCGCGGCAATGCGGCCATCGTCACCGATTTCCGCCAGGATGGCGACGGCATGACCCGCATCCTGGTGCTCGATCGCGGCCTGACGCCGGCGCGCACCGGGGCGCTGTCGCAGCGGCTGATCGACATCGAAACCTACCGGACGCTGGCCATGCTAGGCCTGCCGCTGGCGCTGACCTTGTCGGGCCGTGCCCGCCGCATCGAGGACAGGCTGGCGCAGACCACTCTGGAAATGAAGGTCGCCGAGACCCGCGACAGCCAGACGTTGCTGGCAGACCTGACGGAACTGGCGGCCGAGTTGGAAGCAGACGCCGCCTCCAGCCTTTATCGCTTCGGCGCCAGCCGCGCCTATGACGGCATCGTCGTCGAGCGGCTGGAAGCGCTGGAGGAGGAGGCTGTGCCCGGCTACGACACCTGGGGCGGGTTCCTGCAGCGCCGCGTCGCGCCTGCCATGCGCACCTGCCGCTCGGTCGAGGAGCGACAGGCCAATCTGTCGCGCAAGCTGACCCGCGCCACGACGCTGCTGCGCACCTGGGTCGATGTCGAGGTCGAGAAGCAGAACCGCGACCTGCTTGCCTCGATGAACAACCGCGCCCGCCTGCAACTGCGCTTGCAGCAGACCGTCGAGGGCCTTTCGGTTGCCGCCGTCTCCTACTATGTCGTCGGCCTCATCGGCTATGTCGCCAAGGGCGCCTCGATCTTCGGCCATGCCTTCGCGCCGGAAGTCGTCACCGCCGCCTCGGTGCCGGTCGCCATCCTGCTGGTCTGGTGGGGCGTGCGGCGCGTGCGCCAGATGCATTCCGAACCAACGAAGCATCCCGGCGAATAGCGGCAGATTGCCGCTGCGGAAGGTTGTCCCGACCTTGATGCCGGAGGCCGCATCACCGCAGCGTTTGCAAAGAATGCGCCTCACTGGTAAAAGATTTTGACCAGTCAAGCAAAGTGAGGCTGCAGATGTCCGGCCTGGCCATGCCGAAACCAGACGACGCCACGCTGCGCCGGCGCGACGAGATCGTCGCCGACATGCGCATCATCGTCCCGGGCGAGGGCGTCGTCGACGCCACCAACCAGATGCGTGCCTTCGAGAGCGACGGCCTGACCGCCTATCGGCAATTGCCGCTGGTCGTCGTGCTGCCCGAAACTGTGGCGCAAGTCTCCCGCGTGCTGAAATACTGCAACGACCGCAACATCCGCGTCGTGCCGCGCGGCTCCGGCACCTCGCTGTCGGGCGGCGCGCTGCCGCTGGAGGACGCGGTGCTGCTGGTCATGAGCCGCTTCAATCGCATCCTGGCGATCGACTTCCCCAATCGCATTGTGGTTGCCCAGCCGGGCGTCACCAATCTCGGCATCACCACCGCCGTCGAGCAGGAGGGCTTTTACTACGCCCCCGATCCATCCTCCCAGATCGCCTGCTCGATCGGCGGCAACGTCGCGGAAAATTCCGGCGGCGTGCACTGCCTGAAATACGGCCTCACCGCCAACAATGTGCTCGGCATCGAGATGGTGCTGATGAACGGTGAAGTGGTGCGGCTCGGCGGCAGCCATCTTGATGCCGAAGGCTACGACCTGCTTGGCGTCATGACCGGTTCGGAAGGCCTGCTCGGCGTCGTCACCGAGGTCACAGTGCGCATCCTGAAGAAACCGGAGACGGCACGTGCCCTGCTGATCGGCTTTCCGACCAGCGAACAGGGCGGCCAATGCGTCGCCGACATCATCGGCGCCGGCATCATCCCGGGCGGCATGGAAATGATGGACCGGCCGGCGATCCACGCGGCCGAGGATTTCGTCCATGCCGGTTATCCCCTCGATGTCGAGGCGCTGCTGATCGTCGAACTCGACGGGCCGGGTGTCGAGGTCGATCATCTCATCGGTCTCGTCGAGGCGATCGCCTACAAGAACGGCTCGACCACCTGCCGCATCTCGCAATCCGAGCAGGAGCGGCTGAGCTTCTGGGCCGGCCGCAAGGCGGCCTTCCCCGCGGTCGGCCGCATCTCGCCCGACTATTACTGCATGGACGGCACCATCCCGCGCAAGGAACTGCCGCGCGTGCTCGCCGGCATGCGCGAACTCTCTGAGAAATATGGCCTCGGCGTCGCCAATGTCTTCCACGCCGGCGACGGCAATCTGCATCCGCTGATCCTCTATGATGCCAATGTTCCGGGTGAACTCGACAAGGCCGAGAGTTTTGGCGCCGACATTTTGCGGCTCTGTGTCAAGGTCGGCGGCGTCCTGACCGGCGAACATGGGGTAGGGGTCGAGAAGCGCGACCTGATGCCGGAAATGTTCAACCAGGTCGATCTCGACCAGCAGATGCGCGTCAAATGCGCCTTCGATCCCAACCACCTGCTCAACCCGGGAAAAGTCTTCCCGCAACTGCGCCGCTGCGCCGAACTCGGCCGCATGCATGTGCACCGGGGGCAGGTGGCGTTCCCGGACATTCCGAGGTTTTGAGTTGATGGCGTCTCAGAATGGGGGTTCCTCGCCCCCGCAAAGCGGGGGAGAGGTGGCTCGGGCGAAGCCCGAGACGGAGAGGGGGACGCCCGACGTGCCCAGCCGCCGCTCGCCCGAAAAGATCGCCCGCGCTCGCGTGCTACGCCACGGGGACAATCAGGCTGAGGCAATCCTCTGGAGCGAGCTGAAGGCAAAACGTCTCGGCGGCTACAAATTCGTTCGGCAAATGCCGATTGGCTCATATTTCGCAGACTTTGCCTGTCGCAGCGAAAAGCTGGTCGTCGAACTGGATGGAAGTCAGCACGCGGAGAGCACCTACGACAGACGACGCGATGAGTTCATGCGCGCCGAGGGGTTTTCGGTGCTGCGTTTCTGGAACATCGTTCTCAAGAGCCGCCGAAGTGTCTGCGAAACCATTCTTGCGGCACTTGAGGGACAATTGGCAGAAGACGTGGTCGCCACAGATCTGACGTTCGTTTTCGCAGCCAAGATGTCCGGAGGTGGCACTCTATGATGGCCCCCTCTCCGTCTCGGGCTTCGCCCGAGCCACCTCTCCCCACTTTGTGGGGTCGAGGAACCCAAGCTTTCCGAGGCCGCGACCTCCGCGGTTGGCGTTTCCTCGCCCCCATGAAATGGGGGAGAGGTGGCCGCGTAGCGGTCGGAGAGGGGGCTGGCGCTGCCATATGCGATTGCCTTGCGGCTCACGGGAGCGAGGAACCCAGATCTTCCGGCGCCAATTCCCGAGTGAGGCCTGACTTGCTGTTCAAACAATCCTCGCTGGACAAGATTGCGTGCAACGAAGTGACGCTCGCCTTTCGCCGCTGGAAACGTCCGACGGTAAAAGCCGGCGGGCGAGTCCGGACGGCTTCGGGCGTAGTGCTGATCGGGAACATCACCGTCGCACACATTCCCGCACTGACGGAAAAAGACGCGATCTCGGCCGGCTTTCCGACACTCGGAGCCCTTCAAGAGATGCTTGGCCCCGATGACGGCACATCACTCTACCGCATCGAACTCAAAGGCATCGAACCCGACGAACGCGTTGCCCTGCGTAACGAGGGCCTTTCCGATGCGGACTGGCATGCGCTGACTGCACGCTTTGCGCGCTGGGACAAAGCGGCGCCCGGCTACTTCCCGTCCATCTTACGGGTAATCGGCGCCCATCCGGAAGTGCGTGCGGCTGATCTGGCTGCGATGGCCGGCGTCGAAACGCTGAAATTCAAGCAGGATGTCCGCAAGCTCAAGGAATTCGGCCTGACCGAGAGCCTCGATGTCGGTTACCGGCTGTCGCCGAGGGGCGAAGCCGTGCTCGAAAAGCTCAGGGAGCACAGGCTTTGACGACTTTCACTCCGGCCACGTCAGACGAAGTCCTGTCCTCTGTCGCCTGGGCGGTGGCGGAAGAGGCGCCGCTCGAAATCCTTGGTCACGGCTCCAAGCGGGGCATCGGCCGCCCGCTGCAGACGGAGCATACGCTCGACCTGTCGAAGCTCACCGGCGTCACGCTCTACGAGCCCGCCGAACTGGTGCTGTCGGCGAAGGCCGGCACGCCGCTGGCCGAGATCGAGAAGCTGCTGGCGGAAAACGGCCAGCAGCTGGCGTTCGAGCCGATGGACTATGGCCTGCTGCTCGGCGGCGAGCCGGGCAAAGGCACGATCGGCGGCGTTCTCGGCGCGAACCTCTCCGGTCCGCGCCGGCTGAAGGCCGGTGCGGCGCGCGATCATATCCTCGGCATCAATGTCGTGTCCGGCCGTGGCGAGGCCTTCAAATCCGGTGGCCGGGTGGTCAAGAACGTCACCGGCTATGACATGTCGAAGCTGATGGCCAACAGCTGGGGCACGCTGGCCGTTTTTACCGACGTCACCTTCAAGGTTTTGCCTGCCGCCGAGACCGAAGTCACGCTCGCCATCCGTGGCCTGCTCGACGATGCCGCGGCAAGCGCCATGGCCTTGGCGCTCGGTTCCAGCACGGAAGTATCAAGTGCCGCCCATCTGCCCGAGCGGATCGCGGCGCGCGTTGCCGGCGGCGCGCTTGGCAGTGAGGCCGCAACGCTGCTCCGGGTCGAGGGTTTTGGCCCGTCCGTTGCCTACCGTATCGCCGCGCTGAAGACGCTGCTTGGCAAGGCCGGGCCGCTGGAGGAGATTGCCGATGAGGCTTCAATCGCCATATGGCGCGATGTGCGCGATATCAGGCCTTTCGCCGATGGCACCGAAAAACCGGTCTGGCGCGTCTCGATGACCCCTGCCCAGGGCCACCAGATGGTGCTGACCCTGCGCATGCAAGCCGCCGTCAGCGCCTTCTATGACTGGCAAGGCGGGCTGGTGTGGTTGCGCATGGAAGAGGGCGACCCGGAAGCCGCGCTGCTGCGCGGCCTGTTGCGCAAACATGGCGGCGGCCATGCGACGCTGGTGCGCGCCGCACCTGCCCATCGTGCCGCTCTGCCTGTCTTCGAGCCGCAGCTGCCGGCATTGGCCGCGCTTAGCCAGCGGCTGAAGCAGGAATTCGACCCGAAGAACATCCTCAATCCCGGCCGCATGGCCTAGGACATCAGCGATGCAGACCAATTTCTCGCCCGCCCAGCTTGCCGATCCCCACGTCGCGGAATCGGAAAAGATCCTGCGCAAATGCGTGCATTGCGGCTTCTGCACCGCCACTTGCCCGACCTATGTGACATTGGGCAACGAATTGGATTCGCCGCGCGGGCGCATCTATCTGATCAAGGACATGCTGGAAAACGGCCGTCCGGCCGACAAGGAGATTGTCACCCATATCGACCGCTGCCTGTCGTGCCTTGCTTGCATGACCACCTGCCCGTCGGGCGTCAACTACATGCATCTGGTCGATCACGCGCGCGCCCATATCCAGGAGACCTACAAACGGCCGCTGCTCGACCGCCTGACCCGCGCCATGTTGGCCTTCGTGCTGCCCTATCCCCAGCGTTTTCGCGCCGCGCTTAAGTTGGCGAAATTGGGCAAGCCGTTCATCGGCCTGTTCGAGAAGGTCCAGGCGCTGAAGCCGCTTGGCGCGATGCTCAAGCTCGCCCCGGCATCGATCCCGGCAGCGTCGCCGATGGCCTCGCCGGGCGTCCATGCCGGGCAGGGGGTGAAAAAGGGCCGGGTCGCCATCCTCACCGGCTGCGCGCAATCGGTGCTTGATCCCGCCATCAACGACACGACGATCTCGCTGCTCACACGCCTCGGCGTCGAGGTCGTGGTGCCGCCGGGCGAGGGCTGCTGCGGCGCGCTGGTTCATCATATGGGGCGGGAGCAGGCAGCCCTTGCCTCGGCCAGGCAAAATGTTGACGCCTGGACACGTGCCATCGACCAAGGCGGGCTCGATGCCATCATCATCACCGCGTCCGGCTGCGGCACGACGATCAAGGATTATGGCTTCATGCTGCGGCTCGATCCGGCCTATGCCGACAAGGCTGCACGCGTGTCGGCTCTGGCCAAGGACATCACCGAATATCTGGCCGCTTTCGACTTGCCCGAACCGGTGCGCAAGCCGGGCACCATCGTCGCCTATCACTCGGCCTGTTCGATGCAGCACGGCCAGAAGATCATCCGCCAGCCGAAAGAGTTGCTGGCCAAGGCCGGCTTCATCGTGCGCGAGCCGCGCGAGGGTCATCTGTGCTGCGGCTCGGCCGGCACCTACAACATCCTGCAGTCCGAGATTTCGGCCAGGCTGCGCGACCGCAAGGTGAAAAACATCGAGGCGACAGGTGCCTCGATCGTTGCCACCGGT
The DNA here is from genome assembly GCF_056402995.1 of Mesorhizobium sp. P3_A8. Classification (NCBI taxonomy): domain Bacteria; kingdom Pseudomonadati; phylum Pseudomonadota; class Alphaproteobacteria; order Hyphomicrobiales; family Phyllobacteriaceae; genus Mesorhizobium; species Mesorhizobium sp. P3_A8. Next base: position 76,595 of record NZ_JBFUGI010000010.1, on the reverse strand, counting down.
AACATCGGCTGCATCACGCAGATCGCGTCGGCCGCGAAGCTACCCGTGGTGCACACGATCAAGCTGCTCGACTGGGCCTATGGTGGAGAGCCGCCAAAATTGCTTTGATTGCGGCACACCCATTGATGGGACTGCCGGCATGCCCAACTCAGAGTCCGAGGAAATTGAAACGATCGTTCGGCTGCTGTCGGATCGATCGCCCGCGACTTTTCAAGCCCATTATGCCGAATGCGAAGCAATTATCGCTCGACATTTTAGGGACGGGTCCGAATTCCTGTTTGCACTGATCAAAGCGGCGGTAGAAGCTGATGTTCAGCAAATCACTCTGATTAACGACGCCGTTTCATTTCTCGACGACGCCCATCTGGCCCGCCTGGCATTTTTTCTGCAAGGGGAAGCGAAACGCGGCACAGATGTTGAAGACCTATTGTCCCATGCCATGCTGCAGGCATCAGACTTGTTTCCAGACAGTGTGCTGGCCACCAGTTACGATTTTGCAGATTGGCAGGAACACGCCGATCCGCGTTCACCGCCAATCTGTCAACACTTTGTCTTCGAAGGCGGCTCTCCGGGCGACTCGCCCTTTCCCGCGCACCACAATCACCCTACCTGGCATCTGCCAACTATCGGACGGCCATATGCTGTCGGCGGCATGGGTTCGGCAACGTGCCCGATCTGCCGGCAGAAATTGACACACCTGATTACCCTGGACGATTTTGGAGACCCAACGATATCTGTTCCTCGGCTCCGCATCGAAACCTGTACGAATTCTCTCGAACTGACCTACTATTCGCATGACGCCGTAGGCGTGCCGACACCGATAGCGCCGTTCCATTCCGCCTATGATTTCACATCGGATCCGGCCACAGAGGAAAGCACTGTCCGCCTTGCACCCACGCCGCCGCGCTGGCTCAGGCAGTCGTATGGGGTAAGCAATTCACGGCAAAATCTGTTTCGGCTTGGCGGGTTGCCGTCATGGGTTCAAGGGCCACAGTTTCCGCTTGTTCCCGGAACGGACAGGCAAATGAAATTTCTTCTCCAGTTCGATTCGATGGCCGGATTCTTCTGGGGCAGCGGCGGCATGCTTTACGTCTTCTGGGACGAAGAAAGCCGTATCACCTGCCACGTACCGCAATTCACGTAACGAACGAAGCTACTCGGCTGCAAGCCTGTCGGCCGTGCCGTAAGTCGCCTCATAGAGCGCGCGCTGGCGGCTGAGCGCCACCATCGTGTTGCGCAGCAGGATCGCCACCGTGATCGGACCGACGCCGCCCGGCACGGGCGTGATCCAGGAGGCGACTTCACGCACGCTTTCGGTGTCGACATCGCCGACGATGCGGCTCGTGCCGTCCGGTCCGATCTCGGAATTGATGCCGATATCGATGACGGCGGCACCCGGCTTGACCATATCGGCCTTGATCAGCCGCGGCTTGCCGACGGCGACGAACAGCGCATCGGCGCGGCGCGCATGGGCTGCGACCGAGCGCGTCATGTGGTGGCAGACCGTCACCGTTGCGCCTTCGCTCATCAAAAGGAAGGCGATCGGCTTGCCGACGATTTCCGAATGGCCGACGATGACCACTTCCAGTCCCTTGAGATCGAGCCCGGTCTCCTTGAGCAGTTCGACAGAGGCCGCCGCCGTGCAGGGCGCGAGGTCGAGCTGGTTGTAGACGATGTTGCCGATCGAGGCCGGGTGCATGCCTTCGACATCCTTGAGCGGATGCACCGCCGCCTGCAATGTCCTGATCGGAATGTGCGCCGGAACCGGCCGCTGGATGATAATGCCGGTGACGCGCGGATCGGCGTTCAGGCCATGGATGGCGGCTTCCAGTTCACCCGACGTGATGGTGGCGGGAAAACGCCGTTCCTCGAAATCGATGCCGGCAAGCTGAGCCTTGGCGCGCTGGTTGCGCACATAGACATCCACGGCATCGGTATCGCCGACGGTGATCGAGATCAGTTTGGGCGGAAAACCCTCGGCTTTGGCAATTGCCGCATCCTCGCGCACGGCGGCGATGATGCGCTGGGCAACCGGGCCGCCCTTGAGGTAGCGGCTGTCGTCGGACAGGGACATGGGGTGGACTCTTTTCTTGCGTTGGCGCCGACATAGCAAAAGACCGTTGAAAATGGCAGCACGAAAGCGAACCGCCATGCCTTCTGCGCGGCGCAACGACGCGGGGCCATGTCGCAGGCACTGGACGCCGATCAAAAAAGAAGGGCAGCGCGGTTTCCCGTGCTGCCCTTCTTGACCGACCGCATCCCCATACGGCCCGTCCCCCGTTATCTCTGGACTGGCCTCGAAAAGCTCAATGCTTTGCCGGCCAAGTGATTCGCAATTCGAACTATATCACCTCGACCGTGGTTCCGACATTGACCCGTTCATAGAGGTCGACCACGTCCTCGTTGCGCATGCGGATGCAGCCTGACGACACCGCACCGCCGATCGTCCATGGCTGGTTGGTGCCGTGGATGCGGTATTCGGTGGTGCCGAGATAGAGCGCCCGCGCGCCGAGCGGGTTCTCCATCCCGCCGGCCAGATAGGTCGGCAGATAACGGCCCTTGGCGGCTTCGCGCTTGATCATCTCCGCCGGCGGGCGCCAGTCCGGCCACTCGCGCTTGTTGGTGATCTTGTGCGTGCCCGACCATTCGAAGCCCGGCTTGCCGGTGCCGACGCCATAGCGCCGTGCCTTGCCGTTCTTCTCGATGAGGAAGAGGAAATTCTGCGTCGTGTCGATGACGATGGTGCCCGGCTTCTGCCCGCCGTCATAGTTGACTTCCTGCGGCAGGTAGATCGGGTTGATCTGCGGGCGCATGACCATGCGCTTGGTCTGCGCCTGTACGGCCGCCGTCTGCACGCGGTCGGGCTGCGCCGGTTGCGCATAGCGCAGGCGCGGCTGCTGCACGATTTGGCGGTTCTGCCGCACGATGCCGGGCGCTTTGCCAAGCTGTAGCACCCAGGGGGCGGAAAGGTCGGGGCTCACCATCACCGGCGGCCTGTCGGCATAGCGGTCGCCAGCGGCTGCGGGGGTGACGCCGGCAAACACAGCCACGGCGCCGAGCACGGAAAACAAAACTCTCTTCATCGGGAACGCACCTTGATCGTCTTGATACAACCGGGTGGAAACGCTCCCCGGTTCAGCGATCATTGGCGCGCAAGCAGCAACCGAAACATGAATCGGAATGCGTAAAATGCGGTTCTGTCAGTAAACCTTTTGGTGTGGTTACCGCCGGGTTCAGGAATCTGGTAAAGCCGCAGTAAATGCAGCGCGAAAGCGCATTAACGAACGGATTTTGGCTATGGAAAAAGAAAACACCGGCCTGCTTGCCGGTCCCGACGGTGTCGCGCGCTGCTTCTGGCACGGCAATCTGCCCGATTATCTGCACTATCACGACCATGAATGGGGCCGGCCAATGGCCGACGACCGCAGGCTGTTCGAAAAGATCTGTCTCGAAGGGTTTCAGTCGGGACTGTCGTGGCTGACCATCCTACGCAAGCGCGAGAATTTTCGCGAGGCCTTCGCCGGCTTCGACTACGACAAGGTCGCCGCCTTCACCGACAAGGATGTCGAGCGCCTGCTTGGTAATGCCGGCATCATCCGCCATCGCGGCAAGATCGTCTCGACCATCAACAATGCCAAGCGCGCCCGCGAAATGGCCGACGAGTTCGGCTCGCTGGCCGCCTGGTTCTGGAAGTTCGAACCCGGCAAGGACGAGCGGCCCAGGATTGTCGACCTCGCGCATCTGCGCGCCAACCCGACGACTGCAGTTTCGACCCGGATTTCGAAGGAATTGAAGAAGCGCGGCTGGAGTTTCGTCGGCCCGACCACGGTCTACGCCTTCATGCAGGCCATGGGCTTGGTCAACGACCATCTCGAAGGCTGCGTTTGCCGCAAGCAGGTCGAGAAGGAACGGAAGGCCTTCACGCGGCCGAAGTAGGGTTCAGGTGCCGTTGACGCTGGCCAGGAACAGCCCGGCAACGATCGCCACCACCGTGGCCACCGTCGGATAGATCACCAGCAGGCCGGTCACCAAGGCGTCGCGCATGGAAGGCCCCTTGCCGGTTTCGGCCGGTACATCGAACGGTCCGGCAGCCTGGCCAACCAGTTTCGGCGCATGGATACCGGCCGGGCGCAGGCGTGCTGGCAACGCGCCGGCTTTGCTATTGGCGTGGAATTTTGCTGCGCTGATCATGTCCCGAACCCCTTCGTGTTGGTGCGCTATATCGGCTTCGATTGTGTCGGCACGATGCCGTGCTCATGGCGGGATTGTTTCATTTTCGGTGCGTTGTTGTTTCAGGGAGGTTCGACTCTGTCCATTTCGGATCCGGACAGGCCCTGGGGTGCCACCCTTGCCGCTATCGGCTGCATCGGTTAGGAAACGCGCGCTGTGGGACGCGGTAAATTTACCGCGCCACGAAGTCACGAGACATCAGGTGCCCAATTCATGGCCGAAAAATCGGAAAAGACGAAAGCGCGATTGCCGCGCGGTTTTGCCGACCGCAGCGCCGAGGACATTCGCGCCGTCGAGAAGATGATGGCGACGATCCGCTCGGTCTATGAGCTCTACGGTTTCGAACCGGCCGACCAGCCGCTGATCGAATACACCGATGCGCTCGGCAAATTCCTGCCCGACCAGGACCGGCCGAACGAAGGCGTGTTCTCCTTTCAGGACGATGACGAGCAGTGGCTGTCGCTGCGCTACGACCTGACCGCGCCGACCGCACGCTTTGTCGCCGAGAATTACGAGCGCCTGCCGAAACCCTATCGCAGCTACCGCTCCGGCTGGGTGTTCCGCAACGAGAAGCCCGGCCCCGGCCGCTTCCGCCAGTTCATGCAGTTCGATGCCGACACGATCGGCACGCCGGGCGTCGCGGCGGACGCCGAAATGGCGATGATGATGGCCGACGTAATGGAAGCGCTCGGCATCAAGCGCGGCGACTATGTCATCCGCGTCAACAACCGCAAGGTGCTGGACGGCGTGCTGGAGGCGATCGGCCTCGGCGGCGACGAAAATGCCGGCCGCCGGCTGACCGTGCTGCGCGCGATAGACAAGCTGGACAAGCTCGGGCCGGAAGGCGTGAAGCTTTTGCTCGGCCCGGGGCGCTGGGATGGCGGCAAGGAAGGCGAAGGCGACTTCGCCAAGGGCGCCGGATTGAACAATGGGCAAGCCGAGGCAGTTCTTCTCGCGACAGCGAGGAATGTTCAGGCCGGCCAGGATTCCAGCGTCAGTTCGAACGTGACCTATCAGGAAGGCGTCAGCGAACTCGCGACCATCGAAGCCCTGGTCAGGGCGGCGGGATATGGCGACGACCGTATCGCCATGGACCGCTCGGTGGTGCGCGGCCTCGAATATTACACTGGTCCCGTCCTCGAGGCCGAACTGCTGGCCGAAATCCCCAATGAGGACGGCCAGATCGTGCGCTTCGGCTCGGTCGGCGGCGGCGGGCGCTATGACGGCCTGGTTTCGCGCTTCCGCGGCGAGCCGGTGCCGGCGACCGGCTTTTCCATCGGCGTCAGCAGGCTGATGACCGCGCTGAAGAACCTCGGCAAGCTCGACAGCGCCGACGTGATCGCGCCGGTCGTCGTGCTGGTGATGGACAAGGACACCGACAGCCTCGGCCGCTACCAGAAAATGGTCGGCGAGCTGCGCGCCGCCGGCATCCGTTCCGAAATGTATCTCGGCGGCGCCGGCATGAAGGCGCAGCTGAAATATGCCGACCGGCGCAACTGCCCGGTCGCAATCATCCAGGGCGGCGACGAGCGCGCCAAGGGCGAGCTGCAGATCAAGGATTTGATCGAGGGCGCGCGCATGTCGGCGGAAATCACCGACAATGCGGAGTGGCGCGCGGCACGCCCTGCGCAGGTCACCGTGGCGGAAAGTGAGCTGGTCGCCGAGGTGAAGAAGATCCTGGCGGCGCAAGCTGCCGATCGCGCAAAGGGTGGCGCTTGAACACCCCCCTCTGGCCTGCCGGCCATCTCCCCCGCAAGGGCGGAGATTGGATGTCGTTTGGGCTTTGGCCAATTTCCAGCGTTGAAGAAGAGGCGCCGAGCCTCAAGCTGCCGATCTCCCCCCTTGCGGGGGAGATGTCCGGCAGGACAGAGGGGGGTGCCTCGCGCCCATCCTATCCATGACCTCCCGCTACCCCGCCATCGCCGCAGACATCACCAAGCTCTTCGCCACCCGCAACACGCATGCGGTCGAGGTCGCCATCCTGCAGCCAGCGGACCCGTTCCTCGACATGGCCGGCGAGGATCTGCGCCGCCGCATCTTCCTCACCGAAAGCGAGACCGGGCAGACACTCTGCCTGCGGCCGGAATTCACCATTCCAGTCTGTCTCGACCACATAAGTTCGCAGGCCGGCACGCCGCGCCGCTATTCCTATCTCGGCGAAGTGTTTCGCCAGCGCCGCGAAGGCGGCAATGAATTCTTCCAGGCCGGGATCGAGGATCTCGGCGACCGCGACACGGCTGAAGCCGACGCCCGCTCGGTGGCCGACGCGCATGCGCTGCTGTCGCTGGTGCTGCCCGGCCAGGCGCTCACGATCACGCTCGGCGACCAGGGCGTCTTCGAAGCGGTGCTGGCGGCGCTCGGCCTGCCGCGCGGCTGGCGCATGCGGCTGGCGCGTGCCTTCGGCTCGGCGCCGATGCTTGAGGCGGCACTCGCCGATCTCGCCAATCCGCCGCGCAACGGCCAGCTTTCCGGCGATGTCGCCGCACTTGTCCTCGATGGTGATCTCGAAGGTCTTTCCGCCCATATCGCTGGCGGCATGGAGGAAGCCGGTCTGTCGGCATCCGGCGGGCGCTCGCCCACGGACATTGCGCGGCGATTGATCGAGAAGGCCGAATTGCGCAGCGTGCGGCTGTCGAATGAGGCCTTCGCGGCGTTGAAGAGTTTCCTGGCGATCGACGTGCCGCTCGATGGCGCGGCCGAAGCGCTGGAAACATTCTCCGCCGGCGCCGGGCTGTCGCTGGGTGCCGCGCTGGAAAAATTCGCCGCGCGGGCCAGGGCAATCGGGGCACATGGTTTGCCGGTGGGAAAAATCCGTTACGATGCGGCTTTCGGCCGTCCGCTCGATTATTACACCGGTGTGGTCTTCGAAATCGCGGCGCAGGATGGCGACCGCCCCCTAGCCGGTGGCGGCCGCTACGACCGGCTGCTGACGCTGCTTGGCGCCAAGACCGCCATTCCCGGCGTCGGTTTTTCCGTCTGGCTCGATCGCATCGAGGCGTTGCGGGAGGCGGCACCATGATCACGCTGGCGATCCCCTCTAAAGGCCGGCTGAAAGAGCAGGCGCTGGAAGTGCTGGCGAAAGCCGGCCTAGCCATCAGCTTGCCCGGCGACGAGCGCAAATATCACGCCCGCGTCGAAGGGCTGGACAATGTCGAGGTCGCCTTCCTGTCGGCTTCGGAAATATCGGGCGAAATCGGCCAGGGCGCGGTCGATCTCGGCATCACCGGCGAAGACCTGGTGCGGGAAAACCTCGCGGACTGGGAAGCGCGGGCCGAAATCGTTGCTCGTCTCGGCTTCGGCCATGCCGATGTCGTGGTGGCGGTGCCCGAAATCTGGCTCGATGTCGACACCATGGCCGATCTCGACGACGTTGCCGCCGATTTCCGCCAGCGCCATGGAAGGCGGCTGCGCATCGCCACCAAATACTGGCGGCTGACGCAGCAGTTCTTCTCGCAGAAGCACGGCATCCAGGTCTATCGCATCGTCGAAAGCTTAGGTGCCACCGAAGGCGCGCCGGCGGCGGGGCTTGCCGATGTCATCGTCGACATCACCAGCACCGGCTCGACGCTGCGGGCGAACCACCTCAAGGTGCTGGGCGACGGGGTTGTGCTGAAGTCGCAGGCCTGTCTGGTGGCGTCGAAGAAAGATCGTTCGGTGGCGGATGAGGCGCTCGTGCGCGATATCGCTGCGAAGATGGCTTCCATAATCGCCTAACGGCGGCGCTATCCCCCTCTCCGTCTCGGGCTTTCGCCCGATCCACCTCTCCCCCATTTCATGGGGGCGAGGAAACGCTAACTGTCGGCGTTGCACCCTTTGAAAGCTTGGGTTCCTCGCCCCCACGAAAGTGGGGGAGAGGTGGCTCGGCGAAGCCGAGACGGAGAGGGGGCCGGCGCTGCCATATGCGATTGCCCTCCGGCAGAGCAGAAAAGTGGATCCGGGATGGAGGCGCGCCCTATGCCTTCCAGTACCATCGACAGGATTTCCACTGCCCCGCCGGGCTGATAGACTCGGGCGCGCCTGGGAGGAGACAGCGATGCCGGTCAATCTCGACGAGCTGAAGAACGCCACCAATCTGCGCGGCCGCGGCGCGCGCGCCGGCAGCGTCTTTGTCGCGCCCGTCGACGGCCGGGCGGATGTCTCGGGCGAGCGCAAGGTGCCGCTGCTCGACAAGACAATCCCTGCACTTTTCTCCGACACCGCCAGCAGATACGCCACACAGGATGCCGCCGTCTTTGTCGGTCAGGACAAGCGTTTCACCTGGAGCGAACTGTCGGACACTGTGGATGCGCTCGCCGCCGGTTTCTTGGCGCTCGGCCTCGAAAAAGGCGACCGCGTTGGCATCTGGTCGCCCAACCGCTGGGAATGGCTGGTTACGCAATTCGCCACCGCCCGCATTGGCCTGATCCTGGTCAACATCAATCCGGCCTACCGGCTGACCGAACTCGACTATGCGCTGAACAAGGTCGGCTGCAAGGCGCTCGTCACCGCGGCCAGCTTCAAGACCTCGGACTATCTCGGCATGATCGAGACGCTGGCGCCGGAGATCACGAAGGCCGCGCCCGGCAAGCTCAAGGCGCAAAAATTGCCTGATCTGAAGATCGTCATCCGCATGGGCGAGGACAACTCGCCAGGCATGTTCAATTTCGCCGACGTGCTGGCCATGGCCGGTCGCGACGAGCATGACAGCCTCGACCGCATTTCCGAGGGGCTGAAACCTGGGGATGCGATCAACATCCAGTTCACCTCGGGCACGACCGGAGCACCGAAGGGTGCGACGCTGACGCACCACAACATCGTCAACAACGGCAATTTCGTCACCTCGGCGATCAAGCTCACCGTGGACGACCGGCTCTGCATCCCGGTGCCGCTCTATCATTGCTTCGGCATGTCGATGGGCACGATGGGCTGCGTGTCGAAGGGCGCGACGATGGTTTTCCCGGGCGAGGGGTTCGACCCCGGCGCGACACTGAAGGCCGTGGCGCAGGAGCGCTGCACGGGCCTCTATGGCGTGCCGACCATGTTCGTCGGCATGCTCGACCATGCGGATTTCGCGACCTTCGATCTCTCCAGCCTGCGCACAGGCATCATGGCCGGCTCGCCATGCCCGATCGAGGTGATGAAGAAGGTGGTGTCGCTGATGCATATGTCGGAGGTGACCATCGCCTACGGCATGACCGAGACCAGCCCGGTGTCGTTCCAGAGCGGCGTCGATGATCCGCTGGAAAAGCGCGTCTCGACCGTCGGCCGCATCCATCCACATGTCGAGGTCAAGGCGGTCGACACCGATGGCGCCACCGTCGCCGTCGGCGCGCCGGGCGAACTCTGCACACGCGGTTATTCGGTGATGAAGGGCTATTGGGACGACGAGGAAAAGACCCGAGAGGCAATCGACAGCGACGGCTGGATGCACACCGGCGACCTCGCAACAATAGACGCAGAGGGCTATTGCAACATCGTCGGCCGGGTCAAGGACATGGTCATCCGCGGCGGCGAGAACGTCTATCCCAGAGAGGTCGAGGAGTTCCTCTACCGCCATCCCAAGGTCCGGGAAGTCCAGGTTTTCGGCATTCCCGACGCCAAATATGGCGAGGAGCTGTGCGCCTGGATCGTGCTCAAACCCAACCAGATCGCCACCGAACAGGAGATCAAGAACTTCTGCGCTGGCCAGATCGCCCACTACAAGATCCCGCGCCACATTCGCTTCCGCACCGAATTGCCGATGACAGTGACCGGCAAGCCGCAGAAATTCCTGATGCGCGAAGCGATGGTGGAGGAGCTGGGGCTGGTGACGCAGAAGACGGCGTGAGGGGTGGGCGCCTCGGTTTTGTCGTTGCGCTCAATAATGCCAGGGCCGCGCGACCTTGCGGCATCTTCAGGAGCCGCGGGTCGGTGTCGTTTGTCGGAGTAGAACGCTGCGCGATGGGCTTGCCGGCTTCGCGATGACATTGGCTGAGGGGCTCCCCACAGGCTTTCCGCTAGGTTCGCAGAACACATGGGGGCTTGAATGACTGGTTTCGGACGATCGGCGATTTCCTACGCGATGCCCCTCGCTGCGCTGGCGATGGCTGTCGCGGTCCGAGGCAGCGGACTGTCGGTAGACCAGGGTTTGCCGAGCACCCGGATCCTTGTCGGTTCGCTGTCGTGTGCGATCATGTTCGTCACCATTTTCGTGGTGCTCGACCACGCCGAGGCGGTGGCTCGGCGGGTAGGGGAGCCGTACGGAACGCTGGTGCTGACATTTGCCGTTACCGCAATCGAAGTGTCGATCATTGTTTCCATGATGCTGCATGGAGAGAACAACCCGACACTGGCACGCGAGTCCGTCTTCTCGACGGTGATGATCACATCCACCGGCGTTGTCGGCATGTGTCTCGCGTTTGGCGGCTGGCGTCATCGCAAGCAGGCCATCGTGCGGCAAGGGACCAGTGCCTATCTGGCGGTTCTGGCCGCGCTGACCGTCATGACGCTTATTTTGCCGACCTACACCCAGACCACGGATCCCGGCACGTTTTCGGCAGCCCAACTTGGTTTCGTCAGTGTCCTTTCAGTGCTGCTCTATGCAAGCTTCGTGTTCGCGCAGACCGTCCGGCACCGGGAAGACTTTACCCAGGCACAACCACACGACGTTTCGGTGCGCGCTGCCCCTCACGAGAACATCTCTGCCAGCGCTCTGTTGCTGATCGCCGGGCTGATCGGAATTGTCATGCTCGCCGAGCAGGTCGCGGCAAGCGTCGAAGATACGCTCGTTGCCTACCAGGTGACCCAGACTGACAGCATTGTGGGGGCAATGATCGCGGGGCTGGTGTTGATGCCGGAGGCCATTTCGGCGGTGCGCGCTTCACTTAACAACGAGCTGCAGCGTGGCTTGAATGTCGCGATGGGTTCGGCTTGCGCCACGATCGGCCTTACCATACCGGGAGTCGCAGCCGCCAGCCTGCTGACGGGGAGAGGACTGACCCTGGGGCTGCCGGCTGCTGATGCGGTCCTTTTGGTCTTGGCGCTTTTCACATGCAATGTAAGCTTCAGCACCGAAAGAACGACGTTCTTGACCGGAATGGTCCATCTTGTGGTATTTTTTACTTATGCATTTCTGATATTTATACCATGAGAGCTTTGGTGCAGGCGAAGCGCCAAGGGAGGCATCCTTCGCTACCTCAGACCGCGGATTTGAGGTGGTCGATGAAGGCGCGCAGCTTCGGCAGGATCTGGCGCTTGCCGGGATGATAGAGGAAGACGCCCGGCGTCGTCGCGGCGATAGAGGCCAGCACAGGCTCGAGTTTTCCCTGGGCAATCGGACCTTCGGCGACAGGTCGAGGAAGCTGCGCCAGCCCAATTCCCCGCATGGCGGCGCCGACCAGCGTTGGATAGTCGTGGGCGATCAGCGGACCTGAGACCATGGCCTCGATCGCCTCGTTGCCGTCGACGAACGTCCAGGGCGCAATGGCGCCGTTCGAGCGGCGCAGGCGCAAGCAGGCGTGGTGGCGCAAATCGTCGACACGCTCGGGGCGGCCGTGGCGCTCGAGATAGTCGGGACTGCCGACGACCACGAACGGGAATGACGGGGTCAGCCGCACCGCGACCATGTCGGTGGCAATGAACTGGCCGAGGCGAATGCCGGCATCGAACCCGCCGGTCGCCAGATCAACCATCTCGTCGCTCGCGGCGATCTCCAGTTCGACTTCCGGATAGGCCTGGCAGAACGACGCGATCACCGGCTCCAGGATCAACGGCACGACGGCGCGCGGCACTGACAGGCGCAGCAGGCCGGTCGGTCGTTGGCCGACATCACGCGCGGCCTCGCCGGCGGCGACGATCTCCTCAAAGGCAGGGCCGGCACGGTCGAGGAACCGCTGCCCGGCTTCGGTCAGGCCGACGCTGCGTGTCGTGCGGACAAACAGCGCCGCACCCATGCGGGCCTCCAGCGCGCGCACCGCCTGGCTCACGGCCGACGGCGTCACGCCGAGATCGGCGGCGGCGCGGCGGAAGTTGCGGCGCCTGGCGACAGCCAGGAACACCTCGACGCCCTCCAGCGCCCCATGCAGAACTGTGTAGCTGTGCTTCATAGGTTGTAGTGATTACAGCGGCTAGTCGAACTATGGAAGCGGGTTTAGGTAATCGCCTGAAGCCAGGGGGCCGCGCACCAGCTGCCGACAGGAGGCCAAATGCCTACGGAAATACTGTTCCAGATCCATCTCGTTCTCGGCTATGTCGCCTGGCTGCTTTGCTTCGGCGCCTATGGCCTGCCGTGGCTGAGGTCGATGGACCGGCTCGCGGCGCAACGCGCCATTGCCACCCTGCACAGCTTCCGCTTCTTCGGGCTCGTCTTCATCCTTCCAGGCGTCGTCAGCCCAGATCTGCCCGCAAGCTTCGCCACCTTTGCCGCCTATGGCGACTTCGCGACAGGCGTGCTGGCCATGCTGGCGCTGCTCACCGTGAGGATACGCCCGCTGTTTTGGTTCTTCATCGTCGCCTTCAATGTCGTCGGGACGGTCGAACTCGTCTTCGACTACTACCACGCCATCCAGGCCGACCTTCCTGCCCATGCGGGACTGTTTGGCGCCGGCTACGCGATCCCGATCATCTACGTGCCGCTGCTGATGATCACGCACATCGCCGCATTCTATTTCCTGCTGCGACCTCATCAGAAAGCGACGTGCGCCGTCACAGGTGATGCGGCTTCCTAGCTTGTCTGGGAGCGTGAGATGATCGCCGGCCCGATATCGCTGCGAACCCGCAGGTTCCTACCCCGGGGTTCTCTGACGCCGGTTTGATTGCCTGTCACGCCGCCAACACCGCCGCGCCGAGGCTGCGAATAATCTTCGCCAGTTCCACGCACTCCCCATGCCTTGCATTGTTCCGTCGCCAGGCAAGGCAGATCATGCGTTGCGGCATCGGCTCCTGGAACGGCACGATCTTGAGATCGGGGATGGTGCCGGCAGGCCCCGTCGCCATTTCGGGGATCAGCGTCACGCCGAGCCCGTGCGCCACCATCTGCAACAGCGTGGTCAGGCTGGTGGCGCCGTAGCTTGCCATTGCCACCGGTCGCACATTGCCGCAGACGGCGAGCGCCTGTTCGCGCAGGCAGTGGCCTTCCTCGAGCAGCATCAGTCGTTCCAGCGCCGGGCTTTCAGGCGGAACCGGCGGCGAGGCGAAGGCCGGATCACCAGCCGGCACGGCGAGGAAGAACCGGTCGGGGAAGAGCGCCTCGGTAACCAGGCCGGGATGGTCGAGCGGAAGGGCGGCGATGAAGGCGTCGAGCTTTCGCGATGCGATGTCCTCGACCAGGGCGGCAGTGACTGCCTCGCGCAGTTCGAGCTGCAAGGCTGGAAAGTGCTTCTTCAACTCGGGCAGGGCGCGCGGCAAAAGATAGGGCGCGACGGTCGGGATGATGCCCAGCCGGAAGCGCCCCTCCATGGCCGTGCGGCCGCGCCGGGCCGTCGTTTCGACGTCGCGTATGTCGGCCAGGATGCGCTCAATGCGCGGCAACAGTGCGACCGCCTCGTCGGTCATGCGCACCGATTTGCCGCCGCGTTCGAACAGCCGGCAGTTCAGCCGCTGCTCCATTTCCGCGATCTGCGAGGACAGCGCCGGCTGGCTGACACCGGCAAGTTTGGCCGCACGCCCGAAATGCAGCGTCTGCGCCAGCGCGTCGAAATAGTGCATCTGGCGAACTGTCAATCCGATCATAAGAAAATCCTATCGAAATGAACAGGAAAGGCAATTTGTTTTTATCGCAAATGCGGCCTAGTCTGGAATCGTTCCAGATTGGTGCGGTCGCTGGCCGGCCCCAAAATCCTGGCAAAAAATCAACCTCGGCAAAAGCAAACCTCGGCAAAATCGGAGACTGAAGATGGACGCGAACACCGATGACAAAAGCGCGGGCAAATGCCCGGTCGCGCATGGATCCGCCGGCCGGATCAACCGTGACTGGTGGCCGAACCAGCTAAATGTCCAGATCCTGCACCAGCAGTCGTCTCTGTCCGACCCGATGGGCGAGGCGTTCGATTATGCCGAGGAATTCAAAAGCCTCGACCTCGACGCCGTGATCAAGGATTTGCATGCGCTGATGACGGATTCGCAGGAATGGTGGCCGGCCGATTTCGGCCATTACGGTCCGCTGTTCATCCGCATGGCGTGGCACAGCGCCGGCACCTACCGCATCGCCGACGGCCGTGGCGGCGCCGGGGCCGGCCAGCAGCGTTTCGCGCCGCTCAACAGCTGGCCGGATAACGTCAACCTCGACAAGGCCCGCCGGCTGCTGTGGCCGATCAAGCAGAAATATGGCCGCAAGATCTCCTGGGCCGACCTTCTGATCCTCACCGGCAACGTTGCGCTGGAATCGATGGGGTTCAAGACCTTTGGCTTCGCCGGTGGTCGCGCCGACGTCTGGGAGCCCGAGCAGGACGTCTACTGGGGTCCTGAAGGCAAGTGGCTGGCCGACGAGCGCTACAGCGGCGACCGCGACCTGCAGAACCCCCTCGGCGCCGTGCAGATGGGCCTGATCTACGTCAACCCGGAAGGGCCGAACGGCAAGCCTGATCCGCTGGCCTCGGCGCGCGACATCAGGGACACTTTCGCCCGCATGGCGATGAATGACGAGGAGACCGTAGCGCTCATCGCCGGTGGCCACACCTTCGGCAAGACCCATGGTGCCGGCGACGCAACGCTGGTCGGTGTCGAGCCGGAAGGCGCCGACATCGAGCAGCAGGGCCTCGGCTGGGCCAACAAGTTCGGCACCGGCAAGGGCGGCGACGCCATCGGCAGCGGCCTGGAAGTGACCTGGACGACGACGCCGACCAAGTGGAGCAACGACTTCTTCGACAATCTGTTCGGCTTCGATTGGGAATTGACCAAGAGCCCGGCCGGCGCGCATCAGTGGACGCCGAAGGATGGCGCCGGCGCCGGCACCGTGCCGGACGCGCACAATGCGTCCAAGCGCCATGCGCCCGCAATGCTGACCAGCGATCTGGCCCTGCGCTTTGATCCTTCCTACGAGACGATCTCGCGCCGCTTCCATGAGAACCCGGATCAGTTCGCCGACGCCTTCGCCCGCGCCTGGTACAAGCTGACCCACCGCGACATGGGCCCGGTCGTGCGTTATCTCGGCCCGTTGGTTCCCCGGGAAGAGCTGCCGTGGCAGGACATCATCCCGGCGGTCGATCACGTGCTGATCGACGAGCAGGATGCGGCGGCGCTCAAGGCCAAGATCCTGGCCTCCGGCCTGTCGGTGTCGCAGTTGGTCTCGACGGCGTGGGCGTCGGCCTCGACCTTCCGTGGCTCCGACAAGCGCGGCGGCGCCAATGGTGCGCGCATCCGCCTCAGCCCGCAGAAGGACTGGGCCGTCAACCAGCCGGCCGATCTCGCCAAGGTGCTCGAGAAGCTTGAGGCGATCGCCAAGGACTTCAACGCTGCGCAGACCGGCAGCAAGAAAGTCTCGCTTGCCGACCTGATCGTTCTTGGCGGCAATGCGGCCATCGAGAAGGCCGCCGGCCACAGCGTCGACGTTCCGTTCTGGCCCGGCCGCATGGACGCCTCGCAGGAGCAGACCGACATCCACTCCTTCGCGCCGCTGGAGCCGACGATTGACGGTTTCCGCAACTATGTCAGCGGCAAGCAGCGCCAGACGGTAGAGGAGGCGCTGGTCGACCGGGCGCAGTTGCTGACGCTGACGGCGCCTGAGTTGACCGTTCTTGTCGGCGGCCTGCGCGTTCTCGGCGCCAATACCGGGCAGTCGAAGCATGGTGTCTTGACCACCAAGCCGGAAACGCTGAGCAACGACTTCTTCGTCAACCTTCTCGACATGGGCACGGAGTGGAAGGCAGCGTCGGACGCCAAGGACGTGTTCGAAGGCCGCGACCGCAAGACCGGCGAAGTCAAGTGGACCGGCACCCGCGCCGACCTGATCTTCGGCTCGCACTCGCAGCTGCGGGCGCTCGCCGAAGTCTATGCGACGGCGGATGCCAAGGCGAAGTTTGCGAAAGACTTCGTCGTTGCCTGGACCAAGGTGATGAACGCCGACCGCTTCGATATCGCCGGCTGATCCAGACAGAAGTCGATTCAACAAAAAAGGCGCGGGCCGTGGCCCGCGCCTTTTGCATTCAGGCTTTCGAGATCAATCCTTCTCGAAGATACGCGCCTTGGCGACGACGCCGGCGATGGCGCCGCCGATCAGCGGTGCGACGATGAACAGCCAGAGCTGGCTGAGCGCGGCACCGCCGGTGAACAGTGCCGGGCCGATTGAGCGGGCCGGATTGACCGAGGTGCCGGTGACCGGGATCATGGCGAAGTGAATGCCGGCCAGCGTCAGGCCGATGACCAGGCCGGCAAACGCCGTCGAGTGCTTTTCAGCGGTGACGCCGAGGATCACGGTGACGAAGGTGAAGGTGCCGATCAGCTCCCACAGGAAGGCCGAACTCATGCCCCATTTCGTCACATCCCAGCCATTGGCACCGAAGTTGGTGATGGGTTCGCCGGCCTTGCCGGAGACGATGATCCACAGCGCCAGCGAAGCCAGGATGGCGCCGATGATCTGCGCGATCCAATAGGGGATGACGTCCTTTGCCGGCAGCCGGCCGGCGAGGAAGACGCCGAGCGTCACCGCCGGATTGAGATGCGCGCCCGAAATCGGGCCGATCGCATAGGCCGCCGCGATGAGGCCGATGCCGAATGCCAGACCGATGCCTTCCTGACCAAGCGGCAGCGCGCCGCCGAAGCCGCCCGTCACCACCGACGCCGTGCCGATGAACACCAACAGAAATGTGCCCAAAACTTCCGCAAGATAAGTTTTCATTGCCCTCTCCTCGTAGCGATCCGCCGGTCCGCGTTTTCCGCGCCGCGAATCATGGTGTGAAGAGTATTCCCAACGCAAAAACTTGGGAAGCAGAGCGGTTGCGCCACACGCCGTGCTTGCAGTCGCCAGGTGTGAACATTAGAGACCTGTCATCTATTGATCGATTTGCTGTTGCCGGCCAGGGATATTCACTGGTCGAGCGGATTCGTCGGCCTCGGTCAGGATTGCCTTCGCGGGCGCAAGCGGGGTTCAATCCGGACGCGAAAGGCTCTAAGAGCAGGCGATAGTTCTCGATTTGATGGAATGATGAATGCGACTGGGCGGACGGCTGGCTGCGGCCATCGAAGTGCTGGAGGACATTGGCCGGCGTCACCGGCCGGTGGCCGATGCGCTGAAGGATTGGGGCCTGTCGCACCGCTTCGCTGGCGGCGGTGATCGCGCGGCAATCGGCAACATCGTCTACGACGCGCTGCGCCACAAACGCTCCGCCGGCTGGCTGCTCGGCGAAGACACGCCGCGCGCCATCGGCTTCGGCGCTTTGCTGCTTGAATGGGGGCAGACGGCGCAGTCGCTCAACGACGCGCTCGACGGTGACAAGTTCGCGCCGCCGCTGCTCAGCGACACCGAGCTGCAGACGATCGCCGGTCGCCGGCTTGCCGCCGCGCCGCCCGCGGTGCGTGCCGACATACCCGACTGGTGCGAACCGCTTTTCGAACGGGCTTTTGGCGAGACATGGGTCGAGGAGGGCGCGGCGCTGGCGACCCGCCCGCCGCTCGACATCAGGGTCAACACGCTGCAGGCCGATCGCGCCAAGGTGCTCAAGGAACTGGCCGAGACCGGGGCGCAGGCGGCGCGGATCGCGCCGCTCGGCATCCGCATTCCGCCGATCGACGGTGACGGCAGGCACCCGAACGTGCAGTCCGAACCCGCTTTCCAGAAGGGCTGGTTCGAGGTCCAGGATGAGGGCTCGCAAATAGCAGCGACACTTGCCGGCGCCGAGGCCGGCATGCAGGTGCTCGACTTCTGCGCCGGCGCCGGCGGCAAGACACTGGCGCTGTCGGCTGCAATGGACAACCGCGGCCAGATCTTTGCCCACGATGCCGAAAAGGCGCGGCTGGCGCCGATCTTCGACCGCATCCGCCGCTCGGAAAACCGCAATGTCCAGGTCGTCACCAAGCCGGCTGAACTCAGCCCCCTCGCCAATCATATGGACATCGTGCTGGTCGATGCGCCCTGTACCGGCAGCGGCACCTGGCGGCGCCGCCCCGATGCCAAATGGCGGCTGACGCAAAGGCAGCTCGACGCCCGCAAGGGCGAACAGTCGGCGATCCTCGATGCCGCCAAGTTGTATGTCAAACCCGGCGGTCTGCTGGTCTACATCACCTGTTCGGTATTCGACGAAGAGAATGGCGAGCAGATCGCGGCGTTTCGCGAGCGGCACAAAGGCTTTGCCCTGGTCGATCACCGCACGCTCTGGGACAATCGTTTTCCAGGCCACGCGGCAGCCGCGCGGATCGGCGCTGGCGGGGATATTTCGTTATCGCCGGCGTTGAGCGGCACTGATGGGTTTTACTTCTGCGCCATGCGCAGGGCGAATTGACGCTGCCGTTGACAGCTGGCGACAGCGCTCCAGTTGCAGATGCGCGGCGTCGGGCCGCCACGGGGTGGAATTCTTGCATAGATATCTGTCGCTTCTGCTGTTCCTCGTCCTGGTGCTGGGCGGTGGCCTAGCGATCGGTTACGCAACGTTGCCGGGCGCTTGGTATGCGTCGCTGGCCAAGCCGCCCTTCAATCCGCCCAACTGGGTCTTTGGGCCTGCCTGGACCCTGCTCTATGTGCTGATCGCTGTGGCTGGCTGGCGAACATGGAGAAGAGAACCTACAGGATCGGCGATGAAGGTCTGGGGCATCCAGCTCGTCCTGAATTTCGCGTGGTCGCCAACCTTCTTCGGCGCCAAGATGATGGGGCTTGCCTTGGTCGTCATCGTCTTTCTCTTCGCCAGCATCGGGTTGTTCATCACCAGCGTCTGGAACCGAGACAGGCTTTCCGGCTGGTTGTTCACGCCTTACGCGGCATGGGTGGCCTTCGCCACATTGCTCAACGCCTCGCTGCTCTGGTTGAACTAGGGAGGCGGCGATGTCGTTTTGTTGCAGTGCAGCAAAAGCATTTGCCTGCCGCTCGTGCCTCTGCGATAAGCTTTCCCGGCAAACGTGAAGGCATCAGCGATGGCAGCAAAGATCGTACCGGCTCCCGACTATGAGGATCGCGTCAGGGCATCCTTCGCCCGCCAGCAGGCTATGGCGACGATCGGCGCCGAGCTGACATTGGTGACGCCCGGCATCATCGAGATCGAGATGCCCTATTCGGTCGCCTTGACCCAGCAGCATGGTTTTCTCCACGCCGGCGTCATCTCTACAGCGCTCGACTCGGCCTGCGGCTATGCCGCTTTTTCCCTGATGCCGGAAAATTCCGGCGTGCTGACCATCGAGTTCAAGGTCAACCTTCTGGCGCCGGGAAGGGGCGAGCGTTTCCTGTTCCGTGGCTCGGTGACCAAGCCCGGCCGCACCATCATCGTTGCCGATGGCCAGGCCTATGCCTTCGCCGCCGACGGCGAGGCCAAGCTGATAGCCACCATGACCGGCACAATGATGACGGTGGTGGGCCGTGACGGGATTGCTGGGTGAGGAGCGGTCCGCGTAGCGGACGAAAAGCCCCCGAATGGGCCTTTCGAGCGACGAACGCCCGGAGCCATAGCGAAGGGCCGGGCGCCGGTGAGGGCACGTCGCTCCTCTTGTCTCCAGCGTAGGTAGTAGTGCAGGGAGGTGCAGGGTCATGACCGGTAATGTTACGCGAGTTGGCGGCAAGGATGTCCTCTTCGTCATGGCGGCGCAGGCCGAATATGGCCCGCATCTTCAGCGGCTGTTCACGCCGCTGATGACAGGCGTCGGCCCCGTCGAAGCCGGTGTCCGGCTCGGCGCCGAACTCTCCTGGTTGAAATCCGAGAAGGCTTTGCCGGACCTCGTCGTGTCGCTCGGCTCAGCCGGCAGCCGGACCCTGGAACAGACGGAAATCTATCAGGCCGTCTCCGTCAGCTATCGCGACATTGACGCCTCGCCGCTGGGTTTCGAGAAAGGCGCGACGCCGTTTCTCGACCTGCCGGTGACCGTACCGCTGCCGTTTCGTATCCCCGAAATCAAGCAAGCCACGCTGTCGACCGGCGGCGCCGTCATCACCGGTTCCGCCTATGACACGATCGCGGCTGACATGGTCGACATGGAGACCTTCGCCTGCCTGCGCGCCTGTCAGTTGTTCGACATCCCTCTCATCGGGCTGCGCGGCATTTCCGACGGCGCGGCGGATTTGCGGCATGTCGGCGACTGGACTGAATATCTGCACGTCATAGATGAGAAGCTGGCGGACGCCGTCATGCGCCTCGAACAGGCGGTCGGTGCCGGCCTACACGGCGCGCCTGAGCGCAATCAGGTCAAGCCGTGAGGTTCTCCGGATCGCCGAAATCGATGCGCGAGATGCGCCCGCGCGCAATGCCGGTCGCATCGACATAGTCGATGGCTCCCGGTGTATGATCGAGTTTCCAGGAGCCTGTCGGGCCGTCCTGCCATTCGACCTTGTAGCCATCGTCTTGCAGCGTCCAAAGTCCATGGAAACGGTTGCCGTCCGGCAATAGCATGTGCGCCCGGTCCTCGGTTTCGTAGTGGATGAAGGCGCTCTTGCCGCCCATGTCGACGACATGCGTGGTGCCGATCATGATAATGGCCAGCGTATCCTTGTTCAGAATTGTCATTATCCCTGTCCATAGGTTTGAGTTCGAAAGCGCTCGACGCAAGCAAAGTCGTCAAGTATCTTGACTATATGGAGTCGCAATAAAGTGGTCAAGGAGCTTGACGAAAAAACCGAAGCGCTGCCCGACCACGTCGGCTGGCGCCTGTGGCAGGCAAGCCGTGCCTGGCAGGCCGAATTCGCTGCCGCGATGCGCATCGCCGGCCACGGCTGGTTCACCGAAGCGCGCGCCGGGCTGCTGGGACATATTCCTCGCGGCGGCATTCGTCAGGCGGCATTGATCGAGCGCTCGGCAATCTCCAAGCAGGCGGTCCAGCAATTGCTCGATGGTCTGGAGGCGGAGGGCGTGGTGCAGCGTCTGCCCGACCCGCGGGACGGGCGCGGCAAGCTTGTCGGCTACACGCGCAAGGGTCTGGATGCCTTGCGTGACGGCGACCGCATCAAGCTCCAGATCGAGCATGGCTATGTCGAGCGCATCGGCCAGAGGCGGTTCGCGGCGCTGATGGACGCTTTGCGGACACTCGACGCCGGGCAGGCGGACGCCAGCGATAAATCGGCCGGCGTTCAGTGAACGGCGCGGCTTTGTAACCCATTGCGCCGACTCGTTTCTTTCTCTAAACGCTCGCCATGACAACAGCCAATCACCCCGACACCGTCCTGATTGTCGATTTCGGCAGCCAGTTTACCCAGCTCATCGCCCGCCGCATCCGCGAGGCCGGCGTGTTTTCCGAGATCGTGCCGTTCCAGTCGGCCGAAGCCGCGTTCAAGCGCATCAATCCCAAAGCCGTCATCCTGTCGGGTGGCCCGGCCTCGACGTCTGATATAGGCAGCCCCCGCGCGCCGCAGATCGTTTTCGACGCCGGCGTGCCGGTGCTTGGCATTTGCTATGGCCAGATGGCCATGTGCGTGCAGATGGGCGGTGTCGCCGAAAGCTCCAACCATCGCGAATTCGGCCGCGCCTTCGTCGAGATCGAGAAGGACAGCCCGCTGTTCGAGGGCCTGTGGGCGACCGGCCAGCGCCATCAGGTGTGGATGAGCCATGGCGACCGCGTCATCGCCTTGCCGCCGGGCTTCCAGGTTTTTGGCAAGTCGGAAAGCTCGCCCTTCGCCATCTTCGGCAATGTCGAGCGCAAGATGTACGGCATCATGTTCCACCCGGAAGTGGTGCACACGCCCGACGGCGCCAGGCTGCTCAGGAACTTCGTCCACAACATTGCCGGCATCGAAGGCGATTGGACGATGCGCGCCTACCGCGAACACGCGGTCGAAGCGATCCGCAAGCAGGTCGGCAAAGGCAAGGTCATCTGCGCGCTGTCGGGCGGGGTGGACTCGTCGGTTGCTGCGCTGCTGATCCACGAGGCGGTCGGTGACCAGCTCACCTGCATCCTTGTCGACCATGGCCTGATGCGCAAGGACGAGGCGGCCGGTGTGGTCGCGATGTTCCGCCAGCATTACAATCTGCCGCTGATCCTGGTCGATGCCTCCGAAAAATTCATCTCGGCGCTGGAAGGCGAGGTTGACCCGGAGAAGAAGCGCAAGACCATCGGCCGGCTGTTCATCGAAGTGTTCGAGGACGAGGCCAAAAAACTCGGCGGCGCCGATTTCCTGGCGCAAGGCACGCTCTATCCCGACGTCATCGAGAGCGTCTCCTTCACCGGCGGCCCGTCGGTGACCATCAAGTCGCACCACAATGTCGGCGGCCTGCCCGCGCGCATGAACATGCAACTCGTCGAGCCGCTGCGCGAACTGTTCAAGGACGAGGTGAGGGCGCTCGGCAAGGAGCTCGGCTTGCCCGAAAGCTTCATCGGCCGCCACCCGTTCCCGGGTCCGGGCCTCGCCATACGCTGCCCCGGCGGCATCACGCGCGAGAAGCTGGAGATCCTGCGCGAGGCCGACGCCATCTATCTCGACGAGATCCGCAAGGCCGGCCTCTACGATGCCATCTGGCAGGCCTTCGCCGTGCTGCTGCCGGTGCAGACCGTCGGCGTGATGGGCGATGGCCGCACCTACGAGTTCGTCTGCGCACTGCGCGCCGTCACCTCGGTCGACGGCATGACGGCGGACTTCTACCACTACGACATGGCCTTCCTCGGTGCCGCCGCCACCCGCATCATCAACGAGGTCCGCGGCATCAACCGCGTTGTCTATGACGTGACGTCGAAGCCGCCTGGTACAATCGAGTGGGAATGATTCAGGCCCACTTAAACGCCGCCGAAAATACGCCAGTCTGCGACGTAACGTACTGAAAACAAAAATAAATCCTTTCAGAAACAATCAGCGACAATCGGTGCGCTAGGATTGGCTTTGACGGACCGCTTGACGGACCTTCCCCATATTGCCCACCCAAATTTTTCTGAGTACCGTCAGAGTCAATGAGGCTCGTGACGGTACTTTTTTACCCATTAAGGCATTGAAGAAAAAGGGAATTTCCTGCCACGAAGCCTCTAAACTGTCCTGACGGTACTTTTCAGGAGGCGGTGGTGATCCTTGTCGCCTGGACGTCGTGGCTGGTGCCACTTCACACGAGATCTCTTGGTTTTTCCAAAATCTGCGGGATGCCGCGGAGACCTCTTGCCACCGCAATGCGTCAGCCTTGGGGCCGGTTCAACGCAACAATACCTTCGACGTCCTGGCGGCTACGCGCGAAGCGCTTCAGCACTAGCGGGTCGTGGCCAGGAACAATGTGAGCGGGGGAACTGGCGAGTTGTTTCATCCGCTCGACCCCGAAGATCACATCGCTCAGCCGGTCGAAGACCGGAAAAGGCTTTTCGCGTTCCATGTTGGCGTAGAAATGGGCCGCGTCGGACGCGATCACGACCGCGCCATTGTCGGTTTCCACACGCACCACCTGCAATCCGCGCGAGTGGCCGCCAACCTTGTGCAAAGTTATGCCGGGCGCGATCTGCGACTCCGGGTCATGAAAGCAGACCTTCCCCGCATACAGTCGCCGCACCATGGTGGTCACGTCTTCGGCCTCGAAGGGATGACGCATCGCATGGTGGCACATGCAGCGGCCGGTCGCGAATTCCATCTCCGCATCCTGCAGGTGAAAGGTCGCATTCGGGAACAGGTGATGGTTCCCGCAATGGTCGTAATGCATGTGGGAGATGATGACGTCGCTGACATCCGCATGATTGATGCCGATTGCCGCCAGGCCTTCATCGACGGGCCTGACGACACTGCGCCCGCGTTTGTCGCCAGTCGGCTTGTCGAAGCCGGTGTCGACGATGAAGGTACGCTTCTCCCCGACGATTGCCCAGACGAAGTAGTCGAGCGGCATGGGAACATCATGCGTGTCGCCGCCCAGGAAATTCTCGCCCGAGCGGCGCTCGAAATGGCCGTAGCGAACGGCATGGATTTCATAGCGTCCGGCATCACCCATGATCAGCTCGCTTTGGCGACATCTGTGGTCTGGGCCGAGCCGACTTCTACATGCGCCCATGTCTCGACCGTCTTGACCATACAGGTAAAATCGGAATCAGGCCCGTAGAGTTGGTTCGTCACGCTGAGCAGCTGGCGCACGGCACTGCCCACCACCATCGGCACGCCCATCGCCTCCGCCTCATCCACGCACAACCGTACATCCTTGAAGGACAGGCCGGTCGCGAAACCGAAATCGAAGGTGCGCGGCAGGACGGATTTTGGGAACTTGTCCTCGGTGGCGCTGTTGCGGCCGCTCGAGGCGTTGATGACGTCGATCATCACCTTGGGATCGAGGCCTGCCTTGACGCCCATCACGACCGCTTCGGAGGAGATCGCCAGTGCTGCCGCCGCAAGCAGGTTGTTGGCAAGCTTCATGGTCTGGGCGGAGCCCTGCACTTCGCCCATGAAGAATATCCGGCCGAAATTCTCGATCACCGGCCTTGCCGTTTCGAAGGCAGCCTTCGGCCCGGACACCATGACGGCGAGCGTGCCGTTGCGCGCTCCCTTCAATCCTCCGCTGACGGGCGCGTCGATCATGGCGATGTTCTTGGCTGACAGGCCCTCGGCAACCTTGGCGGCCGTCCGCGGACCCGTCGTCGAGATGTCGATGAAGATCCGGACCGCCTTGCCCTCGGCGATGCCGCCTTCGCCGAGCACCACCTTCTCCAGGATCTGCGGGCTAGGCAGACTGGCAAAGACGATCTCCGCAACATCGGCAACATCGCGCGCACCGGCGGCGGCTTTCGCGCCCGCATCGGTCAACTCCGCAACGGCTTTGCTGTCGACGTCGTAGACAGTCACTTCGTAGCCGGCCTTGATAAGACGGGTCGCCATCGGCGTACCCATTTTTCCAATGCCAACAAAGCCGATTTTCAGGGTCGACATGATCGCTCTCTCCTCATTCGGGGCCTATAGCCCATGGTGCTTGGTCTCGATCTCTTGGATCGTATTCCGTCAGGTCGTTTCCACTGTGGGCATTTCGAGCGCTTGGCCTGTTCGCGGCACGAGAAGCTCCGCTATGTCCACGACCTTCAATCTGTCGGCCACGCCGAGCGCATCGATCGCGGCGGTGTACATCACCTTGTCCTTCGGGCAGGCGACGACGAAATAGGCGACGTCGCCCAGGCTCAGTGCTTCACGGATGCGGCTCTCGCTCGGCCGCTCGGTCACGCCGTCGTCGCCTTGCCAGATGCGGCCGCCGCCGGCGCCGCAGCAGAAGGAATTCTCGCGACAGCGCGGCATGTCATGAAGCGTGTAGCCGGCGGCGCGGATCAGCGCGCGCGGCGCATCGAAGCCGCCATTGTAGCGCCCAAGATAACAGGGATCGTGATAGGTGACCCTGGCGCCGTCGGCGACATGCAGGTCGAGTTTTCCCGCCGCGATGAGTTCCGCCAGCAGCGCCGTATAGTGCAGCACCTCGAACGCCGCGCCGAAATGCCGATAGTCGTTCTTCAGCGCATTCAGGCTATGCGGATCGGTGGTCATGATCCGGTTGAAGCGACACGCATTGATCTCATCGATGTTGGACTGAGCGAGCGTCTCGAACAGACCTTCTTCGCCGGCGCGCCGCACGTCGTTGCCGCTGTTGCGCTCGGCATCGAAGAGAATGCCGAAGTCGACACCGGCTGCGGTCAGCAGTTCGGCAACCTTGCGGGTGATCTCCTGAACGCGCGGATCGTAGGAGGCGTAGTCTCCGACGAACCACAGAACGTCGACGGGTTCCTCGCGCGCGTCCTTGACCGGAAAGCCGAGCTCCCTGGTCCAACGCGCCCGCATCTTGGAAGGCTTGCCCATGGAATTGCCGAGACGGGTCAGGTTCGATAGCGCCTCCTGCAGGCCGGGGCTGACACGGCCTTCGTCGACCAGATGACGGCGCATGTCGATGATCTTGGGCAGATGCTCGATCTCGACCGGGCATGCTTCCATGCAGGCACGGCAGGTGGTGCAGGCCCACAGCGTCTCCTCGGAAATCACGCCGCCGACCAGCGGGGCCGCCGATGGTCCCGCGGCAAGCGCATCGCGCATGTCGGTGATCAGCAACTTCGGGCTGAGCGGCAGACCGGCAGCATAGGCTGGGCAGACCGCCTGGCAACGGCCGCATTCGGTGCAGGACAGAAGGTCGAGCTGCTGTTTCCAGTCGAACTGCGCCAGGCTGTCGATGCCTGGAGTTTCACGGGCCTGCGGGACCGCTGGCGCCAGGCCGCGCGGTTCGAGGCTGCGGAAGTAGATGTTGGGCGCGGCAAGGAACATGTGCCGGTGCTTCGAACCGGGGATATAGACAAGGAATGCCAGAATGGCGCCGACGTGAACCCAGTAGAACAGCTCTTCGCCCGCATGTGCCGACATGCCGGTACGATCGAGCAGTCCTGCCAGCGCCGACGCGACCGGCCGCCACGAGCCGTCGGCGCCACCGACTATGCGCGCCGCCGCCTCAAGCAGCAAGGACGCCACGATCAGAACGATCAGCACATAGATGATTGCCGCATCACTGCCGCTCGAGCCGTCGAAGCGGGCAGGCCTCAGCACATAGCGCTGATAGAGCGCAAGTCCGACGCCAACCAGCATCAGCACCGAAAAGATATCTTGCAACCAGGCGATCCAGGTCTCGCCGCCAATGGGGGCAAGCGAAAACCCCGGGAACAGCCGCGAGCCGAAGGCATCGATGGTGGCTGTGAACAGCACGAAGAACGAGATGAAGATGATTGCGTGCAGCACGCCGGAAAGCGGCTTGCGAAGCATTTTCCGATGCAGCCCGATCGCGACCATGACGCCTTCGAGACGCCGCATCGGCTGGTCGAAGCGGGCCGCGGCCGGCGCCTTGGCAAGAGCAAAGGCGTAGTGTCGCGCGCGCCAGCCCGTCAGGACCAGTGCTGCTATGACCAAAACCCAGAGTGGCAGGGTCGATGCCATCTCAGCGGCCAGAGCCGGCCCGCAGCCTGTCGCTCAGATTGGCGACGAGATCGAACAGGTCACAGGTGGCGCCATAATGCGCGACATTGAAAATGGGCGCCTTCGGATCGGTGTTGACGGCAATGATGAGGTCGGCCTGCGACATGCCTTCGAGATGTTCGGGCGCACCGGACACGCCGAGCGCCAGATAAAGCTTCGGCTTGACCTTCTGGCCGGATTTGCCGACCTGGCGCAGCTTTGGCAGCCAGCCATTGTCGACGACCGGACGGCTGCCGGCGATCTCCGCCCCCAGCATCGTCGCCAGATCGCGCGCAAGGTCGATGCTTGCCTCGTCGCCAATGCCTCTGCCCACGCACACGATCCTCTCGGCTGTCGTCAGATCGACGTCGGCATAGTCGGGCACGTCGATGGCCACCATCTTCACCTTGCCGCCGGTGAGCACGGGTTCGGCATCGATCGTGCGCACCCTCGCGGTCTCGATCGGACCAGCTGCTGCCTCCGCAAAGGCGCCCGGATTGATCATCAGGATCGCCGGCAGCCGCACCGCGCATTCAGCGAGGATCTTGCCGCCATACATCTGCGCGACGACCGTCAGGCTTTCGCCGTCCCGCTTGATTTCATTGACGTAGGAGATGAGCGGCCAGCCGGTTCTTGCCGCGATGTCGGCGGCCACATCCAGGCCGTTCGCCGAATAGGGCACCAGCACGAGGCTTGGGCTCTCGGCGGCGACGACGTCGCGCAGAAGTCGTGCATAGGTCTCGGCCGGAATAAGATCCGATGTTGCCACGCAGGCCGCGATCAACCGGTCGGCTGCGCCGAACGAAGCAGACGCTGCTTGCGCATCCCGGCCGGCGAAAAAGGCGACGACCTCATCGCCAGCCCTGGCGGCCGACCGCGCCGCGGCGATCATTTCGAGCGAGAAGGCTTCGATCTTGCTGGAGTGGCCTTCCGTACAGGCAATCAATTTCATGACTTAGTTCCTTGCCAGGCCTTTGGCTGCCAGGATGGTGACCAGACGATCCGCTACAGTCTCGGCATTGCCGCCCAGGTTCTCGCCAGCGCCGCCCTGGACGGGCAGACGCAATGTGGTGATCTCGGCGGAACGCTCGAAGCCTGACGATTCTGGAGTGGCGCGGCCGATGGGCGTCTTGGACGCCTCGCGAAGTTTGCTGCCGGAGACATAGCGCGGCGCCTTCGACGCCGTCTGCACGCCCAGCACCGCCGGCGTGGCCAACTCATAGGTGACGGCGACACCCGCGCCGCGCTCCTGCGTGACGCGAAGCACGGTGCCGTTCGCAACGATGCGGGCGGTTCCTGAAACGTGCGGCCAGTCGAGCAACGCACCGACATAAGGCGCGAGCTGGCCGAAGACATCCTCGGTGGATTGAACGCCGCACAGCACAAGGTCGGCCGACTTCGCCCGCGCCATCGCAGCGATGGACGCCGCGATCTCGCGTGAGGAGATCATGGCGTCCTCCTCGGATTGAAGCGCCACGACTTCGTCGGCGCCGCGCGCGGCAGCCATCTGCAGGACACGGTTGGCACCTTCGCCAACGGCGACCGCCGTCACCTTCGCGCCGCCGGCTTCCTTGAGCAGGATTGCTTCCTCGAGGGCATGATCGTCGAAATCGTTGAGCTGGAAATCCAGCCATTCCCGATCGATGCTGCGCCCGTCCTCGGCGAGCTGCAGCTCGCCTGCGGAATCCGGAATCATGCGCAAGACAACAAGAATATTCACGGCCTCTCCTCCGACGGAACGCACCTCAAGCGCCCGGCACCGGCTGCTAGATAAGTCGTATTCTTCGCTGCCCCCAATGGCGAAAAAGGTAATAGCAGCTATTACAAGACGGCAGATTGACGATCGTGGGTAATCGACTGCTAATTTGCGTCAAATCGCTCTCAATCGAATTTTCCTGAATTGGAGGGTATCAGGAAGATAGTCGTGCGGTTTGCCCGAGATATAAACATATATTCTTTGTTTATACTTTCTCGAGTGCGAGGATTTCTGAGGAGAATTTCAAACGCTCTGTCGAGCGTTCAGGAGGAGGAACCAATGTCAATAAAGAGCATCCTAGACCACAAGATATCACGCAAAAGCTTCATCAGGGGTATGCCGGCCGCCGCTGCGGCGATCGCCGCCGTGCCGGGGCTCCAGCTTGCACAGGCCACCCCGGCCGCCGCGGCCGAAGCCGAAACCAAGCCCGGCTACTATGGTGCGCCACGCACCTGGATGTGGAACCCTAATGCCAACAGCATGGTCGACACGTCGAAGTGGAAGAAGGCGGGTCCTTATACGATCGGCTTTTCCAATGCGTCGATTTCCAATGCCTGGCGCGTCGCCTTCCAGCATGGCGTCCTCTGGTCGGCCGGCCAGCATCGCGACGAGATTGCCCATCTGCTGGTCACCGACGCCAACGACGATCCCTCCAAGCAGATCGCGGACATCCAGGATCTGATCAGCCAGGGCGTCGATATTCTCCTCATTGCGGCCTCTACCGAGGACGCGCTCGATTCCGTCGTCGGCCGCGCCACGGAACAGGGCATTCCCGTGGTCATGGTCGATCGCAAGGTGAAGACGCCGGCAAACTACATCACCTACGTCACCGCATCCGATTGGGCACTGGGCCGTCTCGAGGCGCAGTGGCTGTGCGAGACGCTGGGCGGCAAGGGCAACATCGTCATGCTGCCGGGCATCGCCGGATCAAGCGTCGCGGAAATCCGCATCAAGGCGAACGAGGAAGTGTTCTCGAAGTTCCCCGGCATCAAGGTGCTGGAAAAGCAGTATTGCGACTGGAATCCGGCCACGGGCAAATCGGTGATGGCTGCGCTGATCCAGAAGCACGGCAAGGCTATCGACGGCGTGCTGTCCGACAGCGCGCTGCAGGGCTATGGCGCGATCGAGGCGTTCCTCGACGCCGGCTACAAGGACGGCGAATTTCCGCCGATTACCGGCGGTGACGTTGCGCGGATGTATCAGCTGGCCAACCAGCACAACATCAAGATGGTCGGCATCGACTATCCGACGTCGATGGGCATCACCGGCATCGAAACGGCGCTCGACGTGCTCAAGGGCATTTCGGTTCCCGACAAGGTCGAGGTCAGCTTCCAGGTGGTGACGTCGCCAGGCGCCGATACGGTGTCCGTCAAGGGCGACCGGCATCTGCTCGACCATGTCAGCATGAGTGACCCGGGCGACCTGTCGCCAAGCAACGGACTGCCGGCTGGGTACAACCCTAGCACGTTCAATCCCGACTATCCGAAGTGAGCCTCCCAGCTCAACCGGGTGTGCGTCCACGGACGCGCACCCGGGTGTGATTTGATTGTTTTGAGCGTCGGATAATGTCCATTTCTGTTATCGAACTCAGCCAGATCGAGAAGGAGTATCCCGGCGTAAAACCCCTGGACAAGGTTGATTTCGCCGTGCAGCCAGGCGAGATTCACGCCCTTCTCGGCGAGAATGGCGCGGGCAAGTCGACCCTTATCCGCGTCATGGGCGGGGCCGTGAAGCCGAATTCCGGCGCCATCACCTATCTCGGCAAGCGGGTCTCCTGGCAATCGCCAAAGGCAGCGCGAGCCGCCGGCATCCATGTCATTCATCAGGAACTTGCGCTTTTTCCCGAACTGTCGGTGGCCGAGAACATTCTGGTCGACGCACAGCCTCGCGGCCGGTTCGGGCTCATCTCCAATCGCGCCCGCCACGCCCGCGCCGCCGAAATCCTCGCCCAGCTCGGGGTCAGCATTCCCACGCACGCCAGGATCGACGAACTGCCGCTTGCCGACCAGCAGATGGTCGAAATTGCAAAAGCTCTGGTCGGCAAGGTCAGGCTGCTCATTCTTGACGAACCGACCGCTGTCATTGCTGGCCATGAGGTCGACCTTCTGTTCGAGAACATGCGCAGGCTGCGCAACGAGGGCGTCGGCATCGTCTATGTCTCGCATCGGCTCGAGGAGATTTTCGAGATCGCCGACCGGGTGACAATCCTGAAGGACGGTCAGGTCGTCGGCACGAGTCCGGTGGGAGAGATCAGCCGCGAAGAGATGATCACCAAGATGGTTGGCCGCCGCCTCAGCCAGATCTATCCGGCGCGGCGCGCGGCGCCGGCGGACGGGCCGGACATCCTCAGCGTTCGCAACCTGCGGGCCGGTCCGCGCGTGCGCGACGTCAGCCTGAGCGTGAAGGCCGGAGAGATCGTCGGCGTGGCCGGCATGGTCGGCTCGGGGCGCACGGAAGTCGCGGAGGCCATTTTCGGCGCGCGCGCCGTCGAAGGCGGGGTGATCGAGTTCGACGGCAAGCCGTTCCCAGGGAGAGTGCCGAAGGATGCCATCGCTGGCGGCCTCGGTTTTCTGACCGAGAACCGCAAGGACGAGGGCCTCTTTCTCGGCCTTCCGATTTCCGCCAACATTATGGCGCCGGACCTCCAAGGCATCACGAGATATGGCCTGATCGAGCGCTCGCGAGAGCGTGCGCTGGCCGAGCGCCAGATCCACGATTTTTCGGTCGCAACACCTTCGCCCGATGTGAAGGTCGGCAATCTGTCCGGCGGCAACCAGCAGAAGGTGCTGTTCAGTCGCTGGTCCAGGATCGCCAATCGGCTGCTCATCCTCGACGAGCCGACGCGCGGCGTCGATATCGGCGCCAAGGTCGAGATCTACCGCATCGTCCGGCGTCTGGCGGATTCGGGCGTCGGCGTCCTGATGATCAGTTCCGAACTGCCCGAAATCGTTGGTCTGTCCGACAGGGTCTTCGTGATGGCCCAGGGTCGCGTCGTGGGCGAAGTCGAAGGCGACGCTCTCGGCGAGGAGGTAATCATGGATCTCGCGGTAAGATCGATCGAGCGTCACAAGGCGACAGCGGAGGAGATCGCATGAGCGCCATCGCCATGGATATTCGCCGCAACCGGTTGACGATGTCGTACCTGATCGTCGCGGTGCTGCTGGTCGTGCTTGCTGTTGCCGGGGGTTTCCTGTCCGACCGCTTCCTCACCTGGCGCAACATCGGCAATCTGTTCCAGCAGCTTATCGTGTTGGGCATGGTCAGCCTTGGCCAAACCTTCGTCGTGCTGATGGGCGGCATCGATCTGGCGATCGGCTCGCTGGTGAGTGCTCTGACGGTCTTCCTGGCGAACTTCCTTGAATGGCGCCCTGATCTGGTCTGGCTTGCACTGCCGCTGGCATTGGTCGCTGCCACCGCCGTCGGCGCGCTCAACGGGCTGCTGACGGTCGTGCTGCGCGTCCATTCGCTGATCGTGACGCTCGGCATGTCCTCTGTCATTTTCGGCGCAACGCTGATGTATCGCAAGGAACCGGGAGGCTCCGTACCGCGTGCTTTCGCCGACGTTGCCTATGCCAAGGTCGCGGGCATTCCGGTCAGTGCCATCATACTCGTCGCCATTTTCGCCCTGGCTGGTCTTTGGCTGCAGCGGACGCGTTCGGGCCGCAGCATCTATTTCGTCGGCGGTGATCGGGAAGCGGCAAGGCTGAACGGCCTGCCCGTCGACCGCATCGTCGTGCTTGCCTACGCGCTGTCAGGCCTGTGCGCCGGCATCGCGGCGATTTTCCTCACCGCCCGCACCGGTGTCGGCGATCCGCGCATCGGTGCTGCGCTGACACTTCAATCGGTGACGCCTGTCGTTGTCGGCGGCACCATATTGGCCGGCGGCAGGGGTGGCGTGCTTGGCACGTTCCTCGGCGTGCTGCTGGTCACCATGCTCAACAACCTGCTGAATTTCGTGAACGTCTCGTCTTACTACCAGTGGGTCATCCAGGGTCTCATCATCATCATCGCGGTCGGCATCCACACTTCGAGGCGGAGATAACGATGGCGCCTCTCGACACTCCGATGCCACGCTCACGAGGCCTGTCGCTCGCGACCATCCTCGAACGCTACGGGCTCTTGATCTTCCTGGCGGTGCTGATGGCGGTCGCCGCGGCGGCGTCGCCGACCTTCCTGCGGCCGGCCAACCTGGTCAATGTGCTGACCATCGCCGCACCGCTCGGCATGGTCGTGATCGGCCAGACATTCGTGATCCTGGTGCGCGGGCTGGACCTGTCCGTGGCGTCGCTGATGGCCACGGTCGCCGTGCTCGCCACAGCCTTCAAGGCCACCACCAACGACGCCATTCCGCTGATCTTCCTGGCGGCGATCGTCTTCTCGGCCATTGTCGGCCTGCTGAACGGTTGGCTGGTGGCCAGGCGCAACGTCAGTCCGTTCCTGGCGACGCTGGCGATGATGATCATCCTGCAGGGTATTCGCTTCGCCTACACCGGCGGTGCGCCGATCAGCACTTTGCCGCCTGGCATGGGCTTTCTGGCCTCCGGCCGCATTCTTGGCGTTCCCGTCAACCTGATGACGCTGGCGGTGCTGGCGATTGCTTTCGGCATCGTGCTGCATCGCTCGCGCCTCGGCCGCGAAATATTCATGGTCGGAACCAATCCCAAGGCCGCGTTCCTCAACGGCGTCGCGCCCGATCGCGTGATCATCCTGTGCTACGTGATCTGCTCGGTCTGCGCGGGAATAGGCGGGCTGTTCCTGCTCGGCTATGTCGGCACCGTTTCGAACTGGGTCGGCCAGGGCTACGAACTGGACTCCATCGTCGCCGCCGTCATGGGCGGTGTCGCGCTGACCGGGGGGCGCGGCAACATCTTTGCGGCGCTGCTTGGCGTGGCCGTGCTGATGGTGATCAACAATCTCGTGCTGTTGCTCGGATTTCCGATCGAGATGCAGCTCATCATCAAGGGCATCATCATCATCGGCGCGGCGGCGTTTTACCGGACGCGCCTCGTCTGACACGATGTTGCCATTGGACCGCAAGGGAGGAAGAAAATGACCGTTGAAGTTCTGGCGGATCGCAGTGCACGGGCAAGGCGCGACGAGGAAGTCGATGTCGTGATTGTCGGCGCTGGTCCATCCGGCTCGGTCGCCGCACTTCATCTGGCGCGTGCCGGCATTTCCGTCGTCGTGCTCGAGCAGGGCGAATGGCCGGACTATGCCGACTATACCGGTGCCCGTCCCGAGCACGAGCTTGTCAGCACCAAGCTCTGGCATCCCAATCCCAACGTGCGCGACAACCCGAACGACTATCCCGTCGACACCTCGACGACGGACATCAACCCGCTGATGTTTGCCGGCGTCGGTGGCAGCGCGACGCTCTACGGCGCGCAGTGGATGCATTTTCTGCCGTCCGACTTCCGCGTCCGCTCGATGGATGGCGTGGCCGAGGACTGGCCGTTCACCTACGAAGACCTGTTGCCCTACCAGCTCGAGATCGAGCGCGAAGTGGGCGTTTCCGGCCTTGCCGGCGATCCGGCCTACCCGCCGCGCGGCGCCTATCCCTTTCCGGCGCTCCCCATGGGCTCCGTCGGCCAGCGCGGTGCGCTGGGCATGGAGAAGATGGGCTGGCACTGGTGGCCCGGCAGCAACGCCATCCCGTCGGAGAAGTTCGGCGAACTCAATCCCTGCGTGCGCCGCGGAACCTGTCTTACCGGCTGTCCGGAGGGCGCGAAATCGACGACCGACCGGTCGCATTGGCCGCTGGCCCTGAAGGCCGGCGCGCGGCTGGTCACCCGTGCCCGTGTCAAGGAGATCGAGACCAACGACCAGGGGCTGGCGACCGGTGTCGTCTATGTCGATGCGAACGGTCGCGATCGGCGCCAGCGCGCCAAGGTGGTGATCCTGTGCGCCAACGGCGTCGGTACACCCCGGCTGCTGCTGATGTCGGGTGGAGCCGGGAACCAGGACGGCCTTGCCAACTCGTCGGGCATGGTCGGCAAGCGGCTGATGATGCATCCTTTTGCAAGCGTACTCGCCTCCTACCAGGATCCGCTGGATTCCTGGCGCGGTCCTTTCGGCCAGCAGGTCTATTCGCTGGAATTCTACGAGACCGACGAAAGCCGCGGCTTTGTACGCGGCTCGAAATGGAACTGCATGCCGTCGGGCGGACCGGTCGGCGTATCCGGCGCGACCGGGTCCAAGGTCTATGTCGCCGAAAGCGGCCGGTTTCAGGATTTCTGGGGTGCCAACCTGCATGAAAATGTGGCGCGCCGCTTCGGCCACTCGCTGATCTGGGGCATCGTCGGCGAAGATCTTCCGGAGGAGAGCAACCAGGTGGTGCTGTCGAAGGATCTGGTGGATTCCGATGGCCTGCCGGCGCCGCAGATTGTCTACAAGGTCAACGAGAACTCCAACCGGCTGCTGAAGTTCAACATCGACCGCTGCCTGGAATCGGTGCGCGCCGCCGGCGCCATCGAGACGCTGGTTTCGACGCCGGTGCGTGAATCCGGCTGGCATCTCATCGGCACCACCGTCATGGGCGACGATCCGAAGCGCTCGGTCGTCGATCAATGGGGCGCCTGCCACGACGTGCCGAACCTCTACGTCATGGATGCGTCGACCTTCCCGACCTCGGGCGCCACCAACCCGACGGCGACCATCATGGCGGTCGCGCTGCGCAACACGCGCCGCATGATCGCCGAGCGCCGCAACCAGAAGGTGGCCTGACATGTCGAACCAGAACACTTTCTTCGCGCTCGCCGACTTCCTCATCCCCGCGCATGGCGAGATGCCGAAGTTCAGCGACGTCTGCGGTTACGCCGATGTCGAGAAGTCGCTGGATTTTCGTATTGATCTGAAGCCGGGCTTTGCGCGCGGCATCTCGGTCGATCCGGCCAACGGCGCCGAGGCTCGCCTGGAAAGCCTCAACAAGGAGGATGGCGAAGCCTTCTCGGCGATCAGCACCATTGCCATCGCCACCTACTATATGAGCCCGCGCGTGCGCGAACTGATCGGCTATCCCGGCCAGGAGAACGTCCCCTACGATTCGAAGGCGACGCAGATCTACCTGACCAACGGCTCGCTCGGCCACGTCATCGCGCGCGGCCGCAAATATCGGCCGACTCCCGGCCTTTGATCTCCCAATCAACCGGAAAGGACAATCCAATGGGCAAAGACGTATTCGACAAGGGTTTTGAAATCCGCAAATCGGTTCTGGGCGCCGAATTCGTCGAGAAATCCTTCGCCAGCGCCGACGATTTCAATCGCCCGCTGCAGGAACTCGTGACGGAATATTGCTGGGGTGCCGTCTGGGGCCGCGACACGCTCGACAAGAAGACTCGCAGCATGCTGAACCTCGCCATGCTTTCCGCGCTCAATCGTCCGCATGAGCTGAAGATGCATGTGAAGGGCGCGCTGACCAACGGCGTGACCAAGGACGAGATCCGCGAAGTCCTTCTACAGGTCGTGATCTATGCCGGCGTGCCCGCAGGCGTCGATTCCTTCCGGGTGGCACGCGAAGCGATGCAGGAAGTCGGAGCATGACAACCCGTCCGCCGCTCGCCACGGAAAAACTCTCCATGCTGATCGGCGGCCGCTCGGCCGCCGCGCAGTCAGGGGATTTTTTCGAGTCCTTCGATCCTTTCACCGGCAAAGCTTGGGCGCTGGTTCCGCGCGCCGGCGTCGCCGATGTGGATGCGGCCGTTCAGGCAGCCGCGGCCGCCTTCCGCGGCGAGTGGCGGACGATGAACCCAAGCGCGCGTGGGCAGATCATGACGCGCTTTGCAGAGCTCGTGGCGGAGGAGGCCGAAAACCTGGCCGTTCTCGAAACCCGCGACAACGGCAAGCTGATCAATGAAATGCGGATGCAGTGCAAATACATTCCGCAATGGTTCCGCTTCTTTGGCGGTCTCGCAGACAAGATCGAGGGACGGGTCATCCCGATCGACAAGCCGGGCGTGTTCAACTACACGCGCCGCGAACCCCTCGGGGTTGTAGCCGCGATCACGCCGTGGAACTCTCCCTTGATGCTGGCGACGTGGAAGCTTGCCCCAGCGCTCGCCGCCGGCAACACGATCGTCTGGAAGCCGTCGGAATTCTCCTCGGTGTCGGCATTGTTCTTCGGCCGGCTTTTCGAGAAAGCCGGCTTTCCCAAGGGCGTCGTCAACATCGTCACCGGCTTCGGTCACGAAATCGGCGACCGCCTCGTCACCCATCCCGATGTCGCCAAAGTGGCCTTCACCGGCGGCGACGCGACCGGCCGCCGCGTCTACCAGGCTGCCGCTGGCGGGCTCAAGAAGGTCACGCTCGAACTCGGCGGCAAATCCGCCAACATCGTCTTTGCCGACGCCAAGATGGAGGCCGCCATTCCCGGCCTCGTTTCCGGCATTTTCGCCGCGACGGGGCAGACCTGCATCGCCGGTTCGCGCGCGCTTGTGCAGCGTTCCGTCTACGACCAGGTGACGGAAACACTGGTCGCCTTCGCCAGGACCGCGAAGATCGGTGATCCGCTCGATCCCGAGACCCAGGTCGGTCCGATCACCACCTTGCCGCAGCGCGCGAAAGTGCTCGATTACATCGGCATCGCCAACGGTGAGGGCGCCGCGCAATTGCTCGGCGGCAAGATACCCGAGGACACATCGATCGCCGACGGCTG
The DNA here is from genome assembly GCF_056402995.1 of Mesorhizobium sp. P3_A8. Taxonomy (NCBI): domain Bacteria; kingdom Pseudomonadati; phylum Pseudomonadota; class Alphaproteobacteria; order Hyphomicrobiales; family Phyllobacteriaceae; genus Mesorhizobium; species Mesorhizobium sp. P3_A8. The sequence continues at coordinate 39,020 of NZ_JBFUGI010000010.1, read as the reverse complement.
GTTCGTCGAGCCGACGATCTTCGGTAACGTGAAGCAGTCCATGCGCATCGCCCAGGAAGAGGTCTTCGGACCGGTGCTATCGGTCATTCCCTTCGAGGATGAGGACGAGGCGGTGGCCATCGCCAACGACACCATCTACGGGCTTGCGGCCGGAATGTGGACTCAGGACCTCGGTCGGGCGATCCGCCTGCCCGAGCGGCTCGAGGCCGGCAGCGTCTGGGTCAACATGTACCGCGCCACCAGCTATCTCTCGCCTTTCGGCGGCTACAAGCAGTCGGGCATCGGCCGCGAGAACGGCCAGACCGCCATCTACGAATATCTTCAGGAAAAAAGCATCTGGATCGATGCCGGGAATTCCATTCCCGCACCGTTCGTCCAGCGCTGACCGACCAGATGCTTCGGGAGGAACCCATGACCATACGTTTCGATGCCGTGCCGCCACTCGATCCCAAGGTGGCGGCGTTCGTCGGCGGCAAGCATGCGATGCTGATCGGCAACGCGTGGCTCCCGGCGGCCTCGGGAAAGACGTTGGACGTGGACGATCCTTCGAACGGCCGGATCATTGCTGCCGTGCCGGCTGGCGACAGCGCCGATGTCGATCTGGCGGTCAAGGCCGCGCGGACGGCGATCGACGGTCCCTGGTCGAAAATGGTGCCAGCCGAGCGCGCGAAGTTGATCTGGAAACTCGCCGATCTGATCGATGCCAATGTCGATATGCTGGCAACGCTCAATTCCTATGAGAGCGGCAAGCCGATCGGCGATTCCCGCAATGGCGAGGTGCCGTTCACGGCCGAGACGTTCCGCTACTATGCGGGATGGGCCACCAAGATCAACGGCGAGACGATGACCATCAACGCGCCGGGTGATTGGCACGCCTACACCCGCCGCGAGCCGGTCGGCGTCGTCGGCCAGATCATTCCGTGGAACTTCCCGCTCAGCATGTTGGCCTGGAAGGTGGCACCGGCCCTGGCGGCCGGCTGCACGATCGTGCTCAAGCCAGCCGAGCAGACACCCCTCGGCGCGCTCTATTTCGGCCAGCTGGTCCAGGACGCCGGCTTTCCGGAAGGCGTGGTCAACATCCTGACCGGCTTTGGCGAAACCGTGGGTGCGGCGATGGCGGCCCATCCCGATATCGACAAGGTGGCTTTCACCGGTTCGACCGAAGTCGGCCGGCTGATCGCCCGCGCCGCGACCGGCAATCTCAAGAAGGTCAGCCTCGAGCTTGGCGGCAAGGCGCCGACCATCGTGCTGGGCGACGCCGATATCGACATGGCTGTGGCGGGAGCCTCGAGCGCGGCATTCTTCAATGCCGGGCAGAGCTGCGGCGCGGGAACGCGTTTCTTCGTTCACAAGAAGATCTACGACAAGGTCATGTCCGGGATCGCGGCGCGCGCCGAGAAGCTGAAGCTCGGCGCCGGGCTTGATCCCTCAACCGAGCTTGGCCCCGTCGTCTCACAGCAGCAGATGGAACGCATCACCAGGCTGATCTCCGAAGGCAGGAGCGACGGCGCCGAGATCGTCACCGGTGGCGCGCGTGCCGGCGACGTCGGCTATTTCGTCAAGCCGACGGTCATTTCCCGCACGCGGCCGGAAATGTCGGTGATCCGCGAAGAGATATTCGGGCCAGTGGCCTGCGCTATGCCGTTCGACGACGAGGATCTGGACAACCTCGCCAAGGACGCCAACGATACAGAATATGGCCTTGCCGCATCGATCTGGACCAACAATCTGGGCACCGCGCATCGGTTGGCCGCGAAGATCAAATCCGGCACGGTCTGGGTGAACTGCCATAACTTCAACGACGTCACCATGCCGTTCGGTGGGTTCAAGCAATCGGGCTGGGGGCGAGAACTTGGCGAACAGGCGCTCCAGCTTTACACCGAGACCAAGACCGTCGCGATCCGGCTGCCATAGGCGAGGGGCGGCCGATGTCCTGCTACGAGACGATCGATGCGCGGTTCGGGGATCTGATCGACCCTGTCGCATTCCTCGAAACCATCCATACGGGAAATCGTTGGGCGGAGGGACCGGTTTATTTTGCCGACCTTCGCTCTCTGATCTGGAGTGATATTCCCAACGACCGCATGCTGCGCTGGGACGAGGACACGGGGGCGGTTTCGCTGTTCCGAAGCCATGTCTCCAACCCGAACGGCAACACGCGCGATCGCAACGGAAGGCTGGTCACCTGCATGCAAGGGGAGCGTCGCGTCGTGCGCACCGAATGGGACGGCTCGATCACCGTGCTGGCCGCCTCTTTCGATGGCAAGCCTTTGAACTCGCCGAACGACGTAGTCGTGAAATCCGACGGCAGCATCTGGTTCACCGATCCTAATTACGGGATCATTTCAGACTATGTCGGGCGCAAGGGCCTGCAGGAGCAGGCTGGCTGCCACGTCTATAGGATCGACCCGCAGTCGGGGATGATCACAGTCGTTGCCGATGATTTCTCAATGCCGAACGGGCTCGCCTTCTCGCCTGACGAGAAGCACCTTTATATTTCGGACTCCGGCTTTCTCACCGATCGCAGCGCTCCGCATCACGTCAGGCAGTTTGACGTCGACGGCGACAGATTGGTAAATTCTCGCGTCTTCGCCGACATATCACCTGGCATTCCGGATGGCTTTCGCGTTGATATCGCGGGCAATCTCTGGATCAGCGCATGGGATGGCGTACAATGCCATACGCCCGAAGGTGAACTCATCGGGAAAATTCAGGTGCCGGAGATGGTTGCGAACCTGGCCTTTGGTGGGCCGCGCAACAATCGGCTGTTCATCACGGCGACAACATCGGTCTATGCCGTGTTCCTGAATGTTCGAGGCCAGAAGTACCCGTTCGGCACGTGACACCATTGGGGGAGCATGGAAGCGCCGCAGCAGCGGATGGTTAGGGTGAAAGTTGGACACGAAGCAGCTACAGGTATTCATCGCCGTCGGTGCGGCTGGCAGCTTCTCCAAGGCCGCGCTCGACCTCAATGTCACCCAGCCTATGGTCACGCGTCATATTCGCGGGCTTGAGGAGGAACTCGGCGTCGAGCTGTTTTATCGCAACGGCCGCGGTGTCGTGCTGACCGAGGCGGGCGTGCTTTTGAAGGCCCATGCCGACGAGATCGTCGAGCGGATGCGGCTGGCGCATAATGCCGTCTCGAACCTCAAATCCTCGCCGAAGGGAAGGTTGGTGCTGGCCGTGCCGCCTTCGGTCGGCACCGTGCTGACGGTGCCGCTGGTCAAGAAGATCAAGAACGAGTTTCCCAATGTCGCGCTGCAGGTGATCGAAGGTTTCAGCGGCCATATCCTGGAATGGCTGATCGCTGGTCGCATCGATGCCGCCGTGCTCTACAATTCGCCGAACCATCCTTCCGTGCTGACCGAACCGCTGGCCGATGACGAACTGTTTCTGATCGGACCGGTCTTGTCCGAGCGCGTGCTGCCGCGCGGGCCGGTCGGCCTCAACATCTTCGCCGAACTGCCGATGATACTGCCCAGCCGCCCGCACGGGCTGCGGCGGCTCATCGACAATACCCTGGCGGAGCATGGCATCTATCCGCGTGTCGAGATGGAACTGGAGGCGATGCCTTCAACCTTGCTGCTTGTCGAGGAGGGTACTGGCTATACGGTTCTGCCCTATGCTTCCGTGCATCTCCTTGTCGAGGCTGGCCGCATCGAGGTCTGGCCATTCGACCCGCCGATTACCCGACAGCTGATCCTCGCGACCTCCTCGCAGCGACCGATGTCCTCGAACTTTCGCCCACTCTTCCGCGCGGTGCGCACGGAACTGCGAGACATCATTTCCACCCACATCTGGAAACCATTGACGCCATCTTGAAAACCGATGGGCTCGGACTTGCGTCCATGGTGCAGATAGAAGCGTCGGCGGCGACGTTCGGTTATCATTGTTCGTCGATTCGATGGCTGCGTGAGCCTGACGTATTCATCAGATCCAGATGACTCTTGCGATGTCTTGCATAGAGATGTCTGCATTTTGCCGATTTGTCCGCAGCCGGGACCGCCGCTTCCGGCCTTTTACGCCCTTCCTGCAACTCGCATGCGCCTTTTTCTTCCCGTAACGTTGATTCGCAGGCTGGACGTTGTCCTGCGGCTATCCATTTTTGCCAGCCGACGCCGTTGGCGGTTAACCCGGAACCAAGCCGTAAGCGAGGTCCATCTTCTTGGTGTTTGTCTTGAAGCGAGAGCTATCGACCAGCAGGCGCTTGCCCCAGCTATCCTCTCTCCTCATATGGAAGCCTGTATCCCGCAATATCGCAAAGAGACATTCCCTGTTGGGCACCCAGAAGTTGGTGATGTCGTTCGCCAGAGTGCCCGCTTCGTAATATCGCGCCACCGCCACACCCGGCATCAGTTCCGGCTCAAACTGCGTTTCGACAAGCAGGCGGCTACGGCACAGTCGCGCTACGATATCGAGCGCGCGTATCATGTCGGGCAGGTGATAAAGGACACCTAGAAACAGCACGAGGTCGAATTCGCCAAGATCCGAAGCGGGTATGTCGTACAGGTTCATCTGCCTGTAATCGAACTCCAGGCCGGTAAGGCGCTCCATGGCCCCAAATCCATGACCATCCTTGGCCCGGTAGTCGATTGCCGTGACCTGGGCTCCACGACGCGCCATGTTCATGGAAAAGAACCCATCCGAAGGGCCGATGTCCAACGCCCGCATGCCGGTCATATCGGTCGGCAACTGCAGTTTTTCGAGTAGAAATTGGGGATCGTAGCTGCCTGGAGTGACCACCCCGGGGAACACTTCGAACTTGTGATGCCAGTGCGTCACTTTTGAAACGATCGCTTGGGCGCGCTCCCTTTCAGCCGAACTCGACGCTGGTGCTTGGTAGTGCATCTCTCTAATCTCCAACCAAGGTCCTGCGTCAATCAGGAGATGAAGGTTTGATCCAAAAGTGCCACGTCGGTCACGACACTGCCAGGCGACTATGCATGCGCACCCTGTCGTTGCCAACAGACCAGCCGAATTCCTGCGGGGTCTCACCGATGTTGAACCAAAAGCGCTTGGGCGTCATGCGCGCGTGAAGGTCGACCACATCCGCTCCGCCCGGCCCCGCAAGCATTTATCGTTGGAAATATCGTGACCCGCAGAACCGCCATAGTCGTCGTTGGAATGCATCGCAGCGGTACGTCCGCCTTGACGCGAATGCTCAGCCTTCTGGGAGCATCATTGCCGCGCAACCTCTATGGTGAGGAACTGGGCAATGTGTCAGGCCATTGGGAACCCGAAGCTGCAATTCGTCTCAACGACCAGATCCTGGATCTGGCTGGATCGCCGGTGAACGATGTCAACGGACCGTCTCCCGCCTGGCTGGAAACGCCTGCCGCGACAGCCTTCGTCGACACGCTGAAGGACCTGATCTCCGCTGAATACGGAGACGCTCCGCTCTTCGTGTTGAAAGACCCACGCATCGCACTGGTGTTCCCGCTTTGGGAGGCCGCGTTGGCCAAGCTCGATATACGCTGCGTTGCCGCAATTATTTCGCGCAATCCGGCAGAAGTCGCACTGTCGCTGGCGAAGCGCCAGGGCCTGGCGGGAGATAGCCAGCCCTGGTCCTTGGAGCGCGGCGGTCTGGTGTGGTTGCGCTACAATTTGGCGGCAGAGGAGCATACGCGGTCGATCAACAGGGCGTTCTGCGATTATTCGCAGCTGCTTGACGACTGGAGATCAGTCGCAGCCCGCCTCGGCGATGAACTCGACATCCGGTGGCCGGTGTCCATCCCTGACGCTGCCTCCGATATCGACAGTTTTCTGTCGCAGGAGCTCCGACACCATCGCGAGTCCGATGACCTTGGCTCGAGCCCGGGGATCTGGACGACATGGATAGCGCCGGTGTTCGCGGAGATGCGCGGCGCCGGTCGGGGCCACCCTCTCGATCGTGCCGTTTTCAGCGCGGTAAGGCAGTCGTTCGATGAAGTCTATGAATGCATCCGGCATCCTGCCTCGCACCAATCCATAGTTCGCAGCACCCAGCGTTGCATAAGAGTCATGCGTCGTGGGAAGGGCCGACGAAGAGTATGTCTTGTCGGCGATCTGTTTTGGAAGCCTGCCCCCGGCACCAAGGATGAGAGAGCCGCAATCGACGCTGCCATTGCCGCGGACATCGATATTTCTATCGTCGAAATCGGCACTTTCCAGTCAGCTGATGTCGACTCCTTTGCCGAGTTCGCCCAAAGCCGTGGCTTCGACGTTGAATATCTCGGTATCGATGACCCTCCAATCCAGCCCTCGTTCCTGGCATCGACAATCCAGTTGCTCAGATACGCCCGCGGCCAGGCATTCGATGCAGTTCTTTTCCAGGATCGGGATGGCCTGGCCTACGCCAGTGCCATCGCCAATCAGACAGATCTGGCCTTTGACGGAGTGCCGCTCGCCGTCGTGGCCATGGGAAGCTCTGGTCGCACCCGGCAGCAGCAAGGCGAGTTTCCCTCAAACCTGATGACGATCGGCATCGAGCATCTGGAGAAAATGGCGTTCGAGTTTGCCGATTTCGTCATCCTGCCGCGTCCCGAGATCGCGCAATGGATGACCGAGCAAGGATGGCGAACGGCCTCAACGCTCTCAATCGGCGATGAGACGCCCGAAAACGATTGGTTTCGTGCTTTTCAACAGATCCTGCCGATGAAAGCCGGAATTTCGGTCAAGCAAACGCCGCGTAGGGATGCAGCCGACACCACTGTGCTGATTACGTCTTACGAGCAACCACGCCTTTTGGAACAGAACTTACAAGGCCTGATGCAGCAGACGGAGAAGGGCTTTTCCGTTGTCGTGGTCGATGACGGAAGCAGAGGCGTGGAGGCCCGGGAATATCTGGAGACGGTCGAGGATCGGTTTCGCCCGCTGAACCTGAAATTGATAAGGCAGGAGAACAGGTACCTTGGCGCCGCGCGCAACACCGGCATACGGGCGGCGGCGACCGAGTTCGTCATCCTGCTTGACGACGACAACGTGGCGTTTCCAGACATGGTCGGGACCCTTTGCAGTGCCGCCCGAACGTCCAAGGCCGATGTGGTGACCTGTGGAATCAAACATTTCCATGATGAAACCCAGCCACCAGACGCTGCGACGCATGGGAATGGAACGGAGCATTATTTTTCGGCAGGCCCAGTTCYCCTCGGCGCCATCCACAACTGCTTCGGCGACTGCACGGGCATTTATCGAACTGACATATTTGGCCAGGTCGGTGGCTTCCACGAAATCCACGGCGTCACTTACGAAGACTGGCAGATGCATCTGCGAATTGCCGTCGCGGGATTCCGTATCCTGAGCCTGCCTGAGCCTCTGCTTTGGTACCGGATACGCAAGGCCAGCATGCTACGCTCGACGCGGCCCTACACAAATGCACGCGTGATAGCGTCCGTGATCGACTCGCTACCGTCTTCGGCCCTGGCTCCCCTTGGCGACTACCTTATCGGCACGGAGTTGGAGCAAAGCAGGCTCAACGGGGATCTGGAACGGCTTGGCGTTCGAGCAGCGCTTGAGCGACAGATCACTCAGGCGATTATGGCCACCGGCTTGACGGGCGAGGTCGGCCGATATGTTGGCAGCTTGCAGGCTGCCTTGGAAGAGCGCTCGAAAAGCGCTTCGGAGGCCGCTCGCTACGCGAACTCCCTGGAACGCGCGTTAGCCGAGATGCGGGCCGCGAATGAAACCGCAACCGAATATGCGAAGAGCCTCGAAAAGTCGCGGGCCGAGATGGAAACCTACGCCAAGACGCTCGAGGCCGAACTGAAGAAAATCAACTCCGGCTAACAGGCGTTGACAGGCCGGCATCCCTTGGAACAGTAAGGCGGTGGCTTATGAAAAGAGCCGGAAGCGGATGAGATACCAGATCGCCTTGACGCCATCGCGCCAGCCGATTTTCTTGCCCTCCTCGTAGGTGCGGCCGAAATAGCTGATGCCGACCTCATAGATACGCCAGCGGTTGGCCAAGGCAATCTGGGCACTGAGTTGGATCTCGCAACCGAAATCGTTGCAGGTCAGGCGCAGGTGCCTCATGACTTCCCGCGTGAACATCTTGTAGCAGCACTCGATGTCGGTGAGGGTCTGGTTGTAAAGAAGATTGAACACCAATGAGATGAAGCGATTTGCGACATAGTGGTGGAAATAGAGCGAGCGATGAGGCCGGCCGTAGAAGCGTGAGCCGTAGACGACGTCCGCCACTTTGCGCCGGTCGATGAGGTCGTACATGACGGCCCAATCCGCGGGATCGTATTCCAGGTCCGCGTCCTGAACCACAATGACATCACCGTTGGCTTTCGCCAGCCCGGTCTGCAGGGAAGCGCCCTTTCCGCTGTTTTTGTCGTGGTAGAGCGGCATTATCGTGACGCGGGCAGCTGCTGATTCATTCGTGATGACCAGGTCTCCGTCGACCCCGACGGTTATACAGGTGCCATTGCGGGCACCGGTTGGAAAATTGGCCAGCAGCCACTCCCGCGTACCATCGCGGGATCCGTCGTCGACGATGATGATCTCCTTCTCCACCGTGGGAAGCGCCGCACTTGCCATCGCCAGCACGAGCGGCAACGTCGCGACTTCGTCGTAGACCGGTATGATTACAGAGAGCATGAAACCTCGGGCCTATGATGTCGGCTTCCGCCGGAGCCGGCAGTGCCTGTCAAGACAGGACGACCGACACGGTCATGACGACGCCGACAGCGGCGAACAGCACCCGGTAGCATCGTTGCAGCCGGCGAAGACTCTCGGGCGTCAGACCAGCCCGTATGGCCTGGAAGGAAGCCAACAGGTGCACCGGAATGAGCCCGGCGGCAAAGACGAGTGTTGGTGGCACAAATCGGAGCGCGCCCAAGGCAGCCACAAACGCATATGCCAGGATGAAGAGAACGAGACCGGCGCCGAAGCTTCTTGCCTTGCCGAAAGCCACGGCGTTCGTCCTGATCCCGTTGAGGCGATCGACCTCATGATCACTTGCCTCGTGCGTGAAATGGCCGGCGGTGAATACCAGCCCGAAGAAACAACTGACGACAAGCGCCCGAATGTCGATGGCGCCGAAAGCCGAATAGCCCAGCAGGAAATGCACCGACCCGCCGACGAAATGGAGGGCCGAGTTGAGGAGCGGAGACCCCTTCCAATGCAACGCGGGAGCAGAATACAGGGCGCTCAGCCCGGCAATCACCACGGCGAACAGGAGTACTCTCGTGTTGAGCAACCCGAACAGGACAAGACTGATCGCGAGCAACAAGCCCGCGATGTAGCCGACTTCCGTTCGCGTCAGACCTTTTGCGGCAAATGTTCTGTTGGCTCGCTTCGGGTCTTTGACATCGCCGTCGATTCCCGACCAGTCGTTGATAACAAAGACATGAGCCACCAGGCAAACATTTGCCGCCATCATGACGGCCAGGGCCAGGACATGGGTCACCGAAAATGACCCGGCTGAAAAAACCGCGCCGATCAGCGGTGTTGCCTGGAGCGCGGCGACTTCGTCGAACCGGATGCAAGACAACCAGCGTGCCGCCAGCCGATACGCTGCGGGGCGACTTTGAACAGCTGTGTCGGTCGTGATTCTCGTCAATTGTCACCCGCACTTCTGTTTTGGGCCGCCAGAGGCACAGGGAAGTTTTGCAAGCATGATCTCATTCTCGAAATAGAGCCTTAACCAGAGCGCATATCCGAAATCCTGTGACCAATAGAAGCGTTTTACCGTCGCCGTGAGGTCATTGTGATAGAGGAGCGGAGGCGCGCGGCTAAGCAGGTCGAAGTCGTCCGCGGCAATCGCACGCAGCAATTCGCTGGTTTGCTGATAGAATTCATACGAGCCACCACCAGTCTCCATCTGCCGAAGCTGCTCCGCGGCCCGAACCCAGATGTCCTGGCCGGGCGTTTCAGTCCGTAGTCGCGCTTGCGGGAACTGTGGCACGCATCCTGCCTTTTCCAGATCCGCCAAGCGCAGCCTGACCATAAGCGGCGCACCGGCATAGTAGACCCAGATATCGTCGTCGGCCGCCTTTAGCGACAGCGCTTCGCAGAGCGCATGCGCGGCTGGCTTGTCCACCTGCTCGAGAAACAGCAAAATATGCATCTGGATCCCTACATCGGCCGGGTTGGGGTCATGTCCAGGATCAAGGCATTGATATTTGTCGCGCGGCGCGAGCCAGGTCCGATAGAGGCCGTCCGCCCGCTTGAATTCTGTCATCATGGCAAGCGCGGATTGCCGCAATTCCATCCTGTCGCTGGGCGCGACACGCCAGGTGAGGGCAGTGTCGTCCGAATCCGGCGTGATGGCGCAGCCAAGAGTTCCAATCGTTGGCGCGTCCGGTCGTCCGTGATAGCGCACAAGCCCGCTTTGCTCGATCTGGGTGGTCAGGAACTGGCGCACCCTTGCCAGCATGTCGGTTGCACCCGCCGCTTCGGCCACCGGATTGAGTACATCGAGGATGACGGCGTTGAGATAGGTATTCATCTCCTGGCGCGGCTGCTCGAAGCGCGTTGCGGACGAATACGCCGTCAGCCAATAACCGCTGGCCTGCTGGCGGCTTTCGAGCATCTGCCGTGCGCGCCGTGCTGCGCTCGGGAGGTCCGTGACATGCTCGAAAGCTTCGTTGCCTTGCGCGACGAAGAGTGAAGTCTGCTTCAGCAGGCGCGGCTCGCCGCCTTCGGTGGCGCGCACCAATACCGCCAGAAGGTGCTCTCCTGGGGCGAGTTGATCGATTGGCATGGTAAGGCGCCAACCGGCCGGGCTCGATTGCCCAAGCGTCTTCTCGACATCGGGCCGCGAGAAGAAGGCCCTGGTTCCAGCGCCGGGCCGGCCATCGATCAACACCGCGACGTCACTTGGAGAATGGTTGTTGGTCAGTGCCCATCCCAGGACCTCGACCTGTCGGCGCACGAGCCCGCCGGTGCTTGCCTCGCCAGGCAGGATGTTGACGGCATCGATATTGCCGCGCAGATCAACGATCAGGTCGGGTTGGACGTGCGGATGCATCAGTTCCGCGACAAAGGCGGCATTGCGAATGTCCCATGCGGGCCGCATCCGGTCTGGTCCCTGGGTGGAGATGACGGGCATATCGGCAACGCCAGTGTACCAGAACGCGCCAACGGTCTGGATCGAGATTGCCACAAGGGATGCAAGCGCAAATGCCACCCGCCCGCTGCGGGAAAGAGCCTGGACCACGGGCGGAAGCAGCCAGATGAGCATGGGCAGCATGTCTGTCAGCCACCGCGGACCCCAGGACAGACCCTGCCTCCAATCGATCATGGCATAGAGAAGCAACTGGATGACCATGGCGCAGCCAACGGCCGCGGTGAGTCCCCGCCCCAGGCGCTCGGTTGCTATTCGTCGGCAAAAGATCAGAACGAACATCAGGAAGGGCGAAAATACAAATAGCCCTCGGGTCGGGCTGAAAAGCAGGCCAGCAATGCCGCCCACGATGCTGTCGTTGAAATTGTCGGCGCGGACATGGACCGCATAAGCTCCGGCAACATTGCCGACGAGCATGATGTTGTAGCTCAGGACCAAAACAACGGGGATCAGGCCCGCCAGGACGAACAAAGGCCGCATGCGGCCGGCCCACCACAGGCCGTAGAGACCAAGCCCAGCCGCCAGAATGGCATCGGGCTGACGGTTTGCTGCGATAAGTCCGCAAAGCAGGCCTGCCAGGAAAATCCGCCACGTTGTGGCAGGTCCCGTGAGCAACAGCATCGTAGCCACGATCAGGACTTGGGCGAGCCCGTGCATCCACAGAGCCTGACTGCTGATGACCCACGTCGTCGTGCCAAATGCATAAAGCAGCGTGAGAATGACGGCCATGTTTTGATCGGTGCGCCGTCGCAAAAGCAGATAGATCAGAGCGACCGACAGCGCCGCCAACGAAGAAGCACAGAGCTTTTCCATGATGCGTGCGACTTTGTCGAAAACCAGCGGATCGGAACCATGATGGTTCAGATAGACGACGGCCGGCAGGTAAAACGGGGAGAGGATGACCGGAACAACAATGGGAAACTTTGAGACATAGTTGTCTCCACGAACCTTCAGAATCCAGTGAGCCGTATCGCCTTTCTCCAGCGTTGCCGGGGGCTTTCGTCCCTGAGCTACGGTGGTCAGAATTGGGTTCAGGGTCAGGCTGTGGTTCTGCCAGATTGAAAAGGGCAGGTAGCGCGCTGCATAGCTGTCAGCCGCCGTTATCGAGCGCAGGTTTGCATTGTAGACAAGAAGGGAAAGAAGCCCGAGCAGCAGCGCGACGGCCGCATCGCGGGCGCAACTGCGCCGAAACGCCGGCTTCGATGCCGCCTGGTCCGGGACACGGGTCGTGATCGCCCCAGTCGCCAACAATCTTCCCCGTTGTGATTTTCTGCCAAAGGTCATAGGGGCACGCACCGCGTTCGACAACGATCGTCTTGGCGCTTCAACAGGATCGTTTAGAGTGCTGGAGTCGCGCCTGGTTTACCGGCCGTCCCGAGAGGTATAATTGCTGGCATTGAACGAGCAGTCCCCAAGGCGGGCAAATCTCATCGGTATCGGCGCGCCGCGAACAGCCACAAGCAGTCTGGCCAGAATGCTTGGCGCCACGCGGAAAGTTTTCATACCCCCGGAAAAGGAAGTTAATGGCTTCGGCATCGACGCCGATATGGCCGAAGCCCGCTATGAAACGCGCTTCGCCGACGCACGCAGTGACTGCCGCTATCTGGCGGATATCTCTCCGGTCTACCTTTCAAGCCGGCAGGCGGCCGAACGGATACAGTCCTACAATCCCGAAGCAAAAATCATCGCAACGCTGCGGGAACCCGTCAGCCGTGTGATTTCGCAATACAGACACATGAAGGCAAAAGTAGACGTGTCCCTCGGCCCGGAACTCGCGTTTGATATCGATGCGTATCTGAGAGCCGGGCTCGCCGAGATGAAAAGCGCGCAACATCAGGAAAATTCCTGGTACTCGGCGTCTCTGAACATCGCCCACTCGTTCTATGGCAGCAACCTGCGCCGCTACTATGATCTCTTTCCCAGAGATCAGATAATAGTCCTCATCTATGAGGATCTGATAAGACCCCGCCGCTTCTGGGAAAAGGGGATATGGGAACAAGATCTGCAGAGGTTCCTGGGCATCAAAGTCAGCCAGAGAGTTTGGGACAATCGCGCGAAGGGCTCCAAAATGGCTGTTTCGGATGAAGTAGCGGGCGACTTGAAAGCGTTGTTCGCGGCAGAGGTCGCCATAACCAGCGACCTGATCGGACGCGATCTGAACCAGATGTGGGGCTACTGACGCGCGCCGTGTCGAAGCGTTCCCAAATAGCTTCAACTTGGACCCTACACTGACCCCAGTTCCGATCCGTATCGAGACCGTCGATCCGCCGCGAGACTTCCCCCTTTTCACCGAGTACTTGACCAGCCTTGTTTGATGCCCACAGTCCTGGGCCGTGATGCCTGTTGTCGACGCCGGCTCATTTGCCACGCCTGTCCTCCCGCGTTTGAATTGTGGCGGCTCAACGCATGCGCTATGGCGAAGTTTCTAATGTACCGGCGAGGGAAGATTCGAGCCAAGCATGAGGAATGTGTTTTTTACGATTTCGTCGTGGAACTACCTCCACTATTCCCGGACCGTGGCATCCTCCTTCGCCCGTCATCATCCCGATTTTTCATGTGTGATCGCGATCTGCGACAAGCCTCGCGATGACCTGGGAAAGGACGCGTTTCCCGAGTTCGACGATCATGTTTTTTTCGACGATCTCGATCTTCCGGATCGTCATGCTCTGAGTTTTCGCTACGATGTCATGGAGCTGAACACGGCCATCAAGCCGACGATGTTTCGTCGACTGTTCGCCGAAGGTTTTGATCGCGTCATTTACCTCGACCCCGACATCTTCGCCTATCGTCGCTTCGACGAGCTGTTGGCGGCGTTTGACGCCGGAGCTTCCTCGATACTGACGCCGCACGCGCTCGAACCCAACCTTCATGCAGAGAGTCCGAACGACCTGACCTTCCTGCGCGCCGGCGTCTACAATCTGGGATTTCTGGCCCTGGCCAAGACGAAGGAGACGCTGGCCCTGCTGGAATGGTGGGAGACACGTCTGCAAAAGGAATGTGTCTGGACCCGGATATCCGACGGAATTTTCGTAGATCAGAAATTCATGGACCTGTGGCCGGCCTATTGCCCCGGCACGCACATCCTGCGCGATCCGGCCTACAACGTGGCGTATTGGAACCTGGATTCGCGCACGATCACGAAGAAGGGCGACGACTACGACGTCAACGGTTCGCCGCTGGCCTTCTTTCACTTCAGCGGGATCATGCCCAGCGATCGAAGTGTCCTCTCCAAGCATCAGCAGCGCTGGAAGCCGAATTCCACCCCGGAATTGGCGACCTTGCTGACGGACTATCACCAGCAATTGGAAGATCACGGCGCCAGCAGATTTTCTTCGATGCCCTACGGCTTCGGGACATTCGCCGACGGAACCGCAATTCCGATCCTGGCGCGCGTGCTGTTTCGCGAGAAGCTTGAGCCGATCGAAGGTGACCCCTTCGCCGTCATGCCCGACTATCTCGACCGTCCAGCCGATGTCGATCCAAATCCCGGTGGCGTGGTCACGGAACTCGCGCGCACACTTTGGGCGGCGCGGCCGGATTTGCAGTTCCACTTCCCGCTCAGGGAAGCCCAGGCGCAGGTCAACTTCGCCGACTGGTATGTCACCGGCGGTGCCACGTCGGCTGGGATCCCAGCGCGGTTCATTGACACCGTTGCCAAGAGAATTGATCGGCTCGGCTCATCCATCACGGCTGCAGAAGGTGTGACAAGCGCTTCAGGCAGAGCGGTATCGATCGCCACGCGTCGTGTCGCGCGTGGTATTTATAGAGCTCTGCTGAGGGCCGAGCCCCGTATTCGATGGCTCTACAGAAAGGTACCGGCGGCTAGGCGAAGGCAGGTTCTCGATGCGCTCCTGCGACGCGGATGGCCCACCAATTTCGACGCAACAACCAAGGCCGCGCTTGTGCCCGGTCTTTCTCTGATCGGTTATCCCTTTTCGGAGACGGGCGTTGGCGAGGGCATGCGTCTGTTGGCAAGCTCGATCGAAAGCGCCAACATCGGCTACGACGTCACGAATTTCGATCAGCAGGTAACCTCGTCACGTGGCGATCGGGCGCTGGCGTCTCGAGTTGCCGAGCGACCATCGAAAACGGTGAACGTTTTCTGCGTGAACGCTGACATGCTGGGATCGACCATCCAGGGAATAGGCAACGACATTCTTCCCAACAGGTACAATGTCGTGCGCCCGTTCTGGGAATTGCCCAACATCAATCCGCAATGGCTGGACGCCTTGCAGCAAGTGGACGAGATCTGGGCCCCGACGACCTTTGTCCGCGACGCGTTCGTGGCGGGGACGGATCGCCCCGTTACGCATATTCCGGTCGCTATATCCATCCCACCCGACATAGCGCCGAACCGGGAGCGATTTCATATTCCCGCCACCTCGACCGCATTTCTCTTCGCGTTCGATTTTTCGTCCTACCCGGACAGAAAGAACCCGGATGCCGTCCTGCAGGCATATCTGCACGCGTTCGGGCAAGACAGCGATCGTCGGGTGTCCCTCGTCATCAAGACAATGGGAAGCAGCCCGCAAAAAAAAGCGATCCTGAATACAATTCGCAGCCTGGCACAGGCGGACAACAGGATCATCCTGATCGACGAGGTTCTGACCCGATCCGAAACATACAGCCTGACGGCATCGTGCGATGTCTTTGTGTCTCTACATCGCTCGGAAGGCTTTGGATTGGGAATTGCCGAAGCCATGGCCATGGGCAAGGCAGTCATCGCGACGGACTATTCGGGAAGTAAGGATTTTGTCAGCCCTCAGACGGCATTTCCGATTCCTTACCGGCTGATCGGCGTGGAACCTGAACAGTATCCTTATTTTATCCCAGGGCAGAAATGGGCGGACCCCGATGTCATCGAAGCCGCCCGGATCATGACGTTACTGGCTGGGCAAAGCGATTTGATCACCGCCATCGGCGAGCGTGCCCGCTCCTATATGGCCGCAATGCACAGCCCACAAGCCGTGGGCAAGATGATCGCAAACCGCCTCCAGGATATCCACGGATACAGAAATCTCTATTTGCGCTAGTCGAGACGCGAACCGAGCAATAGTTGAATTTCGATCCGGGGCACATGAGCGAGCCCGTGCTTTCTATCCGTCATCTGGTCAAGCGCTTCGGCGGCCTGACAGCGGTCGATGATGTCAGCTTAGATATCGCGGCGGGCGAAGTGGTTGCCTTGCTCGGCGACAATGGCGCCGGCAAGTCGACATTGATAAAATGTGTCTCGGGAGTCTATCAGCCTGATGGCGGCGAGATCTGGTTCGGCGGCAAGCCACAGATTTTCTCGAGCCCGATTGCCGCCCGCGATGAAGGCATTGAGACCATCTACCAGGAGTAAGGGCGCGCCGGCCATAACATAGGTCGTTAGCCCTTTCGATTTCCGTTTCTACTGCGCGCCTCATGGCAAGGCGTCTTTATTCGTAGATGAGGCCCTTGCGCTGCAAGCGCTCGCGCATGTCGTTGACATCGAGACTGAACTTGCCCGCGGCATAGAGGCTGCGCTTTTCTTCTTCCATCGCCTCGCGCTTGCGGGCGATTTCGAGGATCTTTGCAGCGGTTTCGCGCGGCACCACGCACACGCCGTCGTCATCGGCTACGATCACGTCGCCGGGCCGGATGTGGGCCCCGGCGCAGACGATCGGCACCTGGACGTTGCCGAGCGTCTCCTTGACCGTCCCCTGTGCGCTGATCGCCTTCGACCAGACCGGGAAGGCCATGGAGCGCAAGGTCGACACATCGCGCACGCCAGCATCGATGATGAGGCCCCTGATGCCTTGCGCCTTGGCCGATTCAGCCAGCAGGTCGCCGAAATAGCCGTCGTCGCAAGGCGAGGTCGGGGTGACGACCAGGATGTCGCCTGGTCGCGCCTGTTCCAGGGCGACGTGGATCATCCAGTTGTCGCCCGGCGCGACTTCACAAGTCAGCGCGTTGCCGCCAATCCTGGCGCCATCATAGATGGGCCGCAGCCGCGCGGCGAGCAGGCCCGTCCGTCCCTGCGCCTCGTGAACCGTGGCCACGCCAAGTTGGCCAAGAGCATCGCAGGTCTCGATCGGCGTACGCTCGGTCTTCGTGACGACTTTGGCCATCGGTGTTCTCCCGTAACGATGAGGGGCGGCCGTCTGGCCGCGCCCAAACAGTGCTCATAGGTCGACCTAGCGCCCTTGCGCCTTCAGCCGCGCATCAAGCCTCGGATAGACCTTGCGGGCATTGCCTTCGAACACGGCGTGCCGTTCGGCCTCATCGAGCGAAAGCGCGTCGATGTAGCGCCGCGTGTCGTCGAAGTCGAAGCCGGTCTCCGGGTCGATGGCCTTGACCGCTCCAAGCAACTCGGAGCCGAACAGAATGTTGGCCGGACCAACGACGCGAAACAGCGTGTCGATGCCTGGCTGATGGTAGACGCAGCTGTCGAAGTAGACGTTGCGCAGCAGGTGCGCGCCCAGTTCAGGCCGGCCCAACATCATCGCCAGGCCACGATAGCGGCCCCAGTGATAGGGCGCCGCACCGCCGCCATGCGGGATGATCAGCTTGAGATCGGGAAACGCGCTGAACAGGTCGCCCTGGATCAGCTGCATGAACACTGCGGTATCGGCATTGATGTAGTGCGCGCCGGTCGTATGCAGGCACAAGCTGCAGGAGCCGGAGACATGGATCATGGCCGGCACCTGCAGCTCGACTAGTTTTTCGAAGAGCGGGTACCAGTAGCGGTCGTGGATCGGCGGCGCCGACCAGAAGCCGCCGGACGGATCAGGATTGAGGTTGCAGCCGACGAAGCCAAGTTCGACGACGCAGCGCTCGATCTCGGCAAGGACCGGCTTCAGGTCGCCGCTCATCGATTGCGGCAGCTGGCATACGCCGGCAAAGTTGGCCGGGAACATGTCGACGATGCGGGCGATCAGATCATTGGAGATGCGCGACCATTCGGCATTGTTCTCCGCGCTGCCGATATGATGGCCCATGCCTGAAGCACGCGGCGACAGGATGGTCAGGTCCGAGCCGCGCTCGCGCTGCAGGCGCAACTGGTTCTGTTCGACCGTTGCCTTCAGCACGTCGTCTGCAATGCGGGGATAGGCAGGCCTCAAGTCGCGCGTGCCCTCGACGAACTCGACCTGCGCCTTGCGAAAGGCATGATGGTCCTGCGGTTCGCTCGTGTAGTGGCCGTGGCAGTCGATGATCATTTCGGTTCTCTTCGCGACGCGATCCGGCAAGCGGCGGATGCCGAGATCCGCCGCCGCCGATTGTTGCGCCTATGGTTCGAGCACGTAGTTGGTGAAGCCGCCGTCACCGGAGGCGACGCCGTTGATAGCCTCGTTGATCCGCTCGAGCGGATACGTCCTGGCCTCCAGCACCGAGAGATCGATCGTGCCGGAGCGGACCATGTCGGCGATCTCCATGCCCTCGGCCGTGGTCAGCCAGGCCGAGCCGATCAGCTCCATCGAATTGTCCATCCACCATTTGGTGTTGAACAGCATGTCGCTGCCGGTGCCGCCGATGTTGACGATGCGGCCGCCGCGTTTGACGCCCATCATGGCATCCTTCATGGCATTGACGTCGGCGACCGCGCCGAGGCAGTCGAGCATGAAGTCGGCGCCGAGACCACCGGTCTGCGAGCGGACCCAGTCGGCGACCTTGCCGTCCTGGTTGGAGAAGGTCTGGATCCGGTTCGGGGCAAGCTGCTTCAGCCGCTCGAGCAGGGGCTTGCCGCGTGCCACCGCGTAGATCGTCGAGACGCCCATGGCGAGCGCGAAGAGGGTGGCGCCGACGCCCAGCGTGCCCGTCGCGCCATTGATGATCAGCGACTTGCCGGTCGGTATGCCGAACTTCTTGATCGCGGAATAGGACGTGCCGAGGTACCCCATGCGGGCGGCCTGCGGAAAGGTCATGTTGTCGGGAATCTTGACGATCGCATTCTGCGGCGCGCACATGAACTGGGCGAAACCGCCTTCCGGATAGCGCTTGTAGATTTCGAGGCTTTTCTCGTTGAAGCCGAAATAGCCGTTGAAGGTGAAGTACTCGCACTTCGCCTGATGGCCGCTGACGCAGGCATGGCAGGCGCCGCAGGAACGCAGCGGATTGACGTAGACGCGGTCGCCAGGCTTGATCGCCACGACTTGGTTGCCGACCTGATGCACGATGCCCGCGGGGTCGAGGCCGAAGATCGCGGGCTTTGTCGGCAGCGGCTGATGTGGGTACCAGGTTTCCCAGTTGTTCAGCACGTTCGCGAGGTTGGGCACCATCCCGCAGGCCTTGACCTCGACGACCACATCCGTGCCGGACGCCACCGGTTTCGCCACCTCCTCGACACGCATCGGCTCGTTCACGGCATGTAGCCGTGCCGCCCGCATCATGATCGTCATCGTCTGTTCCTCCCAATATGTCGGTTCCCGGAGATGCCGCATTGACATTCCAACTGGATTGCAGATACCGTACAGTATCTGGATTGGATGACGCAAGAGCCGATTTCCACTGACGAAAGCATTTGCAGGAGATCTCGGCGTATGCCGTGCCGGTTGCGGCCCGGCGATGAACGCTTTCGCCGCGCGAACTTCGCTCGCTGAATGAACGTGGCGCCATCCAGGCAACAAGGACAGATGAAAGGGCATCGAAGGCCCGTTCGGCGTCCTACACGGAGGGATGAGTGCCGGAGTTTACGCTAACGCCAATCGATCTTCTGCGCATTCTGTGCGGGCTCTGGTTCCTTCCGCATCTCGTCGGAAAGATCAGGAACTTCGAAAAGGCGACGAAGACGTTCGAGGCCGCGGGACTGAAGCCAGGAAAGCCTTTCATCGTGCTGACCATAGGGCTGGAGTTTCTCGCCGCCGTTGGAATGGTGTTCAACATTCATCCGCGATGGGCGGCGGCGTGCGGCGTGGCTGTCTTGCTGGGGGCGGCCTATGCGGTGGTGCGCATCAATGGGCCACGCTGGCGCTGGCAGCTGATGGGCCCCGAATACCCGATTTTCTGGGCGCTTGCCTGTATTGTTTCGGCCTTCTAACCTTCGGCCGATTCGGATACCAGAGGTATCCCGATAGTGGACTGGAAGGACTAAAAGATGGCGCGACTGACACGCGAACAGAGCCAGGCTCTGACCCGCGAGAAGCTTTTGCTGTCGGCGAGCGAGGTCGTGGCGCGCGACGGTTATTCCGGCGCGACCATCGAACGCATCGCGGAAGAGGCCGGATATTCGAAGGGCGCCTTCTATTCGAACTTTGCCACCAAGGAAGAGATTTTCCTTCAACTGCTTGAGCGCCATGCCGGCGGCGACGTGGTCGAACTCACCGGCCTGCTCGACGGTTACGATGACCCGAAAGAGATCATCGACGCGATGTGCAATTGGGCCAACCAGCGCGCGAAGGACAAGCGGTGGGGAACGCTTGCCATCGACCTGCTGCGGATCGCCCGCCGGGACAACACGCTAGAAGAGCGGCATCTGCGCTTGTTCAAGGACCAGTGGGTGGGCCTGGGCAAATTGCTGTCCGGAAAGCTTTTCCCGTACGGTGGTTCCGATATCGAACCACTCTATGTCGGCGGCGTCGTTCTCGAACTCATCTATGGCGGCCTGTCCAGCTTCATGAAGGACGATTCGCCGGGTGAGATGGTGAGGGCCACGCTCACCTCGATGCACGAAGCCCATCTCTACAGGCACTTGAAGCAGCCAGCCCGCAAATAAGGCCGCTTCCAACACGCACCGGTCAGTCTTGGCTCGCAGCCGAGGCCGTCCAGGCGCACGACGCAAGCACCGTCATTGGGTTGGTGCCGCCACCAGCATCATCTGAAGTTGACACACGAGCTGCTCGGCCTCCCTTGTGCCGGCGGCTGTACCGAAGACCACATGGTCGGGACGCACCAGGGCGGCGCGCGCGCCCTTCGCGGTCAGCCAGTTGACGAGAACGCGGTCCTCTTCCATCAGCAGCGAAGGGTAGGATTTCTCCTGCGCCACGCGATGCACGGCAATGCCCACCTCCCGCGCCTTGTCCAGGAGGGTAGGAGAGGGGTCCATGTCGCCGGCGATGAGAAGCTGGAATCCTGGCGGCGACGCATCGTCGAGCCGCATCCGGCCGAAAGGCCCGATAACCCAGGGTTGAGGACATGGCTCACCGGCGCCAGGGCTCGGCGAGCCGTCGATGTTGCTGGCGACAAGTCCGTGACGGATGGGCGGAAAGAGGTTCTGCCGGATCTGAACACCCTGGCCCGCGCGCATGGCTGCGGCCATCTCGGCATCACGCGCCTGCGCCTTGTCCGGATCCAGCTCGCAGATGAACTGTCCAAGCCGCTTGGTGATGTCGATGACTTCGCGCATGAACGGCCTGCGCTCGGCCTGGTAGGTGTCGAGCAAGTGCTCCGATCCGCCGCCGATCACATGGGCCAGCTTCCATGCAAGATTGGCTGCATCCTTGATGCCTTGCACCATTCCCTGCGCGAGAAACGGCGGGGTCATGTGGCAGGCATCGCCGGCGAGAAAGACATTACCCACGCGCCACTGCTCCGCAACGAGGGCGTGGAAGTTGTAGGTCGCCGAGCGCCACAGCCTGGCCTGTTCCGGCCGAAGCCAGGGCGAAAGCAATTGCCAGATCCGTTCCGGGCGGTTGATCTCCGCCGGATTTTCGCCCGGCAGGATCATGAACTCCCAGCGGCGTAGCTGATCAGGCCCACACACGTAGGTGTGCGGTCTCGCGGGATCGCAGAACTGGACGTTGGTCTCCGGCAATGGCGCCTGCTGGTCCTCCAATATCATGTCGACCACGAGCCAGGGTTCGTCGAAGTCGAGGTCCTCAAGCGCGACGCCGAGCCCGCGCCGGATGAAGCTGTTCGCGCCGTCGCAACCGACGACATAGCGCGGGTCGCGCGTTGTGCGCTCACCGCTCGCCTTGTCGTGCAGCTTAAGGACCGGTCTTTCGGGATTCTCAAGGCCGACGAGTTCCGTTCCGGTGCGAAGCGTCAGATTGGCGAACCTCTTGCCATTGGCGCGCAGGGCCTGTTCAAGCTGCGGCTGCAGGAAGGTCTGGTAGGGCGGCCAGGCAAGCGGGTAGGGTTCGGAAGGGGACTCGAACCGGCGCAACAAGGTCCCGTCGGCGGACCTATATTCCGATGGACGATAGTGCCCCGTCGCTGCGGCCACGGCGTCGGCCGCGCCGATGTTCTGGAAGACCCGCATCACCTCATGGTCCATGCCGATCGCGCGAGGCAGGGCATAGACGTCGTCCGCGGCGTCTATGCCTTCCACCCCGACGCCTGCTGCCGCAAGAAGATTGCACAAGGTGATGCCGACCGGTCCGAGCCCGACCACCACGACGTCCGCCTCATCATGCGCCATCAGTGATACTCCCGTCCTCTCTGGCCGGCACGGTGCGAACTGCCGCGCGGCATCACTGCAGGAAAGTCGGCACCGAGAGCCCCAGCCGAACGGCTACATCGGTGAGGTTCCTGGCCGTGCCCTTGGCCAGCGGGATGCCGTTGGCGGTACGCTCCCGCCTGGTCTGGAAGCCACGTTCGCCAGGCAGTTTCACGCCATCGGAGCCGCCTGCCGGATCAAGCGCATGGATCGCGCCGGCGAGGCTTTCCACCGAGGTGAGAAAGGATGAGCTGTCGCCGAAGGCCGCCGGATTGATGGCAAGCATGAGGCCATTGAAGCCGCCTTTCTTTTCGCCGCGCAGGAACGGCGCGATGACCGCATTGCCCATCAGCACGCTCGACAGAATTTCGATCATCAGCGACAGGCCGGATCCCTTCGGTCCGGCCATCGGCAGGATGGCGGCCACGGCATGTGGATCCTGTGTTTCGACGCCGTTGCCGTCGATGGCCCAGCCTTTGGGGATCGGGTTGCCCGAATCCTTGGCCGCCATGATCTTGCCGAGCGCGACGGCGGCGGTCGACATGTCGAGCACGATCGGATCGGCGCCGCCCGGCCGTGGAACGGCGATCGACAGGGGGTTCGTCGACAGGGCCTCGCCCTTGGCGCCGAAGTAGCTCATGAGCGGCCTCGACGCGGTCATGGCGATGCCGATGAGGCCGCGGCCGGCCAGTTGGGTGGTGAAGTAGCCGATTGCGCCGGCATGCGATATGGCGCGGGCGCCGCACCAGCCGATGCCGAATACTTCGGCCAGATCGCCGGCCTTGCCCGCCGCGTGCATCATGGCGCCGGCGCCCGGCGCCTTGGCGTAGTCGAAGACGCAGGTCGCCCCGAACTCCCGGATCAGCGTCGGCTGCTGACCAGAGCACACGACGGCGGTCTTGATCATCTCGATGTAGCGCGGGATCCTGAGAACACCGTGCGAATCCGTGCCACGCATATTGGCCCACACCAGCAGCCGCGCGGTCTGTGTCGCCTCGTCCGGCGTATAGCCGGCAGCATGCAGGAGCGCTGCGGCAAAATCGGTCAGTTCGGTTTCCTGGGCGACGGGCATGCCTGATGTCTCCTGGTCTGGCCGCATCGACCTCAAGCGACCGGCGTTGCCGGGAAGAATTTGTCGAGCCAGCCCTTGATCATCACCTTGGTGCGCGGCGCGTCCTCAGGGGCGAGCGGGAAATGGGCGGTGCCCGTGATCAGCATCAGTTCGGCCGGCTGCCCGGCCTTTTCGAACAGGCGGATGGATTGCTCGGTCGGCGTGATGATGTCGTCGGCGGTGTGGAAGAACAGGGCCGGCCGCGGTGCTATATTGGCCACCACGTCATCCGCCCTGAAGTTCATCATGCTCCATGCCGTCTCGGTCGGGATTTCCATGATCGCCTTGGGCGACAGGTTCTTGCGCAGTTTTTCCGGGATCGGCACGGCGTCGAAGCGCGAGATCCACAGGCTCTCGCCCGTCGCGCGCTTGTGCTCGCGCCCCTTCTCGAGCAAGCCCATGAAACGCTCCCAGGCCTCCGGCGTGGGATGCTGGCCGCGGAACTTCCGCTCGCCGTGGCCCCAGCCGCATGAGGAGATGACGCAGGCGAACCGCTCATCGATCCCGGCTGTGTAGACTGACACCGCGGCGCCGAAGCTGTGGCCGGTGATGCCAATTCGCTTCGGGTCGATCTCGGGGCGCTTGGCGAGGAAGGTGAGCGCGTTCTTTGCGTCGGCGACCTGATCGAAGCAGCGCACCTGGGCGCGCTCGCCCTCGCTCTCGCCGCAGCAGCGGAAGTCGAAGCGCAGCGCGGCATAGCCGAACGCTTCCATCATCTCCGCCTGGATCTGGGCGTGCGACTCGTCCT
Source organism: Mesorhizobium sp. P3_A8 (assembly GCF_056402995.1). Classification (NCBI taxonomy): domain Bacteria; kingdom Pseudomonadati; phylum Pseudomonadota; class Alphaproteobacteria; order Hyphomicrobiales; family Phyllobacteriaceae; genus Mesorhizobium; species Mesorhizobium sp. P3_A8. The sequence continues at coordinate 14,776 of NZ_JBFUGI010000010.1, read as the reverse complement.
TGGAGCCGACGAAACCGTGGCAGACGATGAACGCCGGCAGCTTCTGTCCAGGACGGTGGCTGTCGGGAATGTGCAGAATCGCCGACAGTTTCAGGCCGTCGGATTCGAACGTCAGTTTTTCCTGCATGGCAATCTCCTATCGAAGCAGCGCCCACACCCTGGGTTGAGCTGCTTCGCCTTGCTTCCTTGTACGGTCTGCCGAAGCGCGGCCCGCCGCCGCACCTTCCTGGTCAGTCGATCCTGGCGAACGGAAAATGGTGCTCGCGCCAGTCCTGGGGGGCGGGAGACCCCCAGACATTCATCTGGCGGACGTTTCCTGGGCGCTCCAAATTGGTGATGACGTTCGGCACGAAGTGGGCGTCGTCGGCAACGGTGTGCATGGCGCCGGAGCACTCGACCATGGCTCCGCTGGCGTCCAGATAGTAGGCGTAGGTGTTGTCGCCCGGACGGTGGCGGCCCGGCCCCCAGAGGAGCTGGCGGTCGAACCCGTCGAGAATGTCGCCGAGCCGGCAGTAGTCGCTGAAGTGGCTGAATTCGAAGGAATAGTGGTGAAGCCCGACCGGGCCCTTAGCCAAACCCAGGATGTGATGCTGGCGGTTGCCGCCATGCATCCAGCTCAGCGCTTCGTTGACCATGCGCTCGGTGAGCTGCATGCCGCAGATTTCGGAGAGTTGCCGCCTGGTAACGACCGGGTCGGGTGTGATGAGATTGATGTGGTCAAGCCGCCGCGGCTTGATACCGTTGGTTGGGAAGCGCGGATTGTACATGTCGTCGCGCGCCGGGGTGTGAACCTCGAAGCGCAGTCCTTCCGGCGTTGCGAAGGTCACGCCGGCATCGCAACAGGCCAGGCTGGGTTCGCGCGAGAGGATCCGGCAGCCGGCACCGTCGACGCGCGAGGCGGCTTCCGCGACGGCCTCGGCGGTCAGCGCTTCGAGCCCGATCGTATGGCAGGAATTCTCATCGGATTGGAGCAGAACGAGTTCGGCCTTGCGGCCGTTCGAGCTCAGCCATGTCTCGCCCGCCGTCTGCTTGGTGATCCGCAGCCCGAGAATCTCCGTCGAGTCGTGGATCACGGCCCCGACGTCACGGACATTCAGCTTTATGTGACCGACCCCAAATACCAGGTGCATCACTATCCTCCTCTTGCGGTCGCAGCGTGGCCCTGGCGATCTCCTTAGAGCAAACTCAATCCGACGGCAATAATTTTCGAAAAAAAGATATTATTACGAAATATTAGAGGTGGCTGTCTGAACGGACTGTGTTTCGCAGCGTTCCAATCCCGTGGATCTCGATCTCGACCTCGTCGCCGGGGAAAAGGAACTCCGGCGGATTGCGGCTGGCGCCGAAACCCGAGGGGGTGCCGGTAACGATGACGTCGCCAGGGTCGAGCGGGGCGAACGTCGAGATGTAGGAGATCAGCCAGGGGATGTCGAAGATCATGCGATCGATCGCGATCGACTGCTTGGTGACGCCGTTGACCCGGCTCTCCAGAAGGAGCCGCGCCGGGTCCGGGATCTCGCGCGTGCAGACCATCCAGGGGCCGAACGCGCCGCTGTGGTAGAAGTTCTTGCCTGGCGTGAACTGGCTCGAGTGTTTCTGCCAATCGCGCACGCTCCCCTCGTTGAAGCATGCGTAGCCGGCGACACATGCCATCGCTTCGGCGCGCGCGATCTTGTGGGCGCGGCGCCCGACGATCACCGCCAGTTCGCCCTCGAAATCCAGCTTTTCGGAAATCGCCGGCTTCAGGATCGCGCCTCCATGGCCGATCTGTGCTTGCGCGTGGCGCATGAACAGCAGGGGAAACTGCGGCGCCGGCTTGCCATCCTCGTGGAAGTTGGTGGCGACGCAGAAGATCTTGCCCGGGTTGGGTATCGGAGGGAGCAGGCTGACTTCGGCCAGCCGCAGGGTTTCGAAATCGCCCTTGTCGGGCGCGATGTCGGGAAAGCGGCTGCCGAGATGGGCTTTGAGATCCAGCGGCGCGCCGGGAACGGAATCCAGGCGCAGGATCGTTTCGCCGTCGACGATTCCATAGCCGGCACCGGAGTGGTCAACGAAGGAAGCGAATTTCAAAGGCTCACCCATTCAAGACGTGCCATGAAGGCAGGCACCTCTGCAGCGGAGTAAATCGGATTTTCGAAAATATGCAAGTCGTTGGAAGGCGGCGGCAAAGCGAACCGATTTCAGACCGAAATGGCCTGATCGCTGGTTGAGCATGGTGCCGATTTCCACCTGTCACAACAAAGTTACGAAAAAATATTGATATTTCGAAAAAAGTGTGCGACCACCGATCTGGCCTCGGGAGGAGGCCCAGGTGCGCGCCGAAAAGTTCGGCATGCACTGGTTCGAGCGAACGGGAGGTATCGACGTGACAGCAATTCCGCAGACGATGAAGGCGGCGCGCATGCACGAGATCGGCGGCCAGCTGAGGATCGAGGAAGTGCCGGTCCCGAAGCTTGGGTCGATGGACGTGCTCGTTCGCGTCAGGTCGTGCGGCATCGTGCCGAACCTCGCCAACATCCTGGCGATGTGGCCGACCTGGTTTCCCCACATGCCGCAGCCGCCGCTGCCGGCGATCTTCGGCCTCGACCCGACCGGCGAGATCGCCACGGTCGGCAGCCAGGTCCACGGTTTGAAGCCTGGCGATCGCGTCTACGTCAATCCGGGGCGCTCCTGCGGCTCTTGCCGTCATTGCCGGCGCGGTGACATGATTTCCTGCCGCCACTACGCCTTCCAGGGCTATTTCGGCTTTAGCCACGACGCGCTGCAGACATTCGAAGACTACCCGGTCGGCGGCATTTCCGAGTACATGGCCGCGCCGGCATCGGCGATCGTCGCGCTTCCAGACAACATGACCTTCGATCAGGCGGCGCGGCTCGGCTACATGGGCACAGGCTATTCCGCTCTGAAGAAGGCGCAGGTCGGCCCTGGCGACACGATCCTCGTCAATGGCATTTCCGGCACGCTCGGCATATCGATCGCGGTGTTCGGTCCGTCCTTCGGGGTCAAGAAGATTCTCGGCACCGGTCGCGACAGGAAGCTGCTGAAGGAGATCGAGGCGCTGGCGCCTGGCATCATCGAGACGCATTCGCTGGACGACGGATCGCCCGACGAATGGGCCCGTTCCAGGACGGCGCATGGCGAAGGGGTCGACGCCTTCATCGACTGCAACGGTCCCGGTACCCCGCAAGAGCCTTTCCTGGCGGGTCTCAGGGCACTGCGCCGTGGCGGTGTCGCCGTCGACATCGGCGCCGTGATGGGTGCGGTTCCCATTGACGTGCACATGATGATGGACCGCAACCAGCGTCTTATCGGTTCGGCATGGCTGACGACATCCGAGGGCCAGGAAATGGCTGACCTCGTCGGGATCGGCAAGGTCAGCTTCGACCTCCTGGAAACCCATGCAACGCCCATGAGCAAGGTCAATGAGGCCATTTCGGGTATCGCCCAGCGCCATGGCGGGTTCTCGAATTTTGTGATCCATCCGTAATTGCATACGTAGTAGTATGTTGATACCGGATGGTATCCATGTTATTTGGGAGGTTCAAGACATGAACATTCGCCGCATCGTCACAGGAAAGAACGCCGCAGGAAAATCGGTATTCATCAGCGACGGCGCCTCGCCGCGCGAGATGGCGCTGCGGCACACGCCCGGCTTCGTTTCCTCCCCGCAGTGGAAGGTCGACGGGACGCCGGATCTGGCCAAACGCGACGGCGTCGATCCGATGGCGAGCGAGGGCACGATGCTGGCTTCGGTCGGGGGCTCGGTGTTCTGGATGATCACCTTTCCGCCGGACAGCGTGATGATGTCGCCCGACTGGAAACCCGAACTGGCGGGTCCGGAGCATGTGAAGGCCGCGCCCGGCATCGCCGAGTGCTTCGAGATGGACAGCCCCGGCATGCACCAGACGCCGACGGTCGACTATGTGACCGTCGTCAAGGGCCGGCTTGTGCTCGAGCTTGATGACGGCAAGACCGTTGAGCTGAAGCAGGGCGATACGGTGGTGCAGCAGGGCGCGCGTCATGCCTGGCGCAATCCCTTCGACGAGCCGGTGACGATCTCGGTCGTCATGCTTGGCGCGACGACGGCATAGCCGCGTCGCACGCATCGCCCACCGGCCCTCCGTTGGGCGGCGTCGACGTTTTCTCTCTCTCCGGGCCTACTGTCGGTCCGGTACGTGGTCGCCCCTTACTGCCTCGTGCACGTCCCCGTCGCCGAGGTTCTTCTCAGCGACCTCAGCCAGGATCTGGCGGGCCCAGCGGTGCAGACCGGAGTGGTGCGTGCGCTCGGTCCAATAAATGTCGACCTGGATGAAGACGTCCATCGGGAAAGGGCGGAGCGCGAGTCTGTCCGACAGGCGACGCGCCAGCCGATACGGAATCGTCGCCACCAGCTCCGACCCGGGAATAAGCCGCTCCAATATGTCGTGGCTCGACACGGTGACCTCCGGCTGCATCTCGATGCCCTTTGCGCGCAACGCGGCGAAATAGAGGGCTTCCCAGCGTCCGTTATGCGTGACCGCGACATGCCGCGAGGCGCAGTAGCGGTCGAGCGTCAGCGTTCCCTGCGCCAGCGGGTGCGCCGGGTCCATGACGCAGGCGTAGTGATCGGTGAACAGTTTCCTGCGGTAGTAGATGTCGCCGAGGATCGCGACCGGTCCAAGCACGATGTCGCATGTGTTCTGCTTCAACTGCTGCTTGCCGTCGACAGCGGATTCGAAGATGTGGATCGTCGCTTTCGGCGCCTCCTTCTGCGCCCGGCGCACGAAGTCGGGAATGACGAACATGCGCTCGTGGTGGTTACAGGACACCGTCACGCTTCCTTCGGCCGTGGTTGGGTCAAAACCCGTCGGCGAAGACAGCGCGGCCATCTGCTCAAGGATGCCGCGCGCCTGCTGGGCGAGCTGATCGCCCTTGTCGGTTGCCACGATCGAATTGCCCTGACGGACGAACAGCGGATCGTTGAAGGCCTTTCGCAGCCGTTTGATGGCGTAGCTAATGGTGGACTGGTTGACGCCAAGAAGCTGGGAGGCATCGGAAAACGAGGCGCGGTCCTGGACGGCAACAAGCGTCTGCAAGGCCGCGAGGTCTACACTGGCAAGCTCGTCGGGCAGCATGGCCGTTCTCCTCCATGCAAATTTTCGATGACCTCTATCTAACTCATCGCATTGCTGAATACACGTCGATTTCGTACCTCGTTCCCCCAACAGGGAGGAAACCATGTACGAAGCCGTGAAAGTGGTCGACGACGTCTCTTTCGAAGACCTGCTTGCCAATCCGTATCCAGTCTTCAAGCGCGTCCGCGACCTCGGACCGGTCGTCAAGGTCGAGGCGGCCAACATCATGATGGTCACGCGCTTCGACGACGTCATGGCCATCGAACGCGACCCCGATACGTTTTCCTCCATCAATCCGCAGTCGCTGCTCAACACGGTGATCGGGCCGAACCTGATGCGCAAGGACGGCGACGATCATGCCCGCGAAAGGGCCGCGATGGATCCGAGCCTGCGTCCCGGCGTCGTCAAGCGCTGCTGGGCCGACCCCATGCGGGCCATTTGCGACGACGTCATTTCGCAGATCGAGCACAAGGGTGAGGCCGAGCTCTTCGAGGAACTCGCCGCGCCGATCGCGGCGCACGCGCTGGCCGACATATTGGGTTTCGACGGCGTCGACTGGCGCACGATGGCGCTGTGGTCGCAGTCGCTCATCGACGGTTCCGGCAACTACTCGCACAACGCGGAAATCGCGCTCAAGGCGAAGGAGGCAGCCAGCGGCGTCGAGAGCGCCGTCGACAGGATGCTGCCCCATCATCGGGCCAATCCAAATCCTTCGATGCTGTCTTCGATGCTCCAGGCCGATCCTGCGCAGACGGTCGAGCAGATATACGCCAACATCAAGGTCGCGATCGGCGGCGGATTGAACGAGACCCGCGATTCGATCCTGACGCTGATCCTTGGCCTGCTGCAGAACCCGGATCAGCTCGCGCGCGTTCGTGCCGAGCCTTCGCTCTGGGGGCAGGCCTTCGAAGAAGCGGTGCGCTGGATCTCGCCGATCGGCATGTATCCGCGCCGCTTGACCCGCGATGTCGAGATATCTGGCACGCTGGTCCACAAGGGCGAGCAGGTCGGTCTGTGCGTCGGCGCCGCCAACCACGACGACCGCCGTTTCAGCGATCCGGAAAAGTTCGATGTCTTCCGGGAGAAGAAGTCCCACCTGGCGTTCGGCGCCGGATCGCATTTCTGCGCCGGCACCTGGGTGTCGCGCGCGCTGGTGAGCCAGCTCGCCGTACCGATGGTGTTCGAGCGGCTGCGCAATCTCCGGCTCAAGGACCAGGAACTCGTCCGCGTCCGGGGCTGGGTGTTTCGTGGCCCCACGCACATGCCTGTTGTCTGGGACGCTTGAGGGAGAGAGCCATGCCAACGATCAGATTCATGCTCGCGAACGGCGCCGAGCTCGCCGTAGAGGCCCAGAACGGCCGCAGCTTGATGGAAACCGCGCTTGAACACAGCGTTCCGGGCATCATCGCCGAATGCAACGGCTCGGCGGCCTGCGCCACATGCCATGTCGTGCTTCCCGAGGAAATCCTGCTGGCGCTCGGACCCATCAGCGAACATGAAAACGACATGCTGGACTTCGCCGAAGCGCCGCGCGAATCCGGAAGCCGGCTGAGTTGCCAGATCAAGGTCAGCGATGCGCTGGACAATATTTCTGTCCGCATTCCGGCCGCCTAGCGGTTGAGGCCGATCATGTCCCTTGACGCCGATCATCCCGCCGCGGCCGTGCCCGGCAACGAAAGCAGCATAATCATCGTCGGTGCCGGCCAGGCCGGCCTGTCCACGGCCGAAAAGCTGCGGGCAAACGGCTTCGCGGGATCGATCACCCTGATCGGCGAGGAGCCCGATGCTCCTTACCAGCGTCCGCCGCTGTCGAAGGCTTATCTTCTCGGCGAACTCGAGCGCGACCGGCTGAAGCTGAAAGCGGAGGACTGGTACGCAAAGAACCGGATCGCGTTGCGATTGGGAACGCGCATCGCATCCATCGACCGTTCGCGGCGGTGCGTGTGTCTGGCCGATGGCGCCGTGCTCGACTACGATCGTCTCGTGCTCGCAACCGGCGCGACCGCCCGAAAATTGCCGCAGGCGATTTCGCGCGGTCTTGCGGGCATCTTCACCATACGAACGCTCGCCGACATCGATGCATTGCGGCCGACGCTCGAAAAGCACGGCAAGCTCCTTGTCATCGGCGGCGGATATATCGGGCTCGAGATCGCTGCCGTCGCGCGTGGGCTCGGCATGACGGTAGCTGTGGTGGAAGCCGCCGATCGCCCGCTCGCGCGGGTGGCCTCGGCGCAAACAGCCACAGCGGTCGAGGCGCTCCACCGCTCCAGGGGCGTGGCGTTTCATCTCGGCAAAGCGGTGAGTGAGTTGCTGGGCACGGACCGGGTCGTCGGCGCCAGGCTCGGCGACGGCACGATCATCGCCGCCGACGTCGTCGTGGCGGGGATCGGTGGCATGCCGCAAACGACGCTGGCGGCCGAGGCGGGTCTCGCCATCGACAACGGCGTCGCCGCCGACGCCCACGGGCGCACGGACGACCCGTTGATCTGGGCCGCCGGAGATTGCGCCAATTTTTCCTTGCCCGGAGGCGGGCTGCGGATGGAGAGCGTCGGCAACGCGATCGACAGCGCCGACCTGGTCGCCCGCAACATCATGGGCGCGCGCCAGCCCTACAGGCCGAAGCCGTGGTTCTGGTCGGATCAGTTCGATCTCAAGCTGCAGATCGCCGGCCTGTCCCGGCTGGACGATACGGTGGTTGTCAGGCAGGGGGCAGGAGCGGGACGGTCGCACTGGTACTACCGCGAAGGGCAACTCGTCGCGGTCGATGGGCTGAATGCGCCGCGCGACTATCTGATCGGCAAGCGCCTCCTTGCCATGTCGGCGAGCCCCGATCCCGCTCAGATCGCGGATCCGGCGCTGGCACTCGAGGCCCTGGCGAATGTCTCGAAATGAGGCCGGCCCGACAAAGCTCCACATTTCCGTATTGCCTGACGGACGAAGCAGGGACGCAGAGCGTACCGGCAGGCTTTTGGTATTGACATTCCATGTCGTATCCGAATACTACTTGGTATCTTAATGATGTGAGGCGGAAGCGGGTTGGACGGGCGCAACTGTCGTGCTCCGGCCAAGTCCCTTGAGCCGGGTAGGGAATATCGTCACTCGGAAAAAATAACGAAAATACCAGATATTACGAAATTAGATGGATCATCAGAGGAAAATGGCCTAAGCAATTTCGTTAGGGAGGATCGGGCGATCAACTCGTCTCGCGAGCCGCGAGGCGAGGGAGCGCCCACTGCAACCAGAACTGGGAGGAATTTCGATGTTGCGACGCAGTTTCAACGTACTCATGCTTTCGGCGGCCCTGGCGGCCGGCACGTTCAGCGCGGCCTTTGCGCAGGACCCGGTCAGGATCGGCGTGAGCGCCTCCAAGACCGGGCCGCTTGCCGGCGGCGCGTCAGGCGTGCTTTGGCCGAACATCAAGCTGTGGGCCGAGAAGGTGAACAAGGCCGGTGGCCTCAAGGTCGGCGATCAAATGCGGCCGATCGAGATCGTCGAATATGACGACAAATCGTCACCGGAAGAGGCGGTCAAGAACATCCAGCGTCTCGCCACCCAGGACAAGGTCGACCTGATCATCCCGCCCTATTCGACAGGCCTCAATCTCGCGACCGCTCCGCTGATCGCGAAGTATGGCTACCCGCAGATCGTCTCCACCGGCAATGCCAACGATCTCGACCAATTCGTCAAGCGCTGGCCGAACACGTTCTGGCTGCTCGGTCCGGCGCAAGGCATCGCCGACGGCATCGTCGGCACGCTCAAGGATCTGCACGACGCCGGCAGGATCGGCAACAAGGTCGCGGTGGTCAACGTCTCCGATGCGTTTGGCCTCGAGATGATCAAGACCGGCAAACCCGCGCTGAAGCAGGCCGGTTTCGATATCGTCTACGAGAGCTCGTATCCGCTCGGGAACCAGGACATGGCGCCTGTCATCGCCAGCGCCAAGGCGGCCAATCCCGATGCCTTCATTGCCTACTCGTACCCGCCGGACAGCTTCGCTCTCACCGAGCAGGCGCAGTTGCAGAAGTTCGATACCAAGGCGTTCTTCGTGAGCGTCGGCGGCAATCTCGACGCGTACGGAAAGCGCTTTGGCGCTGCTGCCAACGGCATTCTGATCATGGGCGGCGTCAATGCGAGCGATCCGGTCTTCCAGGCCTATCGCAAGGAGCATCTCGCGGTGACAGGTCAGGAAGCAGATTGGTGGGCGAGCCCGGTGGCCTATGCCAGCCTGGAGATCCTGCAGCAGGCGGTCGAGCATGTCGGCAGTCTGGACAAGAAGGCGATCAACAAGGACATCCAGTCGGGCACCTTCAAGACCGTCATCGGCGATGTCCACTTCGAGAACAACATCAACAACAACAACTGGACGGTAGGGCAGTGGAGCGATGGCGTCGTGCATGGCGTCAGGGCGACCGGCAACCTCCAGGGCGCACAGCCGCCAGTGCTGAAGCCCGCCTGGCCCAGCAACTGATCCGATGTTCCCGGCGGCCTGGCGTCCTCGTGATGCCGGGCCGATGACTGCGAGAGTACAATGCTCATCCTGCTGACAGGCCTGCTCCTAGGGGGCACCTATACGCTCATCGCGCTCGGGCTCACGCTCCAGTACGGCGTGGCGCGGATCATGAACCTTGCCAACGGCGAGACGCTCGTTGCTGCGTGCTTCGTCACCTTCTGGCTGTATACCGGCTTCGGGATCAATCCGCTTCTTGGCCTGCTGTTGATCGGGCCCGGCGCCTTCGTCATCAACTGGCTGATATACACAAGGCTGATGCAGCCCCTGGTGAAGCGGGCCAAGAACCGCGGCATGCTCGAGGTCGATTCCATCCTGGCGACTTTCGGACTGCTGTTCCTGTTCCAGGGGGTGATGCTGCAGGTCTTCGGCGGGTCCTACTTCAACTATGAGTTCCTCGCCCAGCCATTCTCGATCATGGGCGACTCATTCGGCCTGAACCGCGTCGTGGCTTTTGTCGCCGCGGCCGTCATCGCCGCGGCTCTCTACATCTTCCTCTACCACACCGATCGCGGCACCGCCGTTCGCGCCGTCGCCGTCGATCCGCGCGCGGCGCGGCTTGTGGCAATCGATGTGCGCAAGACAGCGGCCTTTGCCTTTGCGCTCGGAGGAGCGATCACGGCCTGCGCCGGGACGTTGCTGTCGACCTTTTACACGTTCGACGCCTCGATGGGCGTGTTCTTCACCATGAAGGCGCTGATTATCGTGATCATGGGCGGTGTCGGCGACATTCGCGGCGCGGTTCTCGCTGCCCTCGTCCTTGGCCTGACCGAGACCCTCGTCGCCAGCCTGCTGGATCCGGGGCTGACGCTGGCGGCCAATTACGCCCTGTTCATCCTCGTTCTGCTGTTCCGGCCGCAGGGCATGTTCGGAAAGCGGCCAGCGTGATGAACATCCCGCGCAATGAACTTCTGGCTCTCAGCGCCGGGCTTGCCAGCGCGGCTGTGCTGGCATTTCTACCCCTGGTCACCGAGGGGTTCTGGTTGTCGCTCAGCGTGAACATCATGCTCTATGCGGCCATATGCACGGCCTGGGCGCTGTTTTCCGGGCCGACCCACCTGGTCTCGCTCGCAAGTGCCGCCTTCTTCGGGGTCGGAACCTATTCGGTCGCGATCTTCATCGACGTGCTGCCGTTCCCGGCTCTTATCCTGATAGCGGTCGCGGCCGGAGCCATGCTGGCCGTACTGGTTGGATTGGCGACCCTCAAGCTCTCGGGCGTCTATTTCGTCATCTTCACCCTCGGCCTTGCCCAACTCATGGGCCAGATCGTGACCTGGGTGCAGACCAATTTCGGCGGCGCGATCGGGCTCTACGTCTTCACTGATTTCACCGAGGCGGATCTCTACTGGATGCTGCTTGCACTGACCGTGATCGTGTTCGTGACAGGATGGCTCATCAACAGGTCCCGGCTGGGCCTGGCCTTGCGCATCATCGGCAATGACGAGGCCGTGGCGCGCCATGTCGGAGTCGATACCGCTCGCGCCAGGATCATCCTGTTCGCGGTCTCGGGAGCGTTCATTGCCGTGGCCGGCGCGATCATGGCGCCCCGCTACAGCTACATCACACCGGATGCGGCGTTCAATCCGATGACGTCCTTCCTCGTGGTCATCATGGCGCTGCTCGGCGGCACGCGCCGCCTTTGGGGACCCCTGGTCGGCGTTATTCCTTTCACCGTGGTGATGGACTTCATCTCGGGCCACTTCCCGAACCAGACTGCGGTGATCATGGGACTCGCGTTTCTGGCGATCGTCTATGTGCTCCCCGACGGCGTAACCGGCCAGTTGGAAACCCTGTTCCGCCGCCGCCGCTCCATCGACAAAAGCCTGCTGGCAACGACCGCCGAGGAGGGCAGATGAGCGTTCCTCTCCTGACCGTCAATCGGGTGCGCAAGGCCTTCGGCGGCCTCGTCGCCGTCAACGACGTGAGTTTCGAAGTCGCCAAGGGCGAACTGTTGGGACTGATCGGTCCGAACGGCTCGGGCAAGACGACGATGCTCAACCTCATATCGGGGGCGCTGTCGCCGACATCGGGTAACATCCTCCTTTCCGGACAGCCCATCGCCGGACTGGCGGCCCACAAGATCGCCCGCATTGGCGTCGCCCGGACCTTCCAGCTGGTACGCGTTCTGCCGTCCATGAGCGCGGTAGAGAACGTCGTCGCCGGCGCCGTCTTCGGGCACAACAGGCTCTGGGGCAGCGAGGCGCTGACGCTTGCCCGCGATCTGCTGGAGCGGGTCGGGTTGAAGGGTCGCGAGGAGGTTCCCGTCGCCGCCATGACCTACATCGACCAGAAGAGGATCGAACTCGCCCGTGCACTTGCGGGAAACCCTCATGTCCTGTTGCTCGACGAATGGCTCGCCGGCCTCAACCCGAGCGAGTTGAGGGTCGGTATAGAACTCATCCGCGAGATCAGCGCACAGGGTCGGACGATCATCATGGTCGAGCATGTGATGGATGCCATACGCTCGCTTTGCCAGCGCTGCGTGGTCATGAATTCCGGTACGAAGATCGCCGACGGTAAGTCGGCCAGCGTCCTGGCCGACCCGGAGGTTGTCCGCGCCTATCTGGGAGATGACGATGCTTGAGGTGTCCAATCTCGGCGTCCGCTACGGGCGGCACGTCGCGCTAGAAGGTGTTTCCGCGCGCGTTTCCAAGGGCGAGATCTGTGTCATCCTGGGCGCCAATGGCGCCGGAAAGTCCAGCTTCCTCGGCGCCGTCGCCGGGCTTGTCGGGACGGAGCCCGGCACCAGCATCGTCATGAACGGCAAGGATGTCACGAAACTCGACGCCCATCTGATGGTGGAGGAGGGGATCGCGCTGGTTCCGGAAGGCCGAGGCATCTTTGGTGAACTCACCGTGGCGGAGAATTTGCGGCTTGGAAGCCATGCCAGGCGCGCGAAAGCCGATGCGGGAAAGATGCTTGATTTCGTCTACGGCCTGTTCCCCCGGCTCGCCGAACGCCCTCGCCAATTGGCGCAGACCATGTCGGGCGGCGAACAGCAGATGGTCGCGATCGGCAGGGCGCTGATGTCGAAACCGGACATCCTGATGCTGGACGAGCCCTCGCTCGGACTGTCGCCGCTGCTGTCCAAGGAATTATTCAAATCACTCGCCATCATCGCCCGCGAAGGCTTCGGCATCCTGCTTGTCGAGCAGAATGCGCGGCTGAGCCTCAAGACCGCTGATCGCGGCTACCTGATCGAGACCGGAAGGATCGTCGGCGAGGACACGGCGCCAAATCTGCTCAACGACCCAAAGGTGATGAGCGCCTATCTCGGCGTCTCCGCCACGACGGCCGCGCATTAGCGCGCTGCCACACTCCAGAACATAAATCTGGTCCAGGAATGAGGATGCTCCATGCGCTTGCTCGAAACCGAGATCGTCATCGACGCACCGCCACAGACCGTGTGGGCCGTGCTGGACGATCTCGAGCGCTACGGCGAATGGAACCCGGCCTTGCCGGCGCTGCGCGGACGGACGACGGTTGGACAGCGCGTCGTCGGTACGCTGCGCCAGCCCAACGTTCCCGAGCGCGAGGTCACGCCGACGATCACCCGCATCGTGGGAGCGCGGGAACTGCGCTGGCTGAGCCAGGCGCCTGGCGGCGTGTTCAGCGCGGAGCACATCTTCATCCTGGAGCCGACCGGGAATGGCGGCACGCGGGTGCGCCACAACGAGATCTTCAATGGTCCGATGGCTGACGAACGCTGGCCCAGCATCGATACCAATTTGCGAACGGCCTATAATGACCTGAACAGCGCGCTGAAGGCGCGGGCCGAGGCGCTGCGCGGCGAGACCGCCGTGCTGCACCCGGCTGTCGGGCGAACGTTTTCGGCTTCGCCGGTCGGAGCATTCACGGCGCGCTGCAGATGTGCCAGCGAGCCGGTGGAGATCGCGATGTACCAGGCGGTGGCGCACAACCATCTGTGCGGCTGTTCGAAATGCTGGAAGCCTGCCGGTGCCGTCTTCGCGCAGATCGCGGTCGTGCCGGCGGGCTGCGTCGAGGTCAAGGCGCATGGCGACAAGCTCGAGGCCGTGGACGCCACGCAGAAGATCGAACGCCACCGCTGCAAATCCTGTGGGACGCATATGGTCGGCAAGGTGTCCGATCCGGATCACCATTTCTACGGCCTCGAATTCGTGCATCCCGAACTGGCGACGGATAAGCACCAGCCGAAGATCGAGTTCGCGGCCTTTGTGTCTTCGCTCGTCGAGACTGGGACGCCGGCGACCAGCATGGCCAGCGTGCGCGGTACCCTGGCCCAGGCCGGGATTCCCGCCCACGACGCGTTCTCGCCGGAACTGATGGACATCATCGCCTGGCACAAGGTGAAGCTCGCGCAAGCGGTTGGCTAGCGGCCATCATGCCGCGAGCCGTTAAGAACCGCCCTGTCGACGGCAGGCCGGTATCGAAAATAATTGGAGAGCACGCATGAAAACCCGCGCCGCTGTCGCTGTCGCCGCCGGAAAGCCGTTGGAGATCATGGAGGTCGACCTCGACGGTCCGCGCGAAGGCGAGGTGCTGGTCGAGATCAAGGCGACCGGTATCTGCCACACCGACGAATTCACCCTGTCGGGCGCCGATCCCGAAGGCCTGTTCCCGGCCATCCTCGGCCATGAAGGCGCCGGCATCGTCGTCGATGTCGGCAAGGGCGTCACCTCGGTCAAGAAGGGTGACCATGTCATCCCGCTCTACACGCCGGAATGCCGACAGTGCCCGTCCTGCCTGTCGAGAAAAACCAATCTGTGCACCGCCATCCGTGCCACGCAGGGGCAAGGGTTGATGCCTGACGGCTCGTCGCGCTTCTCGATCGGCAAGGACAAGATCTTCCACTATATGGGCTGCTCGACCTTCTCGAACTTCACCGTGCTGCCCGAGATCGCGCTGGCCAAGGTCAACCCGGACGCACCCTTCGACAAGATCTGCTACATCGGCTGCGGCGTCACCACCGGCATCGGTGCGGTCATCAACACCGCCAAGGTCGAGCAAGGCGCCACGGCTGTCGTCTTCGGCCTCGGTGGCATCGGCTTGAATGTCATCCAGGGCCTGAAGCTGGCCGGCGCCGACATGATCATCGGCGTCGATCTCAACAACGACAAGAAGGAATGGGGCGAGCGGTTCGGCATGACGCATTTCGTCAATCCGAAGGAGATCG